>NZ_JARVSR010000013.1:0-306717 GCF_030209075.1 Pseudomonas sp. lyk4-R2A-10 | reverse complement strand
CCGGTGTTGAGATGTTCCGCAAGCTGCTGGACGAAGGTCGTGCTGGCGAGAACTGCGGCGTTCTGCTGCGTGGTACCAAGCGTGACGACGTTGAGCGTGGTCAGGTTCTGGTTAAGCCGGGTTCGGTTAAGCCGCACACCAAGTTCACCGCAGAAGTTTACGTTCTGAGCAAGGAAGAAGGCGGTCGTCACACTCCGTTCTTCAAAGGCTATCGTCCACAGTTCTACTTCCGTACTACTGACGTGACCGGTAACTGCGAGCTGCCAGAAGGCGTTGAAATGGTAATGCCAGGTGACAACATTCAGATGACTGTTACCCTGATCAAAACCATCGCTATGGAAGACGGTCTGCGTTTCGCAATCCGTGAAGGCGGCCGTACCGTTGGTGCTGGCGTCGTAGCTAAAATCATCGAGTGATCTCTTTATTGAGTCAGCTTCGATGAGTTGAAAAAGCCCCCGCTTAGCGGGGGCTTTTTTATTGGGTTGACACCTATCTGGGGCGTCTATAGAATTGCGCCTCCTTTTAACGGGCGTATTGCGCCCGGTGGGAATAGCAGCCGGAGTCTGAAATCCAATGCAAAATCAGCAAATCCGTATCAGGTTGAAGGCTTTTGACCATCGCCTGATCGACCAATCAACCCAGGAAATCGTGGAAACCGCGAAACGTACTGGTGCTCAAGTGCGTGGTCCAATTCCACTGCCTACCCGTAAAGAGCGGTTCACCGTTCTGGTTTCCCCGCACGTCAACAAAGACGCGCGTGACCAGTACGAGATCCGCACTCATAAGCGCGTTCTGGACATCGTCCAGCCAACGGATAAAACCGTTGATGCACTTATGAAGCTTGATCTTGCGGCCGGTGTGGAAGTGCAGATCAGCCTCGGCTAAGACTCGGTCTTGGTCGTGTAACGCTCTGAAATGGGCGGCCATAGCGGGTGAAAGCCCCGTACACTCATGAGGTTTACAACATGACTATTGGTGTAGTCGGTCGTAAAGCGGGTATGACCCGTATTTTCACCGAAGAAGGTGTCTCCATTCCGGTCACGGTCATTGAGATCGAGCCGAATCGCGTCACCCAGTTCAAAACTGAAGAAACCGATGGCTATCGTGCAGTGCAAGTCACTGTCGGCGAGCGTCGTGCTTCCCGTGTAACAGCTGCTCAGGCTGGCCACTTCGCCAAGGCGAACGTTGCCGCTGGTCGTATCGTAATGGAATTCCGCCTTGAAGAAGGCGAGTACCAGGCCGGCGATCTGATCAACGCTGAAATCTTCGCTGCTGGTCAACTGGTTGATGTAACCGGTCAGTCCAAAGGTAAAGGCTTCCAGGGTACGATCAAGCGTTGGAATTTCCGCGGGCAAGATAACACCCACGGTAACTCCGTATCCCACCGCGTCCCAGGCTCTATCGGCCAGTGCCAGACTCCTGGTCGTGTATTCAAGGGCAAAAAAATGTCCGGTCATATGGGCGCTGAGCGCGTGACCGTGCAGTCCCTGGAAGTAGTGCGCGTGGACGCTGAACGCAATCTGTTGCTGGTCAAGGGTGCTGTTCCTGGCGCTACTGGCGGCAACCTGGTTGTACGTCCAGCAGCCAAGGCTCGCGGTTAAGGGGAAGCTGACATGCAATTAAATGTAAATGACGCTCAAGCGATCGAAGTTTCCGAACTGACATTTGGCGGCGAATTCAACGAGACGCTGGTTCACCAAGCAGTCGTGGCCTACATGGCCGGCGGCCGTCAAGGTAGCAAGCAGCAAAAGACCCGTTCCGACGTTCGTGGTGGCGGTAAGCGCCCATGGCGTCAGAAAGGTACTGGCCGTGCTCGTGCCGGTACTATCCGTAGCCCAATCTGGCGCGGCGGCGGCACCACTTTCGCAGCTCGTCCACAGGATCACTCCCAGAAGCTGAACAAAAAGATGTACCGCGCAGCAATGCGTTCCATCCTTGCTGAGCTGGTGCGTACTGATCGTCTGGTCGTGGTTCAGGATTTCGCAGTTGAAACTCCGAAAACCAAAGACCTGCTGGGCAAACTGAACAACATGAGCCTGACCGACGTTCTGATCGTGTCGGACGCTGTTGATCAGAACCTGTACCTGGCTGCTCGCAACCTGCCGCACGTAGATGTACGTGACGTGCAAGGTTCCGATCCAGTTAGTCTGATCGCATACGACAAGGTGTTGATCACCGTGTCGGCCGTGAAGAAATTCGAGGAGCTGCTGGGATGAACCAGGAACGCGTATTTAAAGTTCTGCTTGGCCCGCACGTTTCCGAGAAGGCTACGGTTCTGGCAGACAAGAAAGGCCAGTTCGTTTTCAAGGTTGCTACTGACGCAACCAAGCTGGAAATCAAGAAGGCCGTCGAAAGCCTGTTCAGCGTGAAAGTTGAGCGTGTTACTACCCTGAACGTTCTGGGTAAGAGCAAGCGCACCGCTCGCGGTCTGGGCAAGCGTAATGACTGGAAGAAGGCAGTTATCTCCCTTCAGCCAGGCCAAGATCTCGATTTCAGCAGCAGTGCTGAGTAAGGAAGGGGTGCATCATGGCAATCGTTAAATGCAAACCGACTTCCCCTGGCCGCCGTTTTGTGGTCAAGGTGGTCAACCAGGAGCTGCATAAAGGCGCTCCTCACGCACCGCTGCTCGAGAAAAAGTCGAAGTCTGGTGGTCGTAACAACAATGGCCGTATTACCACTCGTCACATTGGTGGTGGTCATAAGCAGCATTATCGTCTGGTCGACTTCCGTCGCAACGACAAAGATGGCATCGCTGCCACTGTCGAGCGTATCGAATACGATCCAAACCGTACTGCTCACATCGCTCTGCTGCTGTACGCAGATGGCGAGCGTCGCTACATCATCGCCCCTAAAGGCGTGAGCGCTGGCGACCAGCTGATCGCAGGTGCTCTGGCACCGATCAAGCCGGGCAACGCTCTGCAACTGCGCAACATTCCAGTTGGTAGCACCGTACACGGCATCGAACTGAAGCCAGGTAAGGGCGCACAAATCGCTCGTTCCGCTGGTGCTTCGGCTCAGCTGATCGCTCGTGAAGGCGTTTACGTGACCCTGCGTCTGCGTTCCGGTGAAATGCGTAAAGTACTGGCTGAGTGCCGTGCGACCCTGGGCGAAGTCTCGAACTCCGAGCACAGCCTGCGTTCGCTGGGTAAAGCTGGTGCCAAACGCTGGCGTGGCGTTCGCCCAACCGTTCGTGGTGTTGCCATGAACCCGGTTGACCACCCACATGGTGGTGGTGAAGGTCGTACCTCTGGTGGTCGTCATCCGGTATCGCCATGGGGCTTCCCGACTAAGGGCGCGAAGACTCGTGGTAATAAGCGTACCGACAAAATGATCGTCCGTCGTCGCAAGTAAATAGAGGGATACGACAGTGCCACGTTCTCTGAAAAAAGGTCCTTTTATTGATCTTCACCTACTGAAGAAGATCGAAGTGGCGGCGGAAAAGAACGATCGCAAACCAATTAAGACTTGGTCGCGTCGTTCGATGATCCTGCCACAAATGGTCGGTCTGACCATCGCAGTACACAACGGTCGTCAGCACGTCCCAGTTCTCGTAAACGAAGACATGGTCGGCCACAAACTGGGCGAGTTCGCCGGTACCCGCAACTATCGCGGGCACGTGGCAGACAAGAAAGCCAAGCGTTAAGGGGTAAGGAAATGGAAGTAGCCGCTAAGTTGTCGGGCGCTCGAATCTCCGCCCAGAAAGCCCGCTTGGTCGCCGACCAGATCCGCGGGAAGAAGGTGGGCGAAGCGCTCAACCTGTTGGCTTTCAGCAGTAAGAAAGCCGCCGAGATCATGAAAAAAGTGCTGGAGTCGGCCGTAGCCAACGCCGAGCATAACGAAGGCGCAGACGTTGATGACCTGAAGGTCAGCACCGTTTTCGTCAACGAAGGGCGTTCGCTGAAGCGCATCATGCCACGTGCCAAAGGCCGTGCTGATCGCATCGTCAAGCGGTCTTGCCATATCACTGTCAAGGTTGCTGACAAGTAACGGAGTCGAAGAGATGGGTCAGAAAGTACATCCCATTGGCATTCGCCTGGGAATCGTCAAGGAGCACACCTCCGTCTGGTACGCAGACGGTCGGACTTATGCGGACTACTTGTTCGCTGATCTGAAGGTGCGTGAATACCTCCAAGACAAACTAAAAAGCGCGTCCGTAAGCCGTATCGATATCCATCGTCCGGCCCAAACTGCACGCATCACCATCCACACCGCTCGTCCAGGTATCGTTATCGGGAAGAAAGGTGAAGATGTTGAGAAACTGCGTCAGGACCTGACCAAGCAAATGGGTGTGCCTGTGCACATCAATATCGAAGAGATCCGCAAGCCGGAACTCGACGGTATGCTGGTTGCGCAGAGCGTAGCTCAGCAGCTGGAGCGTCGTGTAATGTTCCGTCGCGCCATGAAGCGCGCTGTACAGAACGCCATGCGCATTGGTGCCAAAGGCATCAAAATCCAAGTGAGCGGTCGTCTCGGCGGTGCTGAAATCGCACGTACTGAATGGTATCGCGAAGGTCGTGTGCCACTGCACACCCTGCGTGCCGACATCGACTATGCCAACTACGAAGCTCACACCACTTACGGTGTGATCGGTGTAAAGGTTTGGATCTTCAAAGGCGAAGTAATTGGTGGTCGCCAAGAAGAGCTGAAGCCACAAGCACCAGCGCCTCGTAAAAAAGCTGCTAAGTAAGGGGTACGCCAAATGTTGCAACCTAAGCGTACGAAGTTCCGCAAGCAGATGACCGGCCACAACCGTGGTCTGGCACTGCGCGGTAGCAAAGTCAGCTTCGGCGAGTTCGCGCTGAAGTCTGTAGCTCGTGGTCGTCTCACCGCTCGTCAGATCGAGTCAGCGCGTCGTGCTCTGACCCGTCACGTAAAACGTGGCGGCAAGATCTGGATCCGTGTATTCCCGGACAAGCCGATCTCCAAAAAGCCTCTCGAGGTTCGTATGGGTAAAGGTAAGGGTAACGTGGAGTACTGGGTTGCCCAGATTCAGCCAGGCAAAGTCCTGTATGAAATCGAGGGTGTTTCTGAAGAGCTGGCGCGTGAGGCTTTCGCCCTGGCTGCTGCAAAGCTGCCGCTCGCCACCTCCTTTGTTAAACGGACGGTGATGTGATGAAAGCGAATGAACTTCGTGAAAAATCCGCACAGCAGCTGAACGAGCAACTGCTCGGCTTGCTGCGCGACCAGTTCAATCTGCGCATGCAGAAAGCAACTGGCCAGTTGGGGCAGTCTCATCTGCTCTCGCAAGTTAAGCGTGACATCGCTCGCGTGAAGACTGTGCTCAACCAGCAGGCAGGTAAGTGATCATGGCTGAAGCCGAAAAAACTGTCCGTACGCTGACTGGCCGTGTTGTCAGCGACAAGATGGACAAAACCATCACCGTTCTGATCGAGCGTCGCGTTAAGCACCCGATCTACGGTAAATACGTTAAGCGTTCGACTAAGCTGCACGCGCACGACGAAACCAATCAGTGCCACATCGGCGACAAAGTCACTATTCGTGAAACTCGTCCGATGGCCAAGACCAAGTCTTGGGCGCTGGTTGATGTTCTCGAACGCGCTGTGGAAGTCTAAGGGCTAGGGGTCGGAGAAATTATATGATTCAGACTCAATCCATGCTCGATGTGGCCGATAACAGCGGCGCTCGCCGCGTTATGTGCATCAAGGTGCTGGGTGGCTCCCATCGTCGTTACGCTGGTATCGGTGACATCATCAAAGTTACCGTGAAGGAAGCAATTCCTCGCGGTAAGGTGAAAAAAGGCCAAGTGATGACTGCTGTTGTAGTCCGCACTCGTCACGGCGTACGTCGTGCTGATGGCTCCATTATCCGCTTTGATGGCAACGCTGCTGTTCTTCTGAACAACAAGCAAGAGCCGATCGGCACCCGTATCTTTGGGCCAGTGACCCGTGAGCTTCGTACTGAGAAGTTCATGAAGATCGTCTCGCTCGCCCCAGAAGTGCTGTAAGGAGATCCGACATGCAAAAGATTCGTCGTGACGACGAGATCATCGTGATCGCCGGCAAAGACAAAGGTAAGCGCGGTAAGGTGCTGAAGGTTCTTGCTGACAACCGTCTGGTTGTTGGTGGTCTGAACCTGGTCAAGCGTCATACCAAGCCTAACCCGATGTCGGGCGTACAGGGCGGTATCGTCGAGAAAGAAGCGCCACTGCACGCTTCCAACGTCGCCATCTTCAACGGCGAAACCAACAAGGCTGACCGCGTTGGTTTCAAAGTAGAAGACGGTAAGAAAATTCGTGTCTTCAAGTCGACCCAAAAAGCGGTTGATGCTTGAACACTGCTAGGTAGAAGACCATGGCACGACTAAAAGAGATTTACCGGAAGGAAATCGCTCCGAAACTTAAGGAAGAACTTAAGCTTTCGAACGTGATGGAAGTTCCGCGCGTTACCAAAATCACCCTGAACATGGGTCTGGGCGAAGCGATCGGCGACAAAAAAGTCATCGAGCACGCTGTTGCTGACCTGGAAAAGATCACCGGCCAGAAAGTCGTTGTGACCTACGCTCGCAAATCCATCGCTGGCTTTAAAGTCCGTGAAGGTTGGCCGATCGGCGTCAAAGTGACCCTGCGCCGTGAGCGTATGTACGAGTTCCTGGATCGTCTGCTGTCGATCTCCCTGCCTCGGGTTCGCGACTTCCGCGGCCTGAATGCCAAGTCCTTCGATGGTCGTGGCAACTACAGCATGGGCGTGAAAGAGCAGATCATTTTCCCGGAAATCGACTACGACAAGATCGATGCTCTCCGCGGTCTGGACATTACCCTGACCACCACTGCCAAGAACGATGATGAAGGCCGCGCTCTGCTGCGTGCTTTCAAATTCCCGTTCCGCAACTGATTGGAGTAGGAAAATGGCCAAGAAGAGCATGAAAAACCGTGAGCTGAAGCGTCAGCTCACCGTTGCCAAGTACGCCGTCAAGCGTGCAGCGCTGAAAGCTATCATCGTCGATCTGAACGCAAGTCCAGAAGCGCGTTGGGAAGCTACCGTAGCTCTGCAGAAGCAACCACGTGACGCAAGCGCTTCGCGCATGCGTAACCGTTGCCGTCTGACCGGTCGTCCGCACGGCGTTTACCGCAAGTTCGGCCTCGGCCGTAACAAACTGCGTGAAGCGGCAATGCGTGGTGACGTTCCAGGTCTGGTTAAAGCCAGCTGGTAATTGCTGTCAAAGCCTTGGTGGTCAGCGTCGCAAGAACCTGACCACCGGTGGCCTTGAACTTGAATCAAGCCCCTTTTGGGGCTTGATTCATTTCTGGGGTATGTCTAGAATGACCGGCTCGCCTGAGCCCGTGTTTTTTATGCCCGGAATTTCTCGGCGACAAGTAGTAGCCGCAAGGCTAATTTTTCTGTATTAGGAGCGTCTAGCCCATGAGTATGCAGGACCCGTTAGCGGACATGCTAACTCGAATCCGTAATGCCCAGATGGCTGAAAAGTCCGTCGTAAGCATGCCGTCTTCCACGTTGAAGGTGGCTGTAGCAAAAGTCCTGAAGGACGAAGGTTACATCGCGGGTTATCAGATCAGCAGCGAAACCAAACCACTGCTGTCCATCGAGCTGAAATACTTCGAAGGCCGTCCGGTCATCGAAGAAGTGAAGCGCGTTAGCCGTCCAGGCCTGCGTCAGTACAAGTCCGTCGAAGAACTGCCAAAAGTACGTGGCGGTCTCGGTGTGTCTATCGTCTCCACCAACAAGGGTGTGATGACTGATCGTGCTGCGCGCGCTGCCGGTGTCGGCGGCGAAGTTCTTTGCACTGTGTTCTAAGGGGGGATAAGCATGTCTCGCGTCGCTAAGAACCCCGTTAAGCTGCCAGCCGGTGTCGAAGTAAAATTCGCAGGCCAACAGCTTTCGGTGAAGGGTGCCAAGGGTACTCTTGAACTGAACGTCCATTCGTCCGTTGAAGTCGTTGAAGAGGCCGGTGAGCTGCGTTTTGCTGCTCGCAATGGCGATCAACAGACTCGCGCAATGGCCGGTACCACTCGTGCGTTGGTAAACAACATGGTCCAGGGCGTAAGCCAAGGCTTCGAGCGTAAGCTCCAGCTGGTCGGTGTTGGTTACAAAGCGCAAGCAAAAGGTCAGGTGCTGAACCTGGCTCTTGGCTTCTCGCACCCAGTGGATTACGAACTGCCGGAAGGCATCACCGCTGAGACTCCTAGCCAGACCGATATCCTGATCAAGGGCATCGACAAGCAGCTGGTAGGTCAAGTGGCCGCCGAGATCCGCGACTTCCGTCCACCAGAGCCGTACAAAGGCAAAGGTGTGCGCTACGCGGACGAAGTCGTCCGTCGTAAAGAAGCCAAGAAGAAGTAGGGCATAGCAAATGACCGACAAAAAAGTTACTCGACTGCGTCGCGCTCGCAAAGCACGCCTGAAAATGCACGAACTCGAAGTCGTGCGTCTCTGCGTGTTCCGCTCTTCGCAGCACATCTACGCCCAGGTCATTTCGGCCGACGGCAACAAAGTCCTGGCAAGCGCCTCGACTTTGGATAAAGAACTGCGTGATGGCGCCACTGGCAACATCGACGCGGCCACTAAGGTTGGCCAGCTGGTCGCTACGCGTGCTAAGGCCGCTGGCGTCTCGCAGGTGGCTTTCGACCGCTCTGGCTTCAAGTACCATGGCCGCGTTAAAGCGCTGGCTGATGCTGCTCGTGAAGCTGGGCTGGAGTTCTAAGTTATGTCAAATAACGACCAAAAGCGCGACGAAGGCTACATCGAGAAGCTGGTTCAAGTTAACCGCGTAGCCAAAACCGTAAAAGGCGGCCGTATCTTCACTTTCACCGCGTTGACCGTGGTTGGTGATGGTAAAGGGCGTGTTGGCTTCGGCCGTGGCAAGTCGCGTGAAGTGCCTGCTGCGATCCAGAAGGCAATGGAAGCTGCTCGCCGCAACATGATCCAGGTTGATCTGAACGGCACCACTCTGCAGTACGCAATGAAGTCTGCTCATGGCGCTTCGAAGGTGTACATGCAGCCTGCTTCTGAAGGTACCGGTATCATCGCTGGCGGCGCTATGCGTGCTGTCCTCGAAGTTGCTGGCGTTCAGAACGTTCTGGCCAAGTGCTACGGCTCGACTAACCCTGTAAACGTGGTTCACGCCACTTTCAAGGGTCTGAAGGCTATGCAGTCTCCTGAATCCATTGCAGCCAAACGTGGCCTGCGTGTTGAGGAGATCAAGTAATCATGGCTACCGTTAAAGTTACGCTGATCAAAAGCATGACCGGCCGCATCCCTAACCACAAACTGTGCGTTAAGGGTCTGGGTCTGCGTCGCATCGGTCACACTGTAGAAGTCCAGGATACTCCCGAGAATCGCGGGATGATCAACAAGGCTTACTACATGCTGCGTGTCGAGGGTTAATCGATGAAACTCAATGATCTGAGTCCAGCGCCGGGTTCCCGTCGCGAAAAGCATCGTCCGGGCCGTGGTATCGGTAGTGGTTTGGGTAAGACTGGTGGCCGTGGTCACAAAGGTCAGACTTCCCGCTCCGGTGGCACCATTGCTCCAGGCTTTGAAGGCGGCCAACAGCCGCTGCATCGTCGCCTGCCGAAGTTCGGTTTCGTTTCCCTGAAGGCCATGGATCGCGCAGAAGTGCGTCTGTCCGAGCTGGCTAAAGTGGAAGGCGACATCGTCACCGTGCAGTCCCTGAAAGATGCCAACGTGATCAACGTCAACGTACAGCGTGTGAAAATCATGCTGTCCGGTGAAGTGGCTCGCGCTGTCACTATCGGCAAGGGAATCGGCGCCACCAAAGGTGCGCGTGCGGCTATCGAAGCAGCTGGCGGCAAGTTCGAGGAATAAATGGCTAAGCAAGGTGCTCTCTCTGCGCTCGGCAAAGGCGGTATGTCTGAACTTTGGGCTCGTCTGCGTTTTCTGTTCCTGGCGATTATCGTCTACCGAATAGGCGCACACATCCCGGTTCCAGGTATCAACCCGGATCGACTCGCAGACCTGTTTCGACAGAATGAGGGGACCATTCTTAGCTTGTTCAACATGTTTTCCGGCGGCGCGCTGGAGCGGATGAGCATCTTTGCGTTGGGGATCATGCCGTACATTTCGGCATCGATCATCATGCAGTTGATGACCGCCGTCAGCCCGCAGCTGGAGCAGTTGAAGAAGGAAGGTGAAGCTGGCCGTCGCAAGATCAGCCAGTACACCCGCTACGGCACCGTCGTCCTCGCTCTCGTTCAGGCCATTGGCATGTCCATTGGTCTGGCGGGGCAGGGCGTTGCGTTCACTGGTGACTTTGGCTTCCATTTCGTCGCGGTTTCCACGTTTGTGGCTGGCGCGATGTTCATGATGTGGCTGGGTGAGCAGATTACTGAGCGTGGTGTAGGCAACGGTATCTCGATGTTGATTTTTTCGGGTATCGTCGCCGGTCTTCCGAGAGCAATCGGGCAGTCTTTCGAGTCTGCGCGTCAGGGCGATATCAACATCTTCGCCTTGGTTGCCATCGGTTTGCTGGCAGTAGCGATTATCGGTTTCGTGGTCTTCATTGAGCGTGGTCAGCGTCGTATCGCTGTTCACTACGCCAAGCGTCAGCAGGGCCGCAAGGTTTTTGCTGCACAGACAAGCCACTTGCCGCTGAAGGTGAACATGGCCGGTGTTATTCCGGCTATTTTCGCGAGCAGCATTTTGCTGTTCCCGGCTTCGTTGGGTGCCTGGTTTGGTCAGTCTGAAGGTATGGGCTGGTTGCAGGACATCTCGCAGTCGATCGCTCCTGGTCAGCCGTTGAATATTCTGCTGTTTAGTGCAGGGATTATTTTCTTCTGCTTCTTCTATACGGCGTTGATGTTCAATCCGAAAGACGTAGCGGAAAACCTGAAGAAGTCCGGTGCCTTTATTCCGGGCATCCGTCCAGGTGAGCAGTCCGCACGCTATATTGATGGCGTTCTGACTCGCTTGACCATGTTCGGTGCTCTTTACATGACGGCCGTGTGCTTGTTGCCCCAGTTCCTGGTGGTTGCAGCAAACGTTCCGTTCTACCTTGGCGGGACCTCGTTGCTGATCGTGGTCGTGGTTGTGATGGACTTCATGTCCCAAGTACAATCGCACCTCGTTTCGCACCAGTACGAATCCCTGATGAAGAAAGCCAACCTGAAGGGTTACGGCAGCGGCATGTTGCGCTGAGTACCCATAAGGTTCGAGGAGTTGGTGATGAAAGTTCGTGCATCGGTGAAAAAGCTGTGCCGTAACTGCAAGATTATTCGCCGCGAAGGTGTTGTTCGAGTAATTTGCAGCGCGGAACCGCGTCACAAACAGCGCCAAGGCTGAGTGTGATTGTGCTTCAAGCCCGGTAGCTAGTGCGCTACCGGGTTGATTATTTGTTATTACAGCGATATTATCTCGCGCCCTATTTCTTGGCTTCCGGGGCGTAGGTAGCTGTCAATTGGAGTCCCACTGAATGGCCCGTATTGCAGGCGTTAACATTCCAGATAACAAGCATACTGTTATCTCGCTGACCTACATCTATGGTGTTGGTCGCACTACTGCACAGAAGATCTGTGCAGAGACTGGGGTAAACCCAGCCGCAAAGATCAAGGATCTGAGCGACGAGCAGATTGAACAGCTGCGTGGCGAAGTGGCGAAGTTCACCACTGAAGGTGACCTGCGTCGCGAAATCAACATGAAAATCAAGCGCTTGATGGACCTCGGTTGCTATCGCGGTCTGCGTCATCGTCGTGGTCTGCCAGTACGCGGTCAGCGTACCAAGACCAACGCGCGTACCCGTAAAGGTCCGCGTAAGCCGATCCGCAAGTAATCGCCCCAGCGAATCGACAGGAATTTAATCATGGCAAAACCTGCTGCTCGTCCTCGTAAAAAAGTTAAAAAGACAGTGGTTGATGGCATCGCCCACATCCATGCCTCTTTTAACAACACCATCGTGACCATCACCGACCGTCAAGGTAACGCTCTTTCCTGGGCTACCTCCGGTGGTTCGGGTTTCCGCGGTTCCCGCAAGTCCACCCCGTTCGCTGCTCAGGTAGCCGCTGAACGTGCTGGTCAAGCTGCGCTGGAATACGGCCTGAAAAACCTCGACGTGAACGTCAAGGGCCCAGGTCCAGGTCGTGAATCCGCAGTCCGCGCTTTGAACGGCTGTGGCTACAAGATCGCCAGCATCACCGACGTGACGCCAATCCCGCACAACGGGTGCCGTCCGCCGAAGAAGCGCCGCGTGTAATCCAGGAGATTGTAAAGAATGGCTCGTTACATTGGTCCAAAATGCAAACTCGCTCGTCGCGAAGGCACCGATCTCTTCCTGAAGAGCGGCGTGCGCGCGATCGAATCGAAGTGCAACATTGAAGCAGCACCTGGTATCCACGGCCAACGCCGCGGTCGCCAGTCCGATTACGGCACCCAACTGCGCGAAAAGCAGAAGGTCCGTCGTATCTACGGCGTTCTCGAGCGTCAGTTCAGCGGCTACTACAAGGCTGCTGCCAGCAAGAAAGGTGCAACCGGTGAAAACCTGCTGCAACTGCTCGAATGCCGTCTGGACAACGTTGTATACCGTATGGGCTTCGGTTCGACTCGTGCCGAATCCCGTCAGCTGGTATCGCACAAGTCGATCAGCGTTAACGGTCAGACCGTAAACGTTCCGTCCTACCAGGTTCGTGCTGGTGACGTGGTTGCTGTTCGCGAGAAGGCAAAGAACCAACTTCGCATTGTCCAAGCTCTCGAGCTGTGCGCCCAACGTGGTCGCGTAGAATGGGTAGAGGTAGATGCTGAGAAGAAGTCGGGCGTTTTCAAGAACGTTCCTGCTCGCAGTGATCTGTCCGCCGACATCAACGAAAGCCTGATTGTCGAGCTCTACTCCAAGTAAGTAAGGGCTAGAAAATAGGTGCATCCATGCAGATTTCGGTAAATGAGTTCCTGACACCCCGCCACATTGATGTGCAGGTTGTCAGTCCAACCCGCGCCAAGATCACTCTCGAGCCTCTCGAGCGTGGTTTTGGCCACACCCTGGGCAACGCGCTGCGCCGCATCCTGTTGTCCTCAATGCCCGGCTGCGCAGTAGTCGAGGCCGAGATTGACGGTGTGCTCCACGAGTACAGCGCCATCGAAGGTGTACAGGAAGACGTAATTGAAATCCTGTTGAACCTTAAAGGTCTGGCCATCAAGCTGCACGGTCGTGACGAAGTTACGCTGACCTTGTCGAAGAAGGGTTCGGGGGTGGTTACCGCTGCCGATATTCAGCTGGATCATGATGTCGAGATCGTTAATCCCGATCACGTAATCGCTAACCTGGCGTCTAACGGCGCCCTGAACATGAAGCTCACCGTAGCTCGTGGTCGTGGTTATGAACCAGCCGACTCGCGTCAGAGCGATGAAGACGAAAGCCGCAGCATCGGTCGCTTGCAGCTCGACTCTTCGTTCAGCCCGGTTCGCCGTATCGCATATGTGGTGGAAAACGCCCGTGTCGAGCAGCGTACCAACCTGGACAAGCTGGTTATTGATCTGGAAACCAATGGTACTCTGGATCCTGAAGAGGCTATCCGCCGTGCTGCAACCATTCTGCAACAGCAGTTGGCTGCGTTCGTCGACCTCAAAGGTGACAGTGAGCCAGTGGTTGTCGAGCAGGAAGACGAGATCGATCCGATCCTGCTTCGCCCGGTTGACGATCTGGAACTGACTGTACGTTCGGCTAACTGCCTTAAGGCGGAAAACATCTACTACATCGGCGACCTGATTCAGCGTACCGAAGTAGAGCTGTTGAAGACTCCGAACCTGGGCAAGAAATCCTTGACTGAAATCAAGGACGTTCTGGCCTCCCGCGGTCTGTCCCTCGGCATGCGCCTCGACAACTGGCCGCCTGCAAGTCTTAAGAAGGACGACAAGGCGACTGCCTGATCGTCGTAATCACCGAACGTAGTGTTTGGTAAGGAATGAACCATGCGTCATCGTAAAAGTGGGCGTCACCTGAGCCGCACCAGCTCGCACCGCAAGGCCATGTTCCAGAACATGGCGGTGTCGCTGTTCGAGCACGAGCTGATCAAAACTACTCTGCCAAAAGCCAAAGAACTGCGCCGCGTTGCCGAGCCGCTGATCACTCTGGCCAAGACAGACAGCGTTGCTAACCGTCGTCTGGCTTTCGACCGTACTCGTTCGAAAGCTATCGTTGGTAAGCTCTTCAACGACCTGGGCAAGCGTTACGCTACCCGTGAGGGTGGCTACCTGCGCATCCTCAAGTGCGGTTTCCGCGCTGGCGACAACGCGCCTATGGCGTACGTCGAACTGGTTGATCGTGCTGTCGGCGGTGAAGCTGTATCCGCTGAGTAAGACATCAGTCTGAAACAAGGAACCGGGCCTAGTGCCCGGTTTTTTGTGCCTGTAAGAAATGCGCTGTTCGTACAAGCTTCTACCCTGTTTGGGTCTGCACTATGTGCGGGGGATTGTCGTTAGTTTTTATCTATTGCCGACCATAAGTTAATGAATTTGTGGCTGTCATATTGATGATCGATACTCCCCAACAAGCCGATTAGCCGGCAGTTCAAGACCGATAGAGGAAGAAGATCGCATGAGCCAGAACAAGACGCTTACGACCGCCAGTGGCGCACCTGTCGCCGATAACCAGAACTCTCGCTCCGCCGGCCCTCGTGGTCCGTTGCTGCTCGATGATTTCCACCTGATCGAGAAGCTTGCTCACTTCAACCGGGAAAACATTCCTGAGCGTCGTGTACACGCCAAGGGTTCGGGCGCATACGGCACTTTCACGGTCACTCGCGACATTACGCAGTACACCAGCGCCAAGCTGTTCTCTGCTGTCGGCAAGCAGACGCCGACCTTCCTGCGTTTCTCCACGGTCGGTGGTGAGCGTGGCTCGGCCGACACTGAGCGCGATCCGCGTGGCTTCGCCCTCAAGTTCTACACCGAAGAAGGCAACTGGGACATCGTCGGCAACAACACGCCGGTGTTCTTCATTCGCGATCCGCTGAAATTTCCTGACTTTATCCACACCCAGAAACGCCTGCCGCAAAGCAACCTGAAAAGCGCGCAGATGATGTGGGACTTCTGGTCGCATTCGCCTGAAGCGCTGCACCAGGTCACGATCCTGTTCTCCGATCGCGGTATTCCGGACGGCTATCGCCACATGCACGGCTTCGGCAGTCACACCTACAGCCTCATCAGCGCTCAAGGCGAGCGCCACTGGGTGAAGTGGCACTACAAGACCAAGCAAGGGATCAAGAACCTCGCGCCGGCAGACGCGGCACGTCTGGCGGGCACAGACCCGGACTACGCCCAGCGCGATCTGTTCGAAGCCATCGAGCGTGGTGACTTCCCGAAATGGAGCGTGTGTATCCAGATCATGACCGAAGCCCAAGCCGCTGCGCACTATGAGAACCCGTTCGACGTGACCAAGACCTGGTCGCAAAAGGAGTTTCCACTGATCGAGGTGGGTGAGTTGGAGCTGAACCGTAATCCGCTCAACTACTTTGCCGAAGTTGAGCAAGCTGCGTTCGGCCCGAGCAACATGGTGCCTGGCGTAGGTCTGTCGCCAGATCGCATGCTGCAAGGTCGGGTATTCGCGTACGCCGATGCCCACCGCTACCGCGTAGGCACCAACCACCAGCAGCTGCCAGTTAACGCCCCGCGCAGCCCGGTGAATACTTACCAGCGCGACGGTTCTATGGCTTTTGGCAGCAATGGTGGCGCGGCGCCTAACTACGAGCCAAACAGCTACGTAGAGTCGCCGAAACAAGCGCCACATTATGCCGAGCCTGCGCTGGCCCTGAGTGGTGCGGCTGATCGCTACGATCACCGCGAAGACAGCGACTACTACAGCCACGCCGGTGCGCTGTTCCGTTTGATGAGCGACGAACAGAAAGCGTTGCTGGTCAGCAACATCGCCGGTGCTATGGGGGGTGTTTCGAGTGATGTGATCGACCGTCAGCTGCAGCATTTCTACAAGGCCGATCCGGCGTACGGAGAAGCAATCGCAA
Organism: Pseudomonas sp. lyk4-R2A-10; assembly: GCF_030209075.1. Lineage (NCBI taxonomy): Bacteria > Pseudomonadati > Pseudomonadota > Gammaproteobacteria > Pseudomonadales > Pseudomonadaceae > Pseudomonas > Pseudomonas sp. lyk4-R2A-10. The sequence goes on along the minus strand of NZ_JARVSR010000013.1, from coordinate 290,777 downwards.
AGCTGCTCAACGTACAGCTTAACGAAGTCTAAACGAGAAGCAGAACCGCCCTCATTCGGGCGGTTTTTGCGTTATTTAGGCTGCTTTTCTCAGAATATCTTCGCTTTTATTGCGCGAAGTGAGTGACCTTCCAGTCAGGTTGGTTCAAACTACAGACTTTCAAGCAGGGAGATGTAGGGCGATGCAAGGCCACCCAGACGTTATCGATTACCTCAACACGTTGCTGACCGGCGAACTGGCCGCGCGTGACCAATATTTCGTTCACTCGCGGATGTATGAGGACTGGGGATTCACCAAGCTCTACGAACGAATCAACCACGAGATGGAAGAAGAGGCCGGTCATGCCGATGCGCTGATGCGCCGGATTCTGATGCTCGAAGGCACTCCGCGCATGCGCCCGGATGACCTGGATGTTGGTACCACGGTCGAGACCATGCTCGAAGCGGATCTGCGTCTTGAGTACAAGGTTCGTGCTGCACTGTGCAAGGGCATCGAGCTGTGTGAAAAGAATGGCGACTATGTAAGCCGCGATATCCTCAAGCTTCAGTTGCATGATACCGAAGAAGATCACACCTACTGGCTTGAGAAGCAGTTGGGACTGATCAAACTGATCGGTATCCAGAACTACCTGCAGTCTCACGCGTCCTGATTGCAGTCGATACAAAAAAGCCCCTGTCACTGAGGAAGTGACAGGGGCTTTTTCATGTCCGGCAATCAGGCCCGATCGCGGATCAGCAGCGGCTTGAGGTAATGCCCGGTGTGAGACTGTTTCATCTCGGCCACTTCCTCCGGCGTACCGGTAGCGATGATCTGACCACCTTTCGAACCACCCTCGGGGCCAAGATCCACCAGCCAGTCGGCGGTTTTGATCACGTCGAGGTTGTGCTCGATCACCACCACGGTGTTGCCGTGGTCGCGCAGGCGATGCAGTACGTCGAGCAGTTGCTGGATATCCGCGAAGTGCAGGCCGGTGGTCGGCTCGTCGAGGATGTACAGGGTCTTGCCGGTATCGCGCTTGGACAGCTCGCGGGACAACTTGACCCGCTGCGCTTCACCACCGGAAAGCGTCGTGGCCGATTGTCCAAGCTTGATGTACGAAAGCCCCACATCCATCAGCGTTTGCAGTTTGCGCGCCAGCGCCGGCACCGCGTCGAAGAACTCCCGCGCTTCCTCGATGGTCATCTCGAGGGTTTCGTGGATGTTCTTGCCCTTATATTTGATCTCCAGGGTTTCGCGGTTGTAGCGCTTGCTCTTGCACACATCACACGGGACGTAGATGTCCGGCAGGAAGTGCATTTCCACCTTGATCAGACCGTCGCCCTGGCAAGCTTCGCAACGACCGCCCTTGACGTTGAACGAGAAGCGCCCCGGGCCGTAACCACGAGATCGGGATTCGGGCACACCGGCGAACAGTTCGCGAATCGGCGTGAACAGCCCGGTATAGGTCGCCGGGTTGGAACGTGGCGTACGACCGATCGGGCTCTGGTCGATGTCGACGACCTTGTCCAGATGCTCCAGGCCCTTGATGCTGTCATGAGCTGCCGCTTCCAGGGTGGTCGCGCCATTGAGTGCCGTGGCGCTCAAAGGGAACAGCGTGTTGTTGATCAACGTCGATTTGCCCGAGCCGGAGACACCGGTCACGCAGGTCAGCAAGCCGATCGGGATTTCCAGGTCGACGTTGCGCAGATTGTTGCCGCGCGCCCCCTTGAGCGACAGCACCTGCTTCTTGTTACGCGGCGTGCGCTTGGCCGGTACTTCGATCTTGACCCGGCCCGACAGGTATTTGCCGGTCAGCGAGTCCGGGTGCGCCATGACTTCGTCCGGCGTGCCTTCGGCGACGATCTGCCCGCCATGAACGCCGGCACCCGGGCCGATATCCACTACGTAGTCGGCCAAGCGGATCGCGTCTTCGTCATGCTCTACCACGATGACCGTGTTGCCTATGTCGCGCAGGTGTTTGAGGGTGCCGAGCAGGCGATCGTTGTCGCGCTGGTGCAGGCCAATGGACGGCTCGTCGAGGATGTACAGAACACCCACAAGGCCCGCGCCGATCTGGCTGGCCAGACGAATCCGCTGCGCTTCACCGCCAGACAACGTATCGGCACTGCGATCCAGCGACAGATAGTCCAGGCCGACGTTGACCAGAAACTGCAGGCGCTCGCGAATTTCCTTGAGAATCTTGTCGGCGATCTCGCCGCGGCGGCCGGTCATCTTCAGCGCGCCGAAGTAATCGCAGGCGTCGCCGATCGGCAGGTTGGTCACCGCCGGCAGGGTTTTCTCGCCGACCCACACGTGCCGCGCTTCGCGACGCAGGCGGGTGCCACGGCAATCCGGGCACGACTGGGTGCTGAGGAACTTCGCCAGTTCTTCGCGCACGCTCGCCGATTCGGTTTCGCGGTAGCGGCGCTCGAGATTCGGCACGATGCCTTCGAACGGGTGCGAGCGTTTGACGATGTCGCCCCGGTCGTTGAGGTATTTGAAATCGACGTTCTGCGAGCCACTGCCGTGCAGGATGTATTTCTGTTGATCGGCCGGCAGCTCGTTGAACGGCTGCTCCAGGCTGAAACCGTAGTGCGCGGCCAGTGAGCCGAGCATCTGGAAGTAATAGACGTTGCGCCTGTCCCAGCCACGGATCGCGCCTTCGGCCAGGGTCAAATCACCGTTGACCAGTCGCTTGATGTCGAAGAACTGCTTCACTCCCAGACCGTCGCAGGTCGGGCAGGCGCCGGCCGGGTTGTTGAAGGAAAACAGCTTGGGTTCCAGCTCGCTGATTGCGTGGCCGCAGATCGGGCAGGCGAAGCGCGCGGAGAAGATCATTTCTTCGCCCGGCTCGTCGTCCATCGGCGCCACCAGGGCGATGCCGTCTGCCAGCTTCAGCGCGGTCTCGAAGGACTCCGCCAGACGCTGCTGCAGGTCGGCGCGAACCTTGAAGCGGTCGACCACCACTTCGATCGTATGCTTCTTCTGTTTATCCAGTTTCGGCAGTTCGTCCAGCTCGCAGAGCCGGCCATTGACCCGGGCCCGGACGAAGCCCTGGGCGCGCAGTTCTTCGAACACCGACAGGTGCTCGCCCTTGCGCTCGCGGATCACCGGCGCCAGCAGCATCAGCTTGCTGCCTTCCGGCTGGGCCAGTACCAGGTCGACCATCTGGCTGACAGTCTGTGCTTCCAGCGGAATGTCGTGATCCGGGCAGCGCGGCGTACCTACGCGGGCATAAAGCAGGCGCAGGTAGTCGTAGATTTCGGTGATGGTGCCGACCGTGGAACGCGGGTTGTGCGAGGTCGACTTCTGTTCGATGGAGATCGCCGGCGACAGGCCTTCGATGGTGTCGACGTCGGGTTTTTCCATCATCGACAGGAACTGCCGGGCATAGGCCGACAGGGATTCGACATAGCGGCGCTGACCTTCGGCGTACAGCGTGTCGAAGGCCAGGGACGACTTGCCGGATCCGGACAGGCCGGTGATGACGATCAGTTTGTCCCGTGGCAGGGTCAGGTCGATGTTCTTCAGGTTGTGGGTGCGGGCCCCACGAATCAGGATCTTGTCCAAAATGGCCTCGCTCGGCGGGCGTCGAAAACACAGGAGTATACGGCCAAATACTGGATGGATGCACACTATCAAGTGAAGGGTTTTTTGCCTTACATGAAGAGAGTTTCATCTGTACGCGTCAAAGCGTCGCGATATACCCCGTCTCTCGATGGGACTGGTAGAATCGCCGCCGGTTCACACGAGGTTTTTCCATGCACGATCCCCACAGCGAACGCATGAGTGGCAGCGAGACCCGCGCGGCGAGCGGTCTGGCCCTGGTGTTCGCCTTCCGTATGCTTGGCATGTTCATGGTGTTGCCGGTACTGGCGACCTACGGCATGGATCTGGCGGGAGCGACCCCGGCCCTGATCGGGCTGGCGATCGGCGCTTACGGCCTGACCCAGGCGATTTTTCAGATTCCGTTCGGGATCATTTCCGACCGCATCGGCCGGCGTCCGGTGATTTACCTGGGGCTGATCGTCTTCGCCCTTGGCAGCGTGCTGGCGGCTCAGGCCGATTCGATCTGGGGCGTGATTGCCGGGCGGATCCTGCAGGGCGCCGGCGCTATTTCTGCGGCAGTCATGGCGTTGCTTTCCGACCTGACCCGCGAACAGCACCGCACCAAGGCCATGGCCATGATTGGCATGACCATCGGCCTGTCGTTCGCCGTAGCGATGGTGGTCGGCCCGCTGCTGACCCGTGCGTTCGGCTTGTCCGGTCTGTTTCTGGCTACGGGCGGCATGGCGCTGGTAGGGATCGTGATCGTGATGTTCATGGTGCCGAAATCCACCGGGCCGCTGAGCCACCGCGAGTCTGGCGTTGCACGTCAGGCGTTGATGCCGACGCTCAAGCACCCGGACCTGCTGCGGCTGGACCTGGGCATTTTTGTGTTACATGCGATGTTGATGTCGAGCTTCGTCGCACTGCCCCTGGCGCTGGTCGAAAAGGCCGGTCTGCCCAAGGAACAGCACTGGTGGGTCTACCTCACCGCGCTGCTGATTTCTTTCTTCGCCATGATCCCGTTCATTATCTACGGCGAGAAGAAACGCAAAATGAAACGAGTTTTGCTCGGCGCCGTGATGACGCTGATGCTCACTGAGCTATTCTTCTGGCAGTTCGGCGACAGCCTGCGGGCTCTGGTGATCGGGACAGTGGTGTTCTTCACCGCGTTCAATCTGCTGGAAGCATCGCTGCCGTCGCTGATCAGCAAGGTTTCACCGGCAGGTGGCAAGGGCACGGCCATGGGCGTGTACTCCACCAGTCAGTTCCTCGGTTCGGCACTCGGCGGGATTCTCGGCGGCTGGATGTTCCAGCATGGCGGTCTGTCGGTTGTGTTCCTCGGATGTGCCGGGCTGGCTGCACTTTGGCTGGCCTTTGCTGTTACCATGCGCGAACCTCCCTACGTGACGAGCCTGCGCCTGCCGCTGTCGCCCGAAGCGATCCGCGAAGCGGGTCTGGTCGAGCGTCTCAAGGCCCTCGTAGGGGTAACTGATGCAGTGATAGTCGCTGATGAAGCGGCGATCTACATCAAACTGGACACCGAATTAATGGATCGCACCACTCTCGAACGCCTGGTGAACAACCCGGCGCAGACTGCGTGCGAAGCCTAGGAGAACGTTATGGCCCGTGGGGTTAACAAAGTCATTCTGGTCGGTACTTGCGGCCAGGATCCCGAAGTACGCTACCTGCCCAACGGTAACGCCGTGACCAACCTGAGTCTGGCGACCAGCGAGCAGTGGACCGACAAGCAGACCGGTCAGAAGGTCGAGAAGACCGAGTGGCACCGTGTATCGATGTTCGGCAAGGTTGCCGAGATCGCGGGCGAATACCTGCGCAAGGGTTCGCAGGTTTACATCGAAGGCAAGCTGCAGACCCGTGAGTGGGAAAAAGACGGTATCAAGCGTTACACCACCGAAATCGTGGTCGACATGCAAGGCACCATGCAACTGCTTGGCGGCCGTCCACAACAGGGCGACCAACAAGGCGGTGGCAACAACTATCAGCAGCAGGCGCCACGCCAACAGGCTCCGCGTCCGCAGCAGTCGGCACCTCAGCAGCGTTCGGCCCCGGCTCCACAGCAGGCCGCACCGCAACCGGCTCCGGATTTCGACAGCTTCGATGACGACATTCCGTTCTGATTCGCTGCTGTATCCGCGCTAAATAAAAAAGGCCCGTCGCTGAACACGACGGGCCTTTTTCATGTGCGCGGGTTTTCAGTCAAGAATCAGGTGCGGCAGGAACCGACTCGAATCCTTGGTGATCAGGCTGTTGTCTTCGCGCACGCCAATCCCCGCCGCCTGATCGCCGATCACCCATGAGCCGATCAGCGTGTAGCTGTCGTCGAACTTCGGCAACGGGGCAAGTTCCTGAAGGATGAAGGGCGCATCGGTGTAGGGCCCACCCTCCTTGACGATCAGGCCCTCGGCGGTCTGCAGTTCGATGTTGGCACCTTCCCGGGAGAAGTACGGCTTGCGTACCCAGCCCTTGGGCACCGCGCTGCCCGGATTCGGATCGAGATGTGCGGCGAGCAGGTTCGGATGACCCTTGTGCAGTTCCCAAAGCAACGGCAAGGCGCCCTTGTTGGAGAGAATGGATTTCCACGCCGGTTCGAAAAACTGGGTGTCGCATTCGGCGATCGCCGCGCCGAACGGTTCGTGGAAGATGAACTCCCAGGCGTGCAGTTTGAACAGGTGCGGGATCCAGCGATCCTCGAGATCCACGAAACGACCGTCAGCGCTCAGGCCAATGTCTTCGATATCGATGTGCCGCGATTCGATGCCGACCTTTTCTGCGATCAGCCGCAGGTAATCCGTGGTGCCCTTGTCTTCGACCGAGTCTTTCATCGAGGCGAAGTAAAACGGCCGCGTGAGTTTCAGGTGGGCAAAGGCTTCGTGCAGCCGGGTGTCGATGCTGTTGAACTGGTCGGCATGGCGCGGCAGCATCCCGCGCTCGATGCATTGCTCCAGCCAGCCCCACTGGAACGCCGACGCTTCGTAAAGACTCGTGGGCGTGTCGTAGTTGAGCTCGAGCAGCTTCGCCGGGCCATTGCCGCTGTAGGAGAAGTCCATGCGCCCGTACAGATGCGGATGACCTTCCAGCCAGGACGTTCGGATCATGTCGTAGTACGACGCCGGAATGCTCAGGCGACCCAGCAGTTCTTCGCTGTGCACGACGCGGTCGACCAGGTCCATGCACATCTCGTGCAGCTCGGTGGTTGGATCCTCCAGATCGTTTTCGATCTGTGCGAGCGTGAACTGGTAATAGGCGCGCTCGTCCCAGTACGGCTCGTCGTCGATGGTATGAAACAGAAAGCCGAGGCTTTCGGCGGTCTGCTTCCAGTCGTGGCGCTCGGCGCAGTGGATCTTCTTCATGGTCAGCTGCTCGAACGGCCCCAGCCGCCCCAACCACTGCGTGCGCTGGACTGGCTGCCGAAGCCGCCACGGGAGGTGGACGCAGCGACGTTGACCGGTTTGCGGTAATCGCTGTCGTAGTCCCGCTGGCTGCGGCTCGGCGCCGATTCGATGCGACGGTTCAGCGTCGAGGTGTCGTAGGTCTGGCGGGTATTGCGCTCACGATAAACCGGCCGCGAGTCGATCGCGCGGTTGTTGCTCATGGCATTGCCGATCAGCCATCCGGTGAGCCAGCCGTTGCCTGCACCGCTGGACGAGTGCGAAGTGCTGGTCTGATTGCTCTGCACGGCGGCGGCGTCGCCGGCGGGCATCTGGGCATTGGCGATCGCATCGAGGTTCTGCGCCGGCTCACCGTCCTGCGGCACCTTGAAGCCGCCGAGTTTCGGCACGAAACGGCCGGCGGAATTTTTCTGACACCAGTCGGCGGCAAAGTCCGCGTCGCAGGCAGCCTTGTCGTCGTAGGCCGGGGAGATCCGCCGGTGTTCGGCCAGGGCGGCGACGTAGGCATTCGAGCAAACATCCGGCGCCACTTCGGCGTCGACGCATTGTTCGACGCTCTGGAAGTTGCGTTGCTGCTCCTGGGCGGCCACTTCAGCGGAAATCGCCAGGGCCACCGAAGCGGCCAGCGACAGTTGAACGTACTTGCTTCGTTTCATCTCAGGCTTCCTGCCGATCAGTAGGACGGGGTCATGCAAGCGGCGTTGAGCATGCCGACGCTGATCGCAACTGCCGCCACATAGATGCCTGCGGCGATTTCACCGTTGGCGATGCGCTGTGACGTGCCTTTGAGCACCAGGCCGGTCGCCAGGAAGGCCAACAATTGCACCACGGCCGCGATCACCGCCCAGAGGACGAAGTCGAGGACGTTGATCGAATGAGCGATCACGTTGCTGGCCGGAATCGCGAAACCGATGATCGCGCCGGACAGGGCAATGGCGGCGGCGACGTTGCCGGAACGGATCAGCTCGAATTCCTTGTGCGGCGTGACGCGGGTGTAGACGAACTGAAACAGCATGAACAGCAGCACGGCGCCGATCAGGTAGGCGACGAAACCGACCAGTGCGGCTTTGTTCAGGGAAATGGACAACGCTTCCAGCATGGAAAAATTCCTTTTAGATGGTGCTCAAATCGGTGGTGTACAGCGAGATGCCCAGCGAGGTGCTCAGGCTGACGGTGCCTTCTTCGTCCTGTTCGACGGAGAACAGCAGGAGCTCGCGGCGATCGGTCAGGCCGGTGTCCCGGGCGTAGAGCATCGAGTGATGGTTGATGGTGTACGACTCGTCGGGGTTGATCACCTGTTCGGTCAGCGGCACCAGTTCGGTCTGACCGCGTTCGGTGCCCCACTCACGGGTGTATTCGACGCCTTCGTGGCGATAGGTCGGTAGGCCGATCAGGCTGTTCGGGCCGGCCAGACGCTGCAATTCGGCGTCACTGTTGACCGTCACGTAGCTAACGTAGTTGAACAGCGTCACCGACTCGATCTGGTCATCACCGGTGACATGGATCTGTACCCAGAATTCTTCATCGTTCAGATAGTAGCGATGCAGTTTGTTCGACTGGCCGAGGTCGATCCAGCCGGCGCTCCAGATGGCCTGGGCGTCGGGAACCCGCACTGATGTGCTGCCGTCGAGCAACAGGCCGAGGGTCGTGTCGAAGCGGATCGCCTTGCCCTGCGCCAGTCCGAGCGGGCCGCCGGCAGACTCGGACGCCGGCGCGGCCGACTGCCAGTTGCTGGTGCCGAGCAAATCTTTGAACCATCCCATGGGTACATTCCTTGAAGCGGGTATCGATATTCGTTGGCAAAACGCCGCTAGTGTACCGGGCCGCGCGGCGAACGAGCAGGCAAAAAAGAAGGGCACCCGGTGCCCTTCTGTTTTTCTCGCCGCCGTTACTGGGCGGACTTCTGCTTCAGACGCTCGAGGATGGCGTTGGCGCTGCCTTCGTTCGGCGTGATGCCGGCTTCGCGCAGCTTGCGATCCAGGTCGTTGCCGGTCGAAGCATCGGCCAGTTCGTCGGCAGCGCTCAGCTCGGCAGCGCGTTGCTGCTGCTTGGCTTGCAGACGGTTCAGAGTACCGACAGCGGTTTCCAGCTTGCCGTTGGCGCCGCCGCTGGCGATCGAGGCGCTGACCTGCGCTTTCTGCACGCTCTCACGGGCCTTGGCCATGTCCACTTGCTGGCGCAGGCTCTTGATCCGCGCTTCGGCCTTGTTGATGTCCTTGCGCATGTTGTCGGCGTAGGTGCCGAACTCGTCGGTCTGCTTTTTCTCGACGCCCAGGTCGTTGGTCAGGGTCGAAATCGCTTCGGCCACTTCCAGCGCCAGGTCTTCACGGCCGGCGTTCAGGGCGGAAACGGCCTTGGCTTCCAGGTCCCCGATCTTGGCTTCGTACTCGCTCACGCGGTCGGCGGAGAGTTTGTGCTTGGCCATGATGGTGACCAGTTCGCGACGGGCATTGGACAGCGCGCTGTCGGCGTCACGGATTTCCTGATCGAGTATGCGCAGGGCCTGTTGGTCGGCGATCGCTTCGCCGACTTCGTTGGCGCCGCCGCGCAGCGCGGTGAACAACTTGCTCCAGATGGACTGAGTCATTGGATATTCCCTGTTGATTACTTGAAGAAGTGTTCGAAGGCTTCGCTGGCGCGCTGCACGTTGTCGACCAGGGTTTTCACCTCGGTGACCACGTTGGTCAGGCTCGAATCGGCACTCAGTGCGCCGAACATGTTGTAGACGGTCTGGCCGTTGGGCATGGTCTCGATGCCGATCGACGACAGCGGGAACATTTCCCGGCTGCGCAGTACGGCGTCGTTGAAGGCGCGCACATCGGTGATCGAATCGATGTCCACCAGCACGGTGTCGACGATGATCTGCTGACCGGCGAGGGCGATGTGAATCGGCAGACCGCCGAATTCGTTCATTTCCAGCTTGAGGCTGGGTTCGGAGCTCTGGATCAGAGACAGCGTGATCTCTTGCGAAGCCACCTCGTCCAGCGCCTTGAAAGCGTTGTAGAGGCTATCGATGTTCCAGTTGTTGCCTGCGCTCATGTAATTCTCCGACATGAAAGAGCCAGCCAGAATCGGTTGGCGTAGCTGTTGCTCCATTTGCTTGAGCAAGCTTCGGTTTTCCGGAAGCACCCAAGTTTCGTGTTTCACATAACCGGCGGCAGCCAGGCCCGCGCGCATCTGCTTCATGTAGAAGCTCGACGGTTTTTTCGCGGACGGTGTCGAGCGCACTCCCTTCGGGCTCTCCGATTTTGTTGCTGGGGAGTTGCTTTTCATGGCGATGACTCCGTTATGAACATCTCACGCGTGAGCCACACTACAACCAAATCAAGATGCCATCAATGGCTCACGCGTGAGATTTTAATGACACGCGAAAAAACGCCCGCAACGAGGCGGGCGCAGATTTTCTGGTTGTATCAGAGCAGGGCTTAGCGGCTGGCAGCGAGGAACTCGTCGGTGGATACCACGCTGGCATAGGCAAACCCCAGCGCCGACATGAACGCCGCATGCACGTGGGCGGCGGGCACGGTCAGACCGTTGAATTCCAGGTCGCGGCTGGCGCAGGCATCATGGATCACTGTGACGGTGTAGCCAAGATCTGCCGCCGCACGGGTAATGCCGTCGACGCACATGTGGCTCATGCTGCCGACCACCACCAGCTCCTTGATGCCCTGTTCGTCGAGGATCGATTGCAGCTCGGTTTCGCGGAACGAGTTGACGAAGTGCTTGAGCACCACCGGCTCATCGGCGCGGTTGAGCACTTTCGGATGCAGTTTCGCGCCTTCGGAGCCCGGGGTGAAAAACGGTGCCTCGGGCGAAGTGAATTCGTGGCGGATGTGCACCACCGAATCGCCGGCCTCGCGGAATGCCGCGATCAACCGGGCAGCGTTATCCGCGGCGGCGTCGGCACCGGCCAGCGGCCACTTGCCTTGGGGGAAGTAGTCGTTCTGGATATCGACTACGATGAGCGCTTGCTTGGCCATGGGTGTGTCCTCGAAGTGAACGTTGGGTGTGGGTTCAGTATTGGCGCTGGCCACGGTTTCGAGGATTGGCCGCACCGACAATACACAGGGGAAAACTGACAATGGGTGCAGAAAGGACCGTCGCGGAACTGGGCGTGCTGATGTATCCCGGCGCGCAAATGGCGGCGGTGCATGGCCTGACCGACCTGTTCGGGGTCGCCAACCGGATCGCCGCCGAACACCAGGCCACGCAATTGCCGCTGCTACGGATCAGCCACTGGCAGGTCGATGACGACCACCCGCCCGTGCGGGTTTACGACAGTCATCCCGGAGCCGACAACGGTTTGCTGGCGGTGTTGATCCCGCCGTCCATTGCCGGTTTTTCCGCGGCACAGATGCCGGCCGGACTGCTGCCCTGGCTGCGTGAACAACATGCGCGTGGCGCGACGCTTGGCGGGGTGTGTGTCGGCTCGTGGCTGCTGGCGGAGAGCGGGTTGCTCGACGGTCGCAGCGCTACCACGCACTGGACCTCGGCCAAGGCTTTCGCCGAGTATTACCCGAAGATCAGGCTCAAGGCCGACACGCCGATTGTCGACGACGGTGACCTGATTACCACGGCGGGGCTGATGGCCTGGTCAGAGCTTGGTTTGCGACTGGTGGACCGATTGCTCGGACCGAGCATCGCCAGCAGCACCGCGCGGTTTCTGGTGGTGGAACACAGCGACAGCGCGAGTGCCTGCGGCAGCAATTTCGCCCCGATCCTCAATCACGGCGACACGGCGATTCTCAAGGTTCAGCACTGGCTGCAAGGCAACGGCGCGACCGATGTCTCGCTGACGGCGATGGCCGAACGTGCGGGCCTCGAAGAACGCACATTCCTGCGCCGTTTCCGCGCGGCGACCGGCCTCAAACCCACCGAATACTGCCAGCACCTGCGGGTCGGCAAGGCACGGGAGATGCTGGAGTTCACCAATGGCACCATCGACCACATCGCGTGGACGGTGGGTTATCAGGATCCGGGAGCCTTTCGCGCAACGTTCAAGAAAATCACCGGGCTGGCGCCGAGTGAATACCGCACGCGATTCGGCGTGAGTCCGCCGGCGGCCGTGGCGAAGTAAAACCCATCCGTCGTGCAGAATACCGGAGTCATCGAGCCGGTCGTGCAGATTGAAACAGGCGCGGTGCCAGCACGGTTTTTCAAGTGGCTGATTTTCAGCGTGTTTCACGCCAGCGCCGGTTGGCCTGATCTCTGCACCCTCTGACCTACATTCACCCAGCCATTGGAAGGGGGACGCATGACCCCGACATCCCGTAGGAAAGTGGTCGTCGCCCATTCGGTTCGGCCCGGCGCACCACGACATGAAGTGCAGACCAACAAGGCCCTCGCGCGATGGCTGGCGCAGATCCTCGGCCTCAAGTTCGGCGGCAGTTACGACGCCGAAAAGCATCGCGGCCGGGATATTTATCTGCTGCCGACCCAGACCCTCGTCGGCGCGGCGGCCCGCGAACTGGGGGTGAGCGGCCCGGACGATTTGTGGGGCGGTTTCGTCGAGCACGATTTCATCTGCACCAAAGCCATCAGCCACGGTTTGCGCAGCCATCAGGCCCATGCGCCGCAAGGCTGGTCGCCATTGTTCTCCGAGCGGGTGCGCACCGTGGTGCTGGACGGGCTGAGTGTTTTTGCGCTGGAGGATGCACGGCCCGCCGCCGAACATCTGTTGTACAGCGGGCCGATCCGGATCAAGCCGATTCACGCCTGTGCCGGGCGGGGGCAGGAAGTGATCAAGAGCCTCGATTCGTTCGACGAAATCCTCGCCCGACCCGAGGCTAGAGAATTGTTCAGCGATGGCGTGGTGCTGGAGCAGGATTTGAGTCAGGTAGTTACCCACAGCGTCGGCCAGTCGTTCATCGGCGGCAGGGTGCTGAGTTACTGCGGTGATCAATACTTGACCAAGGACGCCCACGGCGAAGAGGTGTACGGCGGCTCGAACCTGCTGGTGGTGCAGGGCGGTTACGAGGATCTGCTGGCGCTGGATCTGCCCGACGACGTGCGTCTGGCGATCCAGCAGGCGCAGGTGTTCGACCGGGCGGCGGACGAGGCCTATCCGCGTTTCTACGCCTCGCGGCGCAATTACGACATCGCCCAGGGCCTGGACAGCGAAGGCCGGCCGCGCAGTGGCGTGCTCGAACAGTCCTGGCGCATGGGCGGCGCCAGCAGCGCGGAAGTGGCGGCGCTGCAAAGTTTCGTCAACGATCCTTCGATGCGCGCGATCCGCGTGTCGTCGGTGGAAACCTATACCGATCAGGCCCTGCCGGCGGATGCCATCGAGGTGTATCGCGGGCCGGCCGAGAACAGCGACTTTCTCCTCAAATACGTAACGGTCAAATCCTATGACGGCTAGAAGCGAAAGCATTCAAATCGACATTGATGATGAACAGATGAGCGGGACGTTTCTCAGTCCCAAATCGAAAGTCCCCGGCGTGTTGTTCGTGCACGGCTGGGGCGGCAGTCAGGAGCGCGATCTGGAACGGGCCAAAGGCATCGCCGGCCTGGGTTGTGTGTGCCTGACGTTCGACCTGCGCGGGCACACCGGCGGCACCGGCATTCCGCTGAGCCGGGTCACCCGCGAAGACAACCTGCGTGACTTGCTGGCGGCCTACGATCGGCTGCTCGCCCATCCGGCACTGGACACTTCGGCCATTGCGGTGGTGGGCACCAGCTATGGCGGTTACCTCGCTTCGATTCTGACCTCGCTGCGCCCGGTGCGCTGGCTGGCGCTGCGGGTGCCGGCGCTGTACCGCGACGAGCAATGGCACACGCCCAAGCGCGATCTGGACAAGGCCGACCTGCGCGATTATCGCGGCACCCTGGTGCGCGCCGACAGCAACCGCGCCTTGCACGCCTGCTCGCAATTCACTGGCGACGTGCTGCTGGTGCAGTCGGAAACCGATGACTACGTGCCCCATGCGACGATCATGAGTTACCGCGCCGCATGCCAGCAGACCCATTCGCTGACCCACCGCATCATCGACGGCGCCGACCATGCCCTGAGCGATCCGACCTCGCAGCAGGCCTACACCTCGATCCTGGTCGACTGGATCACCGAGATGGTGGTGGGTGAGCGGTTGAGCATCATTCAGTCGCGCTGATCAGATTTGGGTTTCTTCTCGATCCGCAACGCCTTGGCCTTGGCTTCAACCACCAGGTACATCAGCACTGTGATCAGCAGCGGCAGCAGGAAATAGATTGCCCGATAGGCCAGCAATCCTGCCACCAGACTGCCGCGCGAAGCCTCGTGTTGCAGCAGCGCCACGAACACCGCTTCCAGCACGCCGAGCCCGGCGGGAATGTGGGTGATGACCCCGGCAATCGCGCTGATCAACAGCACTCCGAGCACCAGCGGATAGTCGAGTTTGCTCGGCAGCAAGGTGAAAATCACGGCTGCCATGAGCGACCAGTTCAATGCCCCGAGCAGCAATTGCAGGACCGCCATGCGCAGCGACGGCAGGTTGATTTCCACCCCGCGAATCGACCACTCGCGCCGCCGGGAAAACTGGCAGGCGACCAGATAGCCGACAGTGACCAACAGCAGCAACACGCCAATGCCCTGTAACGCACCGCTGCTGATTTTCCAGCCCGGTGGCATCCGCACCAGCCCGCTGGCGAACACCACGCCGGCGATGGTCATGTAGCCGAACCAGTTGGTCGCCAGGCTCAGGCCGAGGATCTTGGCGATGTTGCTTTTGCTCACCCCGAGCCGCGAATACAGGCGATAACGCATGGCGATCCCGCCGACCCATGCGCTGAGGTTAAGATTGAACGCATAGCTGATGACGCCCACTGGCAGGATCTGTTTCCAGGTCAGGTCCTGACGAATATAGGTGCGGCCGATCAGGTCGAAACTGGCGTACACCAGAAAGCTCAGCAAGGTCAGGCTGGAAGCGATGATCAGCGTGCGCACCTTGAAGTCGGCAAGGGTCTGCAGCACTTCGGCCCATTCGATGCGGCTGGCGAACATCGTCAGCAATACGATCAGCGCAAGAAAAAACAGCAGGGTCAGCGGACGTTTCCAGCGGCTCCAGCGGGACTTGCCCGCCGGTGTCGGATGCACCGCCGCGTGGGCTTCGGAATGGCTCATGACGGATCGCTCCCGGCGGCATGGGTAAAGGGTTTGAGCCGTGGCTTGTGCGCCGGCAGCCAGCCGGCCATCGCCGGGAAATGCCGCAGGAAGTGAAACACCAGAAAGCCCACGGTCATGTGCCAGATCCGCCCGCGCGGCGACTTCGCGGCGTCCATCGCCTTGCAGTGGTTGTGGCTGAGGTCTTCGAGGCGTTCGAACAGGTGGCGATTGAAGGCGCGGTCGCGGATCAGCACGTTGGCTTCCAGGTTCAGCGACAGGCTCAGCGGATCAAGATTGCTTGAGCCGACGGTGCTCCATTCCTCGTCCACCAGCGCCACTTTACCGTGCAACGGCCGCTCGCAATATTCGTGAATCTGCACCCCGGCCTTGAGCAGGTAGTCGTAGGTCATGCGCGCGGCGAGCTTGGCCACCAGCATGTCCGGCTGCCCCTGCAGAATCAGCCGCACCTCGACCCCGCGCCGGGCAGCGTTACGGATTTCGCGCAGCAGGCGATAGCCGGGAAAGAAGTAGGCGTTGGCGATCACCACCCGCCGTTGGGCGCGGCGCAGTACCTGCAAATAGACATCTTCGATATCGGTGGGGTGGCGATCGTTGTCGCGGAACACCAGACGTACCTGACCGTCGTGATCGTCAAACGCCATCTCGGCGCGACGCTGCCGGCGCCGTTGCCACCAGAACCTTGCGCGTCCCGGACGGCCGCTTTGCAGCAGGGCGAAATGATGAATGTCGGTCACCGCCGGGCCCTGAATCTCCACCGAGTAATCCTGCTTCGCTTCAGGACCGAAATCGGCCAGGTGATCGCCGGAAAAATTGATCCCGCCGATGAACGCAACCAGCCCGTCGACCACCACAATCTTGCGATGCAAACGGCGGAACCAGTTGGTGCGAATCCCCAGATGCTTGGGGGCCGGATCGAAGATTTGTAAATGCACGCCGGCTTCACTCAGCGCGGCGAGATAGCCGGTGCTCAACTCGCCGCAACCGAAGCCGTCGAGGCTGACGGTGGTGCGCACGCCACGCCGGGCGGCATCAATCAGAATCTCCTGCAATTCCTTGCCGACCTTGTCTTCGAACACGATGAAGGTCTCCAGCAGGATTTCGCTTTTCGCCGCGCGCATCGCTTCGAACACCCGGGGGAAATACTCTTCGCCGTTTTCCAGCAGCTCGATCCGGTTGTTGCCCTGCCATCGATACTCGACATCGACGGTGCCGGGCTCGCGCACGGGTGGGGTGATGCTGACCGGTTCTACGGCGGACTTCTCCAGCGGTGCACTGCTCATAGTTCAATCTCCACCGATAGCGGTGCATGGTCGGAAAGGTGTGACCAGGGACGGTTCGCCAGCACTTTGGGCTGACTGGCCTTGAGGTTGCGTACGTAGATCCGGTCCAGGCGCAGCAATGGCAGACGTGCGGGAAAACTGCGTGCCGACCGGCCGTGATGCGCCGCAAACACTTCACGCAGGCCACAGGGTTCAAGCAAGGCATCGGCGCGCTGGCGCCAGTCGTTGAAATCGCCGGCGACGATCACCGGCGCATCCTCGGGCAGTTCGGCCAGGCGCTTTTTCAGCAGAGCCAACTGAGCGTTGCGATGGCTTTCGCGCAGGCCCAGGTGGACGCAGATCGCATGCACTTCACGGTCGTCTCCCGGCAGGCGCAGCACACAGTGCAGCAGCCCCCGGTTTTCATGGCCGCTGATCGAAACGTCGAGGTTGTCATGGCGCACGATCTGGAATTTCGACAGCACTGCATTGCCATGATCGCCCTCCGGGTACACGGCGTTGCGCCCGTAGGCGAACTGCGGCCAGAGACTGTCGGCGAGAAATTCGTACTGCGGCATCGTCGGCCAATTGTTGTAGCGCTTGGGATGATGTTCGTGGGTGCCGTGGACTTCCTGAAGAAACACCACATCGGCGGACACGCTGCGCACCGCTTCGCGCAGTTCCGGCAGGATGAAACGCCGGTTCAGTGCGGTGAAACCCTTGTGGGTGTTGACCGTCAGCACGGTGAAACGGCGCACCGTGGTGATGACCGTGGACTGCTCGTCGGTGAAGCCGAGCGGCTCGGGAATGCTCATGCGAGTACTCCATCGGCGGGCAGTTCACCGGGCACGGTTTCGAGGTGTTTATCCAGATCGAAGCGCTGCAAAAGGCTGCGGGCATCGAAAGGCGCGCGAACCTTGATGTCGTTGTCGAAGTAGCAGAAAACCTCGCGGGATTTGCGGGCCCGAGGTTTCAGGCGCGGCGCGATCAAATGGGCATCGCGCGGTTGCCGGCCATGGTGCCAGGCATCGATCCGTTCGGCCCAGCGTTGCAGCGCTGCACGGGTGTAACCGCTGGCGTAGAGCTCTTCGGCACCGTGCAGGCGCAGGTAGACGAAATCGCTGGTCAGGTCTTCGCGGTACGGCCATTTCCCGGCGGTGTCGGCAATCACCAGCGCGGTGTTGTAGCGTTTGAGCAGGCGCACGAAGTCGGGGTCGATGAAACTGTCGTTGCGGATTTCCACGGCATGGCGCAGCGGTTTTTTGCCGTAGGCCTTCATGCTCGCATGGCCGTGCAGGTGTGAATCGTGCTGGCGGGCGAGGTCGGCGGCAGCCTGGGTGTCGTGGGGCAACTGGTCGAGAAAGGCTTCGAAACGTTCGGGGTCGAATGTGAAGTTGGGCGGGAACTGCCAGAGGATCGGGCCGAATTTTTCCTTCAATTCCAGCACCCCGGAGGCAAAGAAATTGGCCAGGGGTTTCTCGATATCGCGCAGGCGGCGGATGTGGGTGATGAAGCGGGGCGCCTTGATGCTGAACACGAAGTCATCCGGCGTTTCGGCGTACCACTGGGCGTAGCGTTCGGGCCGTTGCAGGGCGTAGAACGATCCGTTGATTTCGATGCTGTTGACCGCCCGTGAGGCGAACTGCAATTCGCGTTTCTGCGCCAGCCCCTTGGGGTAAAAGTCCCCGCGCCACGGGGCGTAACGCCAGCCTGAAATACCGATGTGAATCGTAGCCATGCCGCCTCCCGTCGAAAGTCCCCATACGGCCTCTGTCAGTGGATGACTGCGGGCGGTCGGGGAAAGTTTCGACGGGATTACGGACGGTCGGGCTGGCTTGATCAGTGCCCGGTGACGATCCGGGCCGAGCCTTCGGCGGGTTCGGCGTACACCGGGCCCAGGCGATCGAGGCGACCGCTCCAGGCGGTCAGGGCCAATGCCACCAGCACCACCAGACCGCCGATCCATGCGGTATGGATCAGGCCGATGTGCTCGACGATCAAACCGCCACCCCACGCGCCACCGGCAATACCGAGGTTGAACGCGGCAATGTTCAGCCCCGATGCGACGTCCACGGCGTGCGGTGTGTGGTGTTCAGCCTGACGCACCACATACACCTGCAAGCCCGGCACGTTGCCGAAGGCGACAGCGCCCCAGACCAGCACGGTGGCCAGTGCCAGCCACGGGTTGCCGGCGGTGAAAGTGAGTACGAACAGCACGGCGGCGAGCAGGGCGAAGATGATTTTCAGCGCACTGATCGGCCCGCGCTTGTCCGCCAGTTTGCCGCCCCAGAGGTTGCCGACTGCGACCGAAACGCCATACACCAGCAACACCAGGCTGACGGTGCCGGCGCTGAAACCGGAGATGTCCTGAAGGATCGGTGCCAGAAACGTGAAGGCGATGAACGAGCCGCCGTAACCGATGGCCGTCATGGCATAGACCAGCAACAGACGCGGTTGCTTGAGCACCTGCAATTGCTGCAACAGCGACGCCGGTTTGCTGTGGGCAATGTTGTTCGGCACATACAGCAGGCTGCCGATAAACGCGATCACGCCCAGTGCTGAAACGGCAAGGAAGGTTTCACGCCAGCCGAAATGCTGACCGATGAACGTGCCCAGCGGTACGCCGGTGACCAGCGCCACGGTCAGACCGGTGAACATGATCGCAATCGCACTGGCGGCTTTTTCCTTGGGCACCAGGCTGGTGGCGATGGTCGAGCCGATGGAGAAGAACACGCCATGGGCCAGACCCGTGACGATCCGCGCCACTACCAGCGATTCATAACTTGGCGCCAGCCAGGCCAGCAGGTTACCGAGGGTGAACAGCACCATCAGCGACAGCAGCAACAGTTTGCGCGGGACTTTACCGGTGAGGGCGGTCAGCACCGGCGCACCGATGGCTACGCCGAGGGCATACAGACTGACCAGCAGACCGGCGGACGGCAGGCTGACGCCGAGATCGGCGCCGATGGTGGGAAGCAGGCCAACGATGACGAACTCGGTCGTCCCGATGGCGAAGGCGCTGAGGGTCAGCGCGAGCAGGGCAATGGGCATCACGGCACTCCGGTGGGGGATTGAATGGAGCGCAGTGTCGGGGTTTGGTGGGGGTGGAAAAATACAGGGGTGGGCATTTGATATTTGATCTGGGCGCAAAGATCAAAGAGCGGCTCTCAAGGCGTTCTTGAACTTTGCCAAGCCAAAACCGATCAGTTCCTTACAGGTTCAACCAAGGGAGCTCTGCGTTTTGACCAGGTTCAGGATCGCGATTCTATTGGGGGCATTGCTGTTGTTCGGTGGCAATGCAGTGCAAGCCGCCAGCCTGCCGGGTGTTCCGGCGGCCAGTGAAGAGCCGGCCAAACCGGAACCGATCGTGCAGGGCGGACTGCTCGGCGCCATCAGTTCCGGCATCGACGACGTGCAGGACAAACTCGATCTCAACGAGCATCTGGTCGACGCCTGGCGCCTGCGCGCCGACCGGGCGGCGGATGAGGTCGACAGGCTGGTCAATCAACCTTCGAACCGCTCGGGCTGGAGCGTGGCGGGGGATTTCCTGATGCTTTCAGGCGTGTGGCTGGGCACGTTTGCCGTGTTGACGGTGCTCGGCAGTGTGCTGGGCAAGCGTCTGCGGGAAGGGCGCTGGTTGCGCACACGTCAGCGCAGCCAGGATTTGCTCGGTTACCTGTTGCCCTACACGCTGCCCGCACTCATCTGTCTGCCGCTGACCCTGTACGTCAGCCATTTT
The DNA here is from genome assembly GCF_030209075.1 of Pseudomonas sp. lyk4-R2A-10. Taxonomy (NCBI): domain Bacteria; kingdom Pseudomonadati; phylum Pseudomonadota; class Gammaproteobacteria; order Pseudomonadales; family Pseudomonadaceae; genus Pseudomonas; species Pseudomonas sp. lyk4-R2A-10. The sequence continues at coordinate 270,740 of NZ_JARVSR010000013.1, read as the reverse complement.
CTGTCGGCCTCGGTCGGTCGGGCGCTGGCGCTGTGTTTTGCCTACGCCACCAGCAGCGGGATATTTTCCACGTCGATGCTGTTGTGCGTGGTGGTGATGTTCAACGTCGGCCACAAGCGCCGCGCCGTGCAGATCATCCGCGACTACTGCCCGAAACCGCTGTTCCTGATCGGCTTTCTCGCCGCGTTGAGTGACGCCCTGACCAGCCCGCAGATCGCCCGGCAACTGGGCGGCAACATCACCAGCAGCATTGCGGTGTTCACCGGTCTGCTGGCGTCGATCATCTTCGGCCTGCTGGTGATTCGCCTGCGTCGTCCGGTGGCGCACCTCATCCGTAATCGCCCGCTGGCCCAGCGCCTGAAGCAACCGTCGCTGCAGGAATCGCTGCGGATTTTTTCCGGGCTCTGGTATTGGCCGATCGTGCTGATGGTGCTGGTCTCGGCGGTGAATCTGATAGGCATCGGCGAGGACAACCAGAAAGCCCTGCGCTGCGCGTTGCTCACCACGGTGCTATTGATCGGCGCGGTTTTTCTCAGCACCGTGCTGCAGCACCTGTTCAAGTCGCGCAGGGCCGAGGCGATTCAGCGCAGCAGTGCCTACAAGGAACGTTTCCTCAGCCTGTTGCACGCCTTGCTGCGGATCGTCATTGCAATTGCATTCATCGATATTCTCGGGCGGATCTGGGGCGTGTCGCTGCTCGACTTTGCCCAGAGCAGCACGGTCGGGCGGGCGATCAGCAATGCGCTGAGTAGCATCGGCCTGATCATTCTCGTGACGTGGCTGCTGTGGGTGGTGCTCGACACGGCGATTCAGGAGGCGCTGAAACCGCCAGTCAGCAAACGCTCGGCGCGCCAGCCCAGCACTCGGGTGAAAACCATCCTGCCGCTGCTGCGCAACGCGATCAAAATCATCCTGGTGGTGATCTGTGCGATCACCACCATGGCCAATCTCGGGATCAACGTCGCACCGCTGCTGGCCGGTGCCGGGGTGGTCGGCCTGGCCATCGGTTTCGGCTCGCAGCAATTGGTGCAGGACGTGATTACCGGGTTGTTCATCATCATCGAAGACACCCTGTCGATCGGCGACTGGGTGGTGCTCGATTCCGGGCACGCCGGCACGGTCGAAGGCCTGACCATTCGCACCCTGCGCCTGCGCGACGGCAAGGGCTTCGTGCACTCGGTGCCGTTCGGCCAGATCAAGGCCGTGACCAATCAATCGCGGCAGTTTGCGTTCGCGTTTTTCTCGGTGCAGTTCTCCTACGACACCGATGTCGACAAGGCCATCGAACTGATCCGCGAGGCGGGGGATTCGATTCGCGAAGACCCGTTCCTCAAGTACAACCTGCAAGGGCCGCTGGATGTGTTCGGTGTGGACAAGATGGACCTGAACGGTGTGGTGCTGACCGCGCAGTTCCGCACGGTCTCGGGCGGGCAATACGCGGTGAGCCGCGCGTTCAACCAGCGTTTGAAAAAGCTTGTGGATAACAGCCCGTGGGTGCATTTCGCCCAGACTTATCCACAGCAGGTTTTGTTGCCCAAGCGCCAGGAAGAAGAGGCGCCGCCGGCGCATTCGTCGGTGGTGTTGCCGGAGCAGGTGCGCACTCAGTGACGGGTCAGCCTGTTGCGGATTTCGATCATGGCGGCGGAGTCCAGCTCCACCCAGAATTGCGGCTTGCCCGCGACCTCGGCAGCGACCGGCAACCCGTCGCGATACACCAGCCGATTGCTCGCCAGCGCCGGCACTTTCGCCCCCGGCAGCAAGGTCCCGGCGAGGTTCAGCGGATCGACGCCGCACACCGCAATCAGGCTGCCGTCATGGGGGCGCCGGCGGACTTCGCGCAGCAGCGGAATTGCCTCGGGCAGGGCGAATTGCTCGCCGGCCAGACCGCTGACAAACCGCCCGCCACGAATCTCGCCGCGCGCCTCCAGTCGATGGAACGTGCGCAGCAGTTCGCGCCAGCTCGGCAGCCAGTCGGCCTCACGTTCCAGCAGGCGCCAGAACACCACGCCATAGCGGCGCAACAAGGTCATGGCGATGTGTTCTAGGGTTTCGGGCGACGCCGTTTGACGGCTTTCCACCACCGGCCCGCGACGCAAAAGCGCCCAGCGCCCGGCGTCGTCCATCCCACCGACAAACGCCCCGCGCCCGCGTCGACTGCTGCGCTGCTGGCGCTTGCTCGCCGGGGTGATCAGCGCCCGCAATCCGGCAAAGCTGTCGGCATTCACCAGCCCGGCGCCGACCAGTTCCTGCAAGGCGATTTCCAGCTCGGTGCGCAGCAGGTGCGCTTCATGTATCAGCTCATCGAAAAACAGCGCGCCGTGCTGGTTCAGCGCGTCGAAAACCTTGCGGGTCTTGGGCGACAGTTCGCTGACCGGCGTCTGCTCGGCCAGTGCACTCCACAAGCCGACCTGACTGCGTGGCAGCAACACGATCGGTGTACTGCGCAACGCCGTGCCGCTGATGTTTTGCCGGGCGCTGAGGCGCGTCCACACCAGTTTGCCGCTGCGGCACAGATCGTCCAGCCAGCTCGGTGAATAGTCCTTGAGCCGCGCGGGAAGGAGGTCGCTGTCCCAGGCTGAAGCAGCGGCCGGGTAGCCCTCGAACTGAGCGACAATCGCCGGCAATACGGCGTTGCCCTGACCACGGGTGGACGGGGACACGTGCTGCCAGTCGAACAGAAACCGCATGAAATCCTGCAACGCCACCGGCTCGATTTCCCGGCGCAGACGCTTGACCGTGTAGCGGTGAATGCGCGCCAGCAGATGGCGTTCGCACCATTCCTCAACGGTCGATCCAGGCGTGAACTGGCCGCGTAGTACGTAACCTTCGCGCTCCAGATGAGCGAGGGCTTGATGAACAGAGGCCGGCATCAACGCCAGCGGAACGGCAATCGCCGCCAGCGGTAGCGGTCCGAATGCGCCGAGCCGCGCGCGGATCACTTCGATCAGTGCGTCATCGGCCGTCCATGCTTCGTCGAAACCGGGCAGCGCGGGCAGTGCCGACTGCGCCTGTGGATAAAGCGCTTGCAGACAGGTCAGGCGTTCTCTTGCCAGCCACAGTGAATGCTCGGGACCGATCTGCAATCGGCAGGCTCGCCCGGTATCGGCCAGGTCATTCAGCCAGTCGTGCCACTGCGGATTTGCCTCGACTTCGCGGTCGCTGATGCAGGCCAGGCTCATCAATGCTTCGTGCATTTCATCGGCGCTGTTCGGCGTCGGCCAGGCTTCTTCGCGCACGGCGTTGATCGCGTCGGCGTCCAGCGCGCCGAGGTCATCGGCGGATTGCGGATCACTCCAGCGGCGGTTGAGCACTGCCTGGGTGCGACGCTCTTCCAGCGGCGCATCGTCGAGAAAGGTGTAAGGGCGGGCACTGAGGATTTCCGCCGCCAACGGCGAGGGCGCCGGCAGGTCACGGGCGATCAGGCGCACTTCGCCGCGCTCCATGCGCCGCAGCAGTTCGAGCCAGCCTTCGCTGTCCATCGCTTCGTGCAGGCAATCGTCGAGGGTCTGTTCCACCAGCGGATGCTGGGGAATTTCCCGTTCACCGGCGAGGTTTTCCAGGCAGGCGATCTGATCGGGAAACACGCTGGCGATCAGGTCTTCGCTTTTCATCCGCTGCAATTGCGGCGCGACCTTGCGCCCGCCGGTAAACCGCGGCAGGGCCAGCGCCACCCCGGCATTCCAGCGCCAGCGCACGCCGAACAGCGGCGCATCCAGCACCGCTTGAATCAGAATGTGCTCGGCGCTGTTGCTGTGCAGGTAACGCCAGACTTCATCGAGTTCGAAACTGTGGCTGGTGGACAGCGACAGCACGATCGCGTCTTCGCTGGCGGCTGCCTGCAATTCGAAGTTGAAAGTGCGGCAGAAACGCTTGCGCAGGGCCAGGCCCCAGGCGCGGTTGATGCGGCTGCCGAACGGCGAATGGATGATCAGTTGGGTGCCGCCGGACTCGTCGAAAAAACGCTCCATCAGCAGCGTGTCCTTCGACGGCAGGGCGCCGAGGGCGAGGCGGGCGCGGGCCAGGTAATCCACCAGTTGTTCGGCGCTGGCCAGGTTCAGGCCGAGGGTGTCGGTCAGCCAGTCGAGGGCCGGTTGCAGGTTGCCGGGGCTGGCGCTGAGCAATTGATCGAGCTGCGCGTGCAGGCGCGCCACGGCCGCCGACAATTCGTCGCTGCGCCCCGGCGCCTCGCCGAGCCAGAACGGAATGGTCGGTGGCTGGCCTTGAGCGTCCTCGACCCGCACCTTGCCGGCCTCCACCCGCAGGATCCGATAAGAAGCGTTGCCGAGCTGGAACACATCGCCGGCGATGCTTTCCACGGCGAAGTCTTCGTTGACGCTGCCGATGTTCAGGCCCTGAGGTTCGAGCAAAACGCTGTAGTCGGCGTTGTCGGGGATAGTGCCGCCGCTGGTGACTGCCGTCAGCCTTGCACCGCGTCGTCCGCGCAGGGTTCGGCTGACGGCGTCGCGGTGCAGGTAGGCGCTGCGGATGCCCTGACGGCCGTTGTAGCCCTCGGCGAGCATGCCCAGCAGTGCCTGAAAGTGTTTTTCGTCGAGGCGGGCGTAGGGCTCGGCTCGGCGCAGCAGCGCGAGCAAATCGTCCTCGGCCCACTCCTGGCAACTGACCTCGGCGATGATCTGCTGCGCCAGCACATCCAGCGGCGCTTCGGGGATGTGCAGCGTATCGAGTTCACCCCGGCGCACGCAGTCGAGCAGCGCGGCGCATTCGATCAGGTCGTCGCGGGTGGTGGCGAACAGGCGCCCCTTGGGTGTGCCGCCGACCTGGTGCCCGGAGCGGCCGACCCGTTGCAGAAAACCGGCAATCGAGCGCGGTGAAGCGATCTGGCAGACGAGGTCGACTTCGCCGATGTCGATCCCCAGTTCCAGCGACGCGGTGGCGATCAGCACTTGCAACTCGCCGCGCTTGAGCCGCTGTTCCGCATCGAGTCGAAACTCTTTGGCCAGACTGCCGTGGTGCGCCGCCACCGCCTGTTTGCCGAGGCGTTCGCTCAGGTGTCGGCTCAAGCGTTCGGCCAGACGTCGGGTGTTGACGAAAATCAGCGTGGTGCGGTGTTCACGAGCCAGTGTGGCGAGGCGGTCATAAACCAGTTCCCAGACGTCATTGGCCATCACGGCCGACAATGGCACCGGCGGCACTTCGATGCCCAGATCCCGTGGGCGCGCGTGGCCGATATCGATGATTTCGCACGGGCGGTCATGGCCGACCAGAAACCGCGCGACCGCATCGATCGGTTTTTGCGTGGCCGACAGGCCGACGCGGGTCAGTGGTTCGGCGCACAGCGCCTGCAAGCGTTCGAGACTCAAGGCCAGGTGACTGCCGCGTTTGCCGGCGGCGATGGCGTGGATTTCATCGACGATCACCGTGCGCGTGGTACCGAGCATTTTGCGGCCGGACTCGGAGCCGAGCAGCACGTAGAGCGATTCCGGGGTGGTCACCAATATGTGCGGCGCGCTCTTGCGCATGGCGGCGCGGTCTTTCTGCGGGGTGTCGCCGGTGCGCACGGCGGTGGTGATTTCCAGCGCTGGCAGGTCCATTTGGCGTAACTGGTCGGTAATCCCGGCCAGAGGGTTCTGCAGATTGATGCGGATGTCGTTGGACAGCGCTTTGAGCGGAGAAATGTAGACCACCAGCGTCTCGTCCGGCAGACCGTCCGGGGTTTCCAGGCCACGGTGGACCAGATCGTCGAGCACCGCGAGGAACGCGGTGAGGGTCTTGCCGGAACCGGTGGGCGCGGCGATCAGCGTCGAGCGGCGCTGGCGGATCAATGGCCATGCGCGGGCCTGGGCGGCCGTCACCGTCGGGAAGGTGCTGCTGAACCAGGCGCTGACGGCGGGGTGGAAGCCTGCCAGGGCCGCGTCCTTGGGGAGGGGCAGATTCATGGCTTCAGTTATGCGGGCGGGCGGACGAAGTTGCAAGTACCGCTCGGGATCTACACTTTACGGGTGACGGTTGCGCACTAAACCCGCAAAATGCAACGATTCCGGCAATTATCGACGACGCTGCAACGAGCATCGTCGCCAAAGCCATCGTTCCAATCAGACTGGGCCTGCTGACTCTATGCGAATGCGCCTTATGTTACTGGGCGGCGGAAATGCCCTTGGGCAGGCGCTGATTCGCCTCGGTGCAGAGGAAGACATCGGTTTCCTCGCCCCCCGCCCGCCCGAAGACGGCTGGGATGCCGCGAGCCTGACCCAATTGCTCGACGACACCCGTCCCGATGCATTGATCAACCTTGCCTACTATTTCGACTGGTTCCAGGCCGAGGCCGTCAGCGAAAGCCGTCTGGCCGGACAGGAACGCGCGATCGAGCGTCTGGCCGAACTGTGCCAGCACCACAACATCGTGCTGGTGCAGCCGTCCAGTTATCGGGTGTTCGACGGTTCCCGCGCCACTGCCTACAGCGAAAAGGACGAGCCAGTGCCGCTGGGCCTGCGCGGCCAGGCGCTGTGGCGGATCGAGCAGAGCGTACGCGCCACCTGTCCGCAACATGTGCTGCTGCGTTTCGGCTGGCTGCTCGACGACAGCCCGGAAGGAATACTCGGACGCTTCCTGGCCCGTGCCGAACAACCGGAAGAATTGCTGCTGGCCGATGACCGCCGTGGCAATCCAACCCCGGTCGACGATGCGGCACGGGTGATCATTTCGGTGCTCAAGCAACTCGATTGCGCCGCGCCGCTGTGGGGCACATACCACTACGCCGGCCACGAGGCGACCACGCCGCTGGCGCTGGGCCAGGCGATTCTCTCCGAAGCGCGCAGCCTGCACCCGCTGGCCATCGAAGCCCCGACCGCCCAGGCCCACGCCGCGCGCCCGGATGCCGCCGAAGAACCGCAACACGCGGTGCTCGCCTGCAAGAAAATTCTGCACACCTTCGGGATCAAACCGCGCGCCTGGCGTGCCGCGCTCCCGGGCTTACTGGATAGGTTTTATCGTCATGGCTGAAGGCCCTGTTCTCATCACCGGCGGCGCCGGTTTCATCGGCTCGCACCTGACTGACGCACTGCTTGCAAAGGGCCATTCGGTGCGGATTCTCGATGATCTGTCGACCGGCAAGCGCAGCAACCTGCCGCTGGATAATCCCAAGGTCGAACTGATCGTCGGCGATGTGGCCGATGCTGCTCTGGTCGCACAAGCGATGCAGGGTTGCAGCGCGGTCGCCCATCTGGCCGCCGTCGCTTCGGTGCAGGCGTCGGTGGACGATCCGGTGAAAACCCACCAGAGCAATTTCATCGGCACGCTGAACGTCTGCGAAGCCATGCGCGAGGCCGGCGTGAAGCGTGTGTTGTACGCCTCCAGCGCAGCGGTCTACGGCAACAATGGCGAAGGCGAGTCGATTGACGAAGACACGCCCAAGGCACCGCTGACGCCTTACGCGTCGGACAAACTGGCCGGCGAGCAGTACTTCGATTTCTACCGCCGCCAGCACGGTCTGGAACCGGCGATCTTCCGTTTCTTCAACATCTTCGGACCGCGCCAGGATCCGTCCTCGCCGTACTCCGGGGTGATCAGCATTTTCAGCGAACGCGCGCAGAAAGGCCTGCCGATCACCGTGTTCGGCGATGGCGAGCAGACCCGGGATTTCATGTACGTCGAAGACCTGGTCGATGTCCTGGTGCAGGCGCTCGAAAAGCCGCAAGTGGATGTCGGTGCGGTGAACGTCGGCTGGAATCAGGCGACCAACCTCAAGCAGATGCTGGCCGCGCTCGAAGCGGTGGTCGGCGAGTTGCCGCCCGTCAGCTACGGCCCGGCGCGCTCCGGTGACATCCGTCATTCGCGGGCGAACAACCGCCGGTTGCTTGAGCGATTCAAGTGCCCCACGCCAACGCCGATGAACGTCGGCCTGGCCCGTCTGCTCGGCCGCTGAGCTTCTTGCGGACATGAAAAAGGCGCCTTTTGACAGGCGCCTTTTTCACGGCCGGAATTCGGCTTTCAAACCGGTTTCCTGTAGCGAGGGAGCTTGCTCCCCGGTCGATGGCGTAACATCGCCGCCAGTTCTGAGCCTGCTCGTCACCAAGCCTCATTCACCACCACGTGAACGTTCTTTAGAACTTGTAGCCTAGACCAACCATGTAGATGAAGGGATCAACGTCCACATTCACCCGTGCACGGGTGCCCGGGGCTACGGCGTTGTTCTCGACGGTGGCGCGGGTGTCGATATCGATGTAGCGCACCTGGGCGTTGAGCATGATGTTGTCGGTCAGCATGTAGTCGGCGCCAACCTGCCAGGCCAGGCCCCAGGAGTTTTTCGCCTTGAAGTTGCTGAAGCCGTTGGACTGGGCTTCGCTGCCGACGTGCTCGTCGTAGATCCAGGTGTAGTTGATGCCGCCGCCGATGTACGGCTGGAACGGCGACTTCGCGTCCAGCGGGTAGTAGACGACGCTCAGGGTCGGCGGCAGGTGTTTGAGGGTGCCGAGTTTGCCGTTGGCGGCGGGCAGGGCGGTGCCCTTGATCTTCACGTCATGCTCGAAGGGCGAGGCGGCCAACAGCTCGATACCGATGTTGTTGGTCAGCATGTAGGCGAAGTTCAGACCCAGTTGGGTGTCGCTGCTCATGGTCGCCTTGCCGCCCAGGTTGGTGCCGCTCAACGGACCCTGATCGACCTTGACGCTGGAGCTGTCGGCCTTCGGGTTGACGGTGATCGCACCGGCACGAACGATGATGTCGCCGGCTTCGTGGGCGTGGGCGAGCGGGGCTGCGAGCGCGAGGGCAAACAGCGAGGCGCTGAGCAAGGACTTGTTCATGGAAGCTCCCAAAGGACGTTAAAAATGTTTGATGTCCTATGGTACGAATCCGTCTGATACGGTCTTTTGACTCAGCTCAATGAAACAGTGATGCCCCGGTTTTTTGTGGAACTTTCATGGCCTCATCGCTGGCAAGCAATAAAGAACCCGCAGGTTTACTCCGGTAGCTCGTACACATAAATCTTGTCCGCTTCCATCTGATACCCGGCATCGGCCAGTTCGCTGGTGGACTGCTTGACCTGCAACGGCCCCTCGACCCAGTACGGCTGATACAGCTCGTCGAGCTTCACGCCGAGTTCGCTTTTCACGTGCACGATCTGGTTCGAGGGTGGCGGCGGCACGTGGATGCAGGCGCCGAAATACGGCACCAGCAGGAAGTCCGTGGTGCGACCTTCTTCGCTGACTTCCAGCGGTACGATGTAGCCCGGCAGGCGGATGTTCTGGCCGTCGAGGCTTTGCACCACGGGGGCGTTGGGCATGTCCTGCTTGGCCGCTGGCGCAGACTCGGCGGACAGCGCATCGCTCATCTTCGACAGGTCATGCAGCGGCGTCATGTTCGGCACTTCGGGCGCTGCGTCCGGCGGGATCATCTCCGACCAGGTCAGGTCTTTCGGCGCCGCCGCCCACACGGGCAGGGCGACCAGCAACAGCAGCGCAAGGGCAGCGCGGGGCATGGTGAACATCCTCATAAACGGATCGACAGGCCATCGGCCAGGGATTGGCGATACGCGCGCCAGGCCGGCACGCTGCCCATCAGCAGCGCGGCAGCCAGAATGCCACCGAGCAGCGTCCATTCATACTCGCTTGGCCACGCCAGCGGCAGATACAGCCCGTAATTGGCCTGCACATAACCTTGTGCCGCAGCGATGCCGAGGTACAGCAACGCCAGCCCGGCGATCACCCCGGTCAGTGCCAGAGCAAACGCCTCCAGCACCAGCAGGCTTGCGATGTGCCACGGTCGCGCGCCCACCGAACGCAGGATCGCCATTTCGCGGCGACGCTCGTTGAGGCTGGTGAGAATCGCGGTGAGCATGCCGATCAGCCCGGTCAGCACCACGAACAGCGAGACCACGAACAGTGCTTTTTCGGCGGTACTCATCAGGCTCCACAACTCCTGCAAGGCCACGCCCGGCAGGATCGCCAGCATCGGCTCGCCACGGAATTCGTTGATTTCCCGTTGCAGGGCAAAGGTCGAGATCTTGCTGTTGAGGCCGAGCATGAACGCGGTGATCGCTTGCGGCGTCAGGTCCATGTTGCGTGCCTGATCGGCACTGATCCGCCCGTTGCCACGGGCCGGTACGCCGTTGTGCCAGTCGATGTGGATCGCCTCCATGCCGCCGAGGCTGATGTGCAACGTACGATCCACCGGGGTGCCGGTGCGCTTGAGAATCCCGACCACGGTGAACGGCTTGTCATCGTGCTTGACCAGACTGATCGCCGCCACGCCGTGGGCCAGTACCAGTTTGTCGCCGAGCTTGTAATGCAGCGCCTCGGCCACTTCGGCACCGAGCACCACTTCGAACGGATCGGTGGCGAAGGCGCGGCCGTCCGCCAGTTGCAGATGCTGCTGGCGACCGTACTGGTAATGCTCGAAATACGCTTCGGTGGTGCCCATCACCCGGTAGCCGCGATGGGAATCGCCGAGGGACATCGGAATTGCCCACTTCACCTTCGGATTGCTGGCGAAGTGTTCGAAGCTGTCCCAGCGGATGTTGTTGGTGGCGTTGCCGATGCGAAACACCGAATACAGCAGCAGGTTCACCGAACCGGAACGGGCGCCGACGATCAGGTCAGTGCCGCTGATGGTGCTGGCGAAACTGGCCTTGGCTTCGGTGCGCACCCGCTCCACCGCCAGCAGCAGGCAGACGGAGAGGGCGATGGCGAATGCGGTAAGCAGGGCAGTGAAACGCCGGTTGGCGAGGCTGGCGATGGCCAGACGGAACAGATACATCTCAGACCTCGGCAGACGTGGCGGCGCGATTGAGTTCGGCCAGGGACAGGTGACGGTCGAACAGCGGCGCCAGGCTCTGGTCGTGGCTGACGAACAACAGGCTCGAGCCGGCCTCGCGGCACTCGGCGAACAGCAGGCGAATGAAGTTTTCCCGGGCGTCGTAATCCAGTGCCGAGGTCGGTTCGTCGGCGATCACCAGTTCTGGCTGACCGATCAACGCACGGGCAGCGGCGACCCGCTGTTGCTGACCGATCGACAGCGAATCGGCGCGGCGACTCAGGATGCTTTCGTCCTTCAAGCCCAAGTGGGCGAGCAGGGTGGCGGCGGCCTGATCGACGCTGCCGTGGCGCTGTTTCGCACGCTCGGCCCGCAGCTTCGAAAAGTGGCACGGCAGCTCGACGTTCTCGCGTACCGAGAGAAACGGCAGCAGGTTGAACTGCTGGAAAATGTAGCCGGTGTGATCGACCCGAAAGCGATCACGGGCGCCGGCACCCAGTTCGGTCAGCTCCTGGCCGAGCAGGCGAATGCTGCCGCGACCGGGTTTCTGCACCCCGCCCAGCAGGCCGAGCAGGGTGGTCTTGCCGCTGCCGCTGGGGCCCTTGAGGAACAGGGTTTCGCCGGCTTCCAGACGAAACGTCGGGATGTCCAGCAGCGGCGGGTGACCGGGCCAGTTGAAGCCCAGGTCGGACAGTTCGATGAGTGCTTGGGTCATGGCGCCGTTTCGTGTCAGAACTTCAGGGCGGCGGCCTTGGCCGTTACTTCCGTGCCTTGCTGGCCGCTCGGGCCGATCAGTTGTACCTGAATTTTCTGGGTGGCCGGGAAGGTATTGAACAGGTTCGCCAGATCCAGGGTTTTCAACGCACCCGGCGCCGCACAGCTGAACTGGTAGTGGGCGTGGATTTCGCTGTGGTCGTGATGATGCTCATGACCATCCTTGCCGGCTTCTTCTTCTTCGTCGTGGTCGTCGGCATCCGGCTTGTCGCCGAACAGCGGGCTTTCCAGTTCCTGACGGGTGACTTTGCAACCGGCGGCGGCCGGCAGACTGAACAGCGCCAGCGGTTTTTCCAGCTGAGCACGCGCGGCTGCGACCTTGGCCTTATCGGCATCGCTGGTGGCGACGTGCTCAAAACCCACGAGGTTCATCGCCGGGCTTTCCAGCTCCAGTTCCAGAGTCTGCCCGTCGAGGGCAGCGTTCAGGCGACCGACGCCATGTTCGTGGGCACCGAGGCTGCCGTGCTCATGGTCGTGATCATGTTCATCGGCAGCCTGGGCGATGGCCAGCGGCAACAGGGCAAACGGCAAAGCGAGGAGCAGACGACGCATGGCGGTCTCCGGAAAGTAAAGTGAAGAGTTTGTTATGTAATCTTATAACGAAAGTGCGCAGAGTTTGCCCGCCCGCTTGGCGTTACACAAGTCCCATGGGAGCATGCAGGTCAGAAAAGTGCGGGAGCAAAGTTATGTTGCGGATACGCGGAACCGTCGGCGAGTTGCCGGTGGATTTGACCCTGGAACTGGATGAAAGCGACTGGGCGCGGCTCGGTGCGCAGTTTGGCGTGCAGGTGCAGACGGCCCAGCCGCAAGCAGCAGCGGCGGCGCCGGTGGCGAAACCGGTGAATCAGGATGACGCGTTGTGGCAGGTCGCCAGGGATTTGCTGCGCAAGGCCGGGCAGCTCAGCGGCCCGGATCTGCTGGATCAGCTCGAAGGACTGACCGGCAGCGCGGCGGCGGGCAAGCGATTGCTGGTGCGCCTGCGCCATTCATCCGATGTGAAAGTGCTGAGCGGCGGGGATACGCCGCTCTACAGCTGGATCGAGTAAGCAATTAGTACAGCGCCGCAAACACCTTGCGCCGGTAAGCGGTCACCAGCGGGTGATCGTTGCCCAGCAGTTCGAACACTTGCAGCAAGGTCTTGTGCGGCAGGCCTTCGCCGTAGCTGCGGTTGCGGATGAACAGCTTGAGCAATGCGTCCAGCGCCGCTTCGTATTGCTGACGGGCCAGTTGCTGGATCGCCAGTTGATACACCGCTTCATCGTCCTGCGGGTTTTGCGCCAGACGGCTCTTCAGGTCGGCGGCGTCCGGCAGGTCACGGGCCAGGCCGAGGAACTTGATCTGCGCCTTGGCACCGGCGAGTGCAGCCTTGTGTTCGTCGCTCTTGACCGCGTCGAGCACGGTTTGCGCTTCGCCCAGCTCACCGCGTTCGGTCAGGCAACGAGCGTAAAGAATCAGCGCCTTGGCGTTGGTATTGTCCTCGCCCAACAGCACGACCAGCTTTGCTTCCGCGTCGGCGTAACGGCCCTCGTCGAACAGTGCCTGAGCCTGTTCGAACGGATCGGCGGCGGACGGCGCCGGCATCTGCACATGGGGTTCGAGCAGGGCGCGTACGGCGGACTCCGGTTGTGCACCGGCAAAGCCATCCACCGGTTGACCGTCCTTGAACAGCACCACGGTCGGCAGACTACGGATGCCGAAGCGGGCGACGATGTCCTGCTCGATATCGCAATTGACCTTGGCCAGCAGCAACTCACCCTGATAGCTTTCGGCGATGCCTTGCAGCATCGGCATCAGCGCCTTGCACGGCGCACACCATTCGGCCCAGAAATCCACCAGCACCGGTTTTTGAAAGGAAGCCTCGATCACCGACTGGTCGAAGTCGGCCGTCGTGGCGTCGAAGATGTACGGCGTTTGCTGACTCATGGGGTCTCTCGTAAAAGCGTGAATGGGGCAACTATACGGTCAGGCGCGGGCCGCATGGTAGAGGCTGACATGGCGAAACTCTTCGGGCTCGGCCAGATCCGGCAGGGTCATGGCCTCGAGCATTTCGATGCGCCGGTACAGCGGATGACGGAAGTCCCGAACCCGCGAATCCGCCACCAGCGCCTCGCGGCCACGGCTCAGGAAGGCGTCGAGCAGCGGCAGGTTTTCCCGGTCGTAGAGAACGTCGGCTACCAGGATCAGATCGAAGCGATCGGCCTCGGCGAAGAAGTCCGTGGAATAGCTCATTTGCACATCATTGAGTTCGGCATTCGCCCGACAGGCGGCAATCGCCAGCGGGTCAAGGTCGCAGGCCACCACCTCCAGCGCTCCGGCTTTCACCGCTGCGATGCCGGCGATTCCGGAACCGGCGCCGAAATCCAGCACCCGTTTGCCCCGCACCCACTCGGGAAACTCTGCCAGATAGCGCGCCACCGCCAGACCGCTGGCCCAGCAGAAACTCCAGTAGGGCGGTTCATGCAGGATGCGTTGGGTTTCTTCCTGGCTGAATTCGCGGGCCATGTTGTCGCCATCGATCAGCCATAGCTGCAAATCGGTGTTCGGCAACGCACAGGCTTTCAGTCGCGCGTCGCCGAGTAATTCGCCCAGCGACTGTTGCAGGTCTGACGGTGCATTCATGGTGCTTTGACAAATTGCAGCTGGCCCAGCGCCTGGGTGGTCGGCTGAGTGATGGTCTGCGACGGCAGGTGCAGGATCAACTGGCCGGACTGGCTGGCGCGGCCGCGCAATTCAACCCGGGCGCCAACCGGGAAGGATTCGGGGTTGAAGCGCAGGTGAAACGGCAGAATCTGGTTGTTGCCGATCAGGCTGGAACTGGCGAGCAATTGTTGCGGGCGATCCTTTTCGTCGATCACCAGCAGCGCCAGTTCGACTTCGGCGCCGGCCGGCACGCCTTGCAGGGTGCCGCTCAGTTCGCGCTGATACGCGGGCAGCGGGCCGAGATCAGCGGCTTCCCGGGCTTTTTTCTGCGCCTGTTGCGGCGCCGGGCCCGGCGTGGGCGGCTGAGGCTTGGGCGCATCGCTGCCACAGGCCACCAGCAGGCTGAAAACACTGAGCAAAACGAGCGGTCGTAGGGACATTGGCGGCTCCAGCAAAATGAAATCCATGGATCAAACGATCATGGCAGTCTGTATACCGCAAAGCCTATGGCTTGTCTTGCCACCGGGATGCGCTACCATGGCCCTCCCTTTTTTTGTTGCCAGCCACCATGCACTGTCCCTTCTGCGGTGCCAACGACACCAAGGTCATCGACTCGCGTCTGGTCGCCGAGGGCGAACAGGTGCGCCGCCGGCGTGAATGCCTGGCCTGCGGCGAACGTTTCACGACGTTCGAGACGGCCGAACTGGTGTTGCCGCGCCTGATCAAAACCGACGGCAGCCGCCAACCGTTCGACGAAGAAAAACTCCGCGCCGGCATGCAACGCGCCCTGGAGAAACGTCCGGTGAGCGTCGAGCGCCTCGAATCCTCGCTGGTCCATATCAAGCACAAGCTGCGCGCCACCGGCGAGCGCGAGGTCAAATCCCTCGTGGTCGGCGAACTGGTGATGGCCGAGCTGCAAAAGCTCGATGAAGTCGCCTACATCCGTTTCGCTTCCGTGTACCGCCGCTTCCAGGACCTCAACGAATTCCGCGAAGAGATCGACCGCCTCGCCCGTGAACCGGTGAAAGAATGACCGCCGCCGAGCAGGCCATCCTCGACGCTCACTTCATGGCCCGGGCCCTGGAGCTGGCGCGCAAGGGGCATTACACGACTCACCCCAATCCACGGGTCGGCTGCGTGATTGTGCGCGACGGGCAGATTGTCGGCGAAGGCTGGCATGAGCGCGCCGGCGAACCCCACGCCGAAGTCCACGCCCTGCGCGCCGCCGGTGAACGGGCCCGTGGCGCCACGGCTTACGTCACCCTCGAACCTTGCAGCCACCACGGCCGTACGCCGCCGTGCGCCGATGCGCTGGTGAATGCCGGTATTGGCCGGGTGGTTGCGGCGATGCGTGATCCGAATCCTCGAGTCGCCGGACGCGGCCTGCAGCGCTTGACCGATGCCGGCATCGCCACCGAAAGCGGCGTGCTGGAAGCTGAGGCGCGCAAGCTCAATCAAGGTTTTCTGAAGCGCATGGAACACGGCTTGCCGTTCGTGCGGGTCAAGTTGGCCATGAGCCTCGATGGCCGTACAGCGATGGAAAGCGGTGAGAGCCAATGGATCACCGGCCCTGCCGCGCGTTCGGCGGTGCAGCGTCTGCGCGCCCAGGCCAGCGTGGTGCTGACCGGCGCCGACACGGTGCTGGCCGATGGCGCACGCCTGACCGTTCGCGCCGAAGAGCTGGGGCTGGATGCCGAACAGACCGCGCTGGCCCTGAGCCGTCCGCCGCTGCGGGTACTGATCGACGGACGTCTGCGGGTGCCGCTGGATGCGCCGTTCTTCAAGGCCGGCCCGGCGCTGGTCGCCACCTGCGTGGCCATCGAAGAACAGTACGCCCACGGCCCGGAATGCCTGATCGTGCCGGGCGATGACGGTCAGGTCGATCTGCACCAATTGCTGATCGAACTGGCGAACCGTGGCGTCAACGAAGTGCTGGTCGAGGCTGGCCCACGACTGGCCGGCGCCTTTGCCCAGCTCGGTCTGGTCGACGAGTTCGTGATCTTCATTGCCGGCAAGTTCCTCGGCTCCACGGCGCGTCCGCTTCTGGACTGGCCGCTGGCCTGTATGAAGGATGCGCCGGAGCTGAAAATCACTGAAATTCGCGCGGTTGGCGATGACTGGCGAGTCACTGCCATCCCTGTCCCATCGGCGAGCGTATAATTCCCGGCCATCGCGTTAGCGCTGGCTTCGTTCTCAAGGAGAACCCCATGTTTACCGGCATCATCGAATCCATCGGCAGTATCCGCGCACTGACCCCAAAGGGTGGTGATGTGCGGGTGCATGTCGAAACCGGCAAGCTCGACCTGAGCGACGTCAAACTCGGCGACAGCATCGCGGTCAACGGCGTGTGCCTGACCGCCGTGGAACTGCCGGGCAACGGCTTCGCCGCCGACGTCAGTCGTGAAACCCTCGACTGTACCGCCATGAATGACCTGAAAAGCGGCAGCCCGGTCAACCTGGAAAAAGCCCTGACCCCGACCACCCGTCTCGGCGGCCATCTGGTCAGCGGTCACGTCGACGGTGTCGGCGAAGTGGTTTCGCGCAGCGACAATGCCCGCGCCGTGGAATTTCGCATCCGCGCGCCCAAAGAGCTGGCCAAGTACATCGCCCACAAAGGCTCGATCACCGTCGATGGCACCAGCCTGACCGTGAACGCGGTCGATGGCGCCGAATTCCTGCTGACGATCATCCCGCACACCCTGAGCGAAACCATCATGGCGTCCTACAAGCCAGGTCGCCGGGTGAACCTGGAAGTCGATCTGCTGGCGCGTTATCTGGAGCGTCTGCTGTTGGGCGACAAGGCTGCAGAGCCGGCGTCCGGTGGCATCACTGAAAGCTTTCTGGCCGCCAACGGCTACCTCAAATCCTGACTGAAGGGGGTGCCTTGTGGCGCTCAATAGCATCGAAGAACTGGTTGAAGACATCCGCCAAGGCAAGATGGTCATTCTCATGGATGACGAAGACCGCGAGAACGAAGGCGACCTGATCATGGCCGCCGAATGCTGCAAGGCCGAGCACATCAACTTCATGGCCAAGTACGCCCGTGGCCTGATCTGCATGCCGATGAGCCGCGAGCGTTGCGAAACCCTGAAGCTGCCGCTGATGGCGCCACGCAACGGTTCCGGTTTCGGCACCAAGTTCACCGTCTCGATCGAAGCCGCCGAAGGCGTGACCACCGGCATCTCCGCCGCTGACCGCGCACGCACCGTGCAAGCGGCCGCTGCGAAAGACGCCAAGGCGGAAGACATCGTCAGCCCGGGCCACATTTTCCCGCTGATGGCCCAGGCTGGTGGCACCCTGGCCCGCGCCGGTCACACCGAAGCCGCCTGCGACCTGGCGCGCATGGCCGGTTTCGAGCCAAGCGGCGTGATCTGCGAAGTGATGAACGACGACGGCACCATGTCCCGTCGCGCCGAACTGGAAGCTTTCGCCGCCGAACACGACATCAAGATTGGCACCATCGCCGACCTGATTCACTACCGGATGATCCACGAACGTACCGTTCAGCGGATTGCCGAGCAGCCGCTGGACAGCGAACTGGGCCAATTCAACCTGGTGACCTATCGTGATTCCGTGGAAGGCGATGTGCACATGGCACTGACCCTCGGCACCGTTTGCGCCGAAGAACCGACCCTGGTTCGCGTGCACAACATGGATCCGCTGCGCGACCTGCTGATGGTCAAGCAGCCGGGCCGCTGGAGCCTGCGCGCCGCCATGGCTGCGGTCGCCGAGGCCGGCAGCGGTGTGGTGTTGCTGCTCGGTCACCCGCTGGATGGCGACGTGTTGCTGGCGCACATCCGCGAAACCGGCGATCAGGCGGCGGTGAAAAAACCGACCACCTACAGCATCGTCGGTGCCGGTTCGCAGATCCTGCGTGACCTCGGCGTGCGCAAAATGCGTTTGATGAGCGCGCCGATGAAGTTCAATGCGATATCCGGTTTCGATCTGGAAGTTGTAGAATACGTGCCCTCCGAATAATGACCGGTTGTTTCCGGCTCCGAATTCGCGGCAAATAAATCACTGAGGGACGCGAAACAGACGCGTCCCGGCTCTTTAAGAGATCTGACGAATGACCCTGAAGACCATCGAAGGTACCTTCATCGCCCCTAAAGGCCGCTACGCTTTGGTAGTGGGCCGCTTCAACAGCTTCGTGGTTGAAAGCCTGGTCAGCGGTGCAGTTGATGCCCTGGTTCGCCACGGCGTGAGCGAAAGCGACATCACCATCATCCGCGCACCTGGCGCCTTCGAAATCCCGCTGGTTGCGCAGAAAGTCGCCCAGAAAGGCGAGTTCGCAGCAATCATCGCCCTGGGCGCGGTCATTCGTGGCGGCACTCCGCACTTCGAATACGTGGCTGGCGAGTGCACCAAGGGCCTGGCCCAGGTGTCCATGGAGTTCGGCGTACCGGTCGCTTTCGGCGTCCTGACCGTTGATTCCATCGAGCAAGCCATCGAACGTTCCGGCACCAAGGCCGGCAACAAAGGTGCTGAAGCTGCCCTGTCCGCTCTGGAAATGGTCAGCCTGCTGGCGCAGTTGGAGGCCAAGTGATTAGCGACGAAAGCGATCGTTTCAACCCGCGCGATCCGAAACCTGCGGATGCCGGCAAGCCATCGAAAAGCGCCAAGCGTCGCGAAGCCCGTCAGCTCGCGACCCAGGCCCTGTATCAGTGGCACATGGCTCGGCAGTCGTTGAACGAGATCGAAGCGCAGTTCCGGGTCGATAACGATTTCACCGATGTCGACGGTGCTTACTTCCGCGAAATCCTCCACGGGGTTCCGCAGTTCAAGACCGAAATCGACAACGCGCTCACGCCTTGCCTGGACCTGGCGATCGAAGAGCTGGATCCGGTTGAACTGGCGGTTCTGCGCCTGTCCACCTGGGAACTGCTCAAGCGCGTCGACGTGCCGTATCGCGTTGTGATCAACGAAGGTATCGAACTGGCCAAGGTGTTCGGTTCGACCGACGGCCACAAGTTCGTCAACGGCGTGCTCGACAAGCTGGCTCCGCGCCTGCGTGAAGCTGAAGTGAAGGCGTTCAAGCGCTGATCCGCGCTTGAATACTTTTTCTCGGCATGGGCGAGTTTGAGCTGATCCGCAATTTCTTTGCCGCCGCGCCTTGTGCGCAGGGCGGCGAAGGCGTTGCACTGGGGATCGGCGATGACTGCGCCTTGCTGGCGGTTCCTTCCGGGGAACAGCTGGCGGTTTCCACCGATACGCTGGTGGCCGGCGTACATTTCGCCGATCCCTGCGATCCGTTTCTGCTCGGTCAGCGCTCGCTGGCCGTGGCGGTCAGCGACCTCGCTGCCATGGGCGCCACGCCCGTCGCCTTTACCCTTGCCCTGACTCTGCCGACGGTGACTGCCGATTGGCTGCAAGCCTATGCCCGCGGTTTGAACCGCATGGCGCAGGGCTGCGGCGTGGCACTGGTCGGCGGCGACACGACTCGCGGGCCGTTGAGCCTGACCGTCACCGTTTTCGGTCGCGTCCCGGCCGGCAAAGCGCTGACCCGCAGCGGCGCGCAGCCGGGCGATCTGCTGTGTGTCGGCGGCGAACTGGGCAATGCAGCCGGGGCCTTGCCGCTGGTGCTGGGTCAGCGTGACGCCGAACCACACATCGCTCAGCCGCTGCTCGATCATTACTGGTCGCCGCAACCGCAACTCGCCCTCGGTCAGGCCCTGCGTGGCAAGGCCACCTCGGCGCTGGACATCTCCGATGGGCTGCTCGCCGATTGCGGTCACATCGCACTGGCCTCGAAGGTCCGCCTCGAAGTCGAGCGCGAGCGCGTTCCGTTGTCGGAGGCGCTGGTGGCGTTTCTCGGTCAGCGCGGCGCCGAACGTGCGGCGTTGAGCGGTGGCGATGACTACGTGCTGGCCTTCACCTTGCCATCCGTCGAGTTGCCGGCGCTGCTCGCCGATGGCTGGACGATCCATGTGATCGGCCGCGTGACGCAAGGGCAGGGCGTAGTGCTGCTGGATCGCGACGGGCAGGACATCACCCCGCAAATCCGGGGTTATCAACATTTTCAGGAGTCACCGTGACAGATCACCCGAAACAGGTTCCGGCCGAATTCGTTCCGCCGTCGGTCTGGCGCAATCCCTGGCATTTCCTCGCGTTCGGTTTCGGCTCGGGCACCTTGCCCAAGGCGCCGGGCACTTGGGGCTCGTTAGTTGCACTACCCTTTATTCCGTTGTGGCAGATGCTGCCGGACTGGGGGTACTGGCTGATGCTCGGGATCACCATGCTGTTCGGCTTCTGGCTGTGCGGCAAAGTGGCCGACGATCTGCGGGTGCACGACCACGAAGGCATCGTCTGGGACGAAATGGTCGGGATGTGGATCACCCTGTGGCTGGTGCCGGAAGGCTGGTACTGGTTGCTGGCCGGGTTCCTCGTGTTCCGCTTCTTCGACATTCTCAAGCCGTGGCCGATCCGCTGGATCGACCGGCATGTTCACGGCGGCGTCGGCATCATGCTCGACGACGTGCTGGCCGGCGTGTTCGCCTGGCTGGCGATGCAGGGACTGGTGTGGGTTTTCGCCTGATTTCCAGGCGTGGATGAGGGGCACAGGGATGACTCGACGCTTGTTGGCGATAGTGGTTTTGACCTTGCTTGGCGCCGTGGCCCAGGCACAGGACGCACCGCCGTCGGTCATTCACCTGGCCAGTGAAGATTGGGAAGACTACACCGCCGCCGATGGCCATGGCCTGGGCTGGGACGTGTTGCGCAAAGTGTTCGAGCCGGCCGGCGTGACCCTGGATATTCGCACCGTGCCCTACACCCGCTCGGTGGGTCTGGTGCAACTGAAGGAAGCTGACGCACTGGTCGGCTCCTATCGCGGTGAAGCCGAGCAGGTGCTGTACCCGAAATGGAATTTCGATTCCGACCACATCTACGCGCTGGGTCTTGCCAGCAACCCATCGCCGACCCAGGCGACGCTGGGCAAGTATCGATTGGCCTGGGTGCGCGGCTATCGCTACGAAACCTACCTGCCGAACGTCAAACGCTTCAACCAGATCGAGCGCCGCACCGGCATCCTGTCGATGCTCAAGCAGGGGCGGGCGGATTACTACATCGATGCGCTGACGGAAATCGAAGCAGTGGTGAGAAACGCCGCCGATCCGTCGCAATATCGTTATTCGCATCTGGCGGAATTGCCGCTGTACCTCGGCTTCGCCGACACCCCGCAAGGCCGGGCGCTGATGTCGATCTATGACCAGCGCATGGAGCAACTGGTGAAGAGCGGCGAGTTGAAGCCGATCTTCGAGCGCTGGAAGCAGCCGTATCCGTTCGAGTAAAGGCGATAGCGACGAGCCTGTCATCAAACTTTTTGATAGTTATCCCCGATAATTCAGCCTAAGCGCCTCTGGGAACCTGCTGTTACAATGCCGCCCAGCGAATCTCGGACTTTTCAGATCAGGAGCACACCGGTGCCTGTCGTTTTTGTCGCCGCTTCCAAGCTGCCAACGCCTTTTGCGCAATTCACCATGCACGGTTTTCTCGACGAAGCCACCGGCCGCGAGCACGTCGTGCTGAGCCTGGGCGAGATTGCCGACGGTGCCCCGGTACTCGGCCGTCTGCACTCCGAATGCCTGACCGGCGATGCCTTGTTCAGCCAGCGTTGCGACTGCGGTTCGCAACTCGAAGGCGCCCTCAAGGCCATCGCTCGCGAAGGCCGTGGCGTGTTGCTGTACCTGCGTCAGGAAGGGCGCGGCATCGGTCTTTTGAACAAGATCCGTGCCTACGAATTGCAGGACGGCGGCGCCGACACCGTTGAAGCCAACGAGCGTCTGGGCTTTGCCGCCGACCAGCGTGACTACGCCATGTGCCTGCCGATGCTCGAGCATCTGGGCGTCAAATCCCTGCGTCTGATGACCAACAACCCGCGCAAGGTCAAAGCCTTGACCGACATGGGCATCGTCGTCGCCGAGCGCGTGCCGCTGCACACCGGCCACAATCCGCACAACAAACTCTATCTGGCGACCAAGGCCAGCAAGCTCGACCACATGATGGGCAACGAGCATCAGGGCGAGGTAGACCGGGCGTGACCCGCGGGCAAGTGCGGCGCCGTCTGTCGATCGCCTGGTGGAAATACCTGGCGCTGGCGCTGTTGCCGCTGTTCGTGATCAACGGAGTGTTCGGCCAGGGCGAGGCGATTCTGCCGGTCTTGGCGATGCCTTTGTTTATCGCTGGCGTGGCGTCGATGTTTGTCAGCCTGAAGTTTTTCGGGCGCTACAAACATGCGCTGATCGCCACGCAAAAAGCCCTCGATACCCCTGAAGAACCCGCTGCCTGGATCGCCCTGGCGGCCTGCCTTCGCAGTGCATTCGTGGTCGCGGCGCTGCCGGCATGGATCGGCGCGCTGGCGGTGTTCGTCGGCCTTGAAGCGGTGCCGCTGATGTTGCTGGCGCTGTCCACGGCGGTGCTGTTCTACCTCTACCGTATCCCGCGTCAACTCGCCTGATGCGGCGTCTCTGGCTGGCGGTTCTGCTGCTGGCCGTCAGCGGTGAAACGCTGGCCGCCCTGCGGGTGGTCAGCCTCGCGCCATCCCTGTCTGAAATCGTTGTCGAACTGGATTCGGCCGACCTGTTGGTCGGGGTGCTGGATGGCGGTGAGCGGCCATCCGCGATCAAGGACGTGCCTTCGGTAGGCCGTTATGGCCAGCTTGACATGGAGCGGCTGCTCAGCCTCAAACCTGACTTGTTGCTGTTGTGGCCCGGCAGTGTCGGCCCGGCTCAACGTGATCAGCTCAAGCGCCTGAACATCCCGACGTTCGTTGCCGAGCCTCACAGTCTCGAACAGCTGACTGCGCAGATTGAAGCCATCGCGATACAGCTCGGTCGTCCTGAGCGTGGGATCGAACGAGCTAGTGAGTTGCGACAAAACCTCGATGAGCTGCGCCAGCGCTACCGACGGGAAACGCCGCTGCGGGTGTTCTATCAGGTCTGGGACGCGCCGCTGTACACCGTCGGCGGCGGGCAGATCATCAGCGATGCGCTTGAAGTGTGCGGCGCGCGCAATGTGTTTGCCGATTTGAGCCTGCCCGCGCCGCAGGTGAGCATCGAGGCGGTTTTACAGCGTGATCCCGAAGTGATTCTCGCCGGCGATCAGCCGCAACTCGATGCGTGGAACGCCTGGCCGCAGGTCACAGCGGTGAAGCATCGGCAATTACTGCTGGTCACCGACAAAGGTCTGGAGCGCCCGAGCGGGCAGATGATCGAGGCGACCGCCAAACTCTGCCACCTGATCGCGCCAGATCGTTAGAGCTGCGGTGTCCAGGTCACGCCGAACATGAACGCCCGACCTTCCTCGCGATAGTCATACTGACTGCCGTCATGGCTGTACAGCGCCCGGCTGTAACCCTTGTCCAGCAGGTTGTCGATCTTGAAATCCAGCTTGATCTCGCGGTTCAACGCCCAGCTGCTGCGCAGTCCGAGCAGTGCATAACCGCCAAGCGGCTGCTGATTGTTCAGGTCGTCATAGCTGCTGCTCACGGCCTGCCAACTGGCGCCGAGGCCAAGGCGATCGAACTGTCGATCCAGATCCCAGCTCAATGTCCGCCGTGCACGCCGTGCCAACGTGTGGCCGGTGTCGCGGTCACGGGGATCGATGATCGCCACGCCGAGGTTGCTCTGCCAGCCGAACAGCTCCTGTTTCAGCGCTGCTTCGAAGCCGTTGATCCGCGCCGAGGCGACGTTTTCCGGGCGTGAGTTGCTGCCGAAGATGATCGCGTCTTCCAGATCGGTCCGGTACAGCGAGGCTTCGAGGCGAGTGCTGTCGCTCAACTGGCTGCGCCATTGCAGCTCGTAGCTTTTCGAGGTTTCCGGTTTCAGGTCGGGGTTGCTGAAGTCCGGGTAATACAGATCGTTGAAGGTCGGCGCGCGGAAGCCTTCGCTGTAGCTGAGCAGCAGATCGTTGTCCGGGTTGACCGGCAAGGTCAGCGTGCCGCTCCAGCTGTTCTGGCCGCCGAACTGCTGGTTGTCATCACGACGCAGGCCCAGTTCGGTGGAGAAACTGTCGGCCTGGAAGCGATGCTGGATGAACGCGGCGCGGTTCCAGCGGCTGTCTTCGTCGAACGCGGTGCTGCTGTTGATGCGGTCTTCGTACCAGTCGCCGCCAAGGATCAGGCTGTTGCGCGCATCGAGGGTCAGATCGTTCTGCCAGGTCACCGAATCACGGTAGGTGTTGAACACCGAGCGTTCGTCGCTGAGCTTGTCGAAGGACTTCTCGCGGTTTTCGCTATGGCCGAGTTCCAGGCGCGACTTCCAGCGCTCGTTGATTCGCGCGTCGATGTAGCTGCTGAAACTGCTGACGGTGAAATCGCTGTAGGGCTGCTGCTGGAGGGAGTCGAAAGTCACCGGGTCGAAGCGGCCGAACGGGTTGTCGAACTCGCTTTTGCCACGGTTATCGAGCAGGTTGGCGCCGACTTCGATGTCATCGGTCAGCGCGTGGCTGAGACTCAGGCTGATGGACTTATTGCGATAGGCGTCGTGGTCACTGTCGCTGGGATAGGATTCGTGGGTGCGGTCGAGGCCGGCGGTTTCATCGAGGCTGGCGCCGAGGTTGAAACGTGTTTCCTCATCACCTCCGGACAGGCCGACACTGCGCTCCCAGGTCTGATTGCTGCCGAATCCGACATGCACCCGGGGCTGCAAGCCTTGTTCGCCGCCGCGCCGGGTGAAGATCTGAATCACCCCGCCAATCGCATCGCTGCCGTAGATCACCGAACGCGAACCGCGCAAAACTTCGACCCGCTCGATCTGCTCGATGTTGAGGTGTTGCAGATTGCTGTCGCCGGAAGTGGAGTTGCCGATGCGCTGGCCATCGACCAGCACCAGGCTTTGCGCCGATTGCGTGCCGCGGATGTAAATACCCGGAAGACTCCCGCGTCCGCCGGTTTGCGTCACTTGCACGCCCGGTACCCGTTGCAGCAGATCGGTGACGCTGCGCGGTTGCAGACGCTCGATGTCTTCGCGGGTGAACACGGTGTTGGCGGCGCTGCTGTCGTTGCGCGCTTCGACCTGACGGTTGGCGCTGATCAGCACGTCCGGCAGCTTCAGGGCCTGGTCGCGTTCGAAATTGTCAGCGAGGGCGTTGGCGGAGGGCAGCAGCAGGAGGGGCAGGGCGAGGCGCGAGAGGTTCATCGGTATTCCGTTGGTATTTCTGGTGGCACTAGATTTCCAGCGGCACAAAACACTGTGGGAGCGGGCTTGCCCGCGATGGCGTCGGTACATCCAACATCAATGTTGACTGTGCCGACCTCATCGCGGGCAAGCCCGCTCCCACAGGGATGGTGATTACTTGTTGAGCAGTTCCAGGCGCTCCCGCACCGCCGCTTCGATCCCCACTTCATCCAGTCCGCACTCGGCCAGCATCTGCGCCGGTTTGGCGTGCTCGACGTAAACGTCCGGCAAGCCCAGGTGCAGCACCGACTTGAGGATGTTCTCGCGGGCGAGGAATTCGCTGACCGCGCCACCGGCGCCGCCCATGATCGCGTTCTCTTCGATGGTCACCAGCAGGTCGTGGCTGTTGGCGATCTCGCGTACCAGCGCTTCGTCCATCGGTTTGACGAAACGCATGTCGACCACGGTCGCGTCCAGCGTCTCGGCGACTTTCAGGGCTTCGGCCATTTGCACGCCGAACACCAGCAGGGCGACCTTGCTGCCCTGACGACGCACCACGCCCTTACCGATCTCGATCGGTTCGAGGTCTTTCTCGATGGTCGCGTTCGGGCCGGTGCCGCGCGGGTAACGCACCGCCGCCGGGCCGTTGTACAGGTGGCCGGTGGTGAGCATCTTGCGGAGTTCATTTTCATCGCTCGGGGTCATGATCACCATGCCCGGGATGCAGCGCAGGAACGACAGGTCGAAACTGCCGGCGTGGGTCGGGCCGTCTTCGCCCACCAGACCGGCGCGGTCGATGGCGAACAGCACGTCGAGGTTCTGCACCGCGACGTCATGCACCAACTGGTCATAACCGCGTTGCAGGAATGTCGAGTAGATCGCCACCACCGGTTTCGCGCCTTCGCAGGCCATGCCGGCGGCGAGGGTCACGGCGTGTTGCTCGGCAATCGCCACGTCGAAGTAGCGCAGCGGGAAGCGTTCGCTGAACGCCACCAGATCCGAGCCTTCCTTCATCGCCGGGGTGATGCCCACCAGACGCGGGTCGGCAGCGGCCATGTCGCACAGCCACTCACCGAACACGCCGGAATACTTCGGCCCGCCGGCCTTTTTCGGCGCAGCGGCAGGGGCGTCCAGCGGTTCGAGTTTGGTGATGGCGTGGTAACCGATCGGGTCGACTTCCGCCGGTGCGAAGCCTTTGCCTTTCTTGGTGACGATATGCAGGAACTGCGGGCCTTTCAGATCGCGCATGTTGCGCAGGGTGGCGATCAGGGTCGGCAGGTCGTGGCCGTCGATCGGGCCGATGTAGTTCCAGCCCAATTCTTCGAACAGGGTGCCGGGGACCAGCATGCCTTTTGCGTACTCTTCGGTACGACGGGCGATTTCCCAGGCACCGGGCAGGCGCGACAGCACTTTCTTGCTGCCCTCACGCATGCTCGCGTAAGTGCGGCTGGAAAGGATCTTCGCCAGATAGTTCGACAGACCGCCGACGTTGCGCGAGATCGACATGTCGTTGTCGTTGAGGATCACCAGCATGTTGGCGTCGACTTCCGGCGCGTGGTTCAGCGCCTCGAAGGCCATGCCGGCGGTCAGGGCGCCGTCGCCGATCACCGCAATCGCCTTGCGATCGCTGTTCTGCAGGCGGGCGGCGATGGCCATGCCCAGCGCGGCACTGATCGAGGTGCTGGAGTGGCCGACGCCGAAGGTGTCGTACTCGCTCTCGGAACGGCGCGGGAAGGCGGCGATGCCGTCCTTCTGGCGCAGCGTTTCCATGCGCTCGCGACGACCGGTGAGGATCTTGTGCGGATAGGCCTGATGACCGACGTCCCACACCAACCGGTCGTCCGGGGTGTCGAAGACGTAATGCAACGCGATGGTCAGCTCGATGACGCCCAGGCCGGCACCGAAGTGCCCACCGGTCTGGCCGACCGTGTAGAGCAATTCCAGGCGCAACTCATCAGCCAGGGTTTCCAGCTCGGCTTCGCCTAACCGGCGCAGGCCGTCCGGCGTGTTAGCGCGGTCGAGCAGGGGCGTGGTCGGGCGCTTGCGGGGAATCTCATGAAACGTCGTGGGCATCAGGCGAATCGTTATAGGTATAAAAGATGCGGCAGTTTACCTGATGCATCGCCCCCTGCCCACGCGTTGGTCTTTTTTGGCAGATAAGCCTTCAGTTGCGCCGGTCGACGATATACCGGGCCAGATCGCGCAACGGCTCGGCAGCCGCGTCAAACGGTCGCAGCGCGTGCAGGGCCTGATCGCGCAGTTCCAGCGCATAGGCCTTGGCGGCGTCCAGACCGAGCAGTGCCGGGTAGGTCGGCTTGTCGCGGGCGATGTCGGCGCCCTGGCGTTTGCCGAGGGTTTCGGTATCGCTTTCGACGTCGAGAATGTCGTCCTGGACCTGGAATGCCAGGCCGATGGCCTGTGCATAAGTCTGCAGGGACTTGAGTTCATCCTTCTCGGCAGAGCCGCTGGCCAGGGCGCCGAGCCTGACGCTGACTTCGATCAGCGCGCCGGTCTTGTGTCGGTGCATCTGTTCCAGCGCTTTCTGATCAAGCTTGAGGCCGACCGAACCGAGGTCGATGGCCTGACCGCCGACCATGCCAGCCGGGCCCGCCGCGTGCGCCAGTGCTGTGACCTGCTGCAGGCGGATGTCCGCGCTCAGGTCGCTCAGGCGCGGGTCGAGCAGGGCACTGAACGCCAGGCTCTGCAAGCCGTCGCCGGCGAGGATTGCGCAGGCTTCGTCGAATTTCTTGTGAGTCGTCGGCTGGCCGCGACGCAGATCGTCGTCGTCCATCGCCGGCAAATCGTCGTGCACCAGCGAATACGCGTGGATCAGCTCAACCGCACACGCTGCGCCGTTGGCCTGTTCGGCCTTGCCGCCAAGGGCTTCGCATGCGGCGTAGGCCAGCAGCGGGCGCACGCGTTTGCCGCCGTTCATCACGCTGTAGCGCATGGCTTCGTAAAGCCGCGCCAGTTCTGGCAGCGGAGCGTTGAACAGGGTTTCCAGTGCCGCATTGACCCGTGCCTGGCTGGTGGCCGAATACGCTGCAATCATTCTGGCTGATCCGCGTCGAAGGGTTCCTCGGCGAGTTCGCCATCGCGCTCCAGCAACACCTGGACCTTCTGCTCGGCCTGGGCCAGCGCCGCCTGGCAGTCACGGGTCAGGCCGATGCCCTGCTCGAAAGCGGTCAACGAGTCTTCCAGCGACAATTCACCGTTCTCCAGACGCTCCACCAGCGTTTGCAGGTCGGCGAGGGACTGTTCGAAATCCAGTGCAGCTTTTTTGCGGGCCATGGCGGCTAATTCCGGTTGACGTTAAACCGGCGCGACACTAGCAGATAGGGGGGGTATGGGCAAATGAGCGGGGCGGGTCAAAGCCTTGAAATGGCGAAGGCGCTAGCTGATTAACCTGAGCAAAATATGACGGAAAGGGGCTTGTTTCAGAAAGTCTCTCGCCAATTGCGGGTGTTCTTTGAGCAAGCTGACGAACGCTTTTATCCACTTTTCCCGTTCTCGAATGAGTGCTGCACTATGGAGCCCAAGCATATCTCGCGTTTGACGAACCAAATGCCTATTTCTCCTGTTGAGATCGGGCATGGGTTCCAGTGAACCATCTGACGATAAAGAGAACTGCTCATTGCAACCGGGAGCAGGCTCAATCGGGAGAAGCCGATCTCCTTTTCGCTGGCCACATCCGTCTGACCGGATACACCCGTGTGCATAGTTGGTGTAAGAGAAGGTCAAGTGAGGGTGGCCATCACTACCGCGCTTGGGCTTGATGTGGTCAATTTGACCTGTGTCGGGTTGCAGCGGCATTTCACAGTAAACGCAAAGTCCACCTTGATCATTATGGAGGCTCGCCTTCACGATTTTTTTCACCGGGCGGAAAGCCTCTCCATCAAAATCATCTGGTCCCGCGCCGGGATAAGTTTCGTTGAAATCCAGCAGTGCTTTTGGGGGAGCGGGGTTGTGAGTCAACTCAATCATTACGCGTCTTCCTGACCTGCGCCGCGAGGAACGTCCAGAGCGTCATGTCAGCCTCGGAGATTTCGTAACCAGCGTTATCCAGTTCCTGTTTCAACTGGGTAGCTTTTGGGCTGTTACCGGCACCATCCCGGAACAATTGTTCGTACGCGTGGGCAGTTTCAACGATCGCCATCGGAGGGCGGGTGTTGACATTCATGACGCCCGCCAACGCATCTCCGGATTCCTGTGCCAAGGGACTCATAGCCGGTTGTTCTGAAACCCAGCCTTGCTCGTCCTTGTGAATGACACGGATCTGCTCACGATTCGCCGTCGTCAAGACCTGAGGACTATGTGTGCTAACGATGAACTGAATTTTCGGGAACGCTTTGCGAAGTGCTGCCAGGACCTGTTGTTGCCAGGCAGGATGTAGATGCAAATCGACCTCGTCGATCAGAACAATACCTTCTGTGAGCAATGGGGCTTGATCCTCAAACTGACCATTCAGGCGCGCGCAGCGAAATGCCATGTCGGCAGTCAATGAAATCATCGCTCGAACGCCATCACTCAGCAGGCTGATTGGCAGAAGCCCATGATCAGGATGAGACATTGCGAGATCTTCATAGCCAAGGCTGTAGTGAAAGTTACTCCAGCCTTCATTCTCCAGAACCAGATTTACTGCATTTTGAATGCCGGTGATTCTTGGCTTCAGATCCGATTGCTCGTAACCCGGCAACTCTTGTTGTTGAAGCAAGGCCATTGTCGCCTTCCGCATCCATTGCTGCATTTGCACAAAATTTGATGCAGAAGACAGGCAGTCTTCATACCCCATGGTTCTACTGGCACTAACCACCGCTTTTCGTGAGCTGTTGTTGTGTGTGATCCAAAGGCGTCCAGCTGGGTAATAGCTGATTAGCGGCAAAGCAGTTGCAGCCTTGGTTCGTGCTAACTCTTGAAGGTTTTTGCCCCAGTTGGCCAGTGAGGTGGCTTCTTTTGTAGTCGTACGGCTTTTGGGGCCATGCAGTGCTCGTTGCCATTGGATGGCGGGATCATCGAGGACAGCATCAATGATGACTGGAAATCTCTGTTCGTTTTCGAAGCTGTTGCCGAGACGAACGTAACGAGCATCGGTTCGCTCAATGTGCTTGGATTTGCCCATATCGAATGCGCCGACAAATGGCCCCAGCGCGGTGGCAATGGCTTCAAGTATTGTGGTTTTACCCTGCCCGTTACGTGCGGCAATGACCGTCAGCTCAGGATGGAAGTCGATTTCAATGTCTTCAAATCGACGGAAATCCTTTAGTTTCAGTTTGCGCAGCTTCACAGGAGTACCTCTATTTTTCCCGTCCTTGCCGACGGATTTTCTGGCCGTAGTTGACCATGAGATGACATTGAGCTCCAGTCGAAATCTTGAATTGAAACTGGATAATGCTTGGCAGCGCACTCAGTCTGGAGAGTTGATTTGGTAGCGACTGCTCCGCCCTCCTGCGGCTGTCCGTTTCAAACATTTTTTCTTGACCAATTCAGCCAAATGCCTGGTTGCTGTGGCCTTGGACAGTTTTGTTTCCGACTGATACTGCGCTGCGCTGATACCGTGCTCGAAACCGCGCTCACCACCGTCGAGCAAACGATTGAGCACTTTGATCTGCTCCGCCGACAGCCCGGATTCCCGGTGCGCCTGCCAGAAGCGTGATTTTCCCAACACACTTTCAATCCGCGCGATGGCCTGTTGCAGACTGCGCAGCAGGGTTTGCAGGAACCATGCGAGCCAGTCTGTGATGTCCAGCGTGGCTTTCTGGCTCGATTCGAGAATCCGGTAATAGCCCGCGCGGTCGTCGAGAATGCTGGCGGACATCGCATAAAAACGAATGGCCTGCGCTTCGCCTTGAGCCAATGCCAGATCGGTGAGGGTGCGAGTCAGGCGCCCATTGCCGTCGTCGAATGGGTGCAAGGTGACGAACCAGAAGTGTGCGATACCGGCTCGCAGTAAAGGATCGAGGCCTGCCTGATGCTGACTGGCGTCGAACCATTTGAGAAAACTGTCGAGTTGTCGCTCAAGCCCTTGTCGCGGTGGCGCCTCGAAGTGCACGGTCGGGCGGTCGATTCGCCCGGAAACCACCTGCATCGGCTCATCGCCGCGTAATGCGCCTACATTGATTGCTCGCGAAAGGAAACCACTCTCCTGTTCTGGAAACAGCCATGAGTGCCATTCCAGCAATCGTTCCAGCGTCAGCGGTTCGGCAAAACGTTGAGTGGCATCGAGCATCAGTTGCGCCAGCCCCTCGCTGCGCTTGCTGACGTTGTCGCCATCCGGTGATTCCAGCCCCAGACGTCGTGCCAATGAAGAACGCACGGATTCAATATTCAACTGCTCCCCCTCGATGGCCGAGGAGGTCACGATGTTCTGCAGCAACGCGTCCAGCTCAGTTTGAGCGCTCAGTGAATTGCCCACTGATCCCGCCATGCCCATCAATTGTCCCTGCGCCTGAACGCATTCGCGCAACAGCGCAGTGAGATGCTCTGCCTGCCAGTTGAAGTCGGGCCAATCGGGTTGCTGCCAGATCCAGTGAGTTGCCATGAAATGCCATTCCTGAGTGCGTGAGCCGAATAGAAGTGCTATTCGGCTCATTTCGTGAGCCGAATATGACGCCTATTCGGCTCATCGTCCACTAGTCGCCGTGATTACTACCGCATTTCAAGATGTATCCGATTGTTAAAAAACTGCCGAATCGCTAACCTTCGCGCCTTCTACGACCCGACAGTCACGGGTCTTTCAGACGAAACGCAGTATCGCCCACTGTGAAGCGCCGAGGATCGGGTGCAAGGTTTCGTTCAGGCATGGCAGGAGGCATCACATGCGTTCACTTCTTTTGCTGCTGATCGGCCTGGCCTGCGCGCCCGCGCTGCTGGCGGCGCCGAGCGCGGAGCTGTCGGAGCCGGTGGGCGGCTGGCGCTATCACGGGCTGCTCGATCGCACGGAAAACCCGCAGGTCGCCTATCCCACGCCGCCCATCGATCGCGGCATCCAGCGCAATCGCACGATGATTCAGGGCCAGCTCAAGGCGATCGGGCATCTGCGCCCGCCCCACAGCCTGGCGGTGAATGGCAATCCACTGAATCTGTACACCGACGACGATGGGCGTTTCGCCCGGCCGTATGCGTTCGGCGCCGGCTCCAACAGCGTCGAAGTGATCAGCGCCGACGGCCAGTCGCTCAAGCGCGTTCAATTCTACGAAGCCAACAATTTGCGCACGCCGGCGCGGATCCGCGTGGTGCTCGGTTGGGACGACCCTAAAGCCGAACTCGACCTGCACGTCATTACGCCTGACGGCCAGCACGCCTTCTGGGCGCGGCCGGCGATGAGCAACGGCGGCGGCCTCGATCCGGACGGTGTCGACGGCCCCGGCCCGGAAATGTTCACCATGACCGCGCCGCTGCACGGCACCTATCTGGTTTACGTCAACTATTGGGGCAACTTCGGTAACGGCGGCTATAACTTCGAGGAGACCAGCAACCAGAACGAGGTCATCACCTCGCAGATCACGCTGGTGCTCAACGAAAACACCGTCGACGAAAAACGCGAAACGTTCATCGTGCCCCTGCGGGCCATCGGTGATCTGCTGCTGGTCAAGACTTTCAACTATTAAGCATCCCGCACCACGGATGAACTGCCGAGCTTTGGGAACATGAGCGAGAAGATGAGCGATAACACTGCGAACCCGGCTACCGACGCGCCCGTCGCCAAACCTTCCCGGCGCTGGCCGTTGCTGGCGGTCGGGCTGTGCCTGGTGGCCGGCGTGGCGGGCGGGCTCGGCTGGCTGATGCACAAACCCAAGGCACCACCAGCGGAGTTGGCCAGTGACAAGCTCGGCCTGAGCCGCCCGGACGCGCTGCTGGAAACCCGCTCCCTGAGCCAGTTGCCCAAGGACCTGCTGACGGTGCCGTTCCTCAAGGCCACGCTGACCGAGGATTTCGTCTTCTATTACGAAACCCACGCCGACCGCCTCGGGCTGATCGGCAGTCTGCGGCGGATCATCTACGAGCATGACCTGAAGCTGCAGGACAGCCTGATCGAGCAGCTCTTCGATCAACCGGCAGACGTAGCGTTGTGGCGCGGTGCCGATGGTCGGCTGAAAGATTTCCTGCTGGTGATGGATCGCGGCGGTCTGGCCAAGGTGCTGGAGCCGCTGGCGAAAGTCGCCCTGGATGATTCGCAACTGAGCGTGCTCAGCACCCTGAAAGTCGGCGGCGACGAAGTGCCGCTGTATCAACTGACCTACAACGCCGGCAAATCCCTGCTGTTCGCCTCCCGTGGCGACAAACTGGTGGTGCTGTCCAATCCGGCCAAATTCTACGACCCGGAAAGTGGTGCTTCCGAGGAGTCCGGCCATGTTTCGCCGCAGGCGCTGGCGGCGTTGCTCAATGGCGAAAAACTGTTCCCCGAAGCGTTCGGGTTGCCGGCCAAGACGCCGGAAACCAAGCAGCGCCTGTCGGTCAATTCCAGCGTCCTGGCCATGGGTTATCAACGCTTCATCCCGAATTTCGCCGGCCTGCGTTTCGACATGGACGACAAGGGCTGGCACAGCTATCTCGCCATGGATGAGCTGGAGAACCAGCCGGACTTCGATTTCAAACCGGTCTGGCAAGCCATGCCGCTGGGCGCCAGTGCCTGCGTGACGCTGCCGGTCGCAGCCGAGCCGCAAAAACCGTTGCTGGTGAAACTCGGCGCCGAAGAAGCGGTAGCGCAGAAACTCACCGAGCACGTGGCCGGCGCGGCGGGCCTGTGCTGGTACGCCGATTCGCGGCTGTACACGCCCTTGCTGGTGGCCAGTCTGAACGACGAAGACAACGGCAAGCTCGACGCTGATATCGGCACTCTGTTCGATTCGATGGTCGGCGCTTACGAAGGCAAGGTCGACGAGCACGCGTTCCCCGTGGTGGAAAAACAGGAAGGCCAGAGCCACCTCTGGCAACGTCAGGTCAGCTCCAACTTCGGCCCGTACGCGGCCAAGGATGCCGAGAACCCGGACGCGATCACCGGCCGTGCGTTCATGAAAGTCAGCCTGGCGCGCCACGGTTCGACGCTGCTGTTTTCCCTCGACGACAAACTGGTCGACAAGGCCCTCGGCACCCTCGACAAACGCTTCCCGCCGATGGCCGACGTGCTGCCCAAAGACGTGCTGATGCCGATCTACTTCGGCCCGGACTCAATGGCGCAACTGATCCAGCAGGAAACCCTCGACAGCCTGCCGCAGGACATGGAGCCGGTGTTCTACAACGCCGCACAAACCTACCTGATCCCGAAACTGCGCACCCTCGGCGGCATGGGCAAATACGCCCTGACCTTGCCGGAAGGCAGCGAGCCTGACGGTCACTGGCAATGGCTGCCGCTGGAGTGGAAAGCGCTGTGACTGGTTTGATTCGCAGCCTTGGCCTTCTGGTGCTGTTGCTCAGCGCCGGTGCCCGAGCCGCTGAGGCGCCGGCCCTCGATCCTGCGCAATCCCAGGTCTTTCGCGCCTGGTTCGTGCGCATCGCTCAGGAACAGTTGAGCAAAGGCCCGAGCCCGCGCTGGTATCAGCAGGATTGCGCGGGGCTGGTGCGTTTCGCCGCCAACGAAGCGCTGAAAGTCCACGACGACAAATGGCTGCGCAGCAATGGCGTGTCCAACCGCTACCTGCCGCCGGAGCTGGACCTGAGCGCCGATCAGCGCAAGCTCGCCCAGCAATGGCAGCAGGGTGGCGGCAAGGTCGGGCCCTACGTCAACGCGATCAAACTGATTCAGTTCAACAGCCATCTGATCGGCCGCGACGTGTCCCAGGCACGCCCCGGCGATCTGATGTTTTTCGATCAGGGCGACGACCAGCACCTGATGATCTGGATGGGCCGCTACATCGCCTATCACACCGGCACGACCACCCCAACCGACAACGGCATGCGTTCGGCAAGCCTGCAGCAACTCATGACATGGAAGGACACCCGATGGATACCCGACGCAGCCAACCCCAACTTCATCGGCGTCTATCGACTGAACTTTCTCTCCCAATGACCGGTGCCCGCATGCTGCGTTTACTGCCTTTTCTGTTGCTGTCAGTCCTGCCGTTTTCGGCTGTGAATGCTGAAGATACCGTGGAGCCGAGCGGCTATACGCCGGTCTCCGGTGAGAGCTTTTTCCTGCTGGCCGACAGCAGTTTCGCCGCCGACGAACAGGCAGTGGTGCGCCTCGAAGCGCCGGGTCGCGACTACCGTCGATTCCGCATGGAACCCTACGGCGGCGCCGACATCCGCGTGTACAAGATCGACAAGCCGCTGGACTTCCTCAAGCGCCAGAAAAACCTGCACCGTGTGGTCAGTGACGGCCAGTTCAAGGGCGAAGGCCTGTCTAACACTCTCGCGTACCTGTGGGACAACTGGTACCGCAAGTCCCGTCGGGTGATGCAGCGTGCGTTCTCCTACGAGTCGCGTCAGCAAGTCACCGAGGAAGTGCCGGAGCTGAAGATGGGCAATGCCATCGCCGCGCCTACGCCTTATGACGCGCAACCGCAATTCGCCCTGATTCCGGGCCTGCCGGTGGTCAGCCAGTTCCGCTATCCGCTGTGGCAGGCCAAACCGATCCAGCCGCCGACCGGCGTCAATCTGGCCGGGTCTTCCAGCGAGTTCGTCAGCGTCGCGCCGGGCAACGTCTACATCCCGTTGGGCAATCTGAAACCGGGCCTGTATCTGGTCGAAGCGCTGATCGGCAAGTACCGCGCGACCACCATGGTTTTCGTTTCCAACACCGTGGCGGTGAGCAAGATTGCCGGTGATGAATTGCTGGTGTGGGCCGCGCGCAAATACGAAGGCAGCTCGGTGCCGAAGGTCAATGTGCTGTGGACCGACGGCCTCGGCGTGATGAGCAGCGGCGCCACCGACACCGATGGTCTGCTGCGCCTGAAACACGTCAGTCCCGAGCGTTCGTTCGTGATCGGCGAGGACGAAGAGGGCGGCGTATTCGTCTCGGAAAACTTCTATTACGACAGCGAAATCTACGACACCAAACTTTACGCGTTCACCGACCGGCCGTTGTATCGCCCGGGCGATTGGGTGTCGCTGAAAATCGTCGGCCGCGAATTCAAGAATGCGCGGGACTCGGTATTGCCGGGGGCGGCGGACGTCAATGTCAGCGTGCTCGATGCCACTGGCACCGAATTGCAGCGGCTCGATCTGAAACTCGACTCCAAGGCCGGTACCCAGGGCCGTTTCCAGTTGCCGGACAACGCCGTGGCCGGTGGTTACGAGCTGCGTTTCAACTACAAGGATCAGGTCTACAGCAGCGCGTTCCGTGTAGCCGAGTACATCAAGCCGCATTTCGAAATCTCGCTGAACCTGGCCAAGCAGGATTACCGCACCGGCGAACCGGTGAAAGGCAGCCTGGTGCTGCTCTATCCGGACGGCAAACCGGTGGCCAACGCCAAACTGACCCTGAGCCTGCGCGCTCAGCAACTGTCGATGGTCGACAACGAGCTGCAATACCTCGGTCAATTCCCGGTGGAGCTGACCAGCACCGAACTGACCACCGACAGCAAGGGCAATGCAACCCTTGACCTGCCGGCCGCCGACAAACCGAGCCGCTACATGCTCACCGTGTTCGCCAGCGATGGCGCGGCGTACCGGGTCAAGACCACCAAAGAAATCCTCATCGACCGCGGTGCTGCCAGCTTCCGTCTGACTGCGCCGCAGCGCTTCAGCGCGGTGGGTGACAAGGTCGCGTTCAGCTACGCCAACGAGGGCGGCAGCCAACAGGCGCAGGCCGTGGTGCCGAGCAGCTACAGCTGGGTGCGTCTGGAAGACCAGACCACCGGCGAAGGCAAACTGGCAGCGAAAGCCAAAGGCTTCAGCGTGGCCTTCGAGCGTCCGGGCACCTACAACCTGTCGCTGAAAGATCAGCACGGCCGAGTGCTGGGTGCGACCGGTCATTCGGTCACCGGCGATGGCGTCAAGGCTGTGCCGGGCACTGTGGAAATCGTCCTCGACAAACCCGAATACAAGGCCGGCGACGAAGCGCTGGCGCTGATCACATTCCCGGAGCCAGTCAGCGATGCACTGCTGTCGCTGGAGCGCGACAAGGTCGAAGCCACCGCGCTGCTGGCCAAGGGCGGCGACTGGCTGAAACTGGAAAAACTCAGCGACACCCAATACCGCGCACGCATCCCGGTGAAGGAAAACTTCGCGCCGAACCTGACGTTCTCGGTGCTCTACACCAAGGGCGGTCAGTACAGCTTCCAGAATGCCGGGATCAAGGTTGTTGCGCCGCAGATCGACGTGGCGATCAAGACCGACAAAGACACCTATCAGCCGGGCGATACCGTGACGGTCGATCTGAACACGCAATTCGCTGGCAAGGCAGTGCCGGCGCACCTGACGGTCAGCGTGGTTGATGAAATGGTCTATGCGTTGCAACCGGAAGTCGCGCCGACCATCGACCAGTTCTTCTACCACCCGCGCCGCAACAACGTGCGCACCAGTGCGAGCCTGTCGTTCATCAGCTACGACGTGGCGTTGCCGGGCAGCCCTGGCGCACCGGGCAAAGCCAACCGCAGCGAGCGTGGGGTGAAAGTGCTGGAGCGGCCGCGTCGCGAAGATATCGACACCGCTGCATGGCAACCGGAATTGCTGACCGATGCCGACGGCAAGACTCGCTTCACCTTCAAGATGCCGGACTCGCTGACCCGCTGGCGCATCACTGCGCGGGCGATTGCCGATGACGGTCAGGTCGGGCAAAAGAAGCAGTTCGTCCGTTCGGAAAAACCGCTGTACCTGAAGTGGAGCGGGCCGAGCAAATTCCGCAAGGGCGATCAGCCGCAACTCGGTGTGTTCGCCTTTAGCCAGGCCGAGAAACCGGTCAAGGCTGAATTGGTGACGCACTACGCCGGCGCCGAACAGCGTCTGCCGGTGACCCTCAATAACGGCATCAACTACTTGCCGCTACCGGCCTTCGCATTGGTCTCCGGCGAATGGACCGCCGAACTGGTGCAGGACGGCAAGACCGCCGACGCCCTCGCGGTACGCCTGACCGCCACCGGCGAAGGCTGGCAAGTGACGCAGACCCAGAGTCTCGACGTGGCCAGCGGCGATACGCCGTTGAGCCTGCCGGCGGACGCCACCGACATTCGCCTGCGTCTGGATGACAGCCCGCAAGCGCTGTTCCGTTCGGCCCTCGATGATCTGCTCAGCTATCCGTACGGCGGCGTAGAACAGACCGCCAGCCGCTTGCTGCCGCTGAGCATCGCTTATCCGTCGCTGGCGTCGAGCCCGCAGATCCGCGAACGCTTGCGCCTGATCATGCAGAACAGCCGTCTGCGCCTGGTGCAAATGGCCGGCCCGTCGGCGAGCTTCACCTGGTGGGGCTTCGATGGCGAGCCGGATGCGTTCCTCACCGCTTACGCCTATTACGCCGACTGGAACGCCAGCCAGGTGCTGGAGCTGACCCTGCCGCCGGAGCACTGGCAGCGGGTGCTGGAGG
The DNA here is from genome assembly GCF_030209075.1 of Pseudomonas sp. lyk4-R2A-10. Taxonomy (NCBI): domain Bacteria; kingdom Pseudomonadati; phylum Pseudomonadota; class Gammaproteobacteria; order Pseudomonadales; family Pseudomonadaceae; genus Pseudomonas; species Pseudomonas sp. lyk4-R2A-10. Next base: position 232,046 of record NZ_JARVSR010000013.1, on the reverse strand, counting down.
TTTATGCCAAGAAGGCGCCGAACACGCCGTTGCTGCAACGGGCGCTGATTCTGTCGTTCGCCAAGCAGATGCATCTGCCGGTCAACACGCTGCTCAGCGGTTTGCTGGAGGATCTGGCCAAGGCCGGGGAAGGCAATGCCGAAACCCTGATGGACGACGGCGAAGACAGTCTGGTGATGGGCGATCCGGATTCGACGCTCGGTCTGGCGGCGGCGCGGGTCTTGGCCGCATCGTTGGCGACCCAGTCGAAAGTTGCTTTGCCGGATGCATTCAATCGTCAGCTGGGCGCTGCGCAACAGCGCTTGTCCGTCAGCTCGCAGCCGTTTGCCGAGGCGCTGAACCTTTCGCTGCAACCGTTCGATCAGGCTCGTGCGAACGCGCTGCTGCAACGCCTGTTGCCGCAGCAATCGACCCTCGAACGTGCGCTGGCGCTGACCTGGCTGCAACGCAGCATCGCCCAGGCATCGCCGACCATCGCGCTGGCACCGGGCGAAGGCTGGAAGAAAAACTATGGCGCGACCGGCGAGATGTTCTGGACGTGGCAGGGTGCTGCGCCGGTGCCGAGCGTGTTGTCGGTATCGGGCACTCAGGAGCGTCCATTGCGTGCCGCGCTGAGCTTCCAGACTCAACAACCGGCGGTCGATCCGATGGCGGTGACCATCACTCGTCGCCTGTCGCGTCTGGTACCGGGTGACGAAGCCTTCACTTTCAAACTGGAGCCGGTCGGCAGCAAGCCGTTGTCGAGCGACAGTCTGTATCTGGACGAGGTGATCCTCACCAGCAAGGCACCAAAACCGTTGCGCTACGGCATGCTCGAAGTGCCGTTGCCGCCGGGCGCCGATGTCGAGCGCACCACGTGGGGCATCAAGTTGCAGGGCAAGGACGGCACCGAGCCGACCGCGCTGGAGAAGGCGCGGTTCGAACCGGGCCAACTGGCCTACGCGGTTCCGGTGGATGCACTGAGCGGTGAATTGCGTCTGCGCCATCTGGTTCGGTTCTCGCAGAAGGGCCAGTTCAACCTGCCGCCGGTGCGTTTCACTCAGGTTTACGCGCCGCAGCATCAGGCCCGCGAAGCGAAAGCGGCCCTTGGTCAGGTCACGGTCAACTGACATGATCCGGCCGCTGGTCTGGCTGCTGATGTGTGTGATTCCTGCGCTGGCGATGGCGCAGGATGAGCCGTTGCGCGTGGCTTACAAGGGCGAACTGCTGTCGCTGAATACCTCGCAATTGACGGCGCGCGAGCCAATGTCTTCGTCGCTGGATACGCCGCTGGGCAGTCTGTGGAAGCTGTTCGTTTATGCGTGGTTGGTGGATACCGGTGCGCGGGAGCCTGCTTATGAATGTCGCGGGCAGTCGAAGGAAGAAGTCTATTGCTGCACCGCTGGCGGCAAGATCGAGCGTGATCAGGCGCTGGTGAAATCCTGCGGGCTGTATTTCGAGCCGGCGCGGTTGGGCATCACCGCTGGCGATTGGAGAACCTATTGGCAGGCGCGACAGGCGCCGTCGTGGTTGCTGGACCTGCCATCGGTGCAGCCGGCTACTCGGGTGTCCGTGGCTGACTTGCTGAAGGTTCTGTCTTGGCTGCCGGCTCAGGATCAGATGCGTCGTGTGCTGCTCGACGTGGTGCTGAACGCGGCGGACGGCAATGTCGTCGGTGAGCTCGGCGGACGCTTGCGGGTGAAGACCTGGAGCTGGCTCGGCGATCAGGACCCTCAATCACGCCAGGGTGGATTCGCTGGATGGACGGCGGACGGCTCGCCGATCTGGGCCGGTGGCCGGGGCACCAGTCAGATGGTTTTGCGGCGTTACGGTTCGGCGTTGGCGACGGTGTTGCCCACATCGTGGCCGGCGGAAGCAGGGCGTTGTGTCGAAGTCGGACTGTTCTCGCGATATCCGGTTTCGCGGGTTCTGGCCGGTAATCGAGCGGTGACCTCCGGCCCGTTGCAGGGTGATTACCGCGTCGAATTCGCCAACGGCAATGCGCTGGATATCCACAGCGACGGCGAGCTGTTTCTGCTCAACGACATGCTTGTGGCGCGGCTGGATCGTGAAGAGTACGTCGCCCGGGTGCTGGAGCGTGAAGCCAAACCAGAACCGCACGAAGCGGCCAAAGCATTGGCCGTGGCAATCCGCACGTATCTGCTGCAGAACGCCACGCGTAACGGCGAATGTTTGAGCATCGACGACAGCAGTACACGCCAACGCGTCGCCCCGCGTCCTGCTTCCGCCGAATCCCGCAACATCGCCGCATGGACGGCGGATCTGGTGTTGGCCGGCAGCACCGTCACCTATCACTCCGATCAGCCCGGCCCGGACAAACTGGCCTGGCAACAAGCGGTCGAACAAGCCAATGCCGGCCAGCGTTACGACGCGATTCTGCTGCACGCCTACCCGCGCGCCAGCCTGAGCCGTTGGGACAACCCGGTGGCGTCCTGCGAAGCGCTACCTGCTGCCCAAGACTGGCTGCAAAAACAGCGGCGCGGCTGGCGTCCCAGGCTGGAAAGCGAAACCGGCTACAACGAAGTCAGCACCTTCGCCGTCTGCAAACTCGCCTTCGGCCGCCCCTTCGTCGACCGCGAACGCCAGCGCATCTATGTGCGCGGCGTGGTGTCCTTGCAGGACCGCCTCGACCTGACTCACGAATACCTGCACCTGGCCTTTGAAGCACACCCCAACGGCCAGGATGAAACCTATATCGAAGGGCTCGCCCGTCACCTTTTGCTGGAATAGACCATGACACTCCGTTATCCACAGGTCTTGCTGTTGCTCTGCGTATTTACCGCGGTTTCGCCGGTGATCGCCGCTGACGGCGTCAAACTCGACACCCCGGTCGGCGGCTGGCGCAGCGGCGCGCCTGAAGGCGAGGGCGAGAGCTTTCGCCAGACCGTCAACTACCCGGCCTCCTCGGTGAACACCCCGCTCAGCCAGGCCAACACCGCCCGCATCAGCGGGGAAATCAAAGCCACACCGAAAAACAGAGAGCCCGGCCGCCTGATCGTCAACGGCGTCAGCATGCCGCTGAAAATCGACGACAGCGGCCGCTTCGACCGCCCGTTCTCCTTTCCCAACGGCAGCAACAGCGTCGAAGTCCGCAGCCCGGACGGCCAGCAACGGCACCGCACGCAGTTCCTCAACACCAGTGGCGGCGCTACTCCGGCAAAACTGCGGGTGTTGCTGGCGTGGGACAGCGATGGCACTGACCTCGACCTGCACTTGGTCACGCCTGATGGCGCGCACATCTGGTATGGCGATCGCGTTGCCCCCAATGGCGCTGCTCTGGATGTCGACGTGACCACCGGATACGGCCCGGAAATCTTCGCCATGCCGGCGCCGATCAAGGGGCAGTATCTGGTGTATGTGAATTATTTTGGCGGTGGGTATCGCGGTGATGATGAGGGTGGGGAAGAGGCGGTGCAGCCGTTGACCACCGCGCAGGTGACGGTGATTACGGAGGAGGGGACGCCTAGCGAGAAAATGGAGACTTTCATCGTGCCGATGCGGGCGGTGGGGGAATTGACGTTGGTGAAGTCGTTCAGTTATCCGTGAGGGTAATTGGGCAGCAGGTTGCTGCCCAATTTCAGAATTGATCCTGATGATTAACTGGCTCAGGGTTGGGACGACAGTCGATCCTGTGCAGTGTCATAAGCCGCCTCTCGCTCCCTCTTTCCGATAGCGACTACGAACACCACAATTTCGTGATCAATCACCTGATAAATCAGGCGATATCCAGCACTTTTCAGCTTCACCTTGTAGCAATCTGGCAGCTCGCGAAGCCTGTTGGCTTCTATGCGAGGATTCTTGAGAACCTCGGCGAGTTTCTTTTTGAACTGCTCGCGAATCGTATCGCCCAGCTTGTTCCATTCCTTCAATGCACGACGATCAAACTCGAGGTCATAGGTCATCCAGACTTACCTTGACTCGCTGAGGAGCGGCAAGACGTTCAGTGACCACGGCGATAAGCGCTTCATCTTCTTCGCTAATCAATGCCGCTTTGAATGGTAGTTTGCCCCGGTCCGCGACGTATTGAAGCGTTTGGCGCAGAAGCTCTGAGGGCGTCAGCCCGAGCTTTTCCAGCTCTGCGAAGGCGCGCTGTTTCAGTTCGTTGTCGATACGAATGTTGATGGATGCCATGATGAGTTACCTGTAATGACGTTTGTCTTTACGGTACTAGCGCGTTTGGTATCCGGCAAGCGGCGATTCAGATTTCGGACGGTAGGTTTGGCTTTTCAGCAGGCATTAAAAAGCCGGCTTGTGGCCGGCTTCTCGGGGACTGGCTTGGTTTATTTTTGGTAAACCGCGCCAGCCTTCAAAACGTACATCCGGATCTTGCGTCCGGCTGTGGGACTTGGTCAGACAGTGGTCTGCCGCGTCAGGCGTCATCTGGGCCGCTTGGCGGGTCGATGCGCGAATGTGGGGCGCAGGATACTGAGTTTTGTTGGGGATTCCCAGTCTCAAGTGCGGAATAGAGCGATTTCTGCGGCAGAAAACAGAGGTTTGTACCGGGTATCCGGTCCTCTTCTCGGGCAAGCCCGCTCCTACAACGTTCTGTGCTGGGGCCGGGAGTGATGGAGGATCAGAGAAACGGCACCACCGGCCGCCGCTTGCCCAGCGTCGACCACCAGAACACCCACCCCAACACATGAATCCTCTGCTCTTCGATCTGTGAGGCCCGGAAGATCTCGTCCGGGTATTCGGCGCTGTTGTGGCTGCGCAGGCGCAGGGCGTTGCCGGGCATGCGGTGCAGGTATTTGATACGCAACATGCCGTCGTGCTCAATGGCGTAGATTTCGCCGTCAACCACCTGGGTGAGGCCGCGGTCGATGGCGAGGGTGGAGCCGTCTTCGATTTTCTCGGCCATGCTGTTGCCGATCATGTGGGTGCAAATGGCGTCGGTGTAGCGGATTTCCAGTGTTTCGAGGTGACTGCGGGGCAGGCGGATGGTTTGCTCCGGGTCTTTTATGACATGGGTTTTGTCGGAGCCGGGGGCGACCGGGGTTTCTTTGTAGAGCGGCAATTCGATGTCGTTGGTTTCTAGCACCGTGTAGACGCCGCGAATGGCATGGGCATCGAGGATGTCGCCCGACTCCGTATGCAGGTGCGGGGCGTCTTTCGGGCCTTCGCCGGTCTTCAGCCATTGGCTGTTGACGGACAGCAGGCGCGCGACTTCTTCCATGCGGTACGCGGGTACGCCCCGGGTGTACCAGTTATGAACGTTTTGGGCTTCCGTGCCCCAGAACTTTGCGAATCCCGTGGTGGTGATGTTCGCAGCTTCCAGGAGTGCCTTGAATCTTGGACCGCTAGTGTTCTTTCTCATAAACACGAGTCTACGACCGGCCTAGAGCGGTTTGAATAAACCTTGCGTTCAAAATAAGGGCAAATTTTGCGACGGGATGTAAGGCGTGCTTGTGGGAAATTACACAGACTAAAACCTTTCTGTAGGCCGCCATAAACAGGCTGTTTAAGCCTCTGCCGGGCAGGCACAAAAAACCCCGGATCAACCGGGGTTTTCTTCAAGCGTGTCGCAGGTCGCGAGGCTTAGCCTTTGTAGGCAGCAACCGACTTGGTGATCGCGGCGCGGGCGGCGTCTGCACCGTCCCAGCCTTCGATTTTCACCCATTTGCCTTTTTCGAGATCTTTGTAGTTCGCGAAGAAGTGCTCGATCTGCTGGATCAGCAGGGCTGGCAGGTCGGTGTATTCCTTCACGTCCACGTACAGCTGGGACAGCTTGTCGTGTGGAACTGCGATGACTTTGGCATCGCCGCCGCCGTCGTCGGTCATGTTCAGGATGCCGACTGGACGCGCGCGGATCACCGAACCTGGAGCAACCGGGTAAGGGGTTACGACCAGCACGTCCAGCGGATCACCGTCGTCAGCCAGGGTGTTCGGGATGTAACCGTAGTTGGCCGGGTAGAACATCGGGGTGGCCATGAAACGGTCAACGAACAGGCAATCGCTGTCTTTGTCGATTTCGTATTTGATCGGCGCGTGGTTGGCCGGGATCTCGATCGCGACGTAGATGTCGTTCGGCAGGTCTTTGCCAGCCGGAATCTTGCTGTAGCTCATTGGGCGTTGCCCCCGTTAGTTGACCAAAAACACTTGGCCGGATTGACCAAAAAGTGGCGGCGATTATAGGCATATTCTGCCGTGGACGCCACGTAGCGGAAGTCGTGCAGACCTTTACTCGTGAGCCTGATAGACCGGGTCGGTGGCCTGAAGTTGCTTCAGGCGGGCCAACGGATCCTGGCGATAGAAAAGCTGCAGCTGCGCATACACCTGTGGATAAGCCTCGTGCAGCAGATCCGGAGCGCTGAAGAAGTACTCGCTGGTAACGGCGAAGAATTCGGCCGGGTTCTCGGCGGCATACGGGTCGATGGCAGTTTCGGCGTCGGGATGGCGGTCGAGCTGGCGGTTGAGGTCGTCGTAGGCCGCCTGCATCACCTCCGCCCAGTCGCTGACCCGCATGCCGGCGTGCAGCGGTGGCAGGCCGTTGGCGTCGCCGTTGAGCATGTCGAGTTTGTGCGCCAGTTCGTGGATCACCAGGTTGTAGCCTCCCCAGCCACCACTGGCCATCACGCCCGGCCAGGCGAGAATGATCGGCCCTTGCTGCCAGGCTTCGCCGCTGTGTTCGCCGTCCCACTCATGTTCGACACCACTGGCATCGCGATGGCGCTGGGGGCTGAGGAAATCGTCGGGGTAGAGGACGATTTCGTGGAAACCCTGATACCAGTTCAGATCGCCGAGATGCAAAAGCGGCAATTGGGCTTGGGCGGCGAGCAGCAGGCGTTGTTCCTGGTGCAGTTCGACGCCGGGCAGTGCGGTCAGGTGTTTGTCTTCGAGGAACAGCACGCTGGCTTCGCGCAGCCACTGGTCTTCTGCGGCAGTGATGCCATCGAGAAAACTCAGGTGATGGCGCACCCGCTGCCACAGTTCGTCGGCAATCGGGTGTCTGGCCAGAATGCGCCGGCGGCGCCAGGCGCTCAGCGACCACATCGGCTTAGTGCGATTGGGCTTTGGTGCCGCCGAAACGGCTGCGAACCACGCCGATGATCATCGGAATCAGCGACAGCAGAATGATGCCGACCACCAGCAGCGACAGGTTCTTCTTGATGAACGGCACGTTGCCGAAGAAGTAGCCCAGCGTCACCAGACCGCCGACCCACAGAACCGTACCGAACACGCTGAACCCGAAGAAGCGCGGGTAAGGCATCTTCGCGACACCGGCGACGAACGGGGCAAAGGTGCGGATGATCGGCAGGAAGCGCGCCAGGGTTACAGTCTTGCCACCGTGTTTGTCGTAAAAGTCGTGGGTCTGTTGCAGGTAGTCGCGGCGGAAGATCTTCGAATTCGGATTGCTGAACAGTTTTTCACCGGCCGTTCGCCCGATCACGTAGTTGGTGCTGTCGCCCAGGATTGCCGCGAGCATCAGCAGGCCCGCCAGCAATACCGGGTCCATGCCACCGCCTGCAGCCACTGCACCGGCAATGAACAGCAGGGAATCACCCGGCAGGAATGGCATTACCACCAGACCGGTCTCGCAGAAGATCACCAGAAACAGGATGGCGTAGATCCATGGCCCGTAATTGTTCACCAGCAGGTCGAGATAAACGTCGAGATGCAGGATAAGGTCGAGCGGGTTGAAATCCATGGAGGCACCTGTGGTGACGGCCTGACTCGGCAGACCTGTGCGGATGACTTCGTGTAAGCCTACAAGCGGGTGTAGTTTTTCTTACAAGCCGGAAAGCTCGGGATTATACGGTTTGAGAGGTGAAAAGCGCGTTGGTTTTGTAGCGGGGGATGTCGGTGTGAATAAATGTCGGGTTGGGATTCATTTTGGGGAGGGCGTCTGCTCCCTCCCCGCAGGACAGCCCGGGATCAGAGCTCGTCGCTGATCGGCAGCACGTAGTTCTTGAACTCGGTGTCTTCCTTGAATCCGATGGATTCGTAGGTTTTCTGCGCCACTTCGTTGTCGGCACTGGTGGAGACGCGCATGCGCACGGCCTGGGTTTCCTTGGCCATTTTCTTGGCGGTGCGGATCAGGTTGTCGGCTACCAGCTGGCGGCGGGCGTCTTCGGCGACGTAGATGTCGTTGAGGATCCACACGCGCTTGAGCGACAGGGAGGAAAAGCTCGGGTAGAGCTGGCAGAAGCCCATGAGTTTCCTGTCGTCGTCATCGGCCAGGGCCAGGTAGATCACCGATTCCTTGCGTCGCAGGCGCTTTTCGAGAAAGGCCCGGGACGAGTCCGGATAGGGCAGGGAGCCATAAAACTCGCGGTACTTAACGAACAACGGGGTCAGCAAATCCAGGTGTTCGAGGGTCGCTTGGATAATCCGCATGGTAGGTCTCGTCCTTCAAGTGGCTGTCTTCACGTGCTCTGACGGCGATGGGAAACCCGGGCGGCCGTGCATCGATCCTGCCTGAAACCGGCGCAGAAAGGCAATGCGGAAACGGTTCAGGCTGGGGGCGGATCGAGTAGGAAATTACTCTTCATGTCTGTACCGGCTTCCGATTCCAGCGTCTGAACCTGCGCTTCGTCCTTCAGATTGACGCCCGACAGCTGGCGCCGACAGGCTTCGCGCATCAGATACAGCAAGCGATGCGCCGCCATGCCATAGCTGAGCCCTTCCAGCCGCACATTGGAGATGCAGTTGCGGTAAGCATCCGTGAGGCCGACCTTTGGATTGTAGGTGAAATATAAACCCAGGCTGTCCGGTGAACTGAGGCCCGGACGCTCTCCAATCAGCATCACGACCATTTTCGCGCCCAGCAACTGGCCGATTTCATCGCCAATCGCCACTCGACCCTGTTCCACCAGCACTACCGGTGCAGTCGACCATTCATCGGCGCTCATCTGTTCCTCCAGACGGGTGAGAAACGGCAGGGTGTGCCGATGCACCGCCAGCGCCGAGAGACCGTCCGCCACCACAATTACCAGATCCACACCGCCCGGATGCGCCTGGGCGTATTCGCGCAGAGTTTGCGCCGATTGATCGCTCAACTTGCGCCCCAGATCCGGGCGTTGCAGGTAGCTGTTGCGATCCACCGCCGCGCTGTGCAGCAGCAGACTTTCACGCTGGCGTTCATTCAGTTGAGCACTCAGCGCGGCGTGATCGAACGGCAAATGCACGGCGTCCCGCGCCTGGGCGTGGGCGTACTGGAAATCCAGCTGTGCACGGGTCGGCAGACTGGTGCCGGTACGACCGAGGGCAATGCGCGCCGGGGTCAGACGACGCAGCTCCAGCCATGGGTTTTGCGGATCGACGGGCGGTTTTTCCATCTGACTCATCCCAGTTGCGCCAAGGCCTGGCGGAAGGCCGGCGGCAGGTTGTTGCCAAAGCGGACCTTGCCGTCCGCCTGGGTGAAGATGCCCATCTTCGCCAGCCACTGTTCGAATTCCGGCGCCGGTTTCAGGCCCAGGGTCTGGCGCGCGTAGAGCGCGTCGTGGAACGAGGTGGTCTGGTAGTTGAGCATGATGTCGTCGGATCCGGGGATGCCCATGATGAAGTTGATCCCGGCCACGCCCAGCAAGGTGAGCAGGGTGTCCATGTCATCCTGGTCGGCTTCGGCGTGGTTGGTGTAGCAGATGTCGCAGCCCATCGGCACGCCGAGCAGCTTGCCGCAGAAGTGGTCTTCGAGGCCCGCGCGGATGATCTGTTTGCCGTTGTACAGGTATTCCGGGCCGATGAATCCTACGACGGTGTTCACCAGAAATGGCTTGAAATGGCGCGCCACGGCGTAGGCCCGGGTCTCGCAGGTCTGTTGATCGACGCCGTGGTGAGCGTTGGCTGACAGCGCACTGCCCTGACCGGTTTCGAAATACATCAGGTTCTGCCCGAGCGTACCGCGATTGAGGCTCAGGCCCGCTTCATAACCTTCCTGCAAAATGTTCAGGTTGATGCCGAAACTGGCGTTGGCCGCTTCGGTGCCGGCAATCGACTGGAACACCAGATCCAGCGGCACGCCACGGTTGATCGCTTCTATGGACGTGGTGACGTGGGTCAGCACGCAGGCCTGGGTCGGAATGTCGTAGCGCTGGATAATCGCGTCGAGCATTTCCAGCATCGCGCAGATCGAGGCGATGCTGTCGGTGGCCGGGTTAATGCCGATCATCGCGTCGCCGTTGCCGTACAGCAGGCCGTCGAGAATGCTTGCGGCGATGCCGGACGGCTCGTCGGTCGGGTGATTGGGTTGCAGCCTTGTGGATAAGCGCCCGCGCAGACCGAGGGTGCCGCGAAACTTCGTGACGACGCGGATCTTCTGCGCCACCAGCACCAGATCCTGCACGCGCATGATCTTCGACACGGCAGCGACCATTTCCGGCGTCAGGCCGGGGGCAAGGGCACGCAGGCTGGATTCATCGGCCGCTTCGCTCAACAACCAGTCGCGAAAGCCGCCAACCGTGAGATGGCTGACGACCGCAAAGGCCTGCTGGTCATGGCTGTCGATGATCAGGCGCGTGACCTCATCGGATTCGTAGGGAATCAGCGCTTCCTGCAAGAAATGCGTAAGCGGGATGTCGGCCAGCGCCATTTGCGCAGCCACCCGCTCGCCATCGTTAAGTGCAGCGACGCCGGCCAGGAAATCTCCGGAGCGCGCCGGGCTGGCCTTGGCCATCACGTCCTTGAGGCTGTCGAAACGGTAGGTCTGGGCGCCGACGGTATGGGCAAATGCAGCCATTGGGCGGTGTCCTCCTGAATGAATGCTTTTAGTGCAGGCACCGAGCCAGAGGCCCGGTGCCGGTGCAACCGGATAACTTTTAGATACCTTCGAGCATAGCGTCTGCCGGTGCTTCGGAGCGTTGCTTGGCGGTCAACTGGAAGTACAGGTAGCCGGCGGCCATGAAACCCAGGAACACACAGCCGATCAGCGTGTTGAACCAGGCCATCGCCACCAGGCACACCACCGCCAGGAACAGCGCGATGGCCGGCACCACCGGATAGCCCGGTGCGCGGAAGGTGCGCTCCAGATTCGGCTCGGTTTTGCGCAGTTTGAACAGGCTGAGCATGCTGATGATGTACATCACGATGGCGCCGAACACCGACATGGTGATCATCGCCGCTGTCAGGGTCATGCCTTGCAGGTTGACCAGACCGTCGCTGTAGATCGCCGCGATGCCGATCACGCCGCCGGCCAGAATCGCCCGGTGCGGGGTCTGGAAGCGCGAGAGCTTGGCCAGGCCTTTGGGCAGATAACCGGCCCGGGCCAGGGCGAAGAACTGTCGCGAGTAGCCGAGGATGATCCCGTGGAAACTCGCCACCAGCCCGAACAGGCCGATCCACACCAGCATGTGCATCCAGGTCGAATTGTTGCCGACCACCGCTTTCATCGCCTGCGGCAGCGGGTCGTTGATGTTCGACAGTTGGCGCCAGTCGCCGACGCCGCCGGCCATCACCATCACGCCGATGGCCAGGAACACCAGGGTCAGGATGCCGCTGACGTAGGCCCGTGGAATCGTGCGTTTCGGGTCCTTGGCTTCCTCGGCCGCCATGGCTGCGCCTTCGATGGCGAGGAAGAACCAGATCGCGAAGGGAATCGCCGCGAAAATGCCCGGAATCGAACCCATCGTGAATTCATTGGCGCCTGACCAGCCGTTCAAAACGAAGTTGCTGAAGCTGAAGCCCGGCGCGACCACGCCCATGAACACCAGCAGTTCGGCGACGGCGAGCACGGTCACCACCAGCTCAAAGGTCGCGGCGATGCTGACGCCAAGAATGTTCAGTGTCATGAACACGAAATACGCGCCGACTGCCGCGAGTTTCGGATCGAGCCCCGGATATTGCACATTCAGATAGGCGCCGATGGCCATAGCGATGGCCGGCGGGGCGAACACGAATTCGATCAGGGTGGCGATGCCGGCGATCAATCCGCCTTTCTCGCCGAACGCCCGACGGCTGTAGGCAAACGGCCCGCCCGCGTGGGGGATCGCGGTGGTCAGTTCGGTGAAACTGAAGATGAAGCAGGTGTACATGGTCGCGACCATCAGGGCCGTGACCAGGAAACCCAAGGTTCCTGCGGTGCCCCAGCCATAACTCCAGCCGAAGTATTCGCCGGAAATCACCAGGCCGACGGCAATGCCCCAAAGGTGCAGGGTGCCGAGTGTGGGTTTGAGCTGTGTGGTGGAAGTCATAAGTCCTCTCTGTCTTTTTTATTGTTCGATCTGTTGGACTTTCGGGTGCAGCGGTTGAGTGAGTGGATGCTGTTCACGCAGCGGCAGTGTTCACGCAAATCCTGAATGACGGGTACGCAAGGCCCGTGCCAGAGCGGCCAGGCCAAGGATTGTCATCGGGATTAAAAGGGCGACATCGATAGTTCGGTGTCGCCCGGTTTTTTAGAAGAAGCCCAGCGGGTTGATGTCGTAGCTCACCAGCAGGTTTTTGGTCTGCTGGTAGTGGTCGAGCATCATCTTGTGGGTTTCACGGCCGACGCCGGACTTCTTGTAACCGCCGAACGCGGCGTGCGCCGGGTACAGGTGGTAGCAGTTGGTCCATACACGGCCGGCCTTGATGGCCCGGCCCATGCGATAGGCGCGGTTGATGTCGCGGGTCCAGAGGCCGGCGCCCAGGCCGAACTCGGTATCGTTGGCGATCGCCAGGGCTTCGGCTTCGTCCTTGAACGTGGTGATGCTCACCACCGGGCCGAAGATTTCTTCCTGGAACACACGCATTTTGTTGGTGCCCTTGAGCAGGGTCGGCTGGATGTAGTAACCGGAAGCCAGGTTGCCTTCGAGTTTTTCCACCTTGCCGCCGGTCAGCAGCTCGGCACCTTCGCCCTTGGCGATTTCCAGGTACGAAAGGATCTTGTCGAATTGCTGCTCGGACGCCTGGGCGCCGACCATGGTGTCGGTGTCGAGCGGGTCGCCACGTTTGATCTGGCTGACCTTCATCATCACCGCTTCCATGAACTGCGGATAGATCGACTCCTGAACCAGTGCGCGGGAAGGGCAGGTGCAGACTTCGCCCTGGTTGAAGAACGCCAGCACGAGGCCTTCGGCGGCTTTTTCAATGAAGCTTGGCTCGGCCTGCATGATGTCTTCGAAGAAGATGTTCGGCGACTTGCCGCCCAGCTCAACGGTGGACGGAATGATGTTTTCGGCGGCGCACTTCATGATGTGCGAGCCGACCGGAGTCGAGCCGGTGAAGGCGATCTTGGCGATGCGTTTGCTGGTGGCCAGGGCTTCGCCGGCTTCTTTGCCGAACCCTTGCACCACGTTGAGCACGCCCGGCGGCAGCAGGTCGCCGATCAGTTCCAGCAGCACGCTGATGCCCAGCGGGGTTTGCTCGGCAGGTTTGAGCACCACGCAGTTGCCGGCGGCCAGGGCCGGGGCGAGTTTCCACGCGGCCATCAGGATCGGGAAGTTCCACGGGATGATCTGGCCGACCACACCTAGCGGTTCATGAATGTGATAGGCGACGGTATTGCCGTCGATCTCGGCAGCACTGCCTTCCTGGGCGCGCAGACACCCGGCGAAGTAACGGAAGTGGTCGGCGGCCAGCGGGATGTCGGCGTTGAGGGTTTCGCGGATGGCTTTGCCGTTGTCCCAGGTTTCGGTGATCGCCAGGGTTTCGAGGTTCTGTTCGATGCGGTCGGCGATTTTCAGCAGGATCAGCGAACGGGCCTGGGCGGAAGTCGAGCCCCAGGCATCGGCAGCGGCATGGGCGGCGTCCAGAGCTTTTTCGATGTCTTCGGCCGTGGAACGCGGGAATTCGGCAATTGGCTGGCCATTTACTGGCGAGGTGTTGGTGAAGTACTGACCTTTGACAGGCGCGACGAACTCGCCGCCGATGTAGTTACCGTACTTGCTCTTGAACGAGACTTTGGCGCCTTCAGTACCGGGGTGAGCGTAACGCATGATGTTCTCCTTGGCTGTTGTACTTATCAGAGAGACGCGCATGAGCGCTTGCTATAAGCGTAGAGCAAAGGTCGGGCCACTGCCGTGCAGGTCAGGCAAATCAAGGCTTTGCGAGATTTGTGTCGGACAAGTGGCAAGCGTCTGTGGCGGTATTGGTACAGCCTGGGTGACAGTTTGTACCGCTTCTGGCACAACCCGTGACCGGGCGGTCTTGCCAGCATTGCAAAGACCGGTTGGCTGGAGGATGCTGGGCACCACTTCACGCATGGGCCGATGAGCCTCGGGGAGAATAATAAGAAATGCACGACAACCATTTGAGTCGCCATGCCCAACAGGTTCTCACCGTCACCCAGGGCAAGCCGCACCTGCATGGCCCCGGTGCCGACCCGTCGATTGCCCGCTCGTGGCTGCGTTGTCTTGAGGACTATCACCTCGACCCGGCCCTGACCATGGCGCCGACCGTGCTAGAACACGGTCGTGTCCTCGAAAGCCGCGAACGGCTGCAACAGGTGTTGCAGATCGCCGGCAATGAAATGAGCAGCCTGCATCAACAACTCTCCGGCGCCGGCCATGCGGTACTGCTGACCGACGCACGCGGGGTGATCCTCAACTGCGTCACCGCCCCCGCCGAACGCAAGATTTTCGAACGCGCCGGCCTGTGGCTGGGCTCCGACTGGAGCGAGGCCTGCGAGGGCACCAACGGGATCGGCACTTGCCTCGTTGAACGTCAGGCCCTGACGATTCATCAGGATGAACACTTTCGCGGCCGCCATACCGGCCTGACCTGCTCGGCGAGCCCGGTGTTCGACCCGCACGGCGAACTGCTGGCGGTGCTTGATGTTTCCTCGGCCCGGCCTGACGTCTCGCGGCAGAGCCAGTTCCACACCATGGCGCTGGTCAATTTGTCGGCGAAGATGATCGAGAGCTGCTATTTCCTGCGCTGTTTCGATAACCAATGGTTGCTGCGTTTCCATCTCCAGGCCGAGTCCGTCGGGCTGTTCAGCGAAGGGTTGCTGGCGTTTGACGGGGAAGGGCGGATCAGTGCGGTCAATCAGAGTGCCTTGAACCTGCTCGGCCATATTCGCGGTGGTTTGCTGGGCAAACCGGTGGAGGCGTTTTTCGATTGTTCGCTGGATGAGTTGCTCGGGCGCGCCAGTGCCAATGCCAGTGCCAGTTGGCCGTTGCGTACTCGTGACGGACGGCATCTGTTTGCGGTGCTGCGTGGCGAAACTCGCCGGCCGCTGCCGGTCGCGCCGGCTCACGCGCCTGTGGAAGCGCCGCGTCTTGCAGGCATTTGCCTCGGTGATGCGACGTTGCAGGCGGATTTCCGCAAGTCGCTGCGGGTATTCGAGCGCGACGTGCCGCTGCTGATCAACGGTGAAACAGGCTCCGGCAAAGAAGCATTCGCCAAGGCTGTGCACAACGCCAGTCAGCGCGCCGGCAAAGCCTTCGTTGCCCTCAACTGCGCGGCGATTCCCGAAAGCCTGATCGAGAGCGAACTGTTCGGCTATCGCGGCGGCAGCTTCACCGGCGCGCGCAAGGACGGTATGCGCGGCAAGTTGCAGCAGGCCGATGGCGGCACGCTGTTCCTCGATGAAATCGGCGACATGCCGCTGGCTCTGCAAACCCGTCTGCTGCGGGTGCTGGAAGACCGGCAAGTGGTGCCGATTGGCGGCGAGCCGGAAGCGGTCAACGTGCGGATCATCAGCGCCACCCACCGCAATCTGCTGGAACGGGTCGGCGATGGCAGTTTCCGTGAAGACCTTTACTACCGGCTCAACGGGCTGGAAGTGGCGCTGCCACCATTGCGCGAGCGCAGTGACAAATCGCAGCTGCTCGATTTTCTGCTGGCCGAAGAGGCGGGCGGGGAAACGATTCTGATCGAAGAACCGGCGCGCCAGGCGTTGCTGCGGTTCAACTGGCCGGGCAATGTGCGGCAGTTGCGCAATGTGCTGCGCACGCTGGCGGCGTTGTGCGATGAAGGGCGGATCGGGCTGGATGATCTGCCCGCGATGTTTCGGCAGGTTCAGCCACTGTTGGTAAAAGCCGATGAAGCGTCATCCGCACAACCGCTGGAAGATGCCGAGCGACTGGCGTTGCTCAATGCGCTGGAACACTCGCGCTGGCACATGACCCTCACGGCGCAGCAACTGGGCGTCAGCCGCAATACGCTATATAGAAAGCTGCGCAAGCACGGGATTGCCCGAACCGCTTGAGCCACCGAAAACGAGGATGCGGTTTTCCCCTGCCTGGGCTACCCTGCGGCCATGTTTTACGAGGTCGACTATGCACATTCATATTCTGGGTATCTGCGGGACTTTCATGGGCTCGATGGCGGTTCTGGCCAAAGAGCTGGGCCATCACGTGACGGGCTCCGATGCCAACGTCTATCCGCCGATGAGCACCCAGCTCGAAGCTCAGGGCATTCAGTTGACCCAGGGCTACGACCCGGCGCAGCTTGATCCGGCACCGGATCTGGTGGTGATCGGCAACGCCATGTCCCGCGGCAATCCGGCAGTGGAATATGTGCTGAACAAAGGCCTGCCGTACGTTTCCGGCCCGCAATGGCTGGCCGACCATGTGCTGCAAGGTCGCTGGGTGCTGGCGGTTGCCGGTACGCACGGCAAGACCACCACCAGCAGCATGCTCGCCTGGGTACTGGAACACGCCGGCATGAGCCCGGGCTTCCTGATCGGCGGCGTGCCGCAGAACTTCTCGGTGTCGGCACGTCTGGGTAGTACGCCGTTCTTCGTGATCGAGGCTGACGAATACGACAGCGCGTTCTTCGACAAGCGATCGAAGTTTGTCCACTACCGTCCGCGCACGGCGATCCTCAACAACCTTGAGTTCGATCACGCTGACATCTTCCCCGATCTGCCAGCCATCGAGCGGCAGTTCCACCACTTGGTGCGCACCATCCCGAGCGAAGGCCTGGTGATTCACCCGACCACCGAACCGGCCTTGCAGCGTGTGATCGAGATGGGCTGCTGGACCCCGGTGCAAACCACCGGTGCCGGCGGTCAGTGGCAGGTCAAGTTGCTGAAGGACGACGGCTCGGCGTTTGAAGTGATGTTCGAAGGCGTGTCCCAAGGCGTGGTCGAGTGGGAGTTGACCGGTCAGCACAACGTTGCCAACGCCTTGGCCACTCTGGCCGCGGCGCGTCATGTCGGCGTTGTACCGTCGATGGGCATCGCCGGGTTGAGCGCGTTCAAGAGCGTGAAACGCCGGATGGAGAAAGTCGCGGAAGTTCGGGGAATCACCATCTACGATGACTTCGCCCACCACCCGACCGCGATTGCCACCACTCTTGATGGCCTGCGCAAACGTATCGGCGATGCGCCGCTGATCGCGATCATCGAGCCGCGCTCCAACTCGATGAAGCTCGGCGCCCACCGTGACGGTCTGCCGGACAGCGTGGTCGATGCCGATCAAGTGATCTGGTACGCCCCGGCCAACCTCGGTTGGGATCTGGCAGGCACCGCCGCGTTGTGCACCGTGCCGTCGATCGTCAGTGATTCGCTGGAAGGCATCATTGAGCGCGTGAAGAGCCAGGCTCAGCCCGGCACTCACGTGGTGATCATGAGCAACGGCGGCTTCGGCGGCCTGCACGGCAAACTCGCCGAGGCGTTGAAATGAACAACAACGGCCCAGAACGCATCACACTGGCGATGACCGGCGCGTCCGGCGCCCAGTACGGCTTGCGCCTGCTGGATTGCCTGGTGCGCGAGGATCGCGAGGTGCACTTCCTGATCTCCAAGGCTGCGCAATTGGTGATGGCCACCGAGACCGACGTGGCGTTGCCGGCCAAGCCGCAAATGATGCAGGCGTTCCTCACCGAATACACCGGCGCGGCTGCCGGGCAGATCCGCGTGTACGGCAAGGAAGACTGGATGTCACCGGTGGCCTCGGGTTCCGGCGCCCCGGCCGCCATGGTGGTGGTGCCATGCTCGACCGGCACCTTGTCGGCCATTGCCACCGGCGCCTGCAACAACCTGATCGAACGGGCGGCGGACGTGACGTTGAAGGAACGTCGCCAGTTGATTCTGGTGCCGCGCGAAGCGCCGTATTCGAGCATTCATCTGGAACACATGCTCAAGTTGTCGAACATGGGCGTGACCATCCTGCCGGCCTCACCGGGTTTCTATCACCAACCACAGACGATTGATGACCTGATCGATTTCGTGGTGGCGCGGATTCTCAATCTGCTGGGCATTCCCCAGGACATGCTGCCGCGCTGGGGCGAACACCATCTGAGCAGCGATGAATAAGCTGCTGGCTGCTGTGTTGCTGATGGCGCTGGCCCTGCAACTGACCGGCTGCGCCACCGCGCGCACGCTGGATGCCGCCAAGCCCGGCGCGCCGGTGGTGTATTCCGGCACACGGCTGGATCTGTATGCGATGAATGGCGGGTGTTGTGCGATGGACCGGTTTGGCGCCGAGGCACCGAGCTATCCCGGTGTGGATCTGCCGGCCAGCGCGTTGCTCGATACGCTGCTGTTGCCGTTGTCGTTGCTGACAGTGATCGGCGTAGGCTTTCAGGCGACAGGCGGGCTCTAAAAAGATCGCAGCCGATGGCTGCGATTTTTTGTTTTTACTTGCCGAGCTTTCTCAATTCATCTGACTCGACGATCCGCACTCCGTCCTGTTCCTCAAGCGCCAACCGCCACATGGCGCGGGCCAGTTGGCAGGCTTCGATACCGCGGTATTTGCCGGGAATCAATTTGGAGAATGGCGCGGCAAGCTGTTCGCCCAGACGGGGCTCGCTGCGTTCGCCAAGCAACAGCGATGGCCGGCAGATGGTCAGTTGCGGCCAGTCCTGCGCGCGCAACGCGTATTCCATCTCGCCTTTGACCCGGTTGTAGAAAATCGAGGACCGACGATCGGCCCCCAGGGCGCTGATCACGATCAGGTGCCTTGCGC
The DNA here is from genome assembly GCF_030209075.1 of Pseudomonas sp. lyk4-R2A-10. Classification (NCBI taxonomy): domain Bacteria; kingdom Pseudomonadati; phylum Pseudomonadota; class Gammaproteobacteria; order Pseudomonadales; family Pseudomonadaceae; genus Pseudomonas; species Pseudomonas sp. lyk4-R2A-10. Next base: position 213,279 of record NZ_JARVSR010000013.1, on the reverse strand, counting down.
CCATTTCCCGGGCGCGCTTGGCGAACGCCACCACCATGTCCAGATCCACGGCGCGAAACGCCTCTTCAGAGCCAGCCTGTTTGATGGTGGTGCCGAGGCAGCAATACGCGATGTCGACCCGGCCGGCCAGTTGTGGAAGGAACGTCTGTGGATCGCCGACCGGGTTTTCCAGATGCGGATGTTCGGCCAGCGGCCGGCGTGAGGGGGCAAGGACGCGGCTGATCGTCGGCTCGTTGAGCAGACGGTCGAGCAGATGTTCACCGGTCAATCCGGTGGCTCCGGCAAGCAAGACATGCTGAGGCGTCAAGTACATAGTGTCTCTCCCTTGATACTGTTCAGCTTAGTTGCTCTTTATCGCTCCGTCGTTCAACGCAGCACTTTGCAATGCTTTTCTCGCTTGCTGTTTACGCAGCAGTTGCCAGTGCGCCAGCACGGTTTTCGGCGCCCAGATCTGCGGTTCAGAGGCTTCGAAATTGTCCGCCAGTTCGCGCTCGGCGACGGTGGCCTTGGCCAGTTTGAAGGCTTGCTCCAGGTCGTCGGTCTGGTTCAGCGCCTGGGCAAACAGGGCATCGCCGAAGTAGGTGAAGTTAGCCTCCTCGGAGCAGCCGAACGACACGCGATCGGCGCGCGAGGCGGTCATGATCAGCGTGCGATCGTCCTTCAGCGCCGGAATGAAACCACCGGAATAGCACGAGGAGATGACGATGATCTTGTCGCGGTTCTTCAGCGGCGCGAGCACGGCGGCGAGTTCGTCGGCGGGCAGGTCGGCCAGCTCCATGCGCGGCTGGTCGAGCACCAGTTCGTGCTCGGCGGTGCCGTGGCTGGTCAGGTAAATGAAGACCAGATCTTCCGGGCCACTGCGTTCGGCCAGGGTCAGGGCTGCGCGGCGCAGGTTCTCGCGAGTGGCCATCGGCCGGTCGCCGAGGTGGTCGCGATGGTTGACCAGGCGAATCTGGCCAAACGCGCCAAAGCGGCTGGTGAGCATGTTGGCCACGTAGTCGGATTCACGCAGGAACACGCTCTGCTTGCCGTCGCCGCCGAGGGTCAGGGTGTACAGCTCCACTGCCGGGGTCGAGGCCGGTACATTGGCCAGCGCTTCATCGAGCAGGCGACCCTGGGCCAGCAGACCGAGTTCGAGGGTGTCCGGCAGCAACTTGCCGTCGGCATCGCGTACCCGCTGGCCGTTGATCCAGGTGCCGCTGAGCACGCTGCCGTCGGTGAGCACCAGGGTGCCGCGTCCGGAATAGCTGTCGCTGTCGAATCCGCCGACGTAGAAACTGCCATCGGACAGGTTCAGGCGACCCTGACCGCTGAAGCGCCAGTCGTTGAAGTAGCCGATGTAGTGGCTGCCGTCGGCGCCGATCAGTTCGCCCTTGCCGGTCAGCGCGCCTTCCTTGAACTGCCCGAGCCACACATCGCCGTCGGCGTTTTCGTAGCGGCCTTTGCCGTGCAGTTGATTGTTCTTGAAGCCGCCGACGTAGATGTCGCCGTCGGCACTGTTGAAGGTGCCGTTGCCTTCGAGCTGGCCATTGACGAAGTGGCCGGTGAACTGATTGCCGCTGGCATCGCCGCGCTGGCCTTCGCCGTTGGGTTTGCCGTGGGCGAACTGGCCCTGGTAAGAGCTGCCGTCATCCAGCTCGAGGCGACCGAGACCGGAATACTGGTCGGCCTTGAACTCGCCGCGATAGGTCATCGCGTTTTCTTTGAGGGTGCCTTCGCCTTCGCGCCGGCCCTGCTTGAAACCGCCGGTGTAGCTGCCTGCCGTGGTGGTCAATGTGCCCTGGCCGTCGAACAGCCCTTGCTGGAAGTTGCCGCGATAGACCTCGCCATTGCTGCCATGCCATTCGCCCTGGCCATGCCATTGCCCCTTGTCGAACGCCCCGGCGTACCAGCTGCCATTGGGGTAGTCGACCCGGCCCTGACCTTGCAGCAAGCCATTGACCAGTTCACCGCGATAGCGGCCGCCGTCGGGCAGGCGCGCATCCGGCGGCAACAGCGATTCGCCGTCGCCACACGCGGCCAGCAACAGGGTCAAGGCAAGGGGAGCAAGAGGGGCGAATGAGCGCATAGCGGGATCCGGGCAATTAGGCGACCGAGTATGCCGCAGCTATGTGACCTTATACAGCCGGCAGGGAGGAGCGGATGCGAAACAGCGTGAGCCGTTTCGCATCCAGGCGCTTAAACGAAGCAGAGCGACAGCGGTTCGGCGATGTAGGCCGGTTTGTCCGAGCCCTCGATCTCCAGGGTGGCGGTGGCCTTGAGCAGCCACTGGCCAGGTTTCTTCTCGGTCACTTCACCGAGGTCGACCTTGAGCCGGACCTTGGAATTGACCTTGACCGGCTGGATGAAGCGCACGCTGTCCAGACCGTAGTTGACCACCATCTTCACGCCTTGCGGCAGGATCAGGATGTCTTCCATCAGTTTCGGGATCAGCGACAACGACAGGAAACCGTGTGCAATGGTGCTGCCAAATGGCGTTTGCGCGGCTTTGACCGGGTCGACATGGATGAACTGGTAATCCCCGGTGGCTTCGGCGAACAGGTTGATGCGCTCCTGATCGATGGTGAGCCATTCGGAACGTCCGAGTTCCTTGCCGACATAATCTTTGAGCTCTGCAACTGGAACATAGGGCATTGAGACTCTCCTTGGGTTCATCGGTTTTATAGTTTTTCAGGTGGGGGATTTGACCGCCCTGCGAACCACTGTAGATCATCATGGCGATTTGCTCAGGTCAACCGACCATGCTTTTGGCGAATGCCGATCCATAGCGCAGGCGTGCTTATAATGCCGACGACTTGCGGGTTGGAAAGTAAGACGGAGATGTCGGATGTTGCTACGTGGCCTGACGTGGCTGGTGCTGTTTCAATTGCTCGGCACGGCCCTCAATCATTTGCTGTTGCCGGTGCTGCCGGGGCCGATCATCGGCCTTTTGCTGTTGCTGGTATTCCTGATCGTGCGCGGTGAAGTCGGCGAGCCGTTGAACCTTGCGGCCGGCAGTCTGTTGCGTTACCTGCCGTTGCTGCTGGTGCCGCCAGCGGTGGGTGTGATGGTGTATGCCACGGCGATTGCCGCGGATTTCTGGGCCATCGTCGGTGCGCTGGTGGTCTCGCTGATTCTGTCGATGGCCTTCGCCGGCGTGCTGATGCAACGGCTGGTCAAGCGTCACGCGCCGCCTTCGGAGGAATCCTGATGCTGTTCGACTGGCAAGGTGCCTGGGCTTCGGTGATTCACCACCCACTGTTTGGCATCGGGATCACCCTGGGGGCTTATCAACTGGTGCTGGCGGCGTTCGAGAAAACCCGCTGGATCTTTCTGCAACCGGTGCTGGTCTCGATGCTGTTGGTGATCGGCGTGCTGGTCGGCTGCGGCCTGACCTACGCCGAGTACCGCAAGAGCACCGAGATCCTCAGTATCTTGCTCGGGCCGGCAACCGTGGCGCTGGCCGTGCCGCTGTACCTGAACCTGCGACGCATCCGCCAATTGTTCTGGCCGATTTTTACTACGCTGGTGATAGGCGGCGTGGTCGCCACGGGCATGGGCGTGGCGCTGGGCTGGTGGTTCGGGGCCGATCACATGATCCTGATGACCATGGCGCCCAAGTCGGTCACCTCGCCGATCGCCATGCTGGTGGCCGAGCAGATCGGTGGCGTCGCGGCACTGGCGGCGGTGTTCGTGTTGATCACCGGGGTGATCGGCGCGATCTTCGGCCCGGCGCTGCTGACCCGCCTCGGCGTGCACAGCCCGGAGGCGCGCGGCATGGCGCTGGGCATGACGGCGCATGCGGTCGGCACCTCGGTGGCGCTGCAGGAAAGCGATGAGTGCGGCGCCTTTGCGGCGCTGGCGATGAGTTTGATGGGCGTGGCCACGGCGGTGTTCCTGCCGTTGGCGGTGTCGATGGTGGTGTAAGGAAATGTCTATGAGTCTGCCGCTTTTTCCGCTGAACACGGTGCTGTTTCCCGGATGCAATCTGGATTTGCAGATCTTCGAGGCGCGCTACCTGGACATGATCGGCCGCTGCATGAAACAGGGCGGCGGGTTCGGCGTGGTGTGCATCCTGGAAGGCAGCGAAGTCGGTGTCGCGCCGGAAGGTTTCGCCATGGTCGGCTGCGAAGCGCGCATCACCGATTTCCAGCAGCAGGACAACGGACTGCTGGGCATCCGGGTGCAGGGCGGGCGGCGCTTCATCGTGCAGCGCACTGAAGTGCAACGCGACCAATTGATCGTGGCCGAGGTCGAGTGGCTGGACGAAGAGCCCGAACAACCGTTGCAGGATGAAGACGCCGATCTGGTGGCGTTGCTCAAGGCCCTGGCCGAGCACCCGATGGTCGAGGCGCTGAACATGGGTATCGAGGCTGCCGGGCAGCAGTCATTGGCCAATCAGCTGGCTTATCTGCTGCCGTTTGCCGAGGAAGACAAGATCGACCTGCTGCAACTCGATGATCCGCAGCAGCGGCTGGATGCGATCCAGGCGCTGCTCGATGAGTTGCAGGGCGAGCTGTTTGCCTAGAGCCAAAAACGCTATTCGGGCCAGATGATGTCGTTGGCGAACCACTCCTTGTCCTTGCCCAGTGTCAGTACCGGCTTGCCGGCCTGGGCGACCTTGTCGATCAGGGCATCGTATTCGTATCGGTTGTCGACGCCTTGATGGGTCCGCGCTTCTATTTCATTGCGCTGTCGATAACCTGCCTCATAAGCGATGTCATCGACTTTCGCAGCGCGAGTGAGGGTGGAGTCGAGCAGCCAGAGGCGTTCCGATTCGATGCCCCGTTTCGACGTTGAAATCAGCGCTTCAAGTTCATCCTCCGGGAACCACGCACCCTTGTTCCTGGCGGCGTTGTTGAGCAGATGATTCTCTTCTCTCAGGACGACTTCCATTTTTCGCGTGTCGATGACGTACGCAAATATGATCGTCTGATCGTGCCGGACGGTTTCGTAATTGCGTTCGGAGTCGAGTTCCACATCCGAAGCCTCGGACCAGTCATTGTCGGATTCCCCTGATTCATTGTCGGGGTCACCGGGCTTGCGTCCGGGGTATTTGTTTTTCTGGTTGTTGTAGAGCAGATACTCCGGATCGGGGTAGCCCGTGCCTCTGCCTGCATATCGCTCAACCCGCTTCAGACTGACGGTTGCGCTGATCGGTTTCTCGGTGGTTGCTCCACGAGGATGCTTGAGCCGCGGCAACATCCGGTCATCGTTGTAGAACTCGAAGGGCGTCCGTTCATCGGCCCGGAACAGGGCCGGGATGTCTGTGCGGTACAGGACGTCGCTGCCGTTGCGCAGGTAGCCCAGCCTTGCAAGGAATCCGTCGAGGAATTCGCGACTGACGCTTTCGCTGAAATCGCCATAGTCCCCCAGATGACTGAGCAACAGCCTGCCGTTTCTCAGTGGCAGGAGCAGGGGCTCTATTTCCTGATGCAATGCGTCGTAGCGTGCAGGGTCGTCCGCGTTCAGTGACCGGCTCTTGTGCTGTGCGACCCATTCCGGAAGCGCTGACGGATGGGCAATCAGGTCGTCGCGCAGTCGGACGTGCTGGAGAGGAGACAGGTTGTACGAGCGCAATTCCATGACCCGTTCGCCTTGAGTCATCTGCGGATGCAGCCGTGCGAAATGTGTATCCAGCAATTCGGACGTGGCTGCGTTCAATTGTGCGGGCATCGACGTGATTCGCGGCTGTTTGGCCAGTGTGGCTTCCGCCCTGTGTCCATCTTCGGGAATGGGGCGTTTCAGCGGGCTCGCCGAATCTGCCGCTTGAGCCGGACTCCATGTCGTTTCACCGACATTTCTGTAGAGCGCAGGTCCGGGCGCAAGCTTTTTGTACAGATCCATTGCCCGATAAGTGCCCAGGTGCGGGTCGAACTCCACGTATACGGTACCGTTGTCTTTCACATCGACAAACTTGCGTCCGACGATATGGCGCAAGCCTTCTTCATTGGCTGGTTGCATGTTACGCAGCAGGCCGGGGTTCAACAGATAGTCGCTCAACACGACTGCCGATTCTCGGGGCAGGCCCGGCAAGTCCGAGACCTGGATTCTTGAAAGGCCGGGTATCGCTGCGGATGGCTGTTGATGACCCGGGTTCCGGTTGCCTGATATCACCGACTCGGACAGTGAATGTTGTGACTGTGGGGGCTGATCCGGTGGCCGCAGTCGGGGAGGTAAAGCCGAAGTATCGACGGATGTGTTGATCCTGGAAGGGGTTGATAGTGAGGGGGCTTTGGGCCGCATGGTGTCATTCCTTGACGATGGACAGGTGTTCGATCGATATCACACGGGACGGCTCGCTTTCGAGTCTCCAGATGTCGGTGGCTACGTTGTAAAAAATCCTGCCGGGAGCAGCATCGTGCAAGCGCAGGTTCAGGATCTGCAAGTCACTGCTTTCAAGCTCGTCGCGACGCTGGTGATCCTGTGCGTCCTGAACCAGCGCATCAATTGTCGAGTAGGCCCGGGCATCGGCAGTGCAGAGGCCGATCACCTCGAACAGGGCATTGATCCGGTAACGGTTCCCCGATGAGATCGCCACCTCGACGGTTTCCAGTGGCAGTAGTGGATCATTGCTGTCTGGCAGGTGGACGTGAACGCTGCCGATCCTGATCAGGTCATTCTTGATGCTGAGGTCGCGCAGAGTGATTTTTTCAGGCAGAAGATGGGTATGAATGAGCCACGTGGAGGAGCCGGAAAGTCTGGCCTCGGCGTCGGCGGTGGACAAGCGTATGGAGAGATTGCTGGCAGGAAAAAGTTCATAACTTGCCGATCTTCCTTCCAGCCAGTAGGTCGCGTTGTGTTCGGTGGCCAGAAAATCAACCCGTTGCGGCGTGTTCTTCAAGGAGCGCTTGCTGACAGACGGTCTGACGAACAGGTATCGACCTGCCCGCTCGCGTAATGAGGCACGACTTTCAATGACCCGGTAGCCCGGGTTCCTTGCATCCTCCAGATAGGTGTTCCGAGGATAGTCCAGACGATAGGAAACGCCATCTCGCATCACCAGGGTCAAGGGATGATTCATTGCCCACCCGGCGGCGATGTTGCCGGCGCCCATGTCGCTTTTCCGGTCCCGGCTTCCGATCACGTTTCCATGCAGCGAGAGCCGGGCTCCCCGAGCGAAGGTCAGGGTGAAATGGACATTGTCGTAATCGAGGAATGTGAACGCCTCCGTCTCCGTGATGCTCACGACATAAGTGGCACTGACGCTGACAATTTCCTCGCTGTCGAAATCGATATACACGGTGCTGTGCGAAGGAAGGCCGTCTTTCGGGGTGATCAGGGCTGCGCGACGGATCTGGCGGGAAACGAAATACTGGGAGTGTGCTTGAGCCGAAACTACGTGCGGATGATCGTTGATCTGCACCGGAGACGCCTTGGGTACGCCTGATGTGAGGATTGTGACGCTGACGGGCAGATCGCCGGACTCCGGAATCTCGGTGGGCCAATCCGGCTGCAAGTGAAAACCGTCCTGGGTAATGAACGCCCATTTGTCGTGATGCAGGATGCGTTTGCCATCGATGGTCTGGTAAGCGTTCTCCAGTATCAGTTCGCGCCTGGGCGACCGGAGATCATCGTCTCGAAGTGACTCGATCACCAGCGCGTTCTGCCGGACGAACCAGCGCTGGACGGCTTCAAGCGATACGCCCAGATAGATCTTGCTCGGCTCCAGACCGTCCTCGGTGATGGAGATCCTGTGGCACATCGGGTCGAGATAATAGGTATCACTGCCGCGACCGCCATCGACTGTGGCATTCAGACCACGTACGGATATCTGATCGTCCCCGGCACCGGCATCGACGTGATCGTTGCCATTGGCCGCAATGATGTCCGCCTGATCGGAGCCGGTGACCCGATTGGTTGCGCCGGCAAGTGTTTCGACCTTTTCGATGGACTTGAGCGTCGAATGCAGTACCGGTTCAAGTCCCGGGCTCGCGGGGCGCAACGCCAGCCTTCCACGTTTCAGATCGATGTCATAACCGAGGTGGCGGGGTGGGTCGGGAATATGGTCGAGGTGTTTGTGCGTGCCTTGAAGCCACAACAGATCGATTCCGTCGCCCCCCGACAGCTCGCTGGCCCTGATCGGATCGTAGGAGAGTGCTTCTGACGCTGTCTGAAACACAAAGGAGTCGTTTCTGTCGCCACCGCTCAGGGATTTGCGGCCTGTGGTGTAGCTGAAGAAGTTTGGCTTGTCCTTGGCACCCTGCACCGTGTCATGGCCACCGCCCAGATTCCAGAAAACCCCTTTGGCAGGGTCACTTTTCGTTATGGAGACGACGGAATCCGAATCCGGTAAACCGTCTCGCGTGTCATACGAGTCGTCCGTGTCTTTGATGAGGGGCAGGTTTTCGATGGTGTAGGGTGTTTCGCCCTTGTCTTCGTCCCATTGGTAACGATAGATACGGGTGGGTTGCAGTGTCACCTCGAATCGACCGTTGACAATGACGTCGACGGTTTCCCTGAATTCATTGGCCAGCCAGTGAAGGCTGCGGGTTTTCAGGGCTTTGGCGTAGTCGGCGGTGGTCTTGGCGATCAGGTAGCGATCCATGAGCGCCTTGTCCTGATCCTGTCCGGTGAACGCAAACCAGCCGGCCCGCCAGCGCTCGTTCACCGTCAGCTCGATGTAATCGTCGATGTCGTCGACGGCTCGCACGGCACCATAGATTCTTGCCCCGACAATCATTATCGCGGCGGCGGCAATGCCCAGCGGACCCGCTGCCTGGAACCCTGTCAATGCCGCGCAGCCAAGTGCCAGGGACAATGCGCCGCTGAACACGCTCAGTCCACCCGTCACGTACAGATCCTGAGCTTCCTTGCCCTGAGCCTTGGCGGCATCGTTGAAGGACTTGATCGCGATATAGATATCGAAAGGTAGCGTCAGCACGCTGGCGATCAGCCCGGCCCCGCGGCATAGCCACTTGCCCATGGAAGTCCTGCCGAATTGTTCGAAGGCCATGGATCCCTGGCGGATCATTTGCTCCCCGCTCTTGCTCAGGGCGTACTCCACGCCCAGAGAGGTGATTTCCGCGACGCCTCCACCAACATTGATCAGCGCTTCACCTGTGTCGCCCTTCTTGAGGGCATCGATAGCACCGATGTAAGCGCTGTAGAGTCCATACGCCTGCATGCCGACACCCATGCTGGTCATTCCGCGGCTTTTGGCTTTGTCGACCCAGTCCGGCAGGTGCTCGGGCAGCGGGTCTCGACGAATGTCGAGGCGTTGGGTGGCGTTCAGTAAATGGTTGATCTTGTTCATGGCGTCAGCAAACTCGCCGGTGGGCATCTCGCGCATGAGCGGTGCCGCATCGGGGGAGCGTTGGGTGACGATTTCGTACAGCAGGGGCGGGATCTGCAGGTTTTCGGGCGAGGGTACGGCTCTCATCCGTTGTTCCATTTGAACGGTGTCGAATTCCAGCGAATCGATGAATGCCTGGTCAGGGTCGGCAAAGTAGGTATTGGCCGCCGATAGGGTTTGCCCATCGATTCGGACGCCCAAGGCCTGGAGTGTCTGGCGACTGACACTGAATTCACCGATACGCAACGGGCCGAACAGCTCGTCCAGGTCTGCGAGCCCCGGCTTTTGGCCCGAGGGCGGGGGGCTGTACTGGATGGCTTGATCCAGTCGGGTGGTCAGGTCGGATATTTTGATTGGCGCTGACGGTCGGTCAGCCCGGGGAGGGTGGATCGGTTGATTCATCAAAGTCATTGCTCTTTTCACAAGTCCGTTTGTGGTGCAGCTGCCGGAATGTGGCATGAGGCACGGACTTGTTCATGAGCTTTTGCTTTGCCAAATGTTTGCCGGCGCTCACCGCCCGGGCATGCGCCGGTAGGCGTTGAGCGCGGGCCTAGTAGGCATATCGCAACAAGGTGTGTGGCAAGTGTCGCAATACGAAGAAGCCAAACAGAGCGAGCAGAGCCGGCAATACCAGCCACCAGACTTTCTGTGGCATGGCACCAAGAGGTGCATCGCGTTGGCTGAGCCACAGGCCCGCTGCGCAGACACAGGCAGCGAGCATGGCCCCGGCCAGGACGTCCGTTGGCCAGTGCGCTCCCAGGTATACCCGTGACAGGGCAATTGCCAGCGCCGGTATACAGCCAAGCAACAACCAGGTCAGGCGCAGGCGCGGCGGCTGCCCGCGTCCGGCCAGCACGGCGAGCGCCAGGAACAGCGCGAACGACCCCGAAGCGTGACCACTGGGCATGCTGTAGCTGGTAAGCGGATCAGTCAGTACTTCCGGGCGCACCCGGGCGAAGAACATTTTGGTGCCGGTGTTGGCCAGGGCCGTGACGAGCAGGGTGCCGCCCACGAAGATCGCGTGGCGCCACTGTCGGCACAGCAACAGCAACGCAGTCAGCAGGGCGCTGAACAGCAGCATGTTGCGGAATTCACCGATCAGGGTGAAAACCACCGCGACTTCATCCAGCGCCGGGCGGCGGTGTTCCTGCACCAGGGTCATGACGCCCTGATCGAGGGCGGTCAGATACGGGTAGCCGATGAACAGGCCGATCAGGATCAACAGGCTCATGCTGCTGATCCAGAGCGTCGCCCGGCGATGACGACGCAAGCTGCTGTTGGCACTCAGGCCGACCATCACCGCGATGCTGCCGGCAACGATTCCGGCCTGCAGCCAGAAGCCTTCCGGCAGTGGCAGGCGAATCGCCGCTCCGGTGGCCCAGCCCGGCAGCAGGTACGCGAGGCTCCAGCCGGCGGCGGCCAACAGACTTACGGCCGCAAAGCGCGGGAAGGGCATGTCGCACATCCCGGCGACCATCGGCAACATCGGCCGCAACGGCCCGATGAAGCGTCCGACCAGCAGGCTGGCAATGCCATAGCGCTGGAAATAGGTTTCCGCGCCGGCCATCCATTCCGGATGATGGCGCAACCCCGGCAAGCGCCGGATATTCTGGTGGAAGTGGCGACCGAGGAAATACGAAACCACATCGCCGAGAATCCCGCCGAGGAAACCCAACAACAGGGTTTCGCTCAACGACAGTGCACCGCTGCCGGCCAGCACTGCTACGGCAAACAGCAATACTGTGCCGGGCACGATCAACCCGGCAATCGCCAGGCATTCCACGCAGGCCACGACAAACACAGCAGCGGCCAGCCACTGCGGATTGGCGGCCAGCCACCCGGTCACGCTATCGAGCCATGGGCCCATACAAACCACTCCATTTCATTGATGTCCCTGATCGGCGGGCCGATGGGTGTGCATTCACAGCAGAAAATAATCGCGACCTTCGACCTGGCCCCGGCGCAGCGGGTTCCGCGTACACCACTGGGCATAGGCGGCATCGACGAAGCGATACATCAGGTGTTCGTCACGGCCATGGGGAATGCCCAGGCGCGTGGTCTGAATCACATGAGTTGGCGCAGGGCCGGTGTCTTCCACCAGCAGAATGTCGTGGTCGAAGCGCTTGGCATCCCACACCGGCACTTTCAGTCCCAGCGCCTTGCACAACAGCGTCTGCCCGGCACAGAGTTTCTGCGACGGACGCGGGCGTCCCTGAGCATCGGGGTTGTTCAGCAGCATCTGCGCCAAGCTGGCCGGGCCGCTGATCTCGTCGACCCACGGATAGGCCGATTTGATCAGCACCGCATTGCCCGGGCCTTGGGCGCTGAAGTTCAACGAATCGCCGCCACGGGCGTAGTACATATAGATGTGGCCGCCGTCCAGAAACAAAGCCTTACGCTTTTCTGTGTAGCCGAGGGACGCGTGGCTGCCTTTTTCCTCGCAGTAATAGGCCTCGGTTTCGATGATTCGGGCGCTGAGCCACAAATCGCCGACGCGGTGGCGAATGACTTTGCCGAGCAGATCGCGGGCCAGTGTCTGGGCGTCACGGTCAAAAAAAGCGTCCGCAAGGCCGACAGGCTGGCGCGTGGAGGTGGCGCGAACGGTCAGGTTGGACATGGCAAACAGGGTTTATCCAGGCGGAAGAGGTCGTGATGATAACAATTCAAGGCTTAATCCCGGCTGAACGTCGGCAAATCGTGGTCCATTTCGACCATCCGCCCGTCACCGCTGTTAGTCCCGGGACGCGACAGCTATAATCTGCCGCTTTCCTCTTTGCCAAGACCCCAGCAGACCATGACTGAGTCCGTTCTTGACTACATGACCCGATTGGGTCGCGCCGCCCGCGAAGCCTCCCGCGTCATCGGCCGTGCCAGCACCGCGCAGAAAAACCGCGCCCTGCTGGCTGCCGCCAATGCCCTGGACGCCGCCCGCGCCGAGCTTGCGGCAGCCAATGAACAGGATCTGGCCACCGGTCGCGCCAACGGCCTGGAGCCGGCCCTGCTGGAACGTCTGGAACTGACCCCGGCGCGCATCGACGGCATGATCGTCGGCCTGCGTCAGGTCGCAGCGCTGCCGGATCCGGTCGGCGCTATCCGTGATATGAGCTTCCGTCCGTCGGGCATTCAGGTCGGCAAGATGCGCGTGCCGCTGGGCGTGATCGGGATCATCTACGAATCCCGTCCCAACGTGACCATCGATGCCGCCAGCCTGTGCCTGAAGTCCGGTAACGCGACCATCCTGCGCGGCGGTTCCGAGGCGATTCATTCCAACCGTGCGATCGCTGCCTGCATCCAGCGCGGTCTGGCCGCAGCCGAACTGCCGGCTGCCGTTGTGCAAGTGGTGGAAACCACCGACCGCGCCGCCGTTGGCGCGCTGATCACCATGCCCGAGTACGTCGATGTGATCGTCCCGCGCGGTGGGCGTGGCCTGATCGAGCGCATCAGTCGTGACGCCCGGGTGCCGGTGATCAAGCACCTGGACGGCATCTGCCACGTCTATGTCAGCGAACACGCCGACCTGCCGAAAGCCCAGCGCATTGCCTTCAATGCCAAGACCTATCGCTATGGCATCTGCGGTGCGATGGAGACCTTGCTGGTCGATCAACGTGTGGCGAAGGATTTCCTGCCGTCGATGGCCAAACAGTTCCGCGAAAAGGGCGTCGAGCTGCGGGGGTGTGAACGCACCCGGGCGATCATCGAGGCCGTAGCCGCGACCGAAGAAGACTGGAGCACCGAGTACCTGGCGCCGATTCTGTCGATCCGCGTGGTGGATGGCCTGGATCAGGCCATCGAGCACATCAACCATTTCGGCTCCCATCACACCGACTCGATCGTCAGCGAAAACCTCGCCGACACCCGCCAGTTCGTGGCTCAGGTCGACTCGGCGTCGGTGATGATCAACACCCCGACCTGCTTCGCCGACGGATTCGAATACGGATTGGGTGCCGAGATCGGCATTTCTACTGATAAGCTGCACGCCCGTGGCCCGGTGGGCCTCGAAGGGCTGACCTGCGAGAAGTACATCGTGGTCGGTGATGGTCAGTTGCGCGGCCAGGCGACGGTCTGACTTGTCCGACCTCGACCTGAAAACGCCGAAAACCGGCAAGAAACCTCGTCCCCGGCGCATTGGCGTACTGGGCGGGACGTTCGATCCGGTGCATGTCGGCCATCTACGTGGTGCGCTTGAAGTTGCCGAAGCGCTTGGGCTCGATGAGCTGCGCATGATGCCCAGCGCCCGGCCGCCGCACCGCGATACGCCGCAAGTGTCGGCGCAGGATCGGCTGGCAATGGTTGAATGTGCGGTGGCCGGTGTGCCGCCGCTGGTGGTGGACGCCCGCGAATTGCAGCGGGACAAACCGTCCTGGACCATCGATACCCTGGAGTCGCTGCGTGCCGAAATGGCCGCCGAGACCCAGGTTTTTCTGCTTCTGGGCTGGGACGCGTTTTGCGGCCTGCCCACTTGGCACCGCTGGGAAGAGTTGCTCCAGCATTGCCACATCCTGGTGCTACAGCGCCCGGACGCCGACAGCGAACCGCCGGATGCCTTGCGCAACCTGCTGGCAGCGCGTTCGGTGAGCGACCCGCTGGCCCTGAAGGGGCCGAGCGGACAGATTGCATTCGTCTGGCAGACACCGCTCGCGGTTTCCGCCACCCAGATCCGTCAACTGCTGGCCAGCGGTAAGTCGGTACGTTTCCTGGTGCCCGACGCGGTCCTGGCCTACATCGATGCGCACGGTCTGTACCGTGCGTCGAACTGAACAAGGCGTGCTTCACTGATACGAATCCACGTGTCGCCAAGCCGCCGAATATATGAGCAAAACGAGTTTTATATGACTGACAAAGACCAAACCAAAGTAAAGCGCAAAGGCACATTCAAGAGCGCCCCGCTGCCAGAGCCGGTCAACGCCAACGAACCGCTGAAGGGCGACGAACTGGTCAAGGTGGCCGTTGCAGCCCTGGAAGACGTCAAGGCCCAGGACATCCAGATCATTGATGTGCGCGACAAGCAGAGCATCACCGACTACATGATCATCGCCACCGGTACTTCCAACCGCCAGATCAACGCGATGCTGGACAAGGTTCGCGAAGAGGTCAAAAAGAACGGCGCCAAGCCGTTGGGCGAAGAAGGCAAGGGCGACAGCGACTGGGTGCTGCTGGATCTGGACCTGGTGATCGTGCACATGATGACTGCCTCTGCACGTCAGTTCTACGACCTGGAACGCCTGTGGGCCGGTGCCGAGCAGAGCCGTGCGGCGGATGCCAAGCACCACAGCCCGGAAAACACCCACGAGCATTTCACCAAGCTCAACAAAGACCAGCTGTAAGGGATTGCTGTGCGACTGCGACTGATCGCCGTCGGTTCACGCATGCCCAAGTGGGTGGAAGAAGGCTGGCATGAATATGCCAAGCGTCTTCCGTCCGAGCTGGCGATGGAACTGGTGGAAATTCCGCTCAATACCCGTGGCAAGAACGCCGACGTGGCCCGCTTCATCCGTCAGGAAGGCGAAGCCATGCTGGCCAAGGTCGGGCAGAACGAGCGGATCGTCACCCTCGAAGTTCATGGCAAGCCGTGGAGCACCGAGCAACTGGCAGTCGAACTCGATCGCTGGCGCCTGGACTCGCGCACGGTCAACTTCATGGTCGGTGGCCCGGAAGGGTTGGCGCCGGAAGTCTGTGCCCGCGCGGATCAGCGCTGGTCGTTGTCGCCGCTGACGCTGCCGCACCCGCTGGTGCGCATCCTCATCGGCGAGCAGTTGTATCGTGCCTGGACCGTGCTGTCCGGCCACCCTTACCACAAGTAACCCGCCCTCATGTCTCAGCCGATCCGCATCAAGGACCACGAAAAAGACGCCCGTCTGGTGCGTGGTCGCGTCGTGTTCGGCGCAATTGCGGTGGTGGCACTGATCTGCGTGCTGATTGCGCGGCTGTATTACCTGCAGGTGATTCAGTACGAATATCACTCGACTCTGTCGGAAAACAATCGGGTGCATGTCCAGCCGATCCCGCCGACCCGTGGCCTGATTTTCGATCGCAACGGCGTGGTGGTGGCGGACAACCGTCCGAGCTTCAGCCTGAGCATGACCCGCGAGCGCTCCGGCGACTGGCAGCAGGTGCTCGACGTGATCGTCGAGGTGCTGGAGCTGACGCCGGAAGACCGGGTGATCTTCGAGAAACGCATGCGCCAGGGCCGCCGGCCGTTCGAGCCGGTGCCGATCCTGTTCGAGCTGACCGAAGAGCAGATCGCCCGGATCGCGGTGAACCAGTTCCGTCTGCCGGGCGTCGAGGTGGTCGCGCAACTGGTGCGTCATTACCCGCAGGGCGCGCATTTCGCGCACTCGGTGGGTTACATGGGGCGGATCAACGAGAAAGAGCTGAAGACCCTCGATCCGGTCAATTACAGCGGTACCCACCACATCGGCAAGACCGGCATCGAGCGCTTCTATGAAGCCGAGCTGCACGGTCAGGTGGGTTACGAAGAGGTCGAGACCAACGCCCGTGGCCGCGTCCTGCGCGTGCTCAAGCGTACCGATCCGGTGCCAGGCAAGGACATTGTCCTGAGCCTCGACATCAAGTTGCAGGAAGCTGCCGAGGCTGCGCTGGGCGGTCGGCGTGGCGCGGTGGTGGCGCTCGATCCGAAAACCGGCGAAGTGCTGGCGATGGTCAGCCAGCCGAGCTTCGACCCGAACCTGTTCGTCACCGGCATCAGCTTCAAGGCCTACGCCGAGCTGCGCGATTCGATCGACCGGCCGCTGTTCAACCGCGTGCTGCGCGGTCTGTACCCGCCGGGTTCGACGATCAAGCCGGCGGTGGCGATTGCCGGTCTCGATGCGGGCGTGGTGACGGCGTCGAGCCGGGTGTTCGACCCCGGTTACTACATGCTGCCCAACTACGATCACAAGTACCGCAACTGGAACCGCACCGGGGACGGCTTCGTCGACCTCGACACGGCGATCATGCGGTCCAACGACACCTACTTCTATGACCTGGCGCACAAACTGGGCATCGACCGGTTGTCGGCCTACATGAACAAGTTCGGCATCGGCCAGAAGGTCTCGCTGGACATGTTCGAAGAATCCCCCGGCCTGATGCCGTCCCGCGAGTGGAAACGCGCGACCCGGCGTCAGGCGTGGTTCCCCGGCGAAACCCTGATTCTCGGGATCGGCCAGGGCTACATGCAATCGACCCCGCTGCAACTGGCCCAGGCCACGGCGCTGGTGGCCAACAAGGGCGTGTGGAACCGCCCGCACCTGGCCAAGACCATCGAAGGCGAGAAACCGAAGGATGAAAACCCGATGCCGGACATCATCCTGCGCGACCCGTCCGACTGGAACAAGGTCAACCACGGCATGCAGCAGGTGATGCACGGTGCCCGCGGCACCGCGCGCAAGGCTTCGATCGGCGCGCAATACCGGATCGCCGGCAAGTCAGGTACGGCGCAGGTTGTGGCGATCAAACAGGGCGAGAAGTACGATCGTTCCAAGGTTCAGGAGCGCCACCGCGACCACGCCCTGTTTGTCGGTTTCGCGCCGGCGGATGACCCGAAGATCGTGGTGTCGGTGATGGTCGAGAACGGTGAGTCCGGTTCCGGCGTCGCGGCACCGGTGGTGCGGCAGGTCATGGATGCCTGGCTGCTGGATCAGGACGGACGGTTGAAGGCCGAATACGCCAGCCCTATCAGTGCGGAGGCTACGGCCCGTGATGAATAATTTCGATCGCATGCTCTCCAGCGAGGATGTGATGCGTCGCCGGGCGACGCTGTTGCAACGTCTGCATATCGACGGCCCGTTGCTGGTGCTGTTGTTGATTCTCGCGGCCGGCAGCCTGTTCGTGCTGTATTCGGCCAGCGGCAAGAGCTGGGACTTGCTGGCCAAACAGGCCACATCGTTTGGCATCGGTCTGGTGTCGATGATCGTCATCGCCCAGTTCGAACCAAGGTTCATGGCGCGCTGGGTGCCGCTTGGCTACGTGATCGGCGTGGTGTTGCTGATGGTGGTGGACATCATGGGCCACAACGCAATGGGTGCGACCCGCTGGATCAACATCCCCGGGGTGATTCGCTTCCAGCCCTCGGAATTCATGAAGATCCTGATGCCGGCGACCATCGCCTGGTACCTGTCCAAACGTACGCTGCCGCCGCAACTCAAGCACGTCGGTATCAGTCTGCTGCTGATCGGTGTGCCGTTCGCCCTGATCGTGCGTCAGCCGGATCTCGGCACTTCGCTGCTGATTCTGGCCGGCGGCGCCTTCGTGCTGTTCATGGGTGGATTGCGCTGGCGCTGGATTCTCAGCGTGCTGGCGGCGGCGATTCCGGTGTCGGTTGCGATGTGGTTCTTCATCATGCACGACTACCAGAAACAGCGGATCCTGACGTTCCTCGACCCGGAAAGTGATCCGTTGGGCACCGGCTGGAACATCATCCAGTCGAAAGCCGCCATCGGTTCCGGCGGCGTGTTCGGCAAGGGCTGGCTGCTGGGCACTCAGTCGCACCTGGACTTCCTGCCGGAAAGCCACACCGACTTCATCATTGCCGTACTCGGCGAAGAGTTCGGCCTGGTGGGCATTTGCGCATTGCTGTTGATCTATCTGTTGCTGATCGGTCGTGGCCTGGTGATTACCGCCCAGGCGCAAACGCTGTTCGGCAAACTGTTGGCTGGCGCACTGACCATGACGTTTTTTGTTTATGTTTTCGTCAACATCGGTATGGTCAGTGGCCTGTTGCCGGTGGTGGGGGTGCCGTTGCCGTTCATTAGCTACGGCGGAACTTCGCTGGTGACGCTGCTGTCAGCGTTTGGGGTTTTGATGTCGATCCATACCCATCGCAAGTGGATCGCACAGGTTTGAATAAGGTGAAGAGTTCAATGCAAGTAATGCGTGACTGGGCGACACGATACGCACCGTGGCTCGGCCTGGTAGGCATCCTTGGCAGCGTGCAGGAAGCGTTGGCCGGCGATTACGAAGGTTCACCCCAGGTGGCCGAATTCGTCGGTGAAATGACCCGCGACTACGGTTTCGCCGGCGAACAGCTGATGGCCGTGTTCCGCGAGGCCCAGCGCAAACAGGCGATTCTCGACGCCATTTCCAAACCCGCCGAACGGGTCAAGCTGTGGAAAGAATACCGGCCGATGTTCATCACCGACGCGCGCATCGCCCGCGGTGTGGATTTCTGGCGTCAGCACGAGGCCACACTGGCCCGCGCCGAGCAGGAATACGGCGTTCCGGCCCAGGTGATCGTGTCGATCATCGGCGTTGAGACCTTTTTCGGACGTAATACCGGTAATTACCGGGTGATCGATGCCTTGTCCACGCTGGGTTTCGACTATCCTCCTCGTGCCGAATTTTTCCGCAAGGAGCTGCGTGAGTTCCTGCTGCTGGCGCGCGAGGAGCAGGTCGACCCGCTGACCCTCAAGGGTTCCTACGCCGGGGCAATGGGTTTGCCACAGTTCATGCCGAGCAGTTTCCGCGCCTACGCGGTGGATTTCGACGGTGATGGCCACATCAACATCTGGAACAACCCGGATGATGCGATCGGCAGCGTTGCCAGCTATTTCAAACGTCACGGCTGGGTCGCCGGCGAGCCGGTGGTCAGTCGCGCGGATGTATGCGGTGAGCAGGTGGATGAAGGCCTGACCACCGGCATCGAGCCGACGAAAACCGTCGGGGAGTTGCGAGCGCTGGGCTGGTCGAGTCATGATGCGCTGCGCGATGACATGCCGGTCACCGCATTCCGCCTCGAAGGCGACAATGGCCCGGAATACTGGATGGGCCTGAAGAATTTCTACGCGATCACGCGTTATAACCGCAGCGTGATGTACGCCATGGCCGTACATCAACTGTCTGAACAGCTGGTACAAGCACGGGGCGTCAAGTAATGCGGGCATTGCCTATCAATAAACCCCTGAAGCTGGTGGCTTTCGCTGCGTTGGCGGTGCTGGTCGCCAGTTGTTCGACCAGCCGTTCGCCGAGCCAGAAGCCGACCACCGCCGTGCGTTCGCAGCCGGGCCTGGACATCAACCGGGCCCACAAGGACGGCGCGCCGTGGTGGGACGTCGATGTATCGCGCATCCCGGACGCCACGCCGACCCTGCACACCGGCCCGTACAAGGCCAACCCGTACACCGTGCTGGGCAAGACCTATTTCCCGTTGCAGGAATCCAAGACGTACGTGGCCTCTGGCACCGCGTCCTGGTACGGCACCAAGTTCCACGGTCAGAACACCGCCAACGGCGAGGTCTACGACCTGTACGGCATGAGTGCCGCCCACAAGACATTACCGCTGCCGAGTTACGTTCGGGTGACCAACCTGGACAACAACAAGAGCGTGATCCTGAGGGTCAATGACCGCGGACCGTTCTACTCGGACCGGATCATTGACCTGTCCTACGCCGCCGCCAAGAAACTCGGTTATGCCGAAATCGGCACCGCGCGGGTCAAGGTCGAAGGCATCGACCCGCAGCAATGGTGGGCCGCCAAGGGCCGTCCGGCACCATTGATGCTCAACGAGCCGCAAGTCGCGCAGAATAGCGCCCCGGTGATCACGGCCTCGGCCGGCACCGTCGAGCAATGGACCCCGCCGCCGCAGCAGCACGCCGCGGCCGTCGTGCCGGTTCAGCTCGATGCAAAAAAAAACGCTTCTGCACCAGCGTCTGGCCAGTATCTGCAGGTGGGCGCGTTCGCCAACCCGGACGCTGCAGAACTCCTGAGGTCGAAGCTCAGCGGGATGGTGAGCGCTCCGGTGTTCATCAGCTCGATCGTGCGCAATCAGCAGACCCTGCACCGGGTTCGCCTGGGACCGATCGGTTCGCCGGGTGAAATTGCCCAGGTACAGAACAGCGTGCGCCTGGCCAACCTGGGTTCGCCAAGTGTGGTCACCGAGTAAACGTAGGACTTGATTGACGGTTCACCAGCGATTGGGGGGTGAACCAGGTTGTTGGCTCGTCGAAGAACAAAAGCCCGGCAAGGGTGACTGGAGTGAGCAACTGAACACGCGATGGCCCGTTAGAAAGCCATCTGATTAATTTTGTCCGCAAGGGCAGTTTCCATTAGCGATTTCGAGAGACGGATGAACATCACCACCTTTGCCAAACGCCTGTGTCTGCTAGTCCCGCTGCTCCTCTCGCCAGCCGCCTTCGCGGCCGAGATGATGCCGTCGCCACCACAACTGGCCGCCAAATCCTACGTGCTCATGGATGCCAACAGCGGCAACGTGCTGGTGGAGAACAACGGTGACCAGCGTCTGCCGCCGGCCAGCCTGACCAAACTGATGACCGCGTACATCGCCACGCTGGAAATCCGTCGCGGCCAGATCGGTGAAAACGACCCGGTGACCGTCAGCGAGAACGCCTGGCGCACCGGCGGTTCGCGGATGTTCATCAAGGTCGGCTCGCAGGTCACTGTCAGCGACCTGCTGCACGGCATCATCATCCAGTCCGGCAACGACGCCAGCGTCGCGGTGGCTGAACACATCGCCGGCAGCGAAGACGCCTTCGCCGACCTGATGAACAAGACCGTCGCCGATCTGGGCATGACCAATACCCACTTCATGAACCCGACCGGTCTGCCGAACCCCGAGCACTACTCGTCGGCTCACGACATGGCGATTCTGGCGCGCGCGATCATCCACGAAGACCCGGCTCACTATGCGATCTACTCGCAGAAAGAGTTCTTCTGGAACGGCATCAAACAGCCTAACCGCAACCTGCTGCTGTGGCGCGACAAGACCGTCGACGGTCTGAAAACCGGCCACACCGACGAAGCCGGCTACTGCATGGTGTCCTCGGCCGTACGTGACGGCATGCGCCTGATTGCCGTGGTGTTCGGTACCAACAGCGAAGTGGCCCGCGCCGCCGAGACCCAGAAGTTGCTGACCTACGGTTTCCGCTTCTTCGAAACCCAGACCTTTTACCAGAAGGGCACCGAACTGGCTCAGGCTCCGGTGTGGAAAGGCACTACCAGTCAAGTCAAGGCCGGCCTGGCACAAGACCTGACCATGACCCTGCCGAAAGGCCAGCTGAAGAAGCTCGCCGCCAGCATGACCATGAACCCGCAACTGACCGCGCCAATCGCCAAGGGCGACGTGATCGGTAAAGTCGAAGTGAAACTGGACGACAAGGTGGTGCACAGCGCCGACCTGATCGCCCTGGACGCTGTCGAGGAGGGTGGTATCTTCCGCCGCATGTGGGATAGCATCCGTCTATTCTTCTACGGCTTGTTCAACTGATTCGAGTTGACCTGCATGGCCCCGTTCCGATCCGGAGCGGGGCCTTGTTCGTTACCGGGCTTACGCTTACGAGGCCGTTACGCCATGACCGATACCGAAGTAAAGGCGCCAAAGATCGAATTTCCCCAGGTTGATTATCCGGTTAAGGTGATCAGCGATACGGGCGTCGGCAACAAAGACAAGATCATCGACATCGTCAAGAAACACGCCAGGATCAACGATGAGCGTGTCGACGAGCGTCAAAGCAGCAACGGCAAGTACACCACCATCCAGTTGCACATCGTCGCGACCGATCAGGATCAGCTGTACAACATCAACAGCGAACTGCGGGCTACCGGTTTCGTGCACATGGTGCTGTGATGCCGGGCACGCTGGGCTTTCGCGAGCTTGGCCAGATGGCTTACGAGCCGGTCTGGCAGGCCATGCAACGTTTTACCAACGAGCGTGGCACCACGGCCCCGGACGAAATCTGGCTGGTCGAACATCCGCCGGTGTTTACCCAGGGCCAGGCCGGCAAGGCCGAGCACCTGTTGCTGCCGGGAGACATTCCGGTGGTGCAGGTCGACCGCGGCGGTCAGGTGACCTACCATGGCCCAGGCCAGTTGGTAGCCTATCTGCTGCTGGATGTGCGCCGACTCGGTTTCGGCGTGCGCGATCTGGTCAGCCGCATGGAGCGCTGCCTGATCGAACTGCTGGCCAGCTACGGCGTGACCGCCGTGGCCAAGCCGGATGCTCCCGGCGTCTACGTCGACGGAGCGAAGATCGCTTCTCTGGGTTTGCGGATTCGCCACGGTTGTTCCTTTCATGGCCTGGCCCTGAACGTGGACATGAACCTGGAACCGTTTCGACGGATTAATCCCTGCGGCTATGCCGGGCTGGCGATGACCCAGCTGAGCGAGCACGCAGGATCGATTGAATTTGCCGAGGTAAGTGCCCGGCTGCGCGCGCAGCTCGTCAAACACCTCGACTATGCTGAGCAGACGACCCTGACGGGCGGAATCGACTGATATGACTACTGATGCAGTGCAAACCATGATCCCGACGCTCGACGTGACCGAGCGCCCGGCCCCGCGTCCCAAGGTTGAAGCCGGCGTCAAGCTGCGCGGCGCCGAGAAGGTTGCACGCATCCCGGTGAAGATCATTCCGACCACCGAACTGCCGAAGAAACCCGACTGGATCCGCGTGCGCATCCCGGTTTCGCCGGAAGTCGACCGCATCAAGAGCCTGCTGCGCAAACACAAGCTGCACAGCGTCTGCGAAGAGGCGTCCTGCCCGAACCTTGGCGAGTGCTTCTCCGGCGGCACCGCGACCTTCATGATCATGGGTGACATCTGCACCCGTCGTTGCCCGTTCTGCGACGTTGGCCATGGTCGTCCGAAACCACTGGACGTCAATGAGCCGGAAAGCCTGGCCATCGCCATCGCCGACCTGAAACTCAAGTACGTGGTGATCACCTCGGTTGACCGCGACGACCTGCGTGACGGCGGTGCCCAGCACTTTGCCGACTGCATCCGCGAAATCCGCAAACTGTCGCCGAACGTGCAGCTCGAGACCCTGGTCCCGGACTATCGTGGCCGCATGGACATCGCCCTGGAAATCACCGCGGCCGAGCCGCCGGACGTGTTCAACCACAACCTGGAAACCGTACCGCGCCTGTACAAGGCTGCGCGTCCGGGTTCGGACTACCAGTGGTCGCTGACTCTGTTGCAACGCTTCAAGCAGATGATGCCGCACATCCCGACCAAATCCGGCCTGATGCTGGGTCTGGGCGAGACCGACGACGAAGTCATCGAAGTCATGAAGCGCATGCGCGAACACGATATCGACATGCTGACCCTGGGCCAGTACCTGCAACCGTCCCGCAGCCACTTGCCGGTGCAGCGTTTCGTGCACCCGGACACCTTCGCCTGGTTCGCCGAGGAAGGTTACAAGATGGGCTTCAAGAACGTCGCGTCCGGCCCGTTGGTGCGTTCTTCGTACCACGCCGACGAGCAGGCGAAACTGGTCAAGGCCGAGCTGCTCGGTTCCTGATTCGGCGCTGAATGTAAAATGCCCGCCGTGGTTTATCGCCCGGCGGGCATTTTTTTGCCCGGCCTACACGCGTTACTGACTTTTCCTGCAATCTGCGGCGCGGCCGAGCCTCTTCTGTTTGTCGCCGTTCCTGACTACTGTGTGAGCATGACTTTACACAGGGAGATCCATGGATGACCGTTCGACCAACCCACACCCTTTTTCCGCACAAGCCTGTGCCCGCGCTGCCGTCGGAAGGGCTGATAGGCGTCATTGCGCCTGCCGGCCCCGGCACGCTGGACACTGAAAAGGCCGTTCAGTGGATGCGCGCCCGGGGCTACGGTTTGCGGGTGTTCCCTGGCGTCTACGAGAAGGATGGCTATCTGGCCGGCAGCGACGAGGTGCGGCTCAACGATCTGCACGCGGCGTTCGCTGACGAGGAGGTGGATGCGATCATTTGCCTGCGCGGTGGTTACGGCACGCCAAGGTTGCTGGACCGGATCGACTACGACCTGCTGAGCCGTCATGCCAAGCCTTTCGTCGGTTACAGCGACATCACCGCACTGCATCTGGCCATCAGTCGTTATGCCGGTTTCGTGACCTTTCACGGGCCGCTGCTGAATGCCGATCTGCTGGGGGACAAGGAACCGCCGACGGCGACGTCATTCTTCGCCATGCTGCGGGGTCAGTTGAAGGCCGGCAGTGTGCTGAGTCATCCGGCGGCTTATCCATTGACCACCGTGGAACCCGGCATTGCCCACGGGCGTTTGCAGGGAGGCAATCTGGCGATGATCGCCGCGACCCTGGGCACGCCCTACGAAATCGACGTCGAAGGGGTGATTCTGCTCATCGAGGACATCAACGAGCCGCTGTACCGGATCGACCGCTTGCTGACCCAGATGCGTCTGGCGGGCAAGCTGGCCAGATTGCGCGGCGTGCTGGTTGGGGATGTGGCGGGCGTGGATGTCGAGGCCATGAACCGCTTGCTCAAGCAGACTTTTGACCCACTGCGGATTCCGGTGCTGTCCGGCTGGCGCAGCGGGCACTGCGATCCGAACCTGACGCTGCCGCTGGGGGCGCTGGTTCGACTGGATGCAGGGAAGAAAGAATTGATGCTGGAACAGGATGTAGTGATTCGCTGATCGAGCCACAAAAAAAGACCGCCGCCTGAAGAGGCGGCGGTCTTTTGTCTTTACTGGTTACGCAGGCTTTCCAGCAGTTTGTGCGTCGGATAACCGTCCGCCGGCCAGCCGAATGACTGCTGCGCACTGCGGATCGCCTTGCGCGTATTGGCGCCGATGATCCCGTCTGCAGCACCGGCGTCGTAGTTGCGCGCAGTGAGCAGGTTTTGCAGTTCGATCCGCTCGGTGCGGCTCAACGGCAGGTCATCCTTTGGCCAGGTGCCATTGATCAGGCCGGCGCCGTTGAAGCGCTCGGATAACAGGCTGACGGCCAGTGCGTAGGACGACGAGTTGTTGTACTTGAGGATCGCCCGGAAGTTGTCGAGGATCAGGAACGCCGGTCCGCGATAGCCGGCCGGCAGCAGCAGGGCAGCGGACAGTTGCTCGGAACCGGCTGGAACCTGGCCTCCGTTCGGCAGGATCACGCCCAGTTGCCGCCATTCAGCAACGCTTTTACGAATCGCGCCGTCGGCCAGGGTGTAGTTGAAACCGCTTGGTAGCTGGACTTCGAAGCCCCACGGCTGGCCACGCTGCCAGCCGGAGCTTTGCAGGTAATGCGCGGTGGATGCCAGAGCGTCAGCCGGGCTGCCCCAGATGTCGCGGCGACCGTCACCGTCGAAGTCCACGGCGTGGGTGTTGTAGGTGGTCGGGATGAACTGGGTCTGGCCCATGGCGCCAGCCCAGGAACCGAGCATTTTTTCCGGCGTGATGTCGCCCTGTTGCAGGATCTGCAACGCCGCAATCAACTGCGCATGGGCAAAGCCCGGGCGGCGGCCTTCATAGGCCAGAGTGGCCAGCGAATTGATCACCGACTTGCTGCCCTGGAACTGGCCGAAGTTGCTTTCCATCCCCCACACCGACACCAGCGCCTGGCGATCGACACCATAGCGCTGCTCGATGCTTTGCAGGATATCGGCGTACTGGCTGATCAGGGCCTGGCCTTTGCGCACGCGCAAGGGCGAAAGGGCACCGTCCAGGTATTCCCAGACGGGCCGGGCGAATTCCGGCTGGCTGCGGTCGGCGCGAATCACGCTGGCATCGAAGCTGACATTGGCAAATGCGCGGTCAAACAGGTCGGCACGGATGCCGGCGGCCAGAGCTTCCTTGCGGAAACCGGCCTGCCATTCGGCAAAGGTCTGGGTCGGTTGCAGGTCGAGGTTGTCACCGGACGGCACTACCGGCGGGAGGATCGCTGGGGCTGTGGCAACGGGGGCGGTCTGAAGCGGTTGAGCGTCGGCGGCGGTGGGTTTTTCCGCGCAGGCGACGAGCAGTACGAAGCTGGAGGCAGCGATCAGTTGGCGGAAGGGCCAACGACGGGAAAGACTGAGGGGCATGCACAGGTCCAGGGAATACGAATCAGGTGCAGACCTTAACATGAGGAAGGGGTGCTGTGCTTCAAGCGGCCAGAAAGTAAGAAGCCTCCCAGCTGTCAGACTGGAAGGCTTCGCGGCGGTAGCTGCCTTTGCCCTTGGTGGGGCGTTCCTGGCGGCTGCGGAACAGGGGTTGGGCGACGATGGATTTGGCCTTGTTGTGGCCATGTTTCGATGGCTTTTTGCTCATGAGGGTTCTCTCGATTGAGTGAGGTCTTGCGCGGCAGATAATCTGCCGATCTCGGGCGTCTGTCTATAGGACCGAGGGCGGGATGTTCTGTAGGAAATGGACTCGGTAAACAACGGGACCGCCGCGCGCGATCCCGGATTTCATTCGGCAGGTAATGTCAGACGCTGACCGGCCATCAGCAGCGCCAACCGGCTGAGGCTCATCCACGGCGAACCGGCTGCCTGGCCCTTGATCTGCGCATCGATACGCTGGGCTTCGAGCAGCAACTGCGCCCAGCGTTGCGCCGAGTAACGTTGCAGGGCCTTGCTCATCAGCGGTTTGCGCTTGTCCCAGACCGGCGGCTTGGCCTGACTGAAGCACTTGTCCAGCGGTGTGCCCTGGCTGTACTGCAACGAGATGTTGGCCAGCAAGCGCAACTCCCGGGCCAGAGCCCAGAGGATCACCGGTGGTTCGACCCCTTCACCGCGCAGCCCTTCGAGCATGCGCAGGGCGTGAGCCGGTTCGCCGTTGAGCACTGCGTCGGTCAGGCCGAATACGTCGAAGCGCGCACTGTCGGCCACGGCTGCCTGCACGGTTTCGACGGTGATCTGCCCGCCCTCGGCCATCAGCTTGAGTTTTTCGATCTCTTGCGCGGCAGCCAGCAGATTGCCTTCGACCCGCGCGGCGATCAATTCGACCGCGTCCTGGCTGGCCGACAAGCCGGCCTGGGACAGTCGCTGACGAATCCAGCTCGGCAGCTGGTTGGCATCTACCGGCCAGATCTGCACGAACTGGGTCTGCTGACCCTCGACCAGCGCCTTGCCCCACTTGGTCTTCTGCGCGCTACCGTCCAGCTTCGGCAGGCTGATCAACAGTACCGTGTCTTCAGCCGGGCGCGAGCAGTACTCGATCAGCGCGGCGGCGCCCTTGTCACCGGGCTTGCCCGAAGGCAGGCGCAGTTCCAGCAAGCGCTTTTCGGCGAACAGCGACATGCTGGCGCCAGCCTGCAGCAGCGTACCCCAATCGAAATTGGCGTCGGCGGCAAAGACCTGGCGTTCGTCGAACCCTTGCTGACGGGCAGCGGAGCGAATGGCGTCGGCAGCTTCCTGACACAGCAGCGGGTCATCGCCGCTGATGATGTAGACCGGCGCGAGGGCGCCTTGCAGGTGTTTGCCGAGTTGGGCGGGAGCGAGCTTCATAAGAGAGGGCGAACGGGGCGCCTGAGCGCCCCGTACGTCTTACTGCTGCGGCAGTTCGAGCGGCGACTGACGCGGGGTTTCCGCTTCAGCCTTCTGCGCCGCTTCGAGTGCATCGGCTTCAGCCTTGGCCCGGGCATTGGCTGTCTGCTGCAGGGCATCCAGTTGAGCCGGCGTCAGTTGCTGCAGGCGCAGCATCATGCGTTGTACCAGTTCGCGCTGGGTTTCACGGCGGGCATCGTTGGCTTCCTGGTCGGAACCCACCAGGTTGTTGCCGTCGTGAATGAACACTTTCTGCACTTCAAGCTTGTCGCTTTTCAGCAGCAGACCTTTCTCGCCACGGATGTCATAGCTGAGCACGGTGCTCACCTGGTACTCGCCAGTGCGACCCGCACCGGCGTAGCTGAGGATGCGCTGGGATTCCTGTTCATCGGAAAGGTAAAGCTTGTATGGCGCGCCGGAGACAACCTTGACGCCACTGGATTCAAGCACCTGACGCAGTTGCGTCACGATTTCGCCATAGGCGTTGCGGGCGCTCAGATCAAGTTCCTTGATCGTCAGTTCGGTGGTGCCGGTGCCGCGCAGCTGGAAACCGCAGGCGCTCAACAGGACGGCGAGGCCCATCACCAGCAGATTGCGTTTGATCATTGTGTTGCTCCCCTTGAAACCATGTGGGCCGACTCTGTGGCCCGAAAGGTTTTACTGGGCGTCAGGCTCACCTGACGCCCGATCCAATTAGCTGGCGACGATATTGACCAGTTTCCCGGGCACTACGATCACTTTGCGAATCGTCAGACCGTCAACAAAACGCAGCACGTTTTCGTTGGCACGGGCTGCCGCTTCGACTTCTTCACGGGTGGCGGCGGCCGGCATTTCGATCTGGCCACGCAGCTTGCCGTTGACCTGGATCACCAGGGTCAGGCTGTCCTGCACCAGCGCACTTTCGTCCAGCACCGGCCAGCTGGCGTCGATCACCGGATCGGCGTGGCCCAGGCGGTTCCACAGCTCGTGGCTGATGTGCGGTGTGATCGGAGCCAGCAGCAGCGTCACGGTTTCCAGACCTTCCTGAACCAGTGCGCGATCCTGTTCGGTCGCTTGCGCGGCTTTTTCCAGCACGTTCATCAACGTCATCACCTGGGCGATGGCGGTGTTGAATTTGTGGTTCTGGCCGACGTCATGGCTGGCCTGCTTGATCGCCTGGTGAATCGCGCGACGAATGACTTTCTGCTCGTCATTCAGACTGGCGATGTCCAGTTTGCCTGGCAGGCCCTGAGTGATGTGGGCCTGAGCCAGACGCCAGACGCGCTTGAGGAAGCGGTGCGAGCCTTCCACGCCGGAGTCGGACCATTCCGCGCTCATGTCAGGTGGCGAGGCGAACATCATGAACAGACGGCAGGTGTCGGCGCCGAACTGGTCAATCATCGACTGAGGGTCGACGCCGTTGTTCTTCGACTTGGCCATCTTCTCGGTGCCGCCGATTTCCACCGGCAGGCCATCGGCGATCAGCTTGGCGCTGATGACCTTGGCCTTGCTGTCGCGCTCAAGTTCCACGTCCGCCGGGTTGAACCAGGTGTAGGCACCATTGGCTTCGCGACGATAGTAAGTCTCGGCGACCACCATGCCCTGGGTCAGCAGGTTCTTGAACGGCTCGTTGGAGCTCACCAGGCCTTCGTCGCGCATCAGCTTGTGGAAGAAACGCGCGTACAGCAGGTGAAGAATGGCGTGTTCGATACCGCCGATGTACTGATCCACCGGCAACCAGTGGTCGGCCGCGGATTTTTCCACCAGACCGCCTTCGAAGTGCGGCGAGGCGTAACGGGCGTAGTACCAGGACGACTCGACGAAGGTGTCCATGGTGTCGGTTTCACGCTTGGCAGGCTGACCGCATTTCGGGCAGGTGCACTCGTAGAACTCAGGCATGCGCGCCAGCGGCGAACCGGCGCCGTCCGGCACTACGTCTTCCGGCAGGACGACCGGCAGTTGGTCTTCCGGCACCGGCACGTCACCGCAGGCGTCGCAGTGAATGATCGGGATCGGGCAGCCCCAGTAGCGCTGACGGCTGATGCCCCAGTCGCGCAGGCGGAACTGGGTGCGCGAGGCACCGAGGTTTTTCTTGATCAGGGCGACTTCCATGGCGTCGAACGCGCCGGCGAAGTCCAGGCCGTCGAACTCGCCGGAGTTGATCAGCGTGCCGTGCTCGCCGTAGGCGTCTTGCCATGGCGCCGGGTTGGTGTCACCGGAGCTGGTGCGCACCACGGATTTGACCGGCAGGTTGTACTTGTGGGCGAATTCGAAATCGCGCTCGTCGTGCGCCGGCACAGCCATGACTGCGCCGTCGCCGTAGTGCATCAGCACGTAGTTGGCGACCCACACCGGCAGTTTTTCGCCGGTCAGCGGGTGCTCGACGAACAGGCCGGTCGGCAGGCCTTTCTTCTCTTGAGTGGCGACGTCGGCTTCGGCGACGCTGCCGCCCTTGCATTCGGCGATGAACGCTTGCAGCTCAGGGTTGTTCTTCGCGGCGAGAGCGGCCAGGTGGTGCTCGGCAGCCACAGCAACGTAAGTTGCGCCCATCAGGGTGTCCGGACGGGTGGTGAAGACTTTCAGGGTGCCGCTTTCGCCGATCGAGTCGACGTTGTACGGGAACTGCACTTCCATCCCGCGCGACTTGCCGATCCAGTTGCGCTGCATGGTCTTGACCTGTTCAGGCCAGCCAGTCAGTTCGTCGAGGCTCTCCAGCAGCTCATCCGCGTACGCGGTGATCTTGAAGTAGTACATCGGGATTTCGCGCTTTTCGATCAGCGCGCCGGAACGCCAGCCGCGACCGTCGATCACCTGTTCGTTGGCCAGGACGGTCTGGTCGATCGGGTCCCAGTTCACGGTGCCGTTCTTGCGGTAGATCACGCCTTTTTCGAACAGGCGAGTGAACAGCCATTGTTCCCAGCGGTAGTAATCCGGTTTGCAGGTGGTGACTTCGCGCGACCAGTCCACCGCCAGGCCCAGGCTGCGCAGCTGGGATTTCATGTAGGCGATGTTTTCGTAGGTCCACTTGGCCGGGGCCACGTTGTTCTTCATCGCGGCGTTTTCCGCCGGCATGCCGAAGGCATCCCAACCCATCGGTTGCAGAACGTTCTTGCCGAGCATGCGCTGGTAGCGGGAGATCACGTCGCCGATGGTGTAGTTGCGCACGTGCCCCATGTGTAGCTTGCCGCTGGGGTAAGGGAACATCGACAGGCAGTAGTAAGTCTCCTTGCCTGGCTGTTCACTGACTTCAAAGGACTTTTGCTCGTCCCAGAACGACTGGGCGGCGGCTTCGATTTCACGGGGCTGATATTGTTCGTGCATGGCTACTTTTGTACTGGATAGGGGTGGCCTAATCCTCTTCAATGCGACGTTCGGGGCGTGCCGGACGAGCTGGAAGTGGAGTTACAGGAAGCGCCGTAGCATACATGACCGCGCTCGGCCTAGGGAAACCCTGATTGCAGCCGTTTGACCGGTCAAAATTGCGGCGAGGGCCGTTGGTCGCGGCGTGCAGCCGGTTTGTGCAGCGAAGCTAAGCTCTAACTGGGGAGTGAGTCTTATCTTCAATGAGGTGAGGGATGGTGGAGTCACAGCAAAAAAACGTTACCAAACCCGAGTTGTACGAGCGGTTGATCGATCGTCTGGGGATGGCCCTGGACGCGGCAAAAACCGCTGGCCGGCTGCGCGACGAGCGCCCCCTGGAGCTGGAATTGCGTGGCTTGAGTCCCGCCGAGTTCAAACTGGTCAAGGCCTATCTGGATCGCAGTGAGCGTGAAACCCACGGATACCTGTCACAAGCAGTGAAACAACTCGATGCAGCCCATACGGCCAAAGTCATCTGGCTCAAGGACAAGGCACCCGGCAGAGATGCCGTCAAAGTGCGGACTCTGCAGGCCAAGTAAACGCATGGCAGGTCAAAAAGCGGATCTTTTTCAACGGGATCCGACCCTACTGGTTGTCGCGCTGTATCAACCCACTTAGGCTTCGGGCATCTCTGGAGATGCTCGATGCCTTTTCGTTATTTCATTAAACAACTTCTATTGCCGCCAGGCGTTCTCTTGTTGCTGCTGCTCGTTGCCTGGTGGCTGCGACGTTCGCGGCCGCGACTGGCCGGGCTGTGCTTTGCCCTGGGTTTTGGCGGCTTCTGGCTGATGAGTCTGCCGGTGGTCGTGCAATGGGGTGCCAAGGCCCTGGAGCGCGAGCCGCCGCTGGCGCGGGATTCATGGGCAAGTCTGGCGCAGCGCGCCGATGCGATTGTGGTGCTGGGCTCCGGTCGCGAGCGCGGCGATCTGGCCTGGGGCGAGGATCAACCGACCGGTGTCGGGCTGGAGCGCCAGCGTTATGCGGCGCGACTGGCCAAGGCATCGGGGTTGCCGATTCTGACCAGTGGTGGCCTGCATTACGGTACGCCGCCGACCGAAGCCAAACTGATGGCCGATTCGTTGCGCGATGACTTCGGTGTGACGGTGCGCTGGCAGGAAGGGGAGAGCCGCACCACGTGGGAGAACGCCGAATTCAGCGCCAAAGTGCTATTGCCGGAAGGTGTGAAGCGGATCGTGCTGGTGACCCAGGCCTGGCACATGCCGCGAGCGGTGTGGAGCTATCAACAGGCCGGATTCGAAGTGGTGCCGGCACCGGTCGGGTTCCTCGGCACGGACAATGCGCGACCGTTTGGCGGCTGGCTGCCGGAGTTCAAGTCGATCTGGCAAAGCGGGCAGTTGATGAACGAGGCGGTGGGGCAGATCGGCTATTCACTGTTCTACCGAGGGGGTGACAGCGCCGATTGATCACTCCCGCGCAGAACGCGGGAGTGAGCGGGTTTTCAGAGCGTCTTGGACATCCGGTTGGTCATCAGCGCCCAGCCGAACAGCACCACACACAGGATGATCAGCGGCCACGAGCGCCATTGCAGATACGGCGTCAGGTTGTGCATCGGCACCACTTCGCCGTAGAGCACGCCCTGCTCGAACTGCGGAATTCGCTCGGTGATCTGGCCAAACGGGTTGATCAGCCCGGTCACGCCGTTGTTGGTCGCGCGAATCATCCAGCGTCCGGCTTCAAGCGCGCGCATCTGCGCCATTTGCAGGTGTTGCAGCGGGCCGATCGACGTACCGAACCAGGTGTCGTTGCTGATCGTCAGCAGCAGATCGCTGCGTGCCGCCAGGCCTGCGGCGAATTCCGGATACACCACTTCGTAGCAGATGAACGGCGCGATCTGATATCCCTTGGCCTGCAACAGGGCCTGATCGGCAGGGCCGCGGGCGAAGTCGGACATTGGCAGGTCGAAGAACGCGATCAGCCCGCGCAGGATGTCCTGCAAGGGTACGTACTCGCCGAATGGCACCAGCTTCTGTTTCAGATAAGTGCCATCGCCTTCGCCGACCACGGTGATGCCGTTGAAGAAGCGTTTTTCGTGACGGACCATTTCGCGGATCGGCACGCCGGTAATCAGCGCCGATTTACGCTCGGCGGCGAAGTTGCCCATCATGGTCAGGTAGCCCTCGGCGGACTCCTTGAGCACCGGGACTGCGGTTTCCGGCCAGATCAGCAGGTCCACCGGTTTGGAGCGGAAACTCAGGTCGCGGTACAGCGCCAGTTGCGCGTTGAGCTCGGCCGGGTCCCATTTCATGCTTTGCGCGACGTTGCCCTGGATGGCGGCAACGGTGAGAGGCGCGCCGGCCGGGCTGGTCCAGGCATGGCCCTTGAGCGCAATGCCTGCCGCCCATGGACCGATCAGCAATACCAGGCCGGCAGCGATGAAGGCTTTGCGGCGGGTTTGCAGCAGGCGCGGTGCGTTGTAGATCAGTGCAGCGGTCAGCGCGAGAACGAACGACACCAGCCACATCCCGCCCACTGGCGCGAGTCCGGCCAGTGGGCCGTCAAGCTGGCTGTACCCGGAATACAGCCACGGGAAACCGGTGAGGAACCAGCCACGGAAAGCTTCCTGGCCGACCCACAGCGCCGCAAACGCCAGTGCGTCAGCCACCGGCGCGTCGTTACGCCGCAACCAGCGTGCCCACAGCCAGGCGGGCAGGGCGAAGAACCAGGCAATCGCCGCCGTGAAGATCAGCATCAGGAAACCGGCCAGCAGCACCGAAGCGCCGCCGAAATGGTGGATGCTGTAATAGATCCAGCTGGTGCCGGCGCCGAACAGGCCGAAGCCGAAGCACCAGCCACGACCCAAGGCCTGACGCGGGCTCAGCTCGCGCAGGCCTGCATAGAACAGGCCGACTGCCAGCAAGGCCAGCGGCCAGAGATCGAACGGTGCCAGCGCGAAGGTGGTGATTGCACCGGCCGCCACGGCCAGCAGGTTACCGGGCCAGCCGGGACGGGTTGTCCAGCGCATTTCAATCCTTAGATTTTTTACCGGGCGATTGGGGTCAGTCGCAGCAAATGAATCCGACGGCTGTCGGCGTTCAGGATGCGGAAACGATAGGCGCCGATTTCAGTGATTTCGTTGCGTTTTGGCAAGTGCCCGAACGCGCTCATCACCAGCCCGCCGACGGTGTCGAACTCGTCGTCGGAGAATTCGCTGTCGAAGAACTCGTTGAAGTTCTCGATCGGCGTCAGGGCCTTGATCAGGAAATCACCGCTGGGCAGCGGCTTGATGTAGCTGTCTTCTTCGACGTCGTGCTCGTCTTCGATGTCGCCGACGATCTGCTCGAGCACGTCTTCGATGGTCACCAGACCGGCCACACCACCGTATTCGTCGATCACGATGGCCATGTGGTTGTGGTTGGCGCGGAATTCACGCAGCAACACGTTCAGACGCTTGGACTCCGGCACGAACGTGGCCGGGCGCAGCAGGTCCTTGATGTTGAAGCTGTCGCCGTTCTCCTTGAGGATCAGCGGCAGCAGATCCTTGGCCAGCAGCACGCCCATCACGTCGTCATGGCTTTCGCCGATGACCGGGTAGCGCGAGTGGGCCGAGTCGACCACGGCGGGGAGGAATTCGCGGGGTGTCTGGGTCGCCTTGATGCTGATCATCTGCGAGCGCGGCACCATGATGTCGCGAACCTGCAGGTCAGCCACCTGGATGGCGCCTTCGACGATGGCCAGCGCTTCGCTGTCCAGCAGTTTGTTCTGATGTGCATCGCGCAGCAGCTCAAGCAGCTCCTGGCGGTTCTTCGGCTCGTGGGCAAAAGCCTGGGTCAGTTTACCCAGCCATGACTTTTGCCCGTTGCTCGATCGATCTTCGCTCATAGCGATTACTCTGAATCCTTTGTTGTAACAGTAGGGGATGTTTCGGTTTCGTCGTCCGCGTACGGATCGGGATAACCCAATTCGGCAAGCAACTCGCGTTCCAGTGCTTCCATTTCCTCGGCTTCCTCGTCATCTATATGGTCGTAACCAAGCAGATGCAAGCAGCCGTGAATGACCAGATGTGCCCAGTGGGCCTTTAGTTCCTTGCCCTGTTCGGTGGCCTCACGCTCAACCACGGCCACGCAGATCACCAGATCTCCCAGCAGCGGGATGTCTAGGAACTCGTCGGGCACTTCGGCGGGAAAGGACAGGACGTTGGTCGCGTAATCCTTGTGCCGCCAGGTGTGATTCAGCTCGCGGCCTTCGTCCTCATCGACCAGACGAATGGTCATTTCCGAGTCGGCTGTGCGCTGGCGCAGGGCCAGTTCGCACCATTGGCGGAACTCGGCTTCGGTCGGCGCAGGCGCTTCGGTCGCGATTTGCAGGTCAAGCTCAAGCATCGTGGCGGGTGTCCTTTGGCGCTTCATCGGCCAAACGCGTCTCGAAGCGCTCGTAGGCTTCGACGATGCGTTGCACCAACGGATGGCGCACCACGTCTTTGGGCTGGAAGTGGGTGAAGCTGATGCCCGGCACATCTTTCAGGACTTCGATGACGTGATGAAGTCCGGATTTGGTGCCGCGCGGCAGGTCGACCTGGGTGATGTCGCCGGTGATCACGGCCGTGGAGCCGAAACCGATCCGGGTCAGGAACATCTTCATCTGTTCGACGGTGGTGTTCTGGCTCTCATCGAGAATGATGAAGCTGTTGTTCAGCGTGCGACCGCGCATGTAGGCCAGCGGCGCGACTTCGATCACCTGACGCTCGATCAGCTTGGCCACGTATTCGAAGCCGAGCATTTCATAGAGCGCGTCGTAGAGCGGGCGCAGGTAAGGGTCGATCTTCTGCGACAGGTCGCCGGGCAGGAAGCCGAGTTTTTCACCCGCTTCGACCGCCGGACGCACCAGCAGGATGCGGCGGATCTGCTCGCGCTCCAGGGCATCGACGGCGCAGGCCACGGCCAGATAGGTCTTGCCGGTACCGGCCGGGCCGATGCCGAAGTTGATGTCGTTGCCAAGGATTTCTTTCACATAGCGCAGCTGATTCAGGCCGCGTGGGCGAATCATGCCTTTCTTGGTGCGCAGGGCGACGGAGGCTTCGGCGGGGGCGTGGTTGTCCAGTTGCTCGACAGCCGATTCCTGGAGGAACAGGTGAACCGTATCCGGCGACAGCTCTGAACCCTTGGTTTCCCGGTACAGGCGGCGAATCAGGTTTTCCGCGGAAGTGGTGTGCTTGGGTTCGCCGATCAGCTCGAACTGATTGCCGCGGTTGCGGATCTCGATGGCCAGGCGCTGTTCGATCAGCCGCAAGTGCTCGTCGAACTGCCCGCACAGATTGGCGAAGCGGCGAGCCTCAAAGGGCTCGAGGATGAAACGATGTGGTTCGATGGGTGCGTTCAAGGTCGTATTTAGCCGCCCTGGGGCAATTAGGATGAAATCAAGGATAACGCCAGCGGCGTGGGTGCGAAAGCTCTTAAAAAGCCTTGCATCGATTCAGCCGTCTGGCGCGGTCTCCTTGCGGTGTTACTGGATCAGCGAGCCGCGCAGCGAGTGCGGTTGCGCCGCGTCGATGTGGACGTCGGCGAACTGGCCGATCAGGGTCGGATTATCGCAGCGGAAGTTGACGATACGGTTATTCTCGGTCCGCCCTTGCAGCTCGCCGGGGTCTTTCTTCGAATAATCGGTCACCAGAATCCGCTGGACCGAACCGACCATTTGTCGGCTGATCTCGAACCCTTGCTGGTTCAAACGGTGCTGCAAGGCGTTCAGGCGCTCTTTCTTCAGCTCTTCCGGGGTGTCGTCGGCCAGGTCGGCAGCCGGGGTGCCCGGGCGTTGGCTGTAAACGAACGAGTAGGAAAAGTCGAAACCGACGTCGGCAATCAGCTTCATGGTCTGTTCGAAATCTTTCTCGGTTTCCCCCGGGAAGCCGACGATGAAGTCCGAACTGATGCAGATGCCCGGTACGGCGGCACGCAGTTTGCGCAGCTTGGATTTGTATTCCAGCGCCGTGTGGTTGCGCTTCATCGCGGCCAGGATCCGGTCCGAACCCGACTGCACCGGCAAGTGCAGATGCTTGACCAGTTCCGGCACTTCGGCGTGGGCCTGGATCAGGCTGTCGGAGAACTCCAGCGGGTGCGAAGTGGTGTAGCGGATGCGGTCGATGCCGTCGACCGCCGCGACCACGCGGATCAGTTCGGCCAGGTCCGCCAGGCGACCGTCGTGGGTCAGCCCGCGATAGCCGTTGACGTTCTGCCCCAGCAGGGTCACTTCACGCACACCGTTTTCGGCCAGGTGGATGATCTCGGCGATCACGTCGTCGAACGGTCGGCTGACTTCTTCGCCGCGGGTGTAAGGCACCACGCAGAACGTGCAGTACTTGCTGCAGCCCTCCATCACCGACACATAGGCGCTCGGGCCGTCGATACGCGGCTCGGGCAGGTGGTCGAATTTTTCGATTTCCGGGAACGACACGTCGACTTGCGGCAGCTTGCTGATGCGCGCGGCGTCGATCATTTCCGGCAGACGGTGCAGGGTCTGCGGGCCGAACACCACGTCGACGTACGGCGCGCGATCGCGGATCGCCGCGCCTTCCTGGCTGGCCACGCAACCGCCGACGGCGATCACCATGTCCGGGTTGGCCAGTTTCAGTTCGCGCCAGCGGCCGAGCTGGGAATACACCCGGTCCTGGGCGCGTTCGCGGATCGAGCAGGTGTTGAGCAGGATCACGTCGGCATCTTCGGCGCGCGCCGTGACTTCCAGGGCCTGGTGTTCGCCCAGCAGATCGACCATGCGCGAGCTGTCGTACTCGTTCATCTGGCAACCGTGGGTTTCGATGTAAAGCTTCTTGGCCATGGAATAGGGTCGTCACGTGGTTCAAAGAACCGCGCATTATAGGGAACATGTCCCCAGGTTCCTACCGCTGCGCGTCCGGTGGCTATGCTATAGTTCGCGCCCTCATTTTTACCCCGATGTCGTCCGCCCGCCATGACCAAACGCGAAGCTCCAATCTACAAGGTGATTTTCCTCAACCAGGGCCAGGTGTTCGAAATGTACGCCAAGCAGATCTATCAAAGTGATCTTTGGGGCTTTCTGGAAGTGGAAGAGTTCGTCTTTGGCGAGCGCACGCAAGTGGTCGTCGACCCGAGCGAAGAAAAGCTCAAGGCGCAGTTCGAAGGCGTGGTGCGCAGCTTTGTGCCGATGCACTCGATCGTGCGCATCGATGAAGTGGAGCGACTGGGGACACCGAAGATCAGCGAAGCCCGTGGCGGCGTTGGCAACGTGATGCCGTTTCCGGTGCCGATGCCCGAGAAGTAAAACCGGGTTTTATGGAAGTGATCGTTCCCATGCTCTGCGTGGGAATGCCGCCTTCGACGCTCCGCGTCGGTGACGAAAAGCGCGGGAACTATCGTTAGTCAGGGCAGGGGCGAGAACGGCGTACGCCCGTCGGCGCTCTGCAGTTCCATCAGGTATTTACGGAAAATTTGCCCGAGCACCTGGGTCGCGGTTTCCAGGTCTTCGCGGGACATCTTTTCGGACACTTCGTCGGCGGTGTCGAGCGCGTCTTCGGCGCCGTTGACCGCCGCCATCTTCAGCACGATGTACGCCTGAATGTTGTTGGCTTGCACGCCTTCGCCGTGGAAGAACATGGTGCCGAGCTTGAATTGCGCCTGGGCATGGCCTTGCAGCGAGGCCTTTTCGAAATAGCTCAGGGCTTGATTGAGGTCGCGCGGCGCGTTCTTGCCGTCGTAGTAGAACTCACCCAACTCGTATTGCGCTTGCGCATCCCCTTCATCCGCTGCCTTTTGGCAGGCGGCGAGGGCCTGCGTGACATCTTGCGGCTGAGTATTGAGGGTGCAGCGACCCATCGCCGGGATCAACAACGAGTTGCCGCCTGCTTGTGCATTCGCGAGCAGCGGCTGAAGGAGCAACAGGCAGCCCAAGGCAAGGGTGCGGCCGGTGCGGTTCATGGGAATCGACTTACCTCTGAAGGGCGCGCGGACCCGTCGAGGGATCCAATAAGCGCGCATTATGAAATAAGCAGGGCCATCCTTACAAAGTCTTTACTCGATTTTCTGCTGCGCGGGAAATATATCGCCCACTTTATGGGAGATTTTTGGCAGGCGTGTCGGAAAAGGCGCGCGAATGTAGGAGAACGCTGACGCTGGCAATGGCCAACGTCAGCGGCGGGGCGTTTTACTTCAACTTGGCGAAGGCGCGTTCGGCGGCGTCGAGGGTCAGTTTCAGCTCGGCTTCGCCATGGGCGATCGAGGTGAAACCGGCTTCGAAAGCGCTCGGTGCGAGATATACGCCACCTTCCAGCATCAGGTGGAAGAAGCGACCGAACAGCGCCGCATCGCTGGCCATCACGTCTTCAAAAGTAACAATGTCGTCGGCACCACTGAAGTACAGACCGAACATGCCGCCCGCCTGGGTGGTCACGAACGGAATGCCGGCGGCATCGGCGCGCTGTTGCAGGCCGTCGAGCAGGCGCGTGGTGTAGTCGGTCAGCTCGGCGTGGAAGCCCGGACGGCTGATCAGACGCAGGGTGGTCAGGCCGGCAGCCATCGCCAGCGGGTTACCCGACAAGGTGCCCGCCTGATAGACCGGGCCCAACGGCGCGATGCGCTCCATGATCAAGCGCTTGCCGCCGAAGCAACCGACCGGCATGCCGCCGCCGATGATCTTGCCGAAGGTGGTCAGGTCCGGGGTTACGCCGTAGTAAGCCTGGGCGCCGCCGAGGGCGACGCGGAAACCAGTCATCACTTCGTCGAAAATCAGCACCACGCCGTGCTTGTCGCACAGGCTGCGCAGGCCTTCGAGAAAACCCGGCGCCGGCGGTACGCAGTTCATGTTGCCGGCCACGGGCTCGACGATGATGCACGCCACGTCCTGGCCGACTTCGGCGAGCATTTTTTCAACGGCGTCGATGTCGTTGAACGGCAGGGTCAGGGTGTGTTTGGCGAACGCTGCGGGTACGCCGGCAGAGCTTGGTACGCCTTGGGTCAGTGCACCGGAACCGGCCTTGACCAGCAGGCTGTCGGAGTGACCGTGGTAGCAGCCTTCGAACTTGATGATGCTGTCGCGGCCGGTGAAGCCACGGGCCAGACGGATTGCACTCATGGTCGCTTCGGTGCCGGAGCTGACCATGCGCACCATCTCCATCGACGGCACCAGCGAGCAGACCAGGTCGGCCATCTCGGTTTCCATCGCGGTCGGCGCGCCGTAGGACAGGCCGTGCTGCAACTGGTTGCGCACCGCGTCCAGCACGTCCGGGTGGCTGTGGCCGAGGATCATCGGGCCCCACGAGCCGACGTAATCCACATAACGCTTGTCGTCTTCGTCAGTGACGTAGGCGCCTTCGGCGTGCTTGAAGAACAGCGGCGTGCCGCCAACGCTCTTGAACGCGCGTACCGGCGAGTTCACGCCACCGGGAATGTGTTTCTGGGCGTTGGCAAACAGGGTTTCGGAACGAGACATGATCGGGCTCTCAGACTTTTAGTAATTCATTGAAGGCGCGGGCGCGGCGGGTCACTTCGGCGGTGCTGTTGGCGCCGAACAGGCCATGGACCACGGCCAGCAGATCGACACCGTGGGCCACCAGCGGCGCGGCGTTGTCGAGGGTGATGCCGCCGATCGCGCAGATCGGCAGGTGCAGGGTGCGTTTGGCCTCGTCGAGCAGATCGAGGCTGCAACTCGGTGCACCGGGTTTGGTGTTGGAGTTGAAGAAACGACCGAAGGCGACGTAACTCGCGCCTTCCCTGGCGGCCTGTTCGGCCAGTTCAAGCTGCGCGTGGCAGGTCGAACCGATGATTGCCTTGTAGCCGAGCAGGGCGCGGGTCGGCGACAGCGGGCCGTCGGTCTGGCCCAGGTGCACGCCGACGTTCAGGCGTGCGGCCAGTTCGGCGTCATCGTTGATGATCAGTTGCGTCTTGTAGCGTTCGCACAGATCGCGCAGGGCTTCGGCCTCACGCAGACGGCGGGCTTCGTCGCTGCTCTTGTCACGGTATTGCAGCAGGGTGACGCCGCCTTCCAGCGCCGCCTCCACGTAGGACAGAAACTTGCCGGCCAGCAACTGGCTGTCGGTGATGGCATACAGGCCACGTAGTTTCATCGCGCAGACCTCAGGCTCGAAACATCAGGAACAGAAATCCAGCGGCAGGCGACGCGGCACGAACTGGCCTTTGCCCAGCTGTTCGGCATCGCGCAGGGTGCGCCAGGTGTAATCCAGTGCCGTGCGTACGGCGCTGGCAAGGTTTTCGCCCAGTGCCAGGCGGCCGGCAAGCGTGCTGGCCAGGGTGCAACCGGAGCCGTGATAGCTGCCCGGCAAGCGCTGGCACTTGAAGGTTTCGCGCAGGCCGTCGCGGCTGTACAGGCGGTTATGGATTTCGCTTTCGTCGCCGTGACCGCCAGTGATCAGCAGGTTCTTGATGAACGGCAGGAGTTTTTCAGCGCACTCGTCCGCGGTGCCTTCCGGCAGTTCGGCAAGGATCCGGGCTTCGGGAAGGTTGGGGGTGGCGATGATCGACAGCGGCAGCAGGCGTTCGCGCATGGCGTAGCCGACTTCGTCCTTGCCCAGGCGTCCGCCGCCGCCGGCACGCAGCACCGGGTCGCAGACCACTGGCAAGTGCGGGTGCGCCTGAAGCAGTTCGACGACGGTGTCGACCATTTCCAGGGAACCGAGCATGCCCAGTTTCACTGCCGCGACTTCGGAGTCGTTGAGCACGGCATTGGCCTGGGCCAGTACCCACTCACGGTCGAGGACGCGAAAGTCAGTGACGTTGACGGTGTCTTGCACGGTCAGGGCGGTGACGGCCGGAGCCGCATGGCAACCCTGAGCGAGCAGGGCTTCGATATCTGCCTGCAAGCCGGCGCCACCACTGGGGTCGTGGCCGGAGAGACAGAGGACAACGGGGCGTGAGCTGTAGATATTCATGGTGCGCGAGCTTACCACCAAACCTGTTTTCCGGGTGTTGTGGCGCAGTGCGCGGCCGATAACACGGGTAGCGAGATCCACAGCGCTTGTCACAATCTGACCGAGCCAACAGCTCTAGCCCGGTATTTTGCTCTGGAACGCCCGTTCTAGAGCCTTTGTGGGAAAAATTTCCATGGTGCTCAATGGCCATCAACGGCTATGCTAGAGTGGATCCAAACCAATAACAGGTAATACCGGTTTTACGTCATCTCAAAGGGAATGGGGGGCTTCCTGACACAACCGGCCAAGCCACGCTGGGGCTTCAATGCGCTATTTGTTGATGTTGCTGTTCTGCTTGCCCCTCCTGGCAAGCGCCGTCGAGTTCGACGAGTTCACCCAGAGCCTCCCCCTGGGTCGATCCCTGCAAGTGTTCGAAGACCCGAGCGGTCAGGCGAGCATTGCCGACGTCTGCGCGCAAGCCGCCGCCGGAAACTTCAAACCCCATGACAAAGCCACGCTCAATGCCGGTTATTCGCGCTCGGCGTTCTGGCTGAAGATCGACCTGCATTACCGCCCGACCAATCCGTCGGCGCAGCGCAGCTGGTTGCTGGAGCTGGCGTATCCGCCGCTCGATCATCTCGACCTGTATCTGCCCGATGCGGCCGGCGACTACCGTCTGGTGCGGCAGACCGGGGACGCCTTGCCGTTCGCCAGTCGCGAGATCCGCCAGAACAATTACCTGTTCGACCTGGCGTTCAAGCCGGATCAGCAACGAACCGTTTATCTGCGGTTGTCCAGCGAAGGCTCGATCCAGGCGCCGGTGACGTTGTGGTCGAGCACCGCGTACCTTGAAGACCAACCGGTGCGCCTGTATGTGCTGGGGATCATTTATGGCGTG
This sequence comes from Pseudomonas sp. lyk4-R2A-10, assembly GCF_030209075.1. Taxonomy (NCBI): domain Bacteria; kingdom Pseudomonadati; phylum Pseudomonadota; class Gammaproteobacteria; order Pseudomonadales; family Pseudomonadaceae; genus Pseudomonas; species Pseudomonas sp. lyk4-R2A-10. Next base: position 170,734 of record NZ_JARVSR010000013.1, on the reverse strand, counting down.
CTGCTGGGGATGCTGGTCTACAACCTGTTCATCTACCTCAGCGTGCGCGATACCAGTTACCTCTATTACATCTTCTATATCGCTTCGTTCGGCCTCTATCAGCTGTCGGTCAATGGCGCGGCGGTCGAGTATTTCTGGCCGGACAACCCATGGTGGGCCAACGCCGCCACGCCGTTCTTCATCGGTTGCGCGGGGCTGTTCGGCAGCCAGTTCGCCCGCAGTTTCCTGCAGACCAGGAACCACAGCCGCTGGCTCGATCGCCTGCTGATCGCCCTGATCGCGTTCGGCGCCATGGTGATCGGCCTCTCGTTGATGACCAGTTATGGCCTGGCCCTGCGTCTGGCGACGACCCTGGCGCTGACCTTCACCGTGGTGATCTTTGCCGCCGGGATCCTCGCCTGGTGGCGCGGCCTGCGGGTGGCGCGTTATTTCATCATTGCCTGGTCGGCGTTCCTGATCGGCGGCATCGTCAACACCATGATGGTGCTGGGCCTGCTGCCGAATGTGTTCCTGACCATGTACGCCAGCCAGATCGGTTCGGCCATTGAAGTGGCGCTGCTGTCGCTGGCGCTGGCCGACCGCATCAACGCGATGCGCGAACAACAGGCGCAGACCCTGTTCGATGCGGGCCAGAAGCTCGAAGTGCTCAACCAGCAACTGGCCCATAGCAACAAGCTCAAGGACGAATTCCTCGCGACCCTGACTCACGAACTGCGCACGCCGATGAACGGTGTGATCGGTTCGCTGGAGCTGATGCAGACCGTCGAACTCGATCCGGAACTGGAGCAATACCAGCAGACCGCCGCCGGTTCGGCGCGGGACATGATGCGCATGGTCAACGGCATCCTGACCCTGACCGAATTGCAGGCCGGCAAGCTCAAGGCCACACCGGGCAGTTTCAGCCTGCGCGGGGTGGTCGAGGCGTTGCGGATGCAGTTCGATGGCAACGCTTCGAGCAAGTCGCTGGACTTCAAGGTCGACGTGCTGCCGACCCTGCCGGATCGCCTGCATGGCGACAGCGCCAAACTCGCGCAATGCCTGGAGTGCCTGCTGGACAACGCGATCAAGTTCACCCGCGTCGGCGGTCTGGCATTGCGGGTCACCGGCAAACCGTCCACGGACAATCGGCTGGCGCTGTCCTTCGCGGTGATCGACACCGGCATCGGTTTTACCGATCTGGGCGAGGCCACGCTGTATCAGCGGTTCTTCCAGCTCGACGGTTCGATGACCCGCGAATACGGCGGGCTGGGTGTCGGTCTGGCGATCTGCCGTCAATTGGTGGAACTGCTCGGCGGCAAGCTCACGCACCGTTCCGAACCGGGGAGTGGCAGCCGCTTTCAACTGGATGTCGAGTTTGAGTTGCCGGAAGTGGAAGCCGTGCCCGCGTTCAGCCGCGACACCGTGCGTGCGCCGCAGGATTGCACCGTGTTGCTGGTGGACGACAACAGCGTCAATCAATTGGTGATGCGCGGCATGTTGCTCAAGCTCGGTTTCCGGGTGCGCACCGCCGACCACGGCGCGGCGGCGCTCGACTGTTTGCAGCGCGAGCGCTTCGATGCCGTGCTGATCGATTGCCAGCTGCCGCCGCTCGACGGGGCATCGCTGTGTTGCCAGATCCGTGACCTGCCGGGATGCGCCCATCTGCCGGTGTTCATGATCGCGCTGGGGGCGGATCGCGAGCATTGTGCGTCGGGTGGCTCGATCGACTACCTGAGCAAACCGGTGAAATTCGAGGATCTGCAGGTGGCGATGCAGCGGCGGGTGTTGAGTTGCTGACAGGGTGAAAGCGCCGGCATTTCGGCCGATATGACACTTTGATCGGTTCCGGTGCGGTGCTTAACTGAAGCTCTGGCCGATCAAGGAGCCCCGTCATGAACCTGCATCAGTTCGCCGAAACCCACGAAGTCACCAACCAGCCACCGTCGCTGGACGGCACCAACCTGTACCGCATTGATCTGCCATTGCAGGAGTGGTCGCGGCGGTTCGGCGCTGGCTGGGCCGAGTCGCGGATCGATGCCTACGGCGCGCTGGCCGGCGGGCCGCTGATGGAGGCCGGGTTCCTTGCCAACCAGAACAAACCGGTATTTGCCAGCCATGACCGCTACGGTCATCGCATCGATCTGGTGGAGTTTCATCCGGCGTATCACGAGCTGATGCGCACTGCCATTGAACATGGCCTGACGTCGTTGCCCTGGGCTCATCCACAGGACGGCGCCCATGTCGCCCGCGCTTCCATGAGCTATCTGCACAGTCAGGCCGAGGCCGGCAGTGGTTGCCCGCTGACCATGACCTTCGCCAGCGTTCCGGCGATGCGTTTGCAGCCGAATCTGGCCGAGCATTGGCTGCCGAAAATCCTCGCCACCGAATACGACCCGCGCAATGTCGGCATGGCCCACAAGGCCGGCGTCACCATCGGCATGGCGATGACCGAGAAACAGGGCGGCACCGACGTGCGTGCCAACACCACCAAGGCTTATCCGGTCGGCGCCAGTGGCCCGGGCCAGGCCTATGAACTGGTGGGGCACAAGTGGTTCTGTTCGGCGCCGATGTGCGATGCGTTCCTGACGCTGGCGCAAACCGACAAGGGCTTGAGCTGCTTCCTGCTGCCGCGCCATCGCCCGGACGACACGCGCAATCAGTTCTACATCCAGCGCCTGAAAAACAAACTCGGTAACCAGTCCAACGCCTCCAGCGAAGTGGAGTTCCGTGGTGCGCTGGCGTGGATGGTCGGTGAGGAAGGGCGCGGCGTGCCGACCATCATCGAGATGGTGGCGATGACCCGTTTCGATTGCATGGTCGGCTCCAGCTCGCTGATGCGTCAGGCGCTGACCCAGGCCAGCCATCACTGCGCCCATCGCAAGGTCGGTGGCAAACTGCTCAGTGAACAACCGCTGATGCAGAACGTGCTGGCCGATCTGGCGCTGGAAAGCGAAGCCGCGCTGGCGCTGAGCCTGCGCATGGGCAAGGCGCTGGATCATCTCGATGACCGCCATGAAGCGCAGTTCGCCCGGTTGGTGACAGCGGTGGGCAAGTACTGGATCTGCAAACGCGCGCCGGCAATGATCAACGAAGCCGCCGAATGCATGGGCGGCGCCGGGTATGTCGAAGACAGCATCCTGCCGCGTTTGTACCGCGAGGCGCCGGTGAACTCGACGTGGGAAGGCTCCGGCAATGTGCAATGCCTCGACGTGTTGCGCGCCTTGTCGAAAGAGCCGGGCGTGCTCGATGTGTTGTTCAGCGAGTTGGGCGACGGCCATGGCGACAAGCGACTGGCCGCGCACATTCAGCAATTGCAGGCGCAGTTCAAGGACACCAGTGACATTCAGTACCGCGCTCGGCAACTGACCGAAGACATCGCTTTGGGACTGCAAGCGAAGCTGCTGCTGGAGGCCGGGAATTCGGCGGTCAGCGATGCTTTTATCGCCAGTCGCCTGAGCGGTGGCGGCCGGGTCTACGGCGCGTTGCCGCGCGGGTTGGATGTCGAAGCCATCGTCGCTCGCTCCACACCACAAGGTTTCTGAAGGGGGATCGCGACAAAGCCATTACGCCACTGTTTCCGTGACGCCACGATGCAGGCAAGATGAAGCTCTGCAAGTCAGAACACAGGAAGCTGATCGTGACCGAAGCGTTTATTGTCGTTCAAACCGCCGAACAGGCCGTGGATCGTCTCGCCGAGCTGCATGAGCGGGCCACCACGGCGCTGAACTCGGCGCTCAAGCGTTATCTCAAGGATCGCGTCGAGCCCGACGCCGAGCAACGTGCCCTGTTCCGTTATCCCGAACTGCGTCTGACCTACCACTGCCAGGGCGAAGTCCCGCAGACCACCCGCGCCTACGCCAAGGTGCAGTTGCCGGGTACTTACAGCGTGACCGTTACCCATCCGAAGGCGTTTCGCAAATACCTGCTCGAGCAGCTCACGCCGCTGATGCACGACTTCACCGTGACTGTCGAAGTCGGAGTCAGCGGGCAGAACATTCCGTACCCGTACGTGGTCGAGCAGGGCGATGAACTGGCCGGCTCCGGTGTCACTGCCGCCGTGCTGGCGCGAGTGTTCCCGAGTACCGACCTGTCCGCCGCCACCGATGGCATTGCCGACGGGCTCTACGACTGGGAAAACACCGATCCGCTGCCGCTGGCGCTGTTTGACGCCGCGCGCGTCGACTTCTCGCTGCGTCGTCTGGTGCACTACACCGGCAGCGACTGGCGCCATGTGCAGCCGTGGATTCTGTTGACCAACTATCACCGTTATGTCGACCAGTTCATCGTCCATGGCCTGGAACAACTGCGCCGCGACCCGCGTTTCGTGCGCATGGTGTTGCCGGGCAACGTGATCATCGAAAAAGGCATGGATCATGGCGAAGCCTCGGCGATTGCGGCCGGCGTGGTCTGGCACCGCTATCAGATGCCGGCCTATCACCTGATCGCCAGCGATGGCCACGGCGTGACCTTGGTCAATATCGGCGTCGGCCCGTCCAACGCCAAGAACATCACCGACCACCTGGCTGTGCTGCGTCCGCATTGCTGGCTGATGATCGGTCACTGCGGCGGCCTGCGTCAGTCACAGACCATCGGCGACTACGTGCTGGCTCACGCTTACATGCGTCGCGACGGGATTCTCGACCGGGTAGTGCCGCCGAACATTCCGATTCCGGCCCTGGCCGAAGTGCAACTGGCGTTGCAGCAAGCGGCGGCCAACATCACCGGCGAAAAAGGCGAAGAGCTGAAGAAGCGCCTGCGCACCGGCACCGTGCTGACCTACGACGACCGCAACTGGGAATTGCGCTGGGCCCAGGAGCGACCGCTGATCAACCTGTCCCGCGCCGTGGCCGTGGACATGGAAAGCGGCACCATCGCCGCCCAGGGTTATCGCCTGCGGGTGCCGTACGGCACGTTGTTGTGTGTGTCGGACAAGCCGCTGCACAGCGAAATCAAGCTGCCGGGTTCGGCCAACGCGTTCTACGAACGTGCGGTCAGTCAGCATTTGAAGATCGGTATCGAAGCAGTGGATCTGCTGCGCACCGAACTCAATTCGCTGCACTCGCGCAAACTGCGCAGCTTCGACGAGCCGCCGTTCCGCTAACGGTTTGTCGTGGTCATTTGGCGGTCGGGGCACTAGCATTGTCAGCCCTGATCGCTAAATGTCTTCTCTCTTATGTCCCGTCCCCAACGTCCGCCTTCCCGCCGCCCCGGCGCGAAGCCAGCTTCTTCAGCCCCGCGCCGTGTCGCCAAGGCACCGCCCGCTGAGCCGAAGCTGATCCTGTTCAACAAACCGTTCGATGTGCTGACGCAATTCAGCGACGGTGAAGGGCGGGCGACGCTCAAGGATTACATCGACATTCCGGGTATTTACCCGGCCGGACGGCTGGACCGCGACAGCGAGGGTTTGCTGCTGCTGACCAACGACGGTCAGTTGCAGGCGCGGATCGCCGACCCCAGGCACAAACTGGCGAAAACCTATTGGGTGCAGGTCGAAGGCCTGCCTACGGCCGAGCAGTTGCAGCGTCTGCGTGACGGCGTTGAATTGAATGACGGCATGACCTTGCCCGCGCAAGCGAGGCAACTGGACGAGCCCGAACTGTGGCCGCGCAATCCACCGGTGCGCTTTCGCGCAACGATTCCGACAACCTGGCTGGAACTGGTGATTCGCGAAGGGCGCAACCGCCAGGTGCGGCGGATGACGGCGGCGGTCGGGCTGCCGACGTTGCGGCTGGTGCGGGTCAGGATTGGTGACTGGACGATCGAAGGGCTCGATCAGGGCCAGTGGAAAGAAGTGCCGGCGCGCTTATAAGGCGCCGGATTCGATCAGGCCGATCACCACGCTTTTGATGATGAACGCGGCCACGCCCAGGCCCAGCACGAAGAACAGAATGAACGAGCCGAAGCGTCCGGCCTTGGACTTCTTCGCCAGATCCCAGACGATGAAACCCATGAAAATGATCAGGATGCTAACCAGACCGGTCATCATCCACTCTTCAAATACTGCTGGATCCATCGGGCATCTCCGGCGCTGCGCGGCTGAAAGGGCGGCCGGGAGTATACGCCAGCGGTGAACGACGCAGCATTGACCTGCGTCGGTGTGCCGCAGTCATTCGTCGATTTCAGCTGCGCAGATGAGTCAGCGGCAGTTCGGTGCTGTTGAGCACCTGATTCAGCACAAAACTCGAGCGCACGCTGGTTACGCCTTCGATCCGGGTCAGATGCCCCAGCAGCAGCTTCTGATAGTGATCCATGTCCGGCACCACCACTTTCAGCTGATAGTCGGCATCCACGCCAGTCACCAGGCTGCATTCCAGCACTTGCGGCAAGGTGCGGATCGCCGCTTCGAAATTCTCGAAACGCTCCGGCGTGTGCCGGTCCATGCCGATCAGCACGTAGGCGGTCAGGCTAAGGCCGAGCATCTTGCGATCGAGCAGGGCGACCTGACGGGAGATGTAACCGTCGTCCTCCAGTTGCTTGACCCGGCGCGAGCACGGGGAGGGCGACAGACCGATGCGCTCGGCCAGTTCCTGGTTGGAGATGCGGGCGTCGCGCTGCAATTCCGCCAAAATACTCAGGTCGTAACGGTCGAGTTTGCTCATCAAACGGTCCTTTGTCTTAACTATTGCGGCGGATTATCTATCCAGGGTTAAAAATTGCGCAAGTGATGTTTATTTGAGCAATCTTCGCAATCATCTGTCGCGGCTCCGGGCCTATTCTTATCACCAGAATCACTGCTCGGTAACACAGTCCACTGCGGCCCGCCCAATCCGGCCCGCCGCGGCCGCCACCCCCACCGGGGTTGTGCCGGCCCCCGAGCTGCACACTGTCCAGAAGACGGCGTGAGGTGAGCCGACGTCAAAAGCGTCGAGCCAGGACGAAGTTCTCTAGAAGGGAGGCCGACGGGTCTCCCTTTTTTCTTGCCCGCGATTTGGCCCATCTCGCTCAATAAATAAATGACGTGACTGATAACCTGTAGCAGAACCCGGTGTGTCCATCCCCGGTCTTAGCTACACGCCCTCTTAATTTCAGGCCTTGGTCCGCAGTGAGGAATTCCATGAAGTCGCGCATCTGGCGTCTGGCCAGTGTTGGTTTGCTGTGTGTGAGTGTCGGTGCGCAAGCGCTGGCGGATGAGCCGCAGAATCGCGGCCCCGACGGCGGCGGACGCGGGCCGGAGCATCAGGGCAGCAATCAGGGCCATGGCGGTGGCAATCAGCCGCACGGTCAGAACAATCCGCAGCGGCAGAACAACGACATCATTCGTGGCGACAACAGCCGCCAGTTCGAGCACAACGGTCAGCAGAACCACGGGCAACCGAACAACGGCCAGTGGCAGAACCAGCCACGTCCGGCGTACAACCCCAACCCGGTGCGCCAGCCGCCACCGCCGCCGCAACTGCCGGCCAATGACCTGCCGATCCAGCCGCGCCCCGACACCGTGCGCCAGACCCAGGAACCTCGTCAGGGTTACTACCGCGACGAGCGCCCGCAGAACGGTTATCACCAGAACTGGCAGACCGGCAACCGCCCCAACGACAACCGCTGGCCGGGTCGTCCCGATGGGCATGGCAACGGTTGGGGCCCCGGCCCGCAGTACCGGCCGGGCCATGTGATCGACCGTTTCCCGGATCGTGACTACCGCGTGCCCTATCGCGGCCAGGACTACTTCTACTCCGGCGGCTACTGGTATCGCCCACAAGGCCCGCGCTACATAGTGGTTCAGCCGCCGCGCGGGATTCGCATCCAGTACCTGCCGGATTACGCCCGTGAAGTGTGGATCGGCGGTTCGCTGCTGTTCCTCGCCGCCGGCTCGTACTACGCCTATCAGGAAGCGACCCAGGATTACGTGGTGGTCGAGCCGCCGGTGCAGCAGCCATCGCAGCCGACCGGCAATGGTTATGACGTGGAAGCCTATCCGGCCAACGGTCAGTCACCGGAGCAGGTTCAGCGCGATGGTTACGAGTGCTATCAGTACGCGGTGCAGCAAAGCGGCTTCAATCCGCGCACCGCGACCTACCAGCCGGCGCCCGAAGTGGTGCAGGCCTACCGCCAGGCCCAGGGCAATTGCCTGAGCAGTCGCGGTTATCAGGTCAACTACTGAGCCCGAGCGGCTTTGACCACTTCCTGCGGGTCGGCGTGCACCAGCACTTCGGCCCGTGGGTAGGCTTTGTGAATGGCATCCGCCGCCTGATCGCTGATGCCGTGAGCCACTGACAGCGTCAGCTCCCCCGGCAGCTCCAGGTGCAACTGCACGAACCAGTGATTGCCGGAAATCCGCGTACGCAAATCATGCGCGCCCAACACGCCCGGTACGCCGCACGCCAGTTCGAGCATGTGCTGACTGACATCCGTCGGCAGCTCTTCATCCATCAGCACCGAAAAACTTTCCCGGGCGATCTGGATTGCGCTCCACAGAATGTATGCCGCGATCCCCAGACCAAACCACGCATCCAGCTGCTCGAAACCCAAACCGGCCAACACCAGCGCAATCAGAATGCTGCCGTTGAGCAACAGGTCCGAACGGTAATGCAGCGAATCCGCCCGCACGGCGTTGGAGCCGGTCTGCTTGATGACCCGATGCTGCAACATCAGCAGCGCCGCCGTCAGCACCAGGGAAAACACGATCACCCCGATGCTCAGCCACGGCGCGCCGAGGGGCTCGGGATTCTTCAGACGCTCATAAGCCTGAAACGCGATCAGCAGCGCACTGCCGCCAATGAACAGCGCCTGGGCCATGCCCGCCAGGGATTCAGCCTTGCCGTGGCCATAACGGTGATCGTCATCCGCCGGGCGCAGCGCGTAATGCACCGCCAGCAGATTGAGCAACGAAGCGATGCCATCGAGGGCCGAGTCGGTGAGGCCGGCGAGCATGCTCACCGAACCGCTCAGCCACCAGGCGATGGCTTTGGCGATGATCAGCGTACAGGCCACCGCCACCGAGGCGCGGGTCGCCAGCCGCAGCAGGCGGGCGTGTTCGGGGCTTGTGGTCATGGGTGCGTCAATTCCTTATGCGGCAGGTTGCAGGCCGAACATCGCCAGTTGCTGGGTGCTGCCCTTGTGCTGGATCAGGCGCGGGTCGTCCAGCGGCAGATTGCGGCCCAGCTCCGTTTCGAGAATAGCCTGCAACTTGAGGTTATCGACTTGGCCGTCCGGGCCGATGGCTTGCTTGAGCCTGGCCGGATCAACTTGCGCCGTGTGGCCCGGTTCGAAATAGATCGCGCCGGTGGCAAAGTCCACGGCAAACGCGATCACGCCCGGAAGGATATAGAACAGCAGGCCCACGGCATCGAGCACGGCGATCGCCGGGTCGATCTTGCCGTCGATCTGGCCGCGCCGGTCGGGATAGAAAATCGAACCGCACGCGGTGATCTGAGTGAGCAGGGTGGCAACCAGTACACCGCCGATCAGGCGAAAAGGTAAGCGCATGGGAATCTCCTGAGTCATCTGTTAACGAAGCGTCATCGTGTGAAGTTAAGACCCTGACGAACGCTCAGCAGTTCGCCGTTATACTCGCCGCTCTGTTTGGGAGCCAGCATGATTTCTTTGCCGATCGACGAAGTTTTACCCGCCCTGCGTGAAGCGTTGGCGACACGCCACGAAGCCGTGCTCGAAGCACCGCCCGGCGCCGGTAAAACCACCCGCGTGCCCTTGGCCCTGCTCAATGAAGCATGGCTGAACGGGCAGACCATTCTCATGCTCGAACCGCGTCGACTGGCCGCGCGCGCAGCGGCGGAACGGCTGGCCAGCGAGCTGGGCGAGAAGGTCGGTGAAACCGTCGGTTATCGCATCCGCCTCGACAGCAAGGTTGGCCCCAACACCCGCATCGAAGTGGTCACCGAAGGCATCCTCACCCGGCGTTTGCAGGACGACCCGGCACTGGAAGGCGTGGGTCTGCTGATCTTCGACGAATTTCACGAACGCAGCCTCGACGCCGATCTGGCGCTGGCCCTCAGTCTGAACGGTCGCGAGCTGTTTCGAGCTGAACAACCGCTGAAGATTCTGCTGATGTCCGCCACCCTTGAAGGCGAACGTCTGGCCGGTTTGCTCGACAACGCGCCAATCCTGCGCAGCGAGGGCCGGATGTTCCCGGTGACGATGCGCTGGGGCCGGCCGTTTCAGCCCGGCGAATACATCGATCAACGTGTCACGCAAACGGTGCTCGAAGCGCTGCACGATGAAACCGGCAGCCTGCTGGTGTTCCTGCCGGGGCAGGCGGAAATCCGGCGGGTTCATCAGCAACTGGCGGACGCCATTGGTGAGCGCAGCGACGTGATGCTCTGCCCGTTGCATGGCGAACTCGACCTGAATGCCCAGCGTGCCGCCATCGACCCGGCGCCGGCCGGCCAGCGCAAAGTGGTGCTGGCCACCAACATCGCCGAGACCAGCCTGACCATCAACGGCGTGCGCGTGGTGATCGACGCCGGGCTGGCGCGGGTGCCGCGTTTCGACCCCGGCAGCGGCATGACCCGCCTCGACACCCAACGCATCTCCAAAGCCAGCGCTACCCAGCGTGCCGGCCGGGCCGGGCGTCTGGAACCGGGCGTGTGTTATCGCCTGTGGTCGCAGGATCAGCATGAACAACTCGCGGCTTATGGCAGTGCGGAAATCCTTTCGGCGGATCTCGCAGGGCTGGCGTTGCAACTCGGGCGCTGGGGCGTGGCGCCGAGTGATTTGATCTGGCTGGATGTGCCGCCAGCGGCCGCTTATGCACAGGCTCAGGATCTGTTGCAGCGCCTCGGTGCGCTGGACGGTGAAAGCCTGAATCGCCACGGTCAGGCCATGGCTGAATTGCCGGCGCACCCGCGCATCGCTCATTTGCTGTTGCGCGGTCAGGCTCTGGGGCTGTCGAACATGGCTTGTGATGTTGCCGCGTTGCTCGGCGAGCGCGACATTTTGCGCGGTGCGGGGGCGGATCTGCACAGTCGTCTGGTGCTGCTGTCCGGCGAAGAACGCGCGGCCCGCGGTGCTCAGGGCGGCGTGCAGCGTGCCCGGCAACTGGCGCGGCAGTATTACGGCTACCTGCGCGGTAAGGCCAGCGAACCGGTCGCCGACCCGGATCATCCACGCTGGCTCGGCGCGCTGCTGGCGCTGGCCTACCCGGACCGCGTCGCCCAGCAGCGGCGGGCCGGTGGCGCCGAATATCGACTGGCCAACGGCCGCGCCGCGCTGTTCGCCGAACCCGACAGCCTGATGAAGGAACCGTGGATCGTCATCGCCGACCTCGGCAGTCGCCAAGGTCAGCGTGAAGAGCGGATTTATCTGGCGGCGGATTTCGATCCGGCGCTGTTCGATTCGGTGCTGGCGGAACAGGTGCACAACGTCGATCAACTGGACTGGGACGAACGCGAAGGCGTGCTGCGCGCCGAGCGTCAGCGCAAGGTCGGCGAACTGATCCTCAGCCGCGAGCCGCTGACCGGTCTCGACGAAAACGCCCGCAGTCAGGCACTGGTCAATCTGGTGCGGCGCAAGGGGCTGGAGCTGCTGCCGTGGACCCCGGAACTGCGCCAGTGGCAGGCGCGAGTCGCGTTGCTGCGTCAGCTCGACCTGGACGCCAAGGGCGACAGCCAATGGCCGGATGTCAGCGACGCAACGTTGCTGAAAACACTCGAAGACTGGCTGATGCCTTACCTGGGCAAAGTCTCGCGCCTCAGCCATTTCGCCAACCTCGACCTGTCGAGTATCGTGCGTAATCTGCTGCCTTGGCCACTGCCGCAACAGCTTGATGAACAGGCGCCCCATCACCTGAGCGTGCCGTCAGGCTCGTCGATTCGCCTCGACTACAGCGAGCAACCACCGATTCTCGCCGTGCGTTTGCAGGAGCTGTTCGGCCTCGCCGACACACCGCGCATCGCCGGCGGTCGGCAGGTGGTCAAGCTGCACCTGCTGTCGCCCGCACGGCGCCCGGTGCAGGTGACGCAGGATCTGGCCAACTTCTGGCGCAGCACCTATGCCGAGGTGAAGAAGGATCTGAAGGGGCGCTATCCGAAGCATTACTGGCCGGATGATCCGCTGGTGGCTGAAGCCACCGCACGAGCCAAACCGCGCGGTACGTGAGAGTCAGCGGCTGGCCTTCGCGGTCAGCTGCTCCCGACAATAATCGGCAAACAACTGCGCCGGTTTGGTCAGTTGTCCACGTTTGAGCCACGCCGCCACCAGACCTGACCCGGTGACATCTTCGACGATGTCGACGCACACGACTTTCTTGCCGTCGTAGGTGCATTCCGAATGCGGGCGGGTGACCAGGATCGAGAAGCCGAAACCTTGGCCGACCATGCCGCGCACCATTTCGATCGACGGCGAGCTGAACTCGATGCGCGGCGACAGGCCGAGTTCTTCGAACAGGCTGACGAAGTAGGTGCGGCTCGGTTGCACGTCGAGCAGGATCATCGGTTCCAGGCACAAGTCCCGCAGCGAAACCTGCTTGAGCTGGGCGAAGCGGTGATCTGCCGGGAGCAGGGCATAAGGCCGTTGGGCCGGCATCAGCGGTTCGGTTTCGATGGTGGCATCGAGGTCGTGTTTGTAGAGGATTGCCAAGTCGAAGGTGCCCGAGGTCAGGCCTTGCACCAGTTCCTGTTGTTCGCCGTCGCGGATGCGGATCTTCACCCCCGGATACAGCGCCGAGAAGCCCGCAATCAACTGCGGCAGGTACAGCGGCGCGACGGTTTCGAAACAGCCGATATCGATCTGCCCGGCCACCACGTCGTTGTCGGCGAGGGCGTTCTGTTCGAACTCCTTGGCCATGCGCAGCAGTTCCTGAGCCTTGCGGAAGAACCGCGCGCCGCTCGGTGTCAGCGACACGCCCTGAGCGTGATGACGGATCAGCAGTTGCACGCCGAAGCTGTCTTCCAGCCCCTTGATCGCCGTGGAAATCGCCGGTTGCGCGATGTACAGCTTGCGCGACGCTTCGGCGACGCTGCCGCATTCGACGGTGGTGATGAAGTATTTCAACTGACGCAGGTTGTAAGCGGCCACGGTGAACCTCAAAGCGAACGGATTTCACATCCAAGCAATTTGTAAGCCGCCGGCCTCCGTTCTGTCGGCGGTTTTTTTGTCCCTGAACAATAGCCCCATACGCGCGCGAAGGGGCCATCGGCTGGTTACCTTTTTTATTGTCTGCGAAGACATTTTTACTGGTTTTAGCGCGCACGGGCCTGAGCGACTATCGACCCCGCACTGTTCTCAAAAGAATAAAAGTCCAAGGAGCAACCACCGTGTTCGAGCTTGCAGACTGGCAGCGCAAGGCCGCTGAATTGAGCTATCCGTACCAGGCCGTGATCGACGGCAAATTGCGTGCGGCGCAGTCGGGGCAGACCTTTGCCGCGATCAACCCGGCCACCGGCCAGCTGCTGGCAAACGTCGCCGCGTGCGGTGAAGAAGACGTCGATGCGGCGGTGCAGAATGCGCGGCAGGTGTTCGAGGCCGGCACCTGGGCCGGGCGTTCACCGACCGAGCGCAAGCAAGTGCTGCTGCGGCTGGCGGATCTGATTCTGGCCCATCGCGAAGAGCTGGCGCTGCTCGATTCGCTGAACATGGGCAAACCGGTGATGGACGCTTACAACATCGACGTGCCGGGCGCCGCCGGGGTGTTCCGCTGGTACGCCGAAAGCCTCGACAAACTCTACGATCAGGTCGCGCCAAGCGCCTCGAATGTGCTGGCGACCATCACCCGCGAAGCGCTGGGCGTGGTCGCTGCGGTGGTGCCTTGGAATTTCCCGTTGGACATGGCCGCGTGGAAACTCGCGCCGGCGCTGGCGGCGGGCAACTCGGTGATTCTCAAACCCGCCGAGCAATCACCATTCTCTGCATTGCGCCTGGCCGAGCTGGCGCTTGAAGCCGGGCTGCCGGCCGGTGTGTTGAACGTGCTGCCGGGGCTCGGCGAACAGACCGGCAAAGCCTTGGGCTTGCACCCGGATGTCGATTGCCTGGTGTTCACCGGCTCGACCCAGGTCGGCAAATATTTCATGCAGTATTCCGCGCAGTCGAACCTCAAGCAGGTGTGGCTGGAGTGCGGCGGCAAGAGCGCCAACCTGGTGTTCGCCGACTGCCAGGATCTGGATCTGGCGGCGCAGAAAGCCGCGTTCGGGATCTTCTTCAATCAGGGCGAAGTCTGCTCGGCCAACTCGCGGTTGCTGGTGGAGCGCTCGATTCATGACGAGTTCGTCGAGCGACTGAAGGCTCAGGCCGAACGCTGGCAGCCGGGCGATCCGCTGGACCCGGCGAGTGCGGCCGGGGCGATTGTCGACACCCGTCAGACCGAAAGCATTCTGCGCTTCATCCACCAGGCCGAGCGTGAAGGCGCGACCCGCGTCTGCGGCGGGCGGCAGCTAAGTTTCAACGGTTCGGACAACTTCGTTCAGCCGACGATTTTCACCGACGTGCAGCCGCACATGACCCTGTTTCGCGAAGAAGTGTTCGGCCCGGTGCTGGCGGTTATTCCGTTCGATGACGAGGCCCACGCCTTGCACCTGGCCAACGACAGCGTCTACGGTCTGGCGGCGTCGCTGTGGACCGATGATCTGCACCGCGCGCACCGGGTGGCGCGGCAATTGCGAGCCGGTACGGTGTCGGTCAACAGCGTCGATGCGCTGGACGTGACCGTGCCGTTCGGCGGTGGCAAGCAATCGGGTTTCGGCCGCGATCTGTCGCTGCACTCGTTCGACAAATACACCCAGTTGAAAACCACCTGGTTTCAACTGCGCTCATGACAGCCGCTCACAACAAGAAAGGAGATCCGGCGATGACCACCTCACGTGAAACCCGCGACTACCAGGCCGCCGATGCAGCGCACCACATTCATGCGTTCGTCGACCAGAAAGCCCTCAACGACGAAGGCCCACGGGTGATGGTGCGTGGTGATCGCCTGCATCTGTGGGACAACGACGGTCGGCGCTACCTCGACGGCATGTCCGGGCTGTGGTGCACCAACCTCGGCTACGGGCGCAAGGATCTGAACGCCGCCGCGAGCCGGCAACTGGAGCAGTTGCCGTACTACAACATGTTTTTCCACACCACCCACCCGCAGGTGATCGAGCTCTCCGAGCTGCTGTTCAGCCTGCTGCCGGGGCACTACAGCCACGCGATCTACACCAACTCCGGCTCCGAGGCCAACGAGGTGCTGATCCGTACCGTACGCCGTTACTGGCAGGTGCTGGGCAAGCCCGAGAAGAAAATCATGATCGGCCGCTGGAACGGCTATCACGGTTCGACCCTGGCCGCGACGGCCCTCGGCGGCATGAAGTTCATGCACGAAATGGGCGGGATGATTCCCGACATCGCGCACATCGACGAGCCGTACTTCTTCGCCCACGAAGGCAATCTGACCCCGGCGGAATTCGGTCTGCGGGCGGCGCAGCAACTGGAAGCGAAGATCCTCGAACTGGGCGCCGACAAGGTCGCCGGGTTCATCGCCGAACCGTTCCAGGGCGCGGGCGGGATGATCTTCCCGCCGGAAAGCTACTGGCCGGAAATCCAGCGCATCTGCCGCCAATACGACGTGCTGCTGTGCGCCGATGAAGTGATCGGTGGCTTCGGTCGCACTGGCGAATGGTTCGCCCACGAATACTTCGGTTTCGAGCCGGACACCCTGTCCATCGCCAAGGGCTTGACCTCCGGTTACATCCCCATGGGCGGGCTGATCCTGTCGAAGAAAATGGCCGACGTGCTGGTGGAGCAGGGCGGTGTGTTCGCCCACGGTCTGACCTATTCCGGGCACCCGGTGGCGGCGGCGGTGGCGATTGCCAACCTCAAGGCGCTGCGCGATGAAGGCGTGGTGACGCGGGTCAAGGATGACATCGGCCCGTACCTGCAACAGTGTCTGCGCGAGGTGTTCGGCAATCACCCGTTGGTGGGCGATATCCAGGGCACGGGCATGGTCGCGGCGCTGCAACTGGCCGAAGACAAGGCCACGCGCAAGCGCTTTGCCAATGAGAACGACATCGCCTGGCGCTGCCGCACGATCGGTTTTGAAGAGGGGGTGATCATTCGCTCGACACTGGGGCGGATGATCATGGCGCCGGCGCTGATTGCCAGTCGTGAAGAGATTGACGAACTGGTGGGCAAGACGTTGAAAGCGCTGGATCGTACCGCGCAGGAATACGGTCGGCTCTGATTTGAAACCTGTGTGAAACGCTAACAATCGCAGCCTTCGGCTGCGATTTTTTTGAGCTTTGCACCCACCTCGGGCACCCCCGTCCGACACGCCCTTTCGCGGTGCGCACTACCCAGTTTTTTCATCGTTCGCGTCTAACTATTTCCTCGTTTTCCTTACGCCAAGCCTGGGTCAACATCGATTTCGCCAGCCAAGGCATTGCCCGCCAGAGTCCAGCAGAGACCGCAGCGTGCATCCGCGCCGACGAGGCTGGCCGTACTGCCCATGACAACTAAATCAACAGCGTTGGGAGTGCTCCATGAACAAGTCCTTGTTTACCCGTCTTGCATGTCCTCTGGCGATTTCCGCCCTTTCCGTCACCGCCGCCCAGGCCGGCACCTTGTCGATTGGCCACACCACGTGGGTCGGTTACGGCACCCTGTATCTGGCTCAGGATCTGGGCTATTTCAAGGAAAACGGTCTGACCGTCGAATTGCCGGTGGTCGAAGAAGCGTCGATGTACATGGCCGCCCAGGCATCCGGGCAATTGTCCGGCTCGGCCTCGACCATCGACGAAGTGCTCAAGTACCGCCCGCAGTTCTGCTTCAAGGCCGTGGCCGCGCTGGATGACAGCCATGGCGGCGACGGTGTGCTGGTCGGCAAGAACGTGAAGAGCCTGCAAGAACTCAAGGGCCAGGCCGTGGCCGTCAACGAAGGCTCGACCTCGCAGTTCTGGCTCTCGTACCTGCTGAAAAAGAACGGCATGAGGATGAGCGACATCACCGTGCAGAACATGACCGCTGACGATGCTGCCACCGCGTTCATCGCCGGTCGTGTGCCGGCCGCCGTGACTTGGGAGCCGCATCTGTCGATGGTGCGCGACAAGCAGCAGGGCAAGGTGCTGATCGACAGTAGCAGTACGCCGGGGGTGATCGTCGATGTGGTGGCGCTCAATTGCACGGTGATCGAGAAGCAGCCGGAAGACGTCAAGGCGCTGGTCGCCGGTCTCTACAAAGCGGTGCAGTTCACCAAGGACCATCCACAGAAAGCCTACGAAATCATGGCCAAGGGTGTCGGCGGTTACCTGTCCGATCCAAAGGAACTGGCCGCCGCTGCGCAGGGCGTGCGCTTCTACGATCAGGCCATGAGCGAAAAACTCCTTGGCTCGCCGGGCAAGCCGGGTGACAGCGCACCGCTGATCAAACTGGCCAACGAAACCGCCAGCGAATTGCAGGGCAAGCCCTACAACGTCAGCAACGACGATCTGGTGGATAACCGTTTCGTCAGCCCGCTCTAGGAGACTACTCATGTTCAAGCGCAATTCATGGCTGAGCCGCTGCATCACGCCGAAGACCGGGTTGCCGGTGCCGGTGGTGTGGAGCGCCAGCGGGCTGGCCTGGGTGTTGCTGGTCGGCCTGTGGGCCGGGTTGTCCTACGGCGGCATCGTGCCGGGGATGTTCCTGCCGACGCCCGGCGCGGTGGTCGAAGCCGCGGTGCGCCTGAGCCGCGACGGCACCCTTGGCCAGCATGTCTGGGCCAGTGTCGAAGTGGTGATGGTCGGTTTCATCGTGTCGTCGCTGGTGGCGGTGCCGCTGGGCCTGCTGATGGGCAGCTTTCGCATCGTCCAGGCGTTCCTCGAACCGTTGGTGAATTTCATCCGCTACCTGCCGGTGACCTCGTTCGTGCCGCTGTTCATCCTGTGGATTGGTATCGGTCTGGAGCAGCGGGTTTCGGTGATCATTTTCGGCGTGTTTTTCCAGCAACTGGTGATGATCGCGGACGTGTCCAAAGGCATCTCCAAGGACTTGATCAACGCCTCTTACACCCTCGGCTCCAACCGGCGTGACGCAGTGCTGCATGTGATCGCCCCGGCATCGTTGCCCGGTGTGCTCGACACCTTGCGGGTGACCATGGGCTGGGCCTGGACCTATCTGGTGGTCGCCGAACTGGTCGCCGCTTCCAGTGGCCTCGGCTACTTGAGCCTCAAGGCCATGCGCGGCTTTCAGGTCGATGTGATTTTTCTCGCCATCGCGATCATCGGCCTGCTCGGCCTGGTCACCGATCAACTGTTCCGCTTCTTGCGTTTGAGGATTGCCGCATGGGCTCAGTAACCGCTGCCAACCGTCGTTTCATCGAGCCGGTCGCCGAACCGGCACACGCCGCGCCAAGGTTGCAGGTGGACAAGGTCAGCCTGCGCTACACCAAACCCGGTGGCGGTACATTCACTGCGCTGGAAGAGGTGTCGTTCGAAGTGCCGGATCAGCAGTTCGCGGTGCTGGTCGGGCCGTCGGGCTGCGGCAAGTCGAGCCTGCTGTACCTCACCGCCGGCCTGGCGGAGCCGACTTCCGGCGAAATCTACGTCGGCGGCCAGCAAGTTCAGGGTCCCGGCGCGGATCGCGGGATGGTGTTCCAGAGCTACACGTTGTTCCCGTGGCTGACGGTGCGGCAGAACGTCGAATTCGGCCTCAAGCGTCGGGGCATGCCGGCGGCGCGGCGCAAGGAAATTGTCGATCACTATGTCCACGAAGTCGGCTTGTCAGGATTTGCCGACAACTACGCCAAGCAACTGTCTGGCGGCATGATGCAGCGGGTGGCGATTGCCCGGGCATTGGCCAACGATCCGCAGATCCTGCTGATGGACGAACCCTTCGGCGCCCTCGACAGCCAGACCCGCCTGCAAATGCAGCAGCTGTTATTGCGGGTGTGGGGCAACAGCAAGAAAACCGTGCTGTTCGTCACCCACGACATCGACGAAGCGATCCTGCTCGGCGATCGGGTGTATGTGATGGGCGCCAGGCCGGGGCGGATCAAGCAGATTCTGGATGTGCCGATCGAACGCCCACGCACGCTGGACATGGTGATGGAGCGCTCGTTCATCGACATGAAGCGGCAGATTTTCGGGCTGTTGCACGACGATCTCGAAGAGGCTCATTGAGGTCAGTTGGGTGGCAGGAGGAACCGCGCAATGACCGGCAAATGATCGGAGATGCGCAAGGTGTCGTCCTGCCGCACCGTGGCTTCGACCCGTTTGATCTTCGGGCTGTAGAACAGGTAATCGACCGTGCGGTCCGGGCCATTGAGGCCGGGGTCGTTGGGGTAATGGGTCAGCCACTTGGCGCGGTCGATGCCGCTGGCTTCGTTGTTGGTCGGGATCATCGGGTATTTGTCCCACAGCACATGCAGCGCACTGTCGGCGGAGTACGGCGTGCGCTGCTCGGTGGGCAGGCGCCGGTACTGGCCGAGCGGTAACAGATTGAAGTCCCCCCCGATCAGCCACGGCGTGCCGTGGCTTTCGTGTTTGTCGAGAACCTTGGCCACCGCTGTCACCTGCGCCTGCAAGGTGTCGTCCGGTTGGGTGGCGCGATCCAGATGGGTGTTGAACACCACCAGTTGCCCGCCATCGCTGAGCGGCAGGGTGGTGGCGAGCAGGGCATCTTTCGGCTGGAACTGACGGCTGATGAAATTCGCCGGCTGCACCGGCAATTGCAGGCGTTCGGCGTGTTCGATGCGGTAGCGGCTGAGGGTGGCGAGTTGCCGGCCGACGCTGCCGAAGATGTGCGGATCCGGGACGAAATCGGCCTTCCAGTCGAAGGCGTGGGCGCTGCACGGGTAGAGGTCGGTGAGGCGTTCCTGCAACAGCTTGAGCTGGTTCTGATAGTCGCTGGCCTTGGCGCCGTCATCCAGTTCCTGCAACAGCACCACGTCGGGCTGTTCGTCGCGGATCACCCGCGCCACTTCATCGAGGCTGAACGCCATGTCTTCCGGAGTCGGGGCTTCGTCGTCGCCTTGCGCCAGGTCATTCCAGAACACGTAGCGCTTGCCGGCCAGGTATTGCACGTTCCAAGTCATGACTTTCAGGGCCTGGCCGGGGACCAGCATCGGCGGTTGCCCGGTGCAACTGACCGGCAGGGTTTCCCGGGCGTCGGGGCGCCAGGTCAGGCTGTAGATCAGCGTGCCGATCAGGGCGAGGACGAACAGTACGGGCAACAGGATGTAGCGCAGTAGACGGGTCATGGCTCGGCTTATAGCGATACGGAAGTGGTCCCGAGCATACCCGAGACCCATCCATCAGCCCAAGCTCGGTGCAGTCAGACTATTCCGTCACGTTTGTCGGGCAATTCGCTGATCAGCATGAACAGGCGGAACAGCACCACGCTGGTGAACAGTTGCAGGAAGCTGTGGCCGCTGTCGATCAGCACCGCAATCAACGGATTCTGCGGATCGGGATAGACCTGCAAAGTCAGGCCCTTGAGCAGCCACAGCGGCCCCATCACACACAGAATGCACACCAGAATCCGCAGAAAATGCCCACGGCTCAGGCGCAGGCTTTCCTTCATGGCCTGCAACGGACCGTAACCGCGCAGCACCAGCAGATATTCACCGAAGGCCAGAGTGACCATCAGCCACAGCCCCGGCAGGAAGTACAGGGAAAGACCGAGCAGGATCAACAGCGTGTTCAGTGCAGTCAGCAGAGCGAAGCGCGGCCATAGACGAGCGGCCATCGCCAGCAGATCGCGGGTTTGCGGGGATTCGCCGCGGGTGCGGGCATCGAGGAAAAGAATCAGCGCGGCGGTGTACAGCGGATACACCAGCAGGCCGACGATCACGCTGATGGCCGAGTAGCCGTCCGGATCGCTGGCATGGTCTACCACCTGTTGCAGCACGGCTTCGACAATCACCAGCGGCAGGCACAACTGGACGATCCGGCCCAGATTGCGTTTGAAGAAATACAGGGAGTCGCGCAGCACATCGAAGGCATTCATCAGTCGGTATCGCAGGTCAAAAACAGTGGCCCACTTTAACCGATGATCCGTTTCGCTGCGCAAACGTAAACGTTCGGTAAAGGTCATTGAAACATTCTGTTGCTGCCTCCATTACAGAGGTGCGCCTTCTCCGACGTGGAGGAGGGCAACGTTATCCCCGGCAATCTACGAGGTCGCCATGAACAGCGAAGAACAAACCCTGATCGATGGACTGTTTTCCCGGCTGCAACAGGCCGAAACGGAGGCAGCCCCGCGCGACGCCCAGGCCGAGGCGCGGATCAAGGAACACCTGACGCGCCAGCCGGCCGCAGGTTATTTCATGACCCAGGCGATTCTGGTGCAGGAGGCTGCCCTCAAGAGCCTCGACGAACAAAACAAACAACTGACTCAACAGGTCAAGCAATTGCAGGCAGAACTGCAGTCGGCCAAGGCGCAGAGCGCGCTGCCGGCCTCCAGCGGTGGCGGCTTCCTGTCGAGCATCTTCGGTGGCAGCAGCCCGCGCCCGGCACCGACCCAGAGCGCCCCGGCCTCCACTGGCGGCTGGCGTGAACCGGCACCGCAGCAGAACTTCGGTGCGCCACCACCGGGTTATGGCCAGCAACAAGCGGCCCCGGCGGCGGGCAGCAGCTTCCTCGGCGGCGCCCTTAAAACAGCGGCCGGTGTGGCCGGTGGCGTGATGCTGGCGCAAGGCATCAGCAGCCTGTTCCATCACAACCAGCAGCCGGAAGAAATCGTCGAAGTCATCAAGGAAGAGCCGGCTCAAGTCAACGACCAGAGCAACAACGGCTGGGGTGATGATCAGCGCATGGCCAACAACGACTCCTACGGTAATGACCAGGGCGGCTTTACCGACACCGACTACAGCGATGACAACTCATCGTTCTTCGATGACGACGATTCCTTCGTCTGACTCACCATTCGTCCGGGGCGCCTGAGCGCCCCGGGCCGATTATTCGCGGAACCTTCCTTCGGGCTGGCATACTGAGCGCCTTTTTCGGGCCTGGTGCCTGATCCGGCTCATGCGCGTCAGCGCTCACAGGAACTCCGGTGAAAAAAATCGCAGTGTTCGCCGATGTGCAGAACCTCTACTACACCGTGCGTCAGGCCTATGGTTGCCACTTCAACTACGCGGCGCTGTGGGCGGATGTCAGCCAGCACGGGCAGATCGTCGAGGCCTACGCCTATGCCATCGACCGGGGCGACAGCAAACAGCAGCAGTTCCAGCAGATCCTGCGCAACCTCGGTTTCACCGTAAAACTCAAACCCTACATCCAGCGCAGTGACGGCTCGGCCAAGGGCGACTGGGACGTGGGCATCACCCTCGACATCATGGACGCCGCCGATCACGTCGACGAAATCGTCCTGGCCTCCGGTGATGGCGATTTCGACATGCTGCTCGAACGCATCATCAACAAACACGGCGTGCAAGCGGTGGCCTACGGCGTTCCCGGCCTGACGGCCAACTCGCTGATCCGCGCCGCCAGCCGTTACGTGCCGATCGAAGGCGCGCTGCTGTTGAAAAATTGAGCGCAAGCTCAAGCATTGATTTGGACGGAGTACCACCCGGTTTGGAACGCATTGCAGTCATCGACTTTGAAACCACCGGCATCTCGCCGAGCAGCAGCTGCCGGGCCACGGAAATCGCCGTGGTCATGCTGGAAAACGGCCGCATCGTCGAGCGCTACCAGAGCCTGATGAACGCCGGCGTCCGCATCCCGGCCTTCATCGAACAACTCACCGGCATCAGCAACGCCATGCTGCGCACCGCGCCTTCGGCGGAAAAGGTGATGAACGAAGTCAACGAATTCGTCGGCTGCACACCCCTGCTGGCGCACAACGCCGCGTTCGACCAGAAGTTCTGGGACTTCGAACTGGGCCGGATCAAACGCACCCGTTTGCAGAACTTCGCCTGCTCGCTGCTGCTGGCCCGCCGCCTGATGCCGGCGGCGCCGAACCACAAGCTCGGTACGCTCACGACCTTTGCCCAACTGCCGCATACCGGTCAGGCGCACAGGGCGATGGCGGATGCGGAGATGGCGGCGAATTTGCTGGCGCATCTGGCGGATGAACTGCGGCAAAAGCATGGGGTGCGGGAGCTATCGCACGACTTGCTATGCAAATTGCAGAAAGTGCCGGCAGCGAAAGTCGGCGAGCACCTGCAACGCTATCGCTGATTTTCAGGCAAACAGATTTTCCTGTGGGAGCGGGCTTGCCCGCGATGGCGTATTGTCTGTCAGCCAAATTGTCGGATGTGATGGCCTCATCGCGGGCAAGCCAGCTCCCACAGGGATCAACCCTTGCCTCAGGGTTTGCCGTTGCCCTCGATATGCCCCAACGGCACCCGCTTCTCTATCGCACTCGACAACACGATCGACGTCTTGCTGAACCCGAATTTCGCCACCCGGTTGATCAGCTCTTCCAGCTCGGTCATCGAGCCCACAGCCGCCTGCATGATCACGCACGGGTCGCCGGTGACGCGGTGGCATTCGGTGAGTTGTGGAATTCTGATCAGTTCGTCGTACACCTTCGGGTTGCCGTGCTGGTTCAGGCGCAGTTCGATGACGCACTGGATCGGCAGGCCGAGCTTGGCCATGTCGACTTTGGCCGAGTAGCCGGTGATGACGCCGCTGGCCTCGAGTTTGGCCACGCGCTCGGCGACGGCGGGGGCGGAGAGGTTCACTTTGCGGGCGAGGTCGGCGTAGGACGCGCGACCGTTTTCGAGCAGGGCGCCGAGCAGCATGCGGTCGTATTTGTCCAAGGTCGTACTCCTGAAATTGCCAGACTTTCGAAATCGCGGTTTTGGCCGTCGATCTCCGTGTTTTCAAAAGTGTACCGGCGCTATAAACAGGCTTTGTAACTTATTTTTAGCGGTTGGCCTTTCTAGAATAACCAATCCACTGAGTCTGACTTTCGAGCTGCCCATGTCTGCCTTGCGCCGTTTTTCCTTGCCCTTGATCGCTGCGTTTTTTGCGTTGTACGTGATTTGGGGATCGACCTATCTGGTGATCCGCATCGGCGTCGAGTACTGGCCGCCGCTGATGCTCGGCGGCGTGCGCTTCGTGATTGCCGGCACCCTGATGTACGCGTTCCTGCGCTGGCGCGGGGCACCGGCACCGACTTGGGCGCAGTGGAAAGCGGCGGGGATCATCGGGATTCTGTTGCTCAGTTTCGGCAACGGCGCGGTGACGCTGGCCGAGCACAGCGGCGTGGCGTCGGGTGTCGCGGCGTTGGCGGTGGCGACGGTGCCGCTGTTCACTTTGCTCTGCGGTTATCTCTGGGGGGCGCGCAACACCCGCCTGGAGTGGGCCGGGGTGGTGATGGGGATTATCGGCATCGCGATGCTCAACATGGGCTCCAACCTGCAATCGAGTCCGCTGGGCGCGGCGTTGCTGATTTTCGCGGCAGCGAGCTGGGCGTTCGGTTCGGTGTGGAGCAAATACCTGCCGCTGCCTCAAGGCGCAATGGCCAGTGCCGTGGAAATGCTGGTGGGCGGCGTGGTGCTGTTGATCGGCAGCGCGGCCAGCGGTGAACACCTGCAGGCCATGCCGCCGCTGGAAGGCTGGCTGGCGCTGGCGTACCTGATCTTCTTCGGCTCGATCATCGCCTTCAACGCTTACATGTATCTGTTGAAAAACGTTCGCCCGGCGGCGGCCACCAGCTATGCCTACGTCAACCCGGCGGTGGCGGTGTTGCTGGGGATCGTGTTTGTCGGCGAGACCATCGGCATCGAAGAGGCGCTGGCGATGCTGGTGATCATCGGCGCGGTGGTGCTGATCAGTCTCCCACAGTGGCGGCGTCCGGCGCGGCCACCAGTGGTCAGCGAGCCGACTGCCGCAGCGAAGGTCATAGCGACGGAGCAGCGTGCGAATTAGGGTAAACTGCGCGCCATCGCACACATGCTCTGATTTTTCCTACGGTACTCCCATGACTTTCGCCACCCTTGGCCTGATCGAACCCTTGCTGCGCTCCCTCGAGAAGCTCGGCTACCAGACCCCGACGCCGGTGCAGGCCCAAGCCATTCCGGCTGTGCTGGCCGGTCGTGACCTGATGGCCGCGGCCCAGACCGGCACCGGCAAGACCGCCGGTTTCGCCTTGCCGCTGCTGCAACTGCTGGCGATGGAAGGGCCGAAAGTCACCGCCAACTCGGTGCGCGCGCTGATTCTGGTGCCGACCCGCGAGCTGGCCGAGCAGGTCCACGAAGCCGTGCGTCAGTACGCAGAAAACCTGCCATTGCGCACTTACGCGGTGTACGGCGGCGTCAGCATCAACCCGCAAATGATGAAGCTGCGTGGCGGCGTCGATCTGTTGGTCGCGACCCCAGGCCGTTTGCTCGACCTGTTCCGCCAGAACGCGCTGAAATTCAACCAGTTGCAGGCTCTGGTGCTGGACGAAGCCGACCGCATGCTTGACCTGGGCTTTTCCGAAGAGCTGGCGAACATTTACCGCGCGCTGCCGAAGAAACGCCAGACACTGCTGTTCTCCGCGACCTTCTCCGATGACATCCGCCTGCTGGCCGGGCAGATGCTCAACGATCCGCAGAGCATCGAAGTCAGCCCGCGCAACGTGGCCGCCAACACTGTCAAGCAATGGGTGGTGACGGTGGACAAGAAGCGCAAGCCGAAACTGTTCGTGCACTTGATGCGCAAGAACAAGTGGAAGCAGGTGCTGGTGTTCGCCAAGACCCGTAATGGTGTGGACGCGCTGGTCGAGAAACTCCAAGGCCTGGGCGTGAACGCCGACGGCATCCACGGCGACAAGCCGCAAGCGACCCGGCAGCGGGCACTGGACCGTTTCAAACTGAGCGAAGTGCAGATTCTGGTGGCCACCGACGTGGCGGCCCGTGGTCTGGATATCGAAGACCTGCCGCTGGTGGTCAACTTTGATCTGCCGATCGTGGCCGAGGATTACATTCACCGTATCGGCCGCACTGGTCGCGCGGGTTCGACCGGTGAGGCGATTTCGCTGGTGTGTGCCGATGAAGTGAACATGTTGTCGGCGATTGAAATGCTGACTCGCAGCACATTGAAGCGTGAGATTGAGCCGGATTTCGTGCCCGAGCACCGCGTGCCGGACACCGATGCCAGTGGCCAGGTGATCAAGAAGCCGAAGAAACCGAAAAAGCCGAAAGCTTCCGGTGGCGGTGGTGGCAAGCGCAATCTGGGCAAGTGGGTGGACAGCGGCGAGACTCAGGCGCCGGAGCCTTCGATCAAGCCTGTGCGCAAGGTGCCGGTGTTCAATACCGGGCCGCGCAAGCGTAAGCCTTAAAGATTGCCTTAAAGATCAAAAGCCCCCTCACCCTAACCCTCTCCCGGGGGGAGAGGGGACTGACGGAGTTGTTTTTGCGAGTTACGCCGACCTGAAATACCGAGTCGACCTCTGGACTTAAAGAGCACTTAATCGATGAATCCATAATCGGCTCGGTCTTTCAGGTCGATGTATGACGCCAGACACCGCGGTCGGCTCCCTCTCCCTCCGGGAGAGGGCTGGGGTGAGGGGTGAGGGCGACTCAGCTTTTACGTCGTAACCAGTCCAGCATTCCCAACCCCGCCGCCCGGCCACTGGCAAAACACGCCGTCAGCAAATACCCACCCGTCGGTGCTTCCCAATCCAGCATCTCCCCCGCACAGAACACCCCCGGCAACGCCTTGAGCATCATCCGCTCATCCATCGCCTCGAACGTCACCCCGCCGGCACTGCTGATCGCCTCATCCAGCGGCCGGGTTTTCACCAGCGTCAGCGGCAAGGCTTTGATCGCCCGGGCCAACAACGCCGGATCGGCAAACGTTGCAGCATCAGTGAGTTCTCGCAACAGCGCCGCTTTCACCCCATCAATCCCCACCTGACTGTGCAGGTGCTTGGCCATCGAGCGCGAACCCGGTGGTTTGCTTAGTGCCGCCTGCAATTTATCCACAGGGCGGCCGGGCAGCAGGTCGATGTGAATGGTCGCGGCACCGTGCACATTGATCGCCTCACGAATCGGCGCCGACAGCGCGTAGATCAGGCTGCCCTCGATGCCGGTCGCGGTAATCACGCATTCACCCAGACGAGGGACGTCGTCGTTCAAACCGATGGCGATATTTTTCAGCGGCGCGCCGGCGAATTTGCTGACCATCACTTCGCTCCAGGCCTGCACCTCGAAGCCGCAATTGCTCGGCTGCAACGGCGCCAGGCCTACACCGCGCTGCTCCAGCGGCAGCATCCACGCGCCGTCGGAGCCAAGCCGCGACCAGCTGCCGCCGCCGAGGGCGAGCAAGGTGGCGTCGGGGTTGAGGGTTTTCTCGCCTTCCGGGCTGTCGATGCGCAGCGCCCCGTTTTCATCCCAGCCGAGCCAGCGGTGGCGGGTGTGGATAACCACGCCGCTGTCGCGCAGGCGCTTGAGCCAGGCGCGCAGCAGCGGTGCGGCTTTCATGTCGGTGGGGAACACCCGGCCGGAGCTGCCGATGAAGGTTTCGATGCCCAGTTCATGGATCCAGCGGCACAGTGCGTCGGCGTCGAACGCTCGCAGCAGCGGGGCGATGTTCGGGGCGCGTTCGGCGTAGCGCGAGAGGAAGGCCGGCCAGGCTTCGGAATGGGTGATGTTCATGCCGCCGACCCCGGCCAGTAGGAACTTGCGGCCCACCGAGGGCATGCCGTCGTACAGGTCGACGCGGACTCCGCCCTGGCTCAGCACTTCGGCGGCCATCAGGCCGGCGGGGCCACCGCCGATGATGGCGACGTGAGCGGAAGGGGCGGCGGAAGTCTGGGTCATGGCAGCGGCAATAGCGTGGCGGAATAAGCCGCGCATTCTAGCAGCAGCGACCCTCGTCAGGTCTGATCAAAAAACAACCAGTGCGCTGCAGGCCATGTTCAGCATGGGCTGTAGTCCCTTTCGCTCAGGTTATCCACAGGCCGTTCCACAGCCATTGTGGGTAACGCAGCACAACTCAATGACAACCCGATGACTGCCAGACGCGCTGCGCACTGTGATGCAGGATCCCGTGACGGCGGGCGAGGGCGTGGCGATCCTTGCTGTAACCGCCGCCGATCACCCCGACCACCGGGATGTCGCGGCCCAGGCAGTGGCGCATCACGCTTTCATCGCGGGCGGCGACGCCTTCGTCGGTCAGTTGCAGATAACCGAGGGCGTCGTCCTTGTGCACGTCGACGCCGGCGTCGTACAGCACCAGATCCGGCTGATACAGCGGCAGCAGATAGTTGAGCGCGTCATCGACAACCTTCAAGTAGTCGGCGTCGCCCATGCCGTTGGGCAGCGGAATGTCCCAGTCGCTTTCGGCCTTGCGTGCAGGAAAGTTCTTCTCGCAGTGCAGGGAAACGGTGATCGCTTCCGGGGTGTTGTGCAGAATTCGTGCAGTGCCGTCGCCCTGATGCACGTCGCAGTCGAAGATCAGCACCCGGTTCACCCGGCCGCTTTGCAGCAGGTAGTGGCTGATGATCGCCAGGTCATTGAAGATGCAGAACCCGGCGGGGTAATCGTAGTGGGCGTGATGGGTGCCACCGGCGAGGTGACAGGCCAGGCCATGTTCCAGGGCTTTCTCTGCCGCGAGAATCGAACCGCCGACCGCCCGCACCGTGCGTCGGGCCAGCGCTTCGTTCCACGGCAGACCGAGGCGCCGCTGGTCTTCGCGGGACAACTCGCCACTCATGTAGCGCTCGATATAACTGCGGTCATGGGCCAGGGCGAGAATGTCGGCAGGGCACAGTTCAGGGCGCAGCAGGTCTTCGTCGCGGGTCAGGCCGCTGTCCACCAGGTGATCGCGCAGCAGGCGGAACTTGTCCATGGGGAAGCGGTGTTCCGCCGGGAATTCCGGGCTGTAGTCTTCGTGGTAGATCAGCGGCAACGGCATGGTGGACTATTCATAAAGGCTGCAGGAAAGAGTGCAAAGCCTAACAGCGATGTAGACTGACGGCATCAAGCGGAGGGGCGGGATGGAACCGATACTGGAGCTGGAAAGCGCAAGGCTGCTGATGCGCCAATGGCAGGACGAGGATTTGCCGGCGTTCGCGGCAATGTGCGCCGACCCGCAGGTGATGCGCTACTTCCCCGCGCCCTTGAGCCGGCTGGAAAGCGCCGCGCTGATCGGCCGGGTGCGCGGACATTTCGCCGAGCACGGTTACGGCCTGTGGGCGCTGGAGCGCAAGGACAGCGGCGAGTTCATCGGTTTTACCGGGCTCGGCGTGGTCGGCTTCGATGCGCCGTTCACACCCGCGGTGGAAATCGGTTGGCGGCTGGCCAAGGATCACTGGGGCCTTGGATATGCCAGCGAGGCGGCGTGGACCGCGCTGCGCTGCGGTTTTGACCGGTTGGCCCTGAAGGAGATCGTGTCTTTCACCGCGCAGAGCAATCTGCCGTCGGAAAAAGTCATGCAGGCGATCGGCATGCATCACGATCCAGCCGACGATTTTGATCACCCGAAACTGGCGGTCGACCATCCGTTGCGTCGACATGTGTTGTACCGCATCACCCGGGAGCAATGGCTGCAGACCTTGCATGGCTAAGCCGACACGGACGTTTACAATGGCGCGATCATTGGCTCGCGCCAGAATCTGAATTGGCCGCCGCAGTCAGGACTGCGCGGCATAGCGTTGTGTGAGGAGAGTCTGAATGAGCCAAGTGTTGGAAGATCTGGTGGATCTGCTGACCCTCGAACCGATCGAGGAAAACCTGTTCCGTGGTCGCAGTCAGGATCTGGGCTTTCGCCAGTTGTTCGGCGGCCAGGTGCTCGGCCAGTCGCTGTCGGCGGCCAGTCAGACCGTTGAAGAAGCGCGTCATGTGCATTCGATGCACGGTTATTTCCTGCGTCCTGGCGATGCCAAGTTGCCGGTGGTCTACTCGGTGGACCGCGTGCGTGACGGCGGCAGTTTCAGCACCCGCCGCGTGACCGCGATCCAGAAGGGCCACCCGATTTTCACCTGCAGCGCTTCGTTTCAGTACGACGAAGAAGGCTTTGAACACCAGAGCCAGATGCCGCAAGTGGTCGGCCCGGAAAACCTGCCGTCGGAGCTGGAACTGACCCAGCAACGTGCGCACCTGATCCCGGAACACATGCGCGAAAAGCTGCTGTGCCCGAAGCCGATCGAAGTGCGCCCGGTCACTGAAAAAGACCCGTACAACCCGCAACCGGCGGACCCGATCAAGTACGTGTGGTTCCGTGCCGACGGCGCGTTGGCCGATATTCCAGCGCTGCACAAATATCTGCTGGCCTACGCCTCGGACTTCGGTCTGCTGACCACCTCGATGCTGCCCCACGGCAAATCGGTCTGGCAGAAAGACATGCAGGTCGCCAGCCTCGACCACGCATTGTGGTTCCACAACGATCTGCGCGCCGATGACTGGTTGCTCTACGCCATGGACAGCCCATGGGCCGGCAACTCTCGCGGGTTCTCCCGTGGCAGCGTGTTCAACCGCGCCGGGCAACTGGTGGCGTCGGTGACCCAGGAAGGCCTGATCCGTCATCGCAAGGACTGGGCATGAGTCTGGCGGAGGTGCGGCACTGGGTGTTCGACATGGACGGCACCCTGACCGTCGCCGTGCACGACTTCGCGGCGATTCGCGTGGCGCTGGCGATCCCGCCGGAGGATGACATCCTCACCCACCTCGCGGCGTTGCCGGCCGAGGAAGCAGCGGCGAAACATGCGTGGCTGCTGGAACATGAACGCGATCTGGCGCTCGGCTCGACCCCGGCGGTCGGTGCCGTGGAGCTGGTGCGCGACCTGCACGCCCGGGGCTATCGCCTCGGTATCCTGACCCGCAATGCGCGGGAGCTGGCCCATGTGACGCTGGAGGCCATCGGCCTGGCTGACTGTTTTGCGGTGGAGGATGTGCTGGGTCGTGATGAAGCACAGCCAAAACCGCATCCCGGTGGCCTGCTGAAACTGGCCGAGGCCTGGCAAGTGCCGGCGAGCGAGATGGTGATGGTCGGTGATTACCGGTTTGATCTTGATTGCGGCCGGGCCGCGGGGGCGCACACGGTGCTGGTAAACCTGCCGGATAATCCGTGGCCGGAGCTGACCGACTGGCATGCGAAGGATTGTGTGGAGTTGCGGCGGATGTTGTTCGCCTGAAAAGAAACGGGGGCTTCGGCCCCCGTTTTTTATTGCTCGAACAGTGCTTTCTGGCCTTCCGGCGAGGTCAGCATGCCGTCGCCGTTATGCCCGACGCCGGGCACTTCGATCAGTCGCTGATTGACCCCTTCAGGGTGACGACGCAGCAAGTAACCGAAAAACAGCTTCCCGCGCTCCAGTCGATATGCCCCTTGGGCTTTGGCGGCGCAACTCTTGTCCAGCGCCGGATGTTGCGGGTCGGTGTCCTGCTGGCCCAGCAGATAAATTACCTCGCGTTTGACGTAACGGCCTTCAAGCTGCGCGGGCGTTTGCCCACCCGAGTAGATCGGCGGGTCCATCAGTCCGTACTTCCAGCGGTTGAAACCCGGACACTTCGCATGATCGAAGGCCACGGGGCGTTGCTCATTGAAGTAGGCGTAGGACGACGGGTTGGCGACCACGTAGCGCAAGCGAATGCCTTCGGTCTTGAGCGCCGGTTGTTCCTGGGCCAGCAGCGCATAACGCTGCACCACCTGCGCGCCGCCGGAGTGACCGAAGATCACGATCTGCTTCACGTCTGGAAACTGCTTGCGATCGCTCAGCCGCCCGACGATTTCGTCCAGTGCGGCGTAGGAACTCAGCGGGTTCGGCCCTGTGGATAACCCGCCGCCCATCCAGTCGTTGCCTTGCCAGCGCAGCACGCTGGCGGGTAACGAGTAGAGCGACACATCGCTTTCGTTGAGAAACTGCGGGGCGATCACCAGGGTGTTGGCGGTTTGCCCGGCCAGTTCCGCCGCGACTTCACCGCTTTTGCGATAGGTCTCGGCGTTACGCAGACGGCCATGAATGACGATCAGCACGCGCTCGATTTTCGCCGGCGCCGGGCCGATGCCCACCGCCATTTCGCCGGCCTGCAATTGCAGGCGCCCGGGACTGATTGCGTCGACGCCGGCCGCTTGGGCGGTGCCGCCGATGAACAGTAAAGCCAACAGCCATTTATGCATTTACAGGTTTTTCGCCGCAAAGGTATCGCACTGGCCGACCTGGCCCTGGGCGAATCCGGTTTTGAACCAGCGCACCCTTTGCGCCGACGTACCGTGGGTAAACGAGTCCGGCACCACGCGGCCCTGACCCTGTTGTTGCAGGCGATCATCACCGATGGCGTTCGCTGCGTTCAAGGCTTCTTCGATGTCGCCCGGTTCCAGCCAGTTCAAGCGTTTCTGCGCGTTGTAGGCCCAGACCCCGGCCAGACAATCGGCTTGCAGTTCCTGACGCACAAGCAGTCCGCCGTCACCTTCCATCTGCCGGCCTTGCTGGCGGGCTGTCTGAATTTTCGCCGAGACACCGAGAAGCGTCTGCACATGGTGTCCGACTTCATGAGCGATCACGTAGGCCTGGGCGAAGTCGCCGGCGGCCTTGAAGCGTTGGGCCATTTCCTGGAAGAACGCCATGTCGAGATAGACTTTCTGGTCCGCCGGGCAATAGAACGGGCCGGTGGCCGAGGTCGCCAGACCGCAGGCGGAATTGACCCGGTTGCTGAACAGCACCAGGGTCGGATCCTTATATTGCCGGCCGGCCTGCTGGAAGATCGCGCCCCAGGTGTCTTCGGTGTCGCCGAGGATCGAGCGCACGAATTCGGCCTGTTCATCGTTGGCCGGCGGTGCCTGACGGGTTTGCGAAGTAGGGGCCGATTGTTCGGTCATCTGCCCGGTGAGCTGGCCGAGAATCTGCAGCGGGTCCTGGCCGGTGATCCAGCCGATGCCGACGATCAGCAGGATCGCCCCGAGACTCAGCCCCTTGCCACCGCCGAAGCGCATGCCACCGCCACCACCCATGTCATCGCCACGGGCATCGACGACGTTGTCACTGCGTCGGCCTTTTTTCCATAGCATGTGGGAATCCTCTGTCTGATCGTGGTGATGAGTGTTGCTGGTGTGTGAGTGTGGCGCCACTCCGGTCGTCCGTCTATTCGTACACACGCACAAAGGCCCGGCCTCGGGGTGACGAGGTCGGGCCTGTTATTGACGGGCAGGAGCGCCGGGAATTCAATCCGCCGGCGGATTTCTTTCGCCGGGTCAGGTATCAGCGGTCGAAGGCATCCCACACCGGCGCGAAGTCCGGGCTGACCTGACGTTCGCGCTTGGGCAGCGCGGCGATCAGCGCCCGGTCGTCATCATCCAGTTCGACATTCAGCGAGGCCAGGTTGGCCAGTTGATTGGTCTTGCTGCTGGCCTTGGGAATCGCCGCGACGTTGTCCTGATCCAGCAGCCACTTCAGCGCGATCTGAGTCGGCAGCACGCCGTGTTTTTCGGCGATCTGCTGAATCTGTGGAATCTCCGAGACCTTGTTGCGCGCCAGTGGCGTGTAGGCCGTCAGCGCCAGATCGTGTTGACGGGCGTAGTCGAGCAGGGCGTTTTGTCCGAGCAGGACGTGGTACTCGATCTGGATGGCTGACAGAGGGATGCCGTATTCCTCGACGACTTTGCGCAGCAGCGGCAGCGGAAAGTTCGCCACACCGATGTTGCGAGCCAGACCTTGCTCCTTGAACGACGCGAGGGTTTCAAGGGTGTGCGGCAGGTCCCAGTCAGTGGTCGGCCAATGGATCATGAACAGATCGACATATTCGCTGCGCAAGGCCTTGAGGCTGCGATCCAGCGAGTGACGCATGGCGTCCGGTTGCAACTGATCCCACCAGACCTTGGTGGTGACGTGGATCTGCTCGCGGGGTGTCGGGGTATTCGCCAAGGCTTGTCCGACTGCGTCTTCGTTGTTGTAGGCGGCTGCCGTGTCGATGTGGCGGTAACCGAGTTCCAGCGCTTGCTCCACGGCGCGGGTGCATTCGTCGCCAAGCATCGGCCAGGTGCCGAGGCCGAGTTTTGGCAGGTTCAGTCCTTGTCTGTTAACGATGTGCTGCATGGTCGATCTCCTGTTCGAAAGCCGTGACGCCCGCCATGTGCCGGGCGGCGATGTAACCGAACGTCAGCGCCGGTCCGAGGTTGATCCCGCCCGCCGGGTAATGCCCGCCCATGATGCTGGCCATGTCGCCACCGGCGGCGTACAGCCCGGGGATAGGCCGGTCTTCGGTGTCGAGCACTTGTGCATGCGGGTTGACCTTGAGCCCGGCGAAGGTGCCGAAGCAACCAGGCTGCACCTTCACCGCGTAGAACGGGCCTTGTTCTATAGGGGCCACGCACGGGTTGGGCTGTTGTGCCGGATCGCCCTGTTTGCGGTTGTACGGGGTCGAGCCGCGACCGAACAACGGGTCTTTGCCGTGCCGGGCATGGTGGTTGTAGTCATGCAGAGTGGCGCGTAAACCGATCGGATCGATGCCGCATGCGGTGGCCAATCCCTCAAGGGTATTGCCGGTTTTCAGATAGCCGCTGCGGATAAAACCTGACACCGGAACCGGAAACGGACGAGACATGCCGAGCCCGTAACGCCGCTGGAACGCGCGGGTGCAGATCAGCCAGGACGCGACCTCTTCGCCTTCGGGAGCTGCAGCGACCATGGCGCTGACATAGTCGTAATAGCCGTTGGCTTCGTTGACGAAGCGCTGGCCGTTGCGCAGCACGCCGATGACGCCCGGTTTGCCACGTTCGATGATGTGCGGGAAATGGCCGATGCTGCCGTCGGAATGTGGCACCTGCGAGACCGGGGCCCAGGCGACTGGCGAGGCCACATCGGTGTTGACCCGGCCCCCGACGGTTTCACCCAGTCGCAGGCCGTCGCCATTAACTCCCAAGGGTGGCAGCGCCCAATGTTCATGACCGGTGGGCGTACGAGGCAACAACGCTCTGCGCCGCTCGATGTCATTGGCGAACCCACCAGCGGCGAGCACCACGGCTTTGCGGGCATGGACATTGAGCGGGCCTTTTGTGGTGTTCACGCGAGCGCCGGTGATGCGTGATTCATCGCGCAGCAGTTCGGTCACCGGTGCCGACTCCCACAGCAGAACGCCGAGGTCTTCGGCGGATTTCCCCAGCCGCGCCACCAGCGCCACGCCGTTGACCAGTTGCATCGCCCGGCCGTGCAGTGCCAGGTCCAGCAGGTGGCGAGTGAAACGTCGGGTCACGTGCCAGGCTGCCGACAACGAGCGAGTCAGATTGAGAAACGCCGACAGGTCCGCACCGGCCATGATCGGCATGCCCATGAACGATGTTTCGCGCATGGTTGTGCGAAGACGCTTGAGCAGGCGCCCGACCTTTCGTCCGTCATAGGGGGCGGCAATCACCGAGCGTCCGCCGTTGCCGGCGCCCGGTGTTTCACCGTGGATGTCGGCGATGGCGTTGCCGTCGGCGAATTGCAGGGCGGTGTGTTGTTCGAAGAACGCCACCATACGCGGGCCGGCCTCAAGGAAGGCGTCGATCATGGCTGGGTCGTAATGCTCGCCGAGTTCGTGGCGCAGATAGGTGCGCGGCAGTTCCACGTCTTCAACGATCCCGGCGCGCCGGGCCAGCGGATTGCACGGCACCCATGCCCAGCCGCCGGACCACGCGGTAGCGCCGCCGAACACGGGATCCTTTTCCACCACGATGACCTTCAAGCCATGCCAGGCGGCGGTGACGGCGGCCGACAAACCGGCGGCGCCGGAGCCGACCACTAGAACGTCGCAGTCGATATCGGGAAGGGCAGGCATCAGCAAGGGCTCCAGCAATCAATTATTTTTAGAATCATGTTTCAGAAAATAACCAGTGAGGAGGAAGCAGATCAACTGACTGACGCGCAAAGTGGGCGGTTATCGGACGCCGGGTTCCAGATTTCGCATTCCTCGGGATGTCTTCTAGAATCGGCGAAATTTCATCGAGAGCGCACCATGGCCGGCAGTCAAATCGAACGGGTTTTCAGCGTGCTGGAAAGCCTCACCAGTGATCCGCGCGGGCTGCCGATGCAGACCCTGGCCGAGCAACTGGACATTCCGAAGAGCGCGACGCACCGCTTGCTCGCCGAGCTGATTCGCCTGGGGTATGTGCGGCAGAATCCGGAAACGTTGCGTTATCACCTGTCGACCAAACTGGTTGCCATGGGCTTTCAGTACCTGTCGAGCAGCGGTGCCGATATCGTGCAGCCGGTGCTCGATCGGCTGGCCCAGGAAACCGGTGAGCTGGTGCGTCTGGGCGTGATCGACGGCGAGCGCCAGACCTGGATCGCCAAGGCCCAGGGCGCGCGCATCGGTCTGCGTTACGACCCGGACATGGGCCGCGATGCGCCGCTGTTCTACACCGCGTCGGGCCATGCGTGGCTGGCGTGCATGAGCGATGCCGAGGCGTTGTCGCTGGTCGAGCGCCAGGGCGCGGAGGTGCCGGCGGATATCGGGCCGAACGCGCCGCGCTCCAATATTGAACTGCTAGAACGCCTGCGCGTGGCACGGGAACAGGGCTATGCCTGTGTCGAGGAAAGTTCGGCGGTAGGCACTTCGGCGATTGCCGCCGTAGTGAAACATCCCGCCGATGGCCGGGTGATCGGCGTGCTCAGCATCGCCGGCCCCAGCGCCCGGATGCCGGGGGTGCGATTGCATGACCTGGCGCCGTTGCTACTGACGTTTACCGAGGAATTGTCGGCAGCCAGCCTGGCCTCGGAGTTGTTCGTTTAAACAAAGCTGTGCGCTGTTCGCCCACTTTTCAATCAGGTGGGTGGGATAATCTGGAACCGGGTTCTAAATTGTCGATGGAGTGGCTATTCCCACAACAATCACAAGAGGATCGCACCTTGAACCCGCCCCTTCGAATCGGCATTGGCTACGCCACTTCACCGGAATTGGCCGAGGCGCGGCCATGAGCGAGCGAATTCTGTCCCTGGCCAGCCTGACCGTCCTCGAATTGTCGCCACCCGACATGGTCGAGGTCGCGGCCCGTGCCGGTTACAGCCATGTCGGCCTGCGCCTGGAGCCGGCGACGCCCGAGGAGTATCACTTCCCGTTGGTAGCCGATGGCGATTTGCGGCGTCAGACACTGGCGCGTTTGCGTGACACCGGAATCGGCGTGCTCGACGTGGAAATCCTTCGATTGAAACCGCAGACAGTGGTCGCGGATTTCGAGCCACTGCTCAGCGTTGGCGCGGAGTTCGGCGCCAGTGAATTGCTGGTCGCCGGTAACGATCCTGACGAACAGCGGCTCACCGATCATTTCGCAGCACTGTGCGATCTGGCAGCGCCCTACGGTTTGCATCCGCATCTGGAATTCATGCCGTGGACCGATGCGCGCAATCTCGAACAGGCATTGCGCGTCGTCGACAACGCCGGGCGCGAAAACGGTGCGGTGCTGGTGGATGCGTTTCACTTTGACCGCTCCGGTTCGCGGCTGGAAGATCTGGCCGGTGTGCCGGCTTCGCGGCTGCGCTACGCACAGTTGTGCGATGTTGCCGGGCCGAGGCCAACGGACATGGCCGAGATCTTGCGTCAGGCTCGCAATGAGCGCCGGTTTCCCGGCGAGGGCGATTGTGACCTGATCGGGTTGTTGCACAGTCTTCCGGCTAACCTTCCCCTGAGTCTGGAAATTCCCACGGTCAAATTGCTGGAGCAGGGCGTGAGCGGATTGCAGCGGGCGCAAATGGCGATCGACCGGACACGGGAATTGTTGGCCCGGCTTTAAGTCTGCTTCAAGGGGCGAGGGCGCCTGCGTCCTCGTCACCGTTTATTTTTCATTCAGAGAGAGCCAATGACCGTCAGCACTCCGCTTTCCGGCGTCAACCAACCCTTCAAGGGGATCTTGCTGATTGTCGTGGCAACCTTCCTGTTCTCCAGCCACGACGCGCTGTCGAAATACCTTTCGGGTTTTTATCCGATCGTGATGGTGGTGTGGGCGCGGTATCTGGTGCACACGCTGCTGATGGCGGGGATTTTCCTGCCGCAGTCCGGGCTGCGCGTGCTGCGCACCAAACGCCCGTTGTGGCAGTTGGCACGGGCGTTGTGCCTGCTGGGCACCAGTCTTTTTTTCACCACGGCGTTGCTGTACATCCCGCTGGCCGAAGCCACGGCGGTCAACTTTCTTGCGCCGGTGCTGGTGACGGCGCTGTCGGTGCCGCTGCTCAAGGAACGGGTGACGCGCGGTCAGTGGATCGCGGTGGTGTGCGGGTTCATCGGGGTGCTGATCATCGTCCATCCGGGCGGTGACTTGTTTACCCCGGCAATTCTGTTGCCGTTCTGCTCGGCGCTGTTTTTCTGCTTCTATCAGTTGCTCACCCGCAAGCTCGCGGAAGTCGACAGCCCGACCACCAGCAACTTTTTCGCCGGGCTGTGCAACACGCTGGTGATGAGTGCACTGGTGCCGTTCTTCTGGCAGGTGCCGAGCCTGGGGCATGCGTTGTTGATGCTGGCGCTGGGCAGTTGCGGAATGACCGCGCACCTGTTTCTGACCCAGGCATTCCGCCATGCCGCGCCGGCGTTGCTGGCGCCGTTCGGTTATTGCCAGATCGTGTTTGCGGGGTTGCTGGGCTGGTTGCTGTTTGCTCACACGCCAACCCTGATGACGGTGATCGGGATCGCGGTGATCTGTTGCAGCGGGCTGGCGGCAGCGTGGCAGCAGAGCCGGCGCTAAAAGCAAAACCGGCCTGAAAACAGGCCGGTCGGTGCAGGAAGGTTATTCAGTATTGGAAGGCTACTCAGTGACGGTAGGAATCTTGCGCGGTGCCATGAAGTACATCCAGGTCAGGGCAATGAAGTACATCGCCGGGATCAGAGTGAACAGCACGGTGTAGTTGTTGTTGGTGACGGTCAGGATGTGGCCGACGATCTGGGTCATGAACATCCCGCCGATCGCCGCGCACATGCCGCCGAAACCGAACACCGTGCTCATCATGTGCTTGGGCGTGTAGTCCATCACCAGGCTCCAGATGTTGGCGGTCCAGGCCTGATGCGCGCCGATGGCCAGGGAGATGGCGGCAACCGCGATCCACAGGTTGGCGGAGCCGGCGGCCATGACCACACCAATGATGCAGCAGGCGAACAGGAACATCGACAGCAGTCGAGCCTTGATCGAGTTCATGCCGCGACCGATCAGGAACGAAGACAGAATCCCGCCGCCCACGCTGCCGAAGTCGGCGGTGACGTAGATGATGATCAGCGGAATGCCCATCTGGGTGACGTTGATGCCCAGGTTGTATTGCTGATTGAGAAACGGCGGCAGCCAGTACAGGTAGAACCAGAACACCGGCGCGGTCAGCGAGTAGGCGAGGGCGAAGGCCCAGGTGCCGCGCATGCGCAGGATTTTCGAGAACGGCACGCGGGCCTGTTCCGGTTCGACTTCTTTCTGGATGTATTCCAGCTCCGACTGTTTCACGCTCGGGTGATCTTCAGGGTTGAAATACTTCAGGCCCCAGAACAGCAGCCAGATCCCGCCCAGCGCCGACATGCACAGGAACGCGGCCTGCCAGCCCCACACGTGAAGGATCAGTGGCAGCAGCATCGGAGTGAACATCGCACCGACGTTGGTGCCGGCGTTGAAGATGCCGGTGGCCACGGCGCGCTCGCCGGCCGGGAACCACAGGCGCGTGGTCTTTACGCAGGCCGGGTAGTTCGCCGCTTCAGTCAGGCCGAGGATGAACCGGCAGACCATGAAGCCCACCGCCGAGGTCGCCAGACCGTGGGCACCGGTGGCCAGGCTCCAGAGCAGCACCGCGCAGAAGAACACGCGCTTGACGCCGACCCGGTCGATCAGTCGTCCTTGCAGCACGAAGCCGATCGCGTAGCCGACCTGAAACCAGAAGTTGATGTTGGCGTAGTCCATCGCCGTCCAGCTCATTTCCTTGGCAAGGATCGGCTGCATGACGCCGAGGGCGGCGCGGTCGATGTAATTGAGGGTGGTGGCGAAAAACACCAGCGCCAGCATGCCCCAACGGGTCTTGCCGACGGCCATGGCGCCGCGGATCTTGTCGCCGATGCCACCCGTGGCAGTGCTCATGGCCGGAGCCATGCGGGAAGTCTGTGAAGGAATCATGTGTTCCACCCGTTTTTGGATTTGTTATTTGGTGTGCTTTTTTTGTGCACGCTGCGACCGGTGGTTCAGTTCCGGACTCAAGGTGAAAGGGATGTTGGGCAGTGGACGAAAAATCGTCAATTCGCCAAACCGGCATTGTGTTCGATAATCGCACGCAAAACTAACCGGGTAGTACAGTTTAAATTGCTCAATGAAAAACCGGGACCAATAATTCGCTCACCCTATAAAAGCGGCGCAATTTTCGTAGCCGACGTCTCCACCGGGAGTTGAAACATGCAGCGATCCATTGCCACCGTCTCCTTGAGCGGAACCCTGCCGGAAAAACTCGAAGCCATTGCCGCCGCCGGGTTCGACGGAGTGGAGATTTTCGAGAACGATCTTCTGTATTACGACGGCAGTCCCCGGGAAATCCGGCAGATGTGCGCCGACCTCGGGATTGCCATCACGCTGTTTCAACCGTTCCGCGATTTCGAAGGCTGCCGCCGCGATCGCCTGGAGCGCAACCTGGAGCGGGCCGAGCGCAAGTTCGACCTGATGCAGGAGCTGGGCACCGACCTGGTGCTGGTCTGCAGCAATGCCTCCCCCGACAGTCTCGGCGAGCAACAGATCCTCATCGACGACCTGCGCCTGCTGGCCGAACACGCGGGTGCCCGTGGCTTGCGCATCGGTTATGAAGCGCTGGCCTGGGGCCGTCACGTCAATACTTATCAACAGGTCTGGGACATCGTGCGTCAGGCCGATCACCCGGCCCTCGGCGTGTTGCTCGACAGCTTCCACACCTTGTCGCTCAAGGGCGATCCACGGGCGATCGCCGAGATTCCCGGTGACAAGATTTTCTTCGTGCAGATGGCCGATGCGCCGATCCTGGCGATGGACGTGCTGGAGTGGAGCCGGCATTTCCGCTGCTTCCCGGGGCAGGGCGAATTCGATCTGCCGGGCTTCCTCGCACCAATTATTCAGAGCGGCTACACCGGGCCGCTGTCGCTGGAAATCTTCAACGACGGCTTCCGCGCCGCACCGCCTCGCGCCAATGCGGCCGACGGTCTGCGTTCGCTGCTGTACCTGGAGGAGAAAACCCGCCAGCGTCTGGAGCAGGAAATCCGGCCTGTGGATAACCGCGACATCCTCTTCGAAACGCCGAAGGCCAGCGAATACAACGGCATCGAGTTTCTTGAGTTCGCCGTGGATGAAAGCCTCGGCGCCAAGCTGTCGAACTGGCTGGAACGGCTGGGTTTCGTCAAGGCTGGCCAGCATCGTTCCAAGAGCGTCAGCCTGTTGCGCCAGGGCGATATCAATCTGATCCTCAACTCTGAACCCTATTCGTTCGGTCACAGTTTTTTCGAGGCCCACGGCCCGTCGCTGTGCGCCACCGCCGTGCGGGTCAAGGACAGCGCCAGTGCGCTGGCCCGCGCCGTCGCCTATAAAGGTCAGCCGTATCGCGGACTGGTCGGCCCCAACGAACTGGAGCTGGCGGCGGTGCGTGCACCGGACGGCAGCCTGATTTATCTGGTGGATCAGGAGGCGGATGTCTACGGCACCGACTTCAATCTGCTGCCGGATGCGGTAGCGCGTGGCGGCCTCAAGCGCATCGATCACATGGCCATGGCGCTGCCGGCGGACAGCCTCGACAGTTGGGTGCTGTTCTACAAGAGCCTACTGGATTTCGAGGCCGACGATGAAGTGGTGCTGCCCGACCCGTACGGTCTGGTGAAAAGCCGTGCCCTGCGTAGCCGCGACAGTTCGATCCGTCTGCCGCTGAACATTTCCGAGAACCGCAACACCGCGATCTCACACGCGCTGTCGAGTTATCGCGGCTCCGGGGTGCATCACATTGCCTTCGATTGCGACGATATCTTCGCCGAAGTCAGTCGCGCGAAGGAGGCGGGCGTACCGCTGCTGGATATCCCGCTGAACTATTACGACGATCTGGCGGCGCGTTTCGATTTCGATGACGAGTTCCTCAGCGAGCTGGCGTACTACAACGTGCTGTACGACCGCGATGCGCAGGGCGGCGAGTTGTTCCACGTCTACACCGAGCCGTTCGAAGGGCGTTTCTTCTTCGAGATCATCCAGCGCAAGAACGGTTACGCCGGTTATGGCGCGGCCAACGTCGCGGTGCGGCTGGCGGCGATGGCCAAGTCACGCAGTGGTGCGGTTCGCCAGGCGAAGTTGTAGGAAATTCGTAAACGCGGGATTAAACACCGGCCGCGCGGCTTCCTTCACTGGGGCGCGCGGCCCATAATCGCCAGCCTGTGCAGTGATGGCCGTGAGCCCGCAATGACAATGACTTCAGAACTTCCCGCAGCTTCCGCTCTACCCGCGGTAGAGCCGCGCAAAAGTCGCAAGAACAACCCGGAAAAGACCCGCGAGAATATCCTGCAGGAGGCGATCGTCGAGTTCGTCCAGCAGGGGCTGTCCGGCGCTCGCGTCGATGCGATCGCCGAGCGCATCCACACCTCCAAGCGCATGATCTATTACTACTTCGGCAGCAAGGAGCAGTTGTACGTCGAGGTGCTGGAGAAGCTCTACGGCGATATCCGCAACACCGAGAACCGCCTGCACCTGGCTGAATTGCCGCCAGTGGAAGCGATCCGGCGTCTGGTGGAATTCACTTTCGATCACCACGATCGCAACGTCGATTTCGTGCGGATCGTCAGCATCGAAAACATCCACAACGCCGAGTACGTGAAGCGTTCCGACGCGATCAAGGCGATGAACAACACCATCCTCGATTCCCTGGGCGAGATTCTGCGTCGCGGTGCTGAAGAAGGCGTGTTCCGCGCCGGGCTCGACGCGCTGGACGTGCATCTGCTGATCAGTTCGTTCTGCTTCTATCGCGTATCGAACCGCCATACGTTCGGTGAGATCTTTCAGATCGACCTGCCGGACGAAAGCATCAAGCAGCGTCATCGCGAGATGATTTGCGAGTCGGTGCTGCGCTACCTGCAAGCGTGACTGAAGTCGAGGGGGCGTCGCCCCCTCACGGTTTTATCCATTCATGCTTTGAAAATGCGCGAGCATTCGCTGCGCATCCGGCACTCTGCCGCTGAACAGTTCAAACGCTTTCACCGCCTGAAATACCGCCATGTTGCCGCCGTCCAGGGTTCGGCAACCCAGGGCGCGGGCGTTGCGCAGTAGTTCGGTTTCCAGCGGGAAATACACGATCTCCGCTACCCACAACTCGGGTCGCAGCAATTCCGTCGGCACGGGCATGCCTGGCAATTTGGCCATGCCCATCGGCGTGGTGTTTACCAGGCCATTCGCCTGACTCAGTGTGCTCGCCAGATCATGCCCGGCAACCGCCCGGCCAGCGCCGAAATGCTGGTTGAGGTTGTTGGCCAGGCTTTCGGCGCGCTCCACGTCCACATCAAAAATGCTCAGTTGCTGTACGCCTTCGCTCAACAAGGCGTGGGCGACTGCCGCGCCTGCGCCACCGGCGCCCATCTGGACCACACGTTCGCGGGCGACGTCTGGCAGTCCGCGACGAAAACCTTCGGCAAAACCCAGGCAATCGGTGTTGTGGCCGACGCGTTTGCCGTCCTTCAGCACCACTGTGTTCACGGCGCCGATGCCTCGGGCTTCCGGGGACAATTCATCGAGCAGCGGGATGATTGCCTGCTTGCACGGGAAGGTGATGTTCAGCCCGGTGTAGTTCATCCGTTCGGCGGCCAGCAGCAGGTCGGGCAGGGCGTTGCTGTCCAGTTGCAGTTGATCGAGATCGATCAGCCGGTACAGGTAACGCAGGCCCTGTTCGTCACCTTCGTGTTCGTGCAGGGCCGGGGTGCGGGAGGCCTGGATGCCGGCACCGATCAGCCCGGCGAGTATCACGTTGTTGCGATTCATGCGGATCACCCCTTCAGCCGCTGGCTGAAATGTTCCAGGGCCAGGCGATAGCCGTGGCTGCCGAAGCCGCACATCACGGCGGTGGCGATGGCGGAGACGAACGAGTGATGACGGAACGGCTCGCGGGCGTGGACGTTGGACAGGTGCACTTCGATCACCGGCAATTCGCTGGCGACCAGAGCGTCGCGGATCGCGACCGAGGTGTGAGTCCAGGCGGCCGGGTTGATCACGATGCCGGCGCAGCGCTGGCGGGCGCCGTGAATCCAGTCGAGCAGTTCGCCTTCGTGGTTGGTCTGGCGAAACTCCACGGCCAGGCCGAATTCTTCGGCGGCGCGCCCGCACAGGGCAGAGATATCGGCCAGGGTTTCGTGACCGTAGGTCGCCGGTTCACGGGTGCCGAGCAGGTTCAGGTTCGGGCCGTTAAGCACCAGAACGATAGGGGGCATGGGGGGCAAACTCCACTTATTGTTTTTGGCTTGGGCCGAAGGTTTCGACCTGTGGAGTTAAATTGTACTAGATGGTTACTTTAATCAATTGCCCTGCATCGACGACCCGGTTTTGTGGGCGGTGATCGCACACTGATGCAATTCAGTGCGGCAACTGCTCCACCAGAAAATCGATGAAAGCCCTGACACGCAGCGGCATGTGGCGATTCTGCGGGTACAACAAGGTGAACGGCCGCGAGCGTCCGCTGTAGGGTTTGAGCACTTCTATCAGCGAGCCGTCGGCCAGTTCTTTTTCGACAATGAAGCGATAGGTCTGGAACAATCCGGCACCGTGCCTGGCCAGGGTCACGCCACCGAGCACATCGTCCGAGCAGCAGAAATTGCCCTCGGCGAGGATTTCCCGTGGCGTCTCTTCGTCGTAAAACAGCCAGGTGATCCGCCGCCCGTTGCTGGGTAATTCGTACTGGATGCACTCGTGCTGTTCGAGGTCTTCGAGGGTCTGCGGCGTGCCGGCGCGTTTGAGGTAATCGGGGCTGGCAACCATCACCAGCGCCGCATCTTCCAGGTGGCGGGCGATCAGGCCGGAATCGGGAATCGCCCGCACGCGGATCGCCATGTCGTAGCCCTCGCCGACGAAGTCGATGTTGCGGTTGCTGATGTGCATGTCCACCTTCACCTGC
Organism: Pseudomonas sp. lyk4-R2A-10; assembly: GCF_030209075.1. Taxonomy (NCBI): domain Bacteria; kingdom Pseudomonadati; phylum Pseudomonadota; class Gammaproteobacteria; order Pseudomonadales; family Pseudomonadaceae; genus Pseudomonas; species Pseudomonas sp. lyk4-R2A-10. The sequence goes on along the minus strand of NZ_JARVSR010000013.1, from coordinate 125,968 downwards.
GGGAAGCGCGCGCGAAAGGCCGGCAGCAGCGGCAGGATTCGGTGATGGGCGTAGGTCGTAGGAATACTGATACGCAGGGTGCCGGACGGTTCCTGCTGCTGGCCCATGACTTCCCGCTGCGCCTCGACCAGTTGTGCCAGCGCCTGACTGCATTCTTCGTAATAGCGCCGGCCGCTGTCGGTCAGTTTCACGCTGCGGGTGGTACGCGCGAACAGCCGCACGCCCAGGCGTTCCTCCATGCGGGATACCGAGCGGCTCACCGCTGCCGGCGTCACCGAAGCCGCCTGCGCCGCGCCGGTGAAACTGCCGCACTCGGCGGCCAGGCAAAACAGCTCGATGCTGCCCAGCTGAAGATCGTCGAAGTGTCTCTGCATGATTGATTACGCCGGGGAATGAGTCTTCGTATGTAGCAAATGCGTGGCCGCTGCGAAAGAACTGCTTACCATTTTGCGCGCGGCTTTTGCGGCTCCCGCACTAGGCTCGAAAGGTAACGGCCACAACAGGCGTTGGCGCCGATGGTCGGATTTGCCAGGGAATGGCAAGTGTTGAAACTTTAAACCTAACGGATGGGTAGCATGAAGGTATGCAGTTACAAAGGACTGTCAGTGGTGATCATGTTGCATGACGAACATTGTCCGCCCCACGCACATGTGGATGCAGGCGCCTGGAGCGCCCGCTTCAAATTCAGTTTCTGGCACAACGGCGTTGAACTGTGGGATGTGCTGCCGTTGTCGCATCGACCGCCGGTCAGCCTGCTTGAAGGGCTGCGCCAGTCGCTGCGTGAAACCGATCATCTGCGGCGGGCGCGCTGGATCTGGTGGACTCGGTTGCGAACGGCCTGTCTCGACAATCAATGGTGGGACGGGCAGTCGAATCAGGTGGCGGTGCTGCGGGAAGTCACCAGCACGAGTTTCAGGATTGGCTCGGCGTATTACGAGCCGGAGGTCAACAAAACCCTGTTGGCCCTGGTCGGCGCCAACGAAGGAGTGGAAATAGAATTATGAAAACAGTCAAAGCCACGCTGCACGCGGATCGACCCGTCACGGAAAAGCGTCTGGACGAAGCGGTCGACCGTGGTGGCGTGCGCCGACGCAGCAGCCTGCAAGCCGTGTCGGTGGCCTTTCAGAAACCGTGTCTGATTATCCACTTCGAAGACAACAGTGGCGTGCTGCTCCCAGTGAATCTCTACCGGGAATTCGATGATTTCGAACCGGAAGACTTCACTGGATTGAACGTTGGCTTTGCCGGCACAGCGCTCTGCCACGACGGCAAGGATTTGCAGGTTTCCATCGCCGGCATGATCTCGGCCAGTCAGCCACTGATGGCCATGGCAGCCTCGGTGATCGCCTCCCGCAATGGTCGCCAGAGCAGCACTGCGAAAGCTGAAGCTGCACGGGCCAACGGCAGGAAGGGCGGGCGTCCGCGCAAGATCGATCCCGTGCCATGAACAGGCACAAAAAAGCCGTCGATGAGGACGGCTTTCTTGTTTCTGGCACCTGCGATCAACGTCGGGTCAGCAGCACGCCGGATTCCATGTGGTGAGTCCACGGGAACTGGTCGAACAGTGCGCAGCGGGTGATGCGGTGCGTGTCGTGCAGTTGGGCAATGTTGGCCGCCAGCGTTTCCGGGTTGCAGGAGATGTACAGGATGTTGTCGAAGCGCCGGGTCAGCTCGCAGGTGTCCGGGTCCATGCCGGCCCGTGGCGGGTCGACGAACACGCTGCCGAATTCGTAGCTTTTCAGATCGATGCCGTGCAGGCGACGGAACGGGCGAACTTCGTTCAGGGCTTCGGTCAGCTCTTCGGCGGACAGGCGCACCAGGGTGACGTTATCCACAGCGTTTTCGGCCAGGTTGCTCAGTGCGGCGTTGACCGAAGTCTTGCTGATTTCGGTGGCCAGCACTTTGCGCACGCGGGTTGCCAGCGGCAGGGTGAAGTTGCCGTTGCCGCAATAAAGCTCCAGCAGATCGTCGCTGCGATCGCCCAGTGCTTCGTAGGCCCAGTTGAGCATCTTCTGGTTGACGGTGCCGTTGGGCTGGGTGAACGCGCCTTCCGGTTGGCGATAGCTGAAGGTGCGACCGCCGACGTCGAGTTTCTCGACCACGTAGTCGAGGCCGAGCACTTCGCGCTTGCCCTTGGAGCGACCGATGATGCTGACGCCCAGATCCGCCGTCAGTTTGGTGGCCGCCGCGTGCCAGTGCTCGTCCAGCGGACGGTGATAGCACAGGGTGATCATTGCGTCGCCGGCCAGGGTGGTCAGAAACTCCACCTGGAACAGCTTGTGGCTCAGTGCTGCACTGGCCTGCCACGCCGCCTTCAATTGCGGCATCAACTGGTTGATGCGCAGGCTGGCGATCGGGAACTCTTCGATCAGGATCGGCGTGCGTTTGTCGTCCTGCGAGAACATCGCGTAATGCCGCTCACCCCCCTCGCGCCACAGGCGGAATTCGGCGCGCAGGCGGAAGTTCTGCAGCGGCGAGTCGAACACCGTCGGCTCCGGTGCATCGAACGGGGCCAGCAGGTCACGCAGGCGCGTGACCTTGTCTTCGAGTTGTGCGGCGTAGGCCTGGGAATCAAAAGTCATGCGTTGAACCAACCCAGCTTGATCACGAACAGAATCGACAGGATCACCAGCGCCGGGTTCAGCTCACGGGCGCGGCCGGACAGCAGTTTGATCGCAGTCCAGGCGATGAAGCCGAAGGCGATGCCGTTGGCGATGGAATAGGTGAAAGGCATCGCCAGGGCGGTGACCACGACCGGCGCGGCGACGGTGATGTCTTCCCAGTCTATTTCCGCCAGGCCCGAAGTCATCAACACGGCGACGAACAGCAGCGCTGGTGCGGTGGCGAAGGCCGGTACGCTGGCGGCCAGCGGCGAGAAGAACAGCGCCAGCAGGAACAGGATTGCGACGACGATGGCGGTCAGGCCGGTGCGGCCGCCGGCACTCACGCCCGCAGCGGATTCGATGTAGCTGGTGGTGGTCGAGGTGCCCAGCAGCGAACCGGCCATTGCCGCGGTGCTGTCAGCGATCAGCGCACGGCCCATTTTCGGCATGTGGCCGTCCTTGCCCATCAGGCCTGCGCGCTTGGCGACGCCGATCAGGGTGCCGGAGTTGTCGAACAGGTCGACGAACAGGAAGGCGAAAATCACGCTGACCAGACCGATGTCCAGAGCGCCCTTGATGTCCAGTTGCAGGAAGGTCGGGGCCAGCGAAGGCGGCATCGACGTCACGCCGCCGAACGGGGTGAAGCCCATCACGATGGAAACGATGGTCACCGCCAGAATGCCGATCAGCACCGCGCCGCGCACTTTCAGGGCTTCAAGGGCAACGATCAGGGCGAAACCGAGGGTGGCGAGGATCGGGGCCGGTTGTTTCAGGTCACCGAGGCCGACCATGGTCGCCGGGTTGCTGACCACGATGCCGGCGTTGTGCAGGGCGATCAGTGCCAGAAACAGGCCGATACCGGCGGCAATCGCCGAGCGCAGCGGCAGCGGGATGCTGTTGATGATCCACTCACGGATGCGGAAGATCGACAGCAGGAAGAAGCACACCGCCGAAATGAACACCGCGCCCAGCGCCACTTGCCAGGTGTGGCCCATGTGCAGCACGACGGTGTAGGTGAAGAAGGCGTTCAGGCCCATGCCCGGCGCGAGGGCGATCGGGTAGTTGGCGATCAGGCCCATGACCGTGGAACCGATGGCGGCTGCCAGACACGTGGCGACGAACACCGCGCCCTTGTCCATGCCGGTCTCGCCGAGGATGCTCGGGTTGACGAACAGAATGTAGGCCATGGCCAGGAAGGTCGTGACGCCCGCCAGAATCTCGGTCCGCACGTTGGTGTTGTGTGCCTTGAGTTGAAACAGCCTTTCCAGCATGTCTGCTCCCCGTGGCGCGCGTGGCGCCGTGAATGTATCGACCTCAACAGCAAAGCACAGACCGTCGCAAGCGCCTGGAAAATTGTGGTGGGCCGGAAAAAGCCGCGCATCATACCAGCAGCGTGAGGAAGATGGCGGATGTTGGTGTCGATCGTCGGCGAAGTTTTGCACCACGGCCAAGTACGCCATACTGCGCGCTGTTTTTCGGGGATGAATCGCATGAACAAGGGTTGGACCAACACTGCCGGACTGATGGCCTTGCTGCTGACCGGTGTACCGGCGGTATTCGCGGCGTCGGCACCGCCATTGAGCGAGGTGAAAGTCATCAAGGTTCAGTCGTCGTCCTGCGGGCTCGAAGACATTACCGATGGCCAGGTGCAGACCCGTTGCGATCACAGCGCGCCGGGCATCAAGGTGTACGTGCTGGAAATCGGCTACGGCCAGAGTCAGCCTCAGGCGGCGCTGGACGGTTTCGAAGTGAATGGCACCCGGAGTCCGGTCTGTGCCTTCGATAACGGCAACCTGACCGAGTGCACGCCCGGCAGCAAAACCGTCGGCTCGCTGTATACCTTCGATCTGGCGGCCCGTCAGGAAGGTACCTTTACCTTCAGCAACACGTCGATCAACGCCCCGCGCAACACGATGTCGACCCAGCTTTACATCAAGTAACGGCTGTCGCCGAACAGGGCAGGGCAAAGCTGACTACGCTTTAAAGACCACCCAGCGGAAAGCGCCCATGACCTATAGAGCCCTGATTACCCTCGCCGAGGGCATCGATGATCTGCAATGCGTGACCCTGATCGACGTGCTGCGCCGCGCCGGCATCGAAGTAGTGGCGGCCAGCATCGAGGGCCGGCGCATGCTGACCTGCGCCCGAGGCACGCGATTGACCGCCGACGGCATGCTCATTGATGTGCTGGCCCAGACCTTCGACCTGATTGTCCTGCCCGGTGGTGCCGTCGGTGCGCAACACTTGGCCGCGCACCAGCCTCTGCAACAATTGCTCAAGGACCAGGCCAGCGCCGGACGCCTGTTCGCCGCCATCGCCGAAGCCCCGGCCGTCGCCCTGCAAAGCTTCGGTGTATTACGTCAACGCCGGATGACCTGCCTGCCCGTCAGCAGTCATAACCTTTCCGGTTGCACGTTTGTTGATCAACCTGTGGTGGTCGACGGTAATTGCATCACCGCCCAGGGCTCCGGCGCCGCGCTTGCGTTTGCGCTGACACTGGTCGAGCAACTGGCGGGCAAGGCCGTCAGAGCGAAGGTGGCGGGGGAGTTGCTGGCCTGAGAGCGTCAGGCCTTCACCTCTTCCACCGGCACATGCATCCGGTCGCGGTTGGCCAGGGTCGGGAACAGTTTGATCCAGGTTCCGGTCACCACCAGCGTGCCGATGCCGCCCATCACCACCGCCGGCACGGTGCCGAACCAATGCGCGGTGAGACCGGACTCGAATTCGCCCAACTGGTTTGAGGCACCGATGAACAGGCCGTTCACCGCGCTGACCCGGCCGCGCATTTCGTCCGGGGTTTCCAGTTGCACGAACGAGGCGCGGATCACCATGCTGATCATGTCCGCCGCGCCCAGCACCGCAAGTACCGCCAGGGAAAACCAGAACGAGGTCGACAGACCGAAGGCGATGGTTGCCACGCCGAATACACCGACGGCGGTGAACATTACTCGACCGACGTTTCGCTCGACGGCAAACCGCGCCAGGAACAGCGACATCATCAGTGCGCCAACCGCCGGCGCCGAGCGCAGCAACCCCAGCCCCCACGGCCCGGTCAGCAGGATGTCCTTGGCGAACACCGGCAACAGCGCCGTGGCGCCACCCAGCAACACGGCGAACAGATCCAGCGAAATCGCCCCGAGAATGTCCGGGCGGCTGCGGATAAAGCGAATCCCCGCCAGCAACGAGTCCAGCGTCGCCTTGCCCTTGTTCAGCGGGGTTTGCCGGGCCGGCAGGTTGAGCATCAGCGTGCAGGCGATGACATACAGAATCACCGTCGGCCCGTAGACCCACACGCTGCCGAAGGCATAAAGCAGACCGCCGAGCGCCGGGGCGACGATGGTGGCCGATTGCTGTGCAGATTGCGCGGCGGCGACTGCACGCGGGAACAGCGCACTGGGTACGATGCTCGGCAGCAGCGCTTGAGTGGTCGGCATTTCGAACGAGCGTGCGGCGCCGAGCAGGAACGCCAGGATAAAGATCATTTCCCGGGTGACATGATCGGTTGCACTGCCGATGGCCAATGCCAGCGCGATCAGGGCCTGCAACGACTGGCAGATCGCCGCGACTCTGCGTCGGTCGTAGCGATCGGCAACGTGGCCGGTGTGCAGCATGAACAAGACCCGTGGTGCGAATTCCACCAACCCGACCAGACCCAGGTCGAGCACATTGCCGGTCAATTGATAGAGGTTCCAGCCGATCGCCACGGTGAGCATCTGAAAACCACTGGCGGTGAAGATCCGGGCAAACCAGAACGCAAGAAAGGGACGGTGGTGACGTAACAGCAAGGGCTCTTGGCTGGGCATTTGCGGGCCGGTCGTGATCGAGGGGAACCGCGAGATTATCACCAGTCTGTAACAGGAAGTTGCTATGACAGAAAATTTAGTTAGCCAGACATCGATTTTTCTGCGCCGTGGCGCGAAACCCGGCCACCGATGTATTTCAGGGCGTTGCCGTGACTGTGAGGCAACTTGTCACGCGGCAAAAGACCACGCGGTTTCCCGTCGGAAATGGGACTACTCTTTCTACGTTGATTGATCCAGATCAAGACCTTTCGTGGAAACGATCGCGGACCCGTCGGCAGACTCCCTGCGTCGCGATGCCTGTAAAAAGAAGAACGAATCCGAGTTCGCCGCACTCCATACCCGTGGGGGCAGTGGTTCAAGGCCGCCAGTCCTGGACCGTTATCTGATAGAGGAAAGCTTATGTTCGGTTTAGAGGCCCTGGATCTCGCCCGAATTCAGTTCGCATTCACCATCTCGTTCCACATCCTGTTCCCGGCGATCACCATCGGTCTTGCGAGCTATCTCGCGGTGCTGGAAGGCCTGTGGCTGAAAACCGGCAACGACACCTACCGTGATCTTTATCACTTCTGGTCGAAGATCTTTGCCGTCAACTTCGGCATGGGCGTGGTCTCGGGCCTGGTCATGGCTTACCAGTTCGGCACCAACTGGAGTCGCTTCTCGGACTTCGCCGGCTCCGTTACCGGGCCGTTGCTGACGTATGAAGTGCTCACGGCGTTCTTCCTCGAAGCCGGTTTCCTCGGGGTGATGCTGTTCGGCTGGAACAAGGTCGGGCGCGGCCTGCACTTTTTCTCCACGGTGATGGTCGCCATCGGCACACTGATTTCGACCTTCTGGATTCTCGCTTCCAACAGCTGGATGCAGACCCCGCAGGGCTTCGAGATCGTCAACGGTCAGGTCATTCCAACCGACTGGCTGGCAATTGTCTTCAACCCATCGTTCCCCTATCGCCTGATGCACATGGCGACCGCAGCGTTCGTCGCAACGGCGTTCTTCGTCGGTTCGTCAGCGGCCTGGCACCTGCTGCGCGGCAAGGACAACCCGGCGATCCGCACCATGCTGTCGATGGCGATGTGGATGGCGTTGATCGTTGCGCCGATCCAGGCTGTCATCGGCGACTTCCACGGCCTCAACACCCTCGAGCATCAGCCAGCGAAAATCGCTGCGATCGAAGGCCACTGGGAAAACGTCGGCGACGAAGCGACACCGCTGATTCTGTTCGGCTGGCCGGACATGAAGGAAGAAAAAACCAAGTTCGCTGTCGAGATTCCATACCTCGGCAGCCTGATCCTGACCCACTCGCTGGACAAGCAAGTCCCGGCGCTCAAGGAGTTCCCGCCAGAAGACCGGCCGAATTCCACCATCGTGTTCTGGTCGTTCCGGATCATGGTCGGCCTCGGCTTCCTGATGATCTTCACCGGTCTGTGGAGTTTGTGGCTGCGCAAGCGTGACTCGCTCTACACCTCGCGGCCGTTCCTGTACCTGGCGTTGTGGATGGGGCCGTCCGGTCTGATCGCGATCCTGGCGGGCTGGTTCACCACTGAAATCGGTCGTCAGCCGTGGGTGGTCTACGGGCTGATGCGCACGGCGGACGCGTCTTCCAACCACAGTTTCATGCAGATGAGCATCACGCTGATCATGTTCGTGGTGGTGTACTTCGCGCTGTTCGGTGCGGGTCTGGGCTACATGATGCGTCTGGTGCGCAAAGGACCGAAGACCGACGAAGGCAAGGAAACCAACGAAGGTGGTCCTGGCCAGAAACGTACGCCGGCCCGTCCGTTGTCCGCTGCCGACGACGATGGTGCCGAACACGACCGCAGCCTGACCAAGGAGATTTGAGTCATGGGTATTGATCTTCCGCTGATCTGGGCCGTGATCATCATCTTCGGCATCATGATGTACGTGGTCATGGACGGTTTCGATCTGGGGATCGGGATTCTCTTTCCGTTCATCCCCGGCAAGACCGACCGCGACGTGATGATGAACACCGTCGCCCCGGTGTGGGACGGCAACGAAACCTGGCTGGTACTGGGCGGCGCTGCGTTGTTCGGCGCCTTCCCGTTGGCTTATTCAGTGGTGTTGTCGGCGCTGTACCTGCCGCTGATTTTCATGCTGATCGGGCTGATCTTCCGTGGCGTGGCGTTCGAGTTCCGCTTCAAGGCCAAGGACGACAAGCGTCACCTGTGGGACAAGGCATTCATCGGTGGTTCGATTGCCGCAACGTTTTTCCAGGGTGTGGCGCTGGGCGCGTTCATCGATGGTCTGCCAGTGGTCAACCGGCAATATGCCGGCGGTTCACTGGACTGGCTGACGCCGTTCACGCTGTTCTGCGGCGCCGCACTGGTGGTGGCGTATGCCTTGCTCGGCTGCACCTGGCTGATCATGAAGACCGAAGGCAAGTTGCAGGAACAGATGCATGACCTGGCGCGACCTTTGGCCTTCGTGCTGTTGGCGGTGATCGGTGTCGTCAGTCTGTGGACGCCGCTGGCCCATCCGGAAATTGCGACGCGCTGGTTCAGCATGCCGAATCTGTTCTGGTTCATGCCGGTGCCGATTCTGGTGCTGGTGACGATGTACGGTCTGATTCGCGCGGTGGCACGCAATGCCAACTACATGCCGTTCCTGCTGACCCTGGTGCTGATCTTCCTCGGCTACAGCGGTCTGGGCATCAGCCTGTGGCCGAACATCGTGCCGCCGTCGATCTCGATCTGGGACGCCGCCGCACCACCGCAAAGCCAGGGCTTCATGCTGGTGGGCACGCTGTTCATCATCCCGTTCATCCTGGGTTACACCTTCTGGAGCTATTACGTGTTCCGCGGCAAGGTCACCCATGAAGACGGTTATCACTAAGGGTGATCACGATGGCGCCGACAGCGGCGCCATCTCCCTCAACCGGAGGATGCAAGCATGACCGGCAAACATTCCCTGCACGACATTGAAGAAGCCGAAAAAAAGCCGCTGTGGCAGCGGCTCGGCTGGTTGGCCATGATCTGGGTCGGCAGCGTCGGTGCATTGTTCATCGTCGCCAGCCTGATGCGCATGTTCATGAATGCAGCAGGCCTGACCACGCACTAAGACTTCCCATCCCGCTGCCTTGCGGCACGGATTTTTAACCCTCCGACCGGAGGGTTTTTTTTGCCCGGATTATTTGCGTGCCTTGAGGATCACGAATTTCGGCGTGGCCGCGACCTGCTCGACACCCCGGAACAGTCGCGCCAGTTTGCTGTGATAACCCAGGTGACGGTTGCCGACGATGTACAGCGCACCACCGACGACCAGTGCTTCGCGGGCCTGCTGGAACATGCGCCAGGCAAGGAAGTCGCCGACCACCTGTTGCTGGTGAAACGGCGGGTTGCACAGCACCACATCCAGCGATTGCGCTTCCTGTCCGGCAAGGCCGTCGCCTGCGCGCACGATCGCTTCACGTTCACCCAGCGCCGCGCGCCAGTTTTCGGCCGCCGACTGCACGGCCATGAACGATTCGTCCACCAGCGTGTAATGCGCATCTGGGTTTTGCAGGGCGCTGGCGATGGCCAGTACGCCGTTACCGCAGCCTAGGTCGGCGACCCCTGCCGCGCCGAGGTTTTTCGGCAGGTGCGGAAGGAAGGCACGGGTGCCGATGTCCAGCCCTTCACGGCAGAACACGTTGGCATGGTTGAGCAGTTCGATGGCCGGCTCGTCGAGGCGATAACGGGTCGGGTAGGGCGAGACAGCGGGTGCCTTCGCCTCGGGCGTGGCGATCAGCAAGCGTGCCTTCTTCACCGCCAGCGAAGCCTGAACCGGGCCGATATAGCGTTCCAGCAGATCACCGGCGGCGCGGGGCAGATGTTTGACCATGGCTGCGGCGACCACTTGCGCGCCGGGCGCCAATTGGCCTTGCAGGCGAATCAGTTGTTCTTCCAGCAGTGCCAGGGTTTTCGGAACGCGGATCAGCACCCGGTCAAATGGCCCGACCAACGGCTCGCTGGCGGGAATGCCGCGCAGCGCATCGAATGCCTGACCATTGCGCAGCAGGTTTTTTTCAAGGCCTTGAAACGCCAGGAACGAATCGCCGCTGGTGCTGACCTGCACGTTGCCTGACAGGCTGATGGCCAGCGCGCCGAAACTGTCGTTGAGCACCAGAACCCGTGTCTCGATCGGCAGATTCTGTTCGGCCAGATGATTGAGCAGGTATTCGTCGGCTGCGTCGAAGGCTTGCAGCGGTTCGTTCTGCTGTTCGGGCTGGCGGATCAGATCAAGCTGGGCGAAGGGCGTATCGAGCAAAGGCATGGGGCGGGGACTCTGGGTAATCGACGGGTGTCCCGCGGCCCAGGGTTTAGTGCGGCGGAACCAACCGAGTGCACTGCGACGTGAACGCTCACGACATCACTCAGGAAGGCTGCAAATGGTACTTTTTTTTTGTTGGCAATACTCGTCTGATTTCACTGCGAGGGTTGAACGAGGTCTAGAGGAATCCGAGCTTGGAAGCCTTGACGATGGCTGACATCTTGTTGCACGCGTTGAGTTTAACGATCAGATTTTTGATGTGATAGTTCACGGTCCGCTCGGCCACATTCAGAATCTGACCGATTTCCCAGGCGGTCTTGCCATAGGCGCACAGCCTGACAATTTCCAGCTCTCGAGTAGACAGGCGCACGGGAGGCGGTTTGGCCGGCACTGGCGGTAGTGCATGGACGAATAATTCACTCAAGTGCTGCGTGATGAAATGCATGACGCCGTATTGATCGTAGAGTTCCAGTGCGAAGATTTCGCTTTGGGGACGTGCCAGACTGATTGTGCAGCACAGGTCATTTTCTTCGTTGAGATACGATTGCGACCAGCCATGTTCCATTCCGTGATTTCGAAGTGCATTCCACATTTGCGGTGCTTTCGAGAAGGCTTTTCTGTTCCAGAGAAATGGCAACATGGATTGGTGGCAGTATGATGTTATTGGGTCCTCTTCACTGTAGTTATTCTCGTATTCTTCGTTCCACGCTTTAGTGAAGTTATTGATATGGAACGGTTTGAATGACGGGGACTCAGGTCGCGAGACTTGAATGCCGCAAAACTGGAAACCTATGTTATTGGCAAACGTTCTCAAAATCGGGAATGCACTCTCGATTTCCTTCGCGCGCGTAAGCTGTTTTATCTGGTACTCCTTCCACCTATCCATTTTTTAGTTCTCCAGGAGCTGGTTCGCAGGGGGGGGGGGATTGGATCCAAGATCCCCGACACGAAATCCAGTGTAGGACGCTTCCTGCAAAGTGTTTAAACTTTTTTGCTCTTGAAGAGGCGGGTTATAGAGAATATCCATAACCGGATTTTATATGTGAGGGTTCATATAAAGATCTTTAATGCTCACACTAATTGATTGAATTTTTTCAGAGTGATAGCACTATGGAATGTCATTACAAACTGTCGGTGTTCCCGCGAGGACTAATGCGTAACACTTGAGTCATTGTTGATGGAGTAAATCGATGACCGCCAGCAGCGAAAAATTCAGCCGCCAGACACTGCTCGATGTGCAACCACTGACCCCGAACCTGTTCACGCTGCGTACCACGCGGGATACAGGTTTCCGCTTCCGTGCCGGACAATTTGCCCGGATCGGCGTGACGCGCGAGGATGGAAGTACGGTGTGGCGCGCCTACTCGATGGTGTCTTCGCCGTTCGACGAATTTCTTGAATTCTTTTCCATCGTGGTGCCGGGTGGTGAATTCACCAGTGAACTGAGCCGGCTGAAAGCCGGGGATACCTTGCTGATCGAGCGCCAGGCCTTTGGTTATCTGACGCTGGATCGCTTCATTGATGGCCGCGATCTCTGGCTGTTATCCACCGGCACAGGCGTGGCGCCGTTTCTGTCGATCCTTCAGGACTTCGAGGTCTGGGAGAAGTTTGAACGAATCATTCTGGTCTACAGCGTGCGAGAGGCGCGGGAACTGGCTTATCAGCAGCTGATTGCCGAGCTGACTCAGCGTGACTACCTGGCTGAATATGCTCATAAGTTCCAGTTCATCCCGGTGGTTACCCGTGAACCGTATGCCGGCGCCCTCAACGGGCGCATCACCACGCTGATCGAAAATGGCGAGCTGGAGAATAGGGCAGGCGTGGAGCTGACGCCGGCGCATTCGCGAGTCATGCTTTGCGGTAACCCGCAGATGATCGATGACACCCGGGCCCTGCTCAAGCAACGTGGCATGGCCTTGAGTCTGACCCGGCGACCGGGGCAGGTCGCGGTGGAAAACTACTGGTAAGAAAACGGCGCCCTCAGGCGCCGTTTCAGTCTTCAGGGCCGTTTGTTCTGGGCCTTGAGCAGATCGCGGATCTCGCCCAGCAGTTCTTCTTCCTTGGTCGGCACGGGCGGCAAGGTAGGCGCTACGGCTTCTTCGCGTTTCAAGCGGTTGATGGCTTTGACGCCCATGAAAATCGCGAAGGCGACGATCACGAAGTCAAGAACGCTCTGGATGAATTTACCGTACGCCAGCACCACCGCAGGGGCGCTGCCCTCGGCGGCTTTCAGCGTGATGGCCAGGTCACTGAAATCCACTCCGCCGATCAGCAGGCCGATTGGCGGCATGATCACATCGCCGACAAACGACGAAACGATTTTGCCGAAGGCCGCGCCGATGATGATACCGACGGCCATGTCGACCACATTGCCTTTGACCGCGAAGGCCTTGAACTCGCTGAGCACGCCCATAGTTATTTCCTTGTTACAGATGAGTTTGGTGTACGCAGTGTAAATCAGCATAACGCGTCCTGCGCGTAACACCTTCTTACAAAGCCCGTTTTTATCGACACACCATTTCGCAATTAGTTTGCAAAGTGCCACTAATCGCGCGCGAAATACGCTGCAACTCCCTGATCCTGAAGAAAAATTAATCAATCATCGCGTTACGATCTTTCTATTTATGTTTGTCTGGCTGAGCTCTTAGCCTCTGTCTGGCGCACCTGGATGCGCCTCAAAAAAACAGAGGAACCTGAAATGAATTCCACACTTGGTTCAGGGATTATTCCCCGTCGCACCATTGGCGTATTGGCCGCCAGCCTGCTGACCCTTTCCGTGAACGCCGCCCCCCTGACCCGGGATAACGGTGCGGCAGTCGGCGACAACCAGAACTCGCAAACCGCCGGCGCCAATGGCCCGGTGCTGTTGCAGGACGTGCAACTGATCCAGAAGCTGCAACGTTTCGACCGTGAACGCATTCCCGAACGTGTCGTGCATGCTCGCGGCACCGGTGCCCATGGCACGTTCACCACAACCAACGATCTGAGTGATCTGAGCAAGGCCAAGGTGTTTACCGCCGGCCAGGTCACGCCGGTGTTCGTACGTTTCTCGGCGGTGGTTCACGGCAATCACTCTCCGGAAACCCTGCGTGACCCTCGGGGGTTCGCAACCAAGTTCTACACCGCTGACGGCAATTGGGATCTGGTGGGCAACAACTTTCCGACGTTCTTCATCCGCGATGCGATCAAGTTTCCGGACATGGTGCATGCCTTCAAGCCCGATCCGCGTACTAACCTTGACGATGACTCGCGTCGCTTCGATTTCTTCTCCCATGTACCGGAAGCCACCCGCACATTGACCGAGTTGTATTCCAACTCGGGCACTCCGGCCAGCTATCGGGAGATGGACGGCAATAGTGTGCACGCCTACAAGTTGGTTAACGCCAAGGGCGATGTGCACTATGTGAAGTTTCACTGGAAAAGTTTGCAAGGCATCAAAAATCTCGATCCGCAACAAGTTGAGAAAGTTCAGGGGCGCGACTACAGCCACATGACTCACGACTTGGTAGAAAACATTCAAAAAGGAAACTTTCCCAAGTGGGACTTGTACATTCAAGTCTTGAATCCGCAAGACTTGTCCAAGTTTGAATTCGATCCTCTTGATGCAACCAAGATCTGGCCAGGTGTTCCAGAGCGAAAAGTTGGACAAATGGTGTTGAACCGTAATCCTGCGAATGTCTTCCAGGAAACTGAACAGGTCGCCATGGCGCCATCGAATGTGGTGCCGGGCATCGAGCCTTCGGAAGACCGTCTGTTGCAAGGCCGGATATTTGCCTACGCCGATACCCAGATGTATCGCCTTGGCGCCAACGCCCTGCAATTGCCGATCAATGCCGCCAAAACTGCTGTCAACAATGGCAATCAGGATGGCGCGATGAATGCCGGTGCGAGCACCTCGGGCGTCAACTATGAGCCTAGCCGTCTGCAGCCGCGTGAAGAGACGGCAGGCGCGCGATTCAGCCAGACCGCGCTGCAGGGCAGCACGCAACAGGCGAAGATCCAGCGTGAACAGAACTTCAAGCAGGCCGGAGATCTGTATCGCTCGTTCAGCAAGAAGGAACGTCAGGATCTGATCGAGAGCTTTGGCGGTTCGCTGGCGAGTGCCGATGACGAGAGCAAGCACATCATGCTGTCCTTCCTCTATAAGGCGGATCCGGAATACGGCGCCGGGGTGACCAAAGTGGCCAAGGGTGACCTGAGTCGGGTCAAGGCGTTGGCGGCCAAACTGGCCGACTGACCGCGCGCCCCTCAAACCCCGGCAACTGTCGGGGTTTGACCGACAGCAGCGCCGCGCGTCTGGCCAGCGGAGAAATCCGGTCCGGTGCGCCGCGCTGATCGACGATGGCTGCGTTATCATCTCGGTTTTTGCCGGGGGTTCAGATGGCCAAGGCCAAGCGCATGTACGGCTGCACCGAGTGCGGCGCAACCTTTCCCAAGTGGGCCGGGCAGTGCGGCGAATGCGGCGCCTGGAACACCCTGACCGAAACCATGGTCGAGAGCGGCGGTGCCGCCGCCCCGAGCGGGCGCACCGGCTGGGCCGGACAACAGGCCCAGATCAAGACCCTGGCCGAAGTCAGCATTGAAGAGATTCCGCGTTTTTCCACAGCCTCCGGTGAACTCGACCGAGTCCTTGGCGGCGGTCTGGTGGACGGTTCGGTGGTACTGATCGGCGGCGACCCCGGCATCGGCAAATCGACGATTCTGTTGCAGACCCTGTGCAACCTCGCCAAGAGCATGCCGGCGCTGTACGTCACCGGTGAGGAATCCCAGCAACAGGTCGCCATGCGCGCACGCCGCCTGGGCCTGCCGCAGGATCAACTGCGGGTCATGACCGAAACCTGCATCGAAACCATCATCGCCACCGCCCGCCAGGAAAAACCCAAGGTGATGGTGATCGACTCGATCCAGACGATTTTCACCGAACAATTGCAATCGGCGCCGGGCGGCGTATCCCAGGTACGCGAAAGTGCGGCGTTGCTGGTGCGTTACGCCAAGCAAAGCGGCACGGCGATTTTCCTGGTCGGCCACGTGACCAAGGAAGGCGCGCTTGCAGGGCCGCGGGTTCTGGAACACATGGTCGATACCGTGCTGTATTTCGAAGGCGAGTCCGATGGCCGGTTGCGTTTGCTGCGAGCGGTAAAAAACCGTTTCGGTGCCGTCAACGAACTCGGCGTGTTCGGCATGACCGACAAGGGCCTGAAAGAAGTCTCCAACCCTTCGGCGATTTTTCTTACCCGCGCTCAGGAAGAAGTCCCGGGCAGTGTGGTGATGGCAACGTGGGAAGGCACCCGACCGATGCTGGTGGAAGTCCAGGCACTGGTGGATGACAGCCATCTGGCCAATCCGCGTCGGGTGACGCTGGGTCTGGACCAGAATCGTCTGGCGATGCTGTTGGCTGTTCTGCACCGGCATGGCGGCATTCCGACCCACGATCAGGACGTGTTTCTCAACGTGGTCGGCGGGGTGAAGGTGCTGGAAACCGCGTCTGACCTGGCGTTGATGGCCGCCGTCATGTCGAGCCTGCGCAACCGTCCGCTCCCCCATGATTTGCTGGTGTTTGGTGAAGTCGGCCTGTCCGGCGAAGTGCGCCCGGTGCCGAGCGGTCAGGAGCGATTGAAGGAAGCCGCCAAGCACGGCTTCAAGCGCGCGATCGTGCCCAAGGGCAATGCGCCGAAGGAAGCGCCTCCGGGTTTGCAGATCATTGCGGTGACGCGTCTGGAGCAGGCGCTGGACTCGTTGTTCGAGTGATCAGACGTCAATCAGCGCCCCAAGCTCGCGTTCCAGTTCGGTTTCGTCGGTCAGATTGAGTTCGATCAGGCGACGCAGGCGCTGAATCGACTCCAGGCTGATATGCCGGCACACGAAACCGAGCTGGCCGTGATCTTCATGAGCCAGTTGCACATCCATCTCGATGTGCACGTCCTCGCTCAGATGAATGTCGACGAAAAAGTCCTGCTCGGGATTGCCCAGCCACGGCTCGGGCCGCTCGATCAACAGCCCTTTGAGCGACAGGTCGATCAGCTTCACCGGCCAGATGTACTCGCCCTGGCTCAATTCGGTTCTGGCGTCGAACGCGATACGTTTGAAGCGGCGACGCTCGGACGGGTGCTCGCTCATGGCGCAATCCTCAGGAAGGTCAGCTGACTATAGACCCGACCGGCGGGGTGATGCCAACGAATGGACTGTCTAGACCAATGTCGGGGTATGGCCTTTGCCGCCAGTAGCGCTAAACTCGGGGTGGCTGTCTTTCTTGTCCACCCTGGCTGGAATAATAAAATGAAAAATAATAATAGCCTGCTACGCCACTTACCCTGGCTGCTGCTGGCAATCGTAGGAGCGTGCGCCCTTGGCGTAGTGGCATTGCGCCGAGGCGAGGCGATCAACGCCTTGTGGATTGTGGTCGCCGCCGTGGCCATCTATCTGGTTGCGTACCGTTACTACAGTCTGTTCATCGCTAACAATGTGATGCAACTCGATCCGCGTCGGGCCACCCCCGCCGTGCTCAACAACGACGGTCTGGACTACGTTCCAACCAACAAACACATTCTCTTCGGTCACCACTTCGCGGCCATCGCCGGCGCGGGACCTCTGGTTGGCCCGGTACTGGCGGCGCAGATGGGCTATCTGCCCGGTACGCTGTGGCTGATCGCCGGCGTGGTGCTGGCGGGTGCGGTGCAGGACTTCATGGTCCTGTTCATGTCGACCCGTCGCAACGGCCGTTCGCTGGGTGACATGGTGCGTGAAGAAATGGGCCGTATCCCCGGCACCATCGCCCTGTTCGGCTGCTTCCTGATCATGATCATCATCCTCGCGGTGCTGGCGCTGATCGTGGTGAAAGCCCTGGCTGAGAGCCCGTGGGGCATCTTCACCGTGATGGCGACCATCCCGATCGCGATGTTCATGGGCATCTACATGCGCTACATCCGTCCGGGCCGCATCGGCGAGATCTCGGTCGTCGGCGTGTTGCTGCTGCTGGGTTCGATCTGGCTGGGTGGGCAGATTGCCGCCGATCCGGTCTGGGCCAAGGCCTTCACCTTCACTGGCGTGCAGATTACCTGGATGCTGGTCGGTTACGGTTTCGTCGCCGCTTCGCTGCCGGTGTGGCTGATTCTGGCGCCGCGTGACTATCTCTCCACGTTCCTCAAGATCGGTACCATCGTCGCCTTGGCGATCGGCATTCTGGTGACCATGCCCGAGCTGAAAATGCCGGCACTGACCCAGTTCGTCGACGGCACCGGCCCGGTGTGGAAGGGCGGTCTGTTCCCGTTCCTGTTCATCACCATCGCTTGCGGTGCGGTATCCGGTTTCCACGCGCTGATCTCTTCCGGGACCACGCCGAAGCTGCTGGATAACGAAACCAACGCCCGTTACATCGGTTACGGCGGCATGCTGATGGAATCGTTCGTGGCCATCATGGCCATGGTCGCTGCCTCGGTGATCGAGCCAGGCGTGTACTTCGCCATGAACAGCCCGGCCGCCGTGGTCGGCGGTGATGTGGTGTCCGTGGCAACCGCAGTCAGTAACTGGGGCTTTGCAATTACCCCGGAAGCCCTGCAAGCCGTGGCGCATGACATCGGCGAAACCACCATTCTGGCTCGTGCCGGTGGTGCACCGACCCTGGCGGTCGGTATCGCGCAGATCCTGCACAGTGTCCTGCCGGGTGAAAACACCATGGCGTTCTGGTACCACTTCGCGATCCTGTTCGAAGCGCTGTTCATTCTGACCGCAGTCGATGCCGGTACACGTGCCGGTCGCTTCATGCTGCAGGACTTGCTCGGCTCCTTCGTGCCGGCACTCAAACGTACTGAATCCTGGTCCGCCAACCTGATCGCCACCGCCGGTTGTGTGGCGATGTGGGGCTGGTTGCTGTATCAGGGCGTGGTCGATCCACTGGGCGGGATCAACACCCTGTGGCCGCTGTTCGGTATCTCCAACCAGATGCTGGCCGGTATCGCGCTGATGCTCGGTACCGTGGTCCTGATCAAGATGAAGCGCCAGCGTTACATCTGGGTCACCCTGCTGCCGGCCACCTGGCTGCTGATCTGCACCACGACTGCAGGCTTCATCAAGCTGTTCGACGCCAACCCGGCGATCGGCTTCCTGTCGCTGGCCAAGAAGTACAGCGATGCACTGGCCAACGGTCAGGTGCTGGCGCCGGCGAAAAGCGTCGAGCAGATGCAGCACGTGATCTTCAACGCCTACACCAACGCTACATTGACCGCGCTGTTCCTGTTCGTGGTATTCAGCATCCTGTTCTATGCGCTCAAGGTCGGCATCGCCGCCTGGGGCAAAAAAGAGCGTACGGACAAAGAATCGCCATTCCAGGCCCTGCCGGACGCGTAACCAGAGGATTGCAGCATGTTCAATGACCTCAGTCGCCTCGGTAAATACCTCGGTCAGGCCGCGCGCCTGATGGTCGGCATGCCCGACTACGACACCTACGTCGAGCATATGCAGACCAAACACCCGGACAAACCGGTGATGAGCTACGAGATGTTCTTTCGCGAACGTCAGGAAGCCCGTTACGGTGGCAAGGGTGGGCCGAAGTGCTGCTGAATCGCTGATCGCGGTTCACCAGAGATAGGTGGGAGCAGGTCTTTCGGCCTGCTCCCATTTTTATTTGTGCAATTGAAGGAGATCGAGTTTGTCTTCTCCCATCCCGGTCACGGTGCTCAGCGGTTTCCTCGGCGCCGGCAAGACCACCTTGCTGCGTCATTTATTGAAAGCCGAGCACGGCCTGAAAATCGCCGTGATCGAAAACGAATTCAGCGACGCCGGCATCGACAGCCAATTGCTGGGCGATGAGCCGGTGCAAGTCATGACCCTGGCCAACGGCTGCGTCTGTTGCACCATCCACACCGACCTGACCAAGGCCTTGTACCTGCTGCTCGAACGGCTGGACAGCGGCGAAATCGCCTTCGATCGGCTGGTCATCGAATGCACTGGTCTGGCCGACCCGGCCCCGGTAGCACAGACCTTTTTCATCGACGAAGAACTGCGCGAGCGCTATTTGCTCGACGGCATCATCACCCTTGTGGATGCGGCCCATGCCGAACTGCACCTGACCCAGACCATCGCCCAGGCGCAGATCGGTTTTGCCGACCGCCTGCTGGTGAGCAAGACCGATCTGGTGGACGAGGCCGCGTTCACCGCGCTCAGCGAGCGACTGACCCGCATCAACCGCCGGGCACCGATTCGCGTGGTCGAACACGGCAACATCGATCTGGCCGAATTGCTTGATGTGCGCGGTTTCAACCTGAATGCCGATCTTGGCGGCGGGGTGAGCTTGCGGCCCGTGAGCAAGGCGCCGTCCATCGACCGGATTTCCAGTCTGGTGCTGCGTACCGACCAGCCGCTGGATATCGATCAGCTCAGCGAATTCATGAATGAATTGCTGGAAGAGCACGGCAAGCAATTGCTGCGGTACAAGGGCGTGTTGAACATTGCAGGCGAAGAACGGCGCCTGGTATTCCAAGGCGTACTGAAACTCTACGGCTTCGACTGGGACACCGAGTGGGCGGAAGGCGAGGCGCGGGAAAGCGTGATCGTGTTTATCGCTGACGATTTGCCGGAAGAGAAAATCCGGGCGGGGTTTGCCAGGGTGGCGGCGAACTGAGTCCGCCGCGCTCTCAGTGCGTGGAGCCGCTGAGAATCGTCTGCTCCAGGTGATCCAGATGACGGTTCATCAGCGACGCCGCCTCGACGGAGTCATCACGCTCGATCGCCTCGACGATCCGGGCGTGATCCTGCCAGCCGCAACAGCTGTGCGTGGTTTCTGTGCATCGCGCAATCGCCAGTGAGGTCAACGGCACCAACGTGCCGAGAAAATGCGCCAAAGGTGCATTCTGCGCCATTTTCGCTACCTGCAAATGAAACTCCCCGGACAGGCGAATTGCCGCCCCGCGCCGATCTTGATCCACAGCTTGACGCTCCCGTTCGATCAGTGCTCGCAGGCGCTTCAAATCTTCAGCCTGCGCATGCTGACAAGCCAGCCGCACCAGCGTGTTCTCGGCCAGACGCCGGGCGTGCAGGGCCTGACGTGTCTGCTCGGCGTCCGGCGCGGCCACTCGTGGTCGATGGTTGGCCCGCAGCACGATGATCTGTTCGTGGGACAGCTGGGTCAGCACCCGACGCACATCGGCGCGGCTGACGCCGAACATCTGCTTGAGACTTTCTTCGGTGAAACGGCTGGCAGCATCGATGCGCTGTTCGAGGATTGCGTCGAACAGGCGCGGATACAGATCCTCCACCGGCGCGTGCAGGCGGGAGAAGGGCAGGGCCGTCGGGGTCGGGCGAGGATGCGACGGCGTGGCAAGACTGTTCATGGCCGGTCTCCAGTGTGAGGCGTGTCAGTGGCTCAGGTTGTCATCCGGGATATTCAGCTCGATGCCCATCCGCTGGCCTTCACGCAGGATGTGCCGGCGCATTTCGGCGCTGGCCTGGGCGCTGTTCTTGCTGCGGATCGCGCGTACTACGGCTTCGTTTTCCTCAAGGCGTTCGGCCAGGTGCTCCGGTGAATTGCGCAGCACTTCGGCGCTTTGCTTGAGGGCATTGCTGGTCTGTTGCACCACGCTCTGGAAAATCGGGTTCGAGGTCAGGGTGAACAGTTCTTCGTGAAAGGCGATGTAGGCGCTGACGCCGGCCTCGCTGTCACCCGCTTCGAGGGCTTCGCGCATGTCCATCAGGGTCAGGCGCAGTTGCCCGACTTCCTTGCTGCTGATCGACTGCGCCACCAGACCAACGATGAACGGTTCAAGGGTGTAGCGCAGTTGCAGCACGTCTTCGAGGCTGGCGCCGGCCACGGCGCTGTCGTGGCTTTGGCTGTCACTGGCCTGGGCGTCGAGGACCACCACGCCTTTGCCGGGCATCGAGCGCACCAGGCCAAGGGTCTCCAGCACGATCACCGCTTCACGCAGGCTCGGGCGGCTGATGCCCAGTTGTTCGGCCAGTTCACGCTGGCCCGGCAGCATTTCGCCGGAGCGCCACTGACCCCGGGCCAGCGCGGCCCGGAGTTTTTCCACCACTGAGTTGACGACGGTTGATGTAGTAATCACGTGTTCGCTCCATGAGCCGTGCCTGCATTGGCGCAGGCACGGCGCTCATTCAGAATTCTTTGGCCGCCGCTTGAGCGACCGTTTTTCTCGGCTGAAAGTTATAGCCCTGCTCGCCGTTGAGCACCTTGTTCGCCCGCTGCACGTCGATGTCCTTTTCCCAACGGGCGATGGCCACGGTGGCGACGCAGTTGCCGATCAGGTTGGTCAGCGCCCGGCCGATGCCCATGAACCAGTCCACCGCCAGTACCAGCACCAGACCGACCACCGGGATCGCCGGGATCGCCGTCAGCGTGGCCGCGAGAATCACCAGCGCCGAACCGGGAATGCCGTGGGCACCTTTGGAGGTAATCAGCGATACCAGCAAAATCGTCAGAAGATCGGTCATGGCCAGCGGTGTACCGGTGGCGTTGGCGATGAACACGATGGCCAGGGTCAGGTAGATCGAAAAACCGTCGAGGTTGAACGAGTAACCGGTGGGAATCACCAGCCCGACAGTCGAGCTGCCGATGCCCAGATGTTCAAGCTTGCGCATGATCTGCGGCAGCACGGCGTCGGAGGACGCGGTGCCCATGACGATCAGCAACTCTTCACGCAGGTACTTGAGCAACGGCCACATGCGCAGGCCGGAAAGACGCATTACCAGACCGAGAATCAGCGCGACGAAAGCGATGCAGGTCAGGTAGAACAAACCGACCAGGCTGCCCAGGTGTTGCAGCGAATCCAGGCCATATTTGCTGGTGGTGAAGGCGATGGCGCCGAACACGCCGATCGGAGCCAGACGCACGATCATGCCCATGATGCGGAAGATCACATGGCTCAGTTCGTTGATCAGCCGCGAGATCCCGGAAGCCGCTTCGCCCACCAGATTCAACGCGCTGCCGAACAGCACCGAGAACAACAGCACTTGTAGGATGTTGTTGTCGGCAAAGGCGCCGAGTACCGAAGTCGGGATCAGGTCCATCAGGAACTGGGTGGTGGTGTGCATGTGCTGGCCGCGTTCGGCGATGTCGCCCATGTCGGCGGCGGACAGCTGCTCCAGATGGATATTGGCGCCGCTGCCGATCCCGGTGGTGAAGGCAAACACCAGACCGATCACCAGGGCGATGGTGGTCAGTACTTCGAAGTAGATAACCGACTTGAGGCCGATGCGCCCGACCTTCTTCAAGTCGCCGGCGCCACTGATGCCGCTGACCACCACGCAGAACACGATCAGGCCGATGAGCATCTTGATCAGTTTGATGAAACCGTCGCCGAGCGGTTTGAGCTGGGCCGAGTATTCGGGAAGGGTCAGTCCGCAGACGATGCCGAGCATCAGTCCGAGAACCACTTGGAGGAAGATTGAACGCGAGCACCATCTGAGCATGGGAGGAATCCTGGTCGGTGTCCTTGCTGCCGTGCGCGGGGCGCATCAGATTCAGGACTTAATTATTGTGGTCTTACCGGTATGTCCAGTGCGGGTGCAGTCTAGGCGCTGTTTTTTAGGGATCGCAAGTGAAAAATGACGAATTGGCATGACCGGTCTGACCAGTTGAGCGCGAGGCCCCGACCTTGAGCCATTTAGCGATCGAAACTTTTTTGCGGGCGAAAAAAAACCGGCCATCACTGGCCGGTTTTTCATGTTACGGGTTTAACGTCGCAATCAAGCGCCGTATACCGGCAGTTTCTTGCAGATGGCTTTGACTTTCTCACGAACGGCGTCGATCACCGCTTCGTTGTTCAGGTCAGCCAGGATGTCGCAGATCCAGCCCGCCAGCTCTTTGCACTCCGCCTCTTTGAAGCCGCGAGTGGTCACTGCCGGAGTACCGAAGCGCAGGCCGGAGGTGACGAACGGGGAGCGTGGGTCGTTTGGCACGGAGTTCTTGTTCACAGTGATGAACGCTTTGCCCAGAGCGGCGTCGGCGTCTTTACCGGAGATTTCCTGCTTGATCAGCGACAGCAGGAACAGGTGGTTTTCAGTACCGCCGGAAACCACGTCGAAACCGCGCTCGATGAACACGCCGGCCATGGCCTGGGCGTTTTTCACCACTTGTTGCTGGTAAGCCTTGAACTCAGGCTGCAGTGCTTCCTTGAAGCAGATCGCTTTGGCGGCGATCACGTGCTCCAGCGGGCCACCTTGGGCGCCCGGGAATACGGCGGAGTTCAGCTTCTTCTCGATGTCGGCGTTGGCCTTGGCCAGGATCAGGCCACCACGTGGACCGCGCAGGGTCTTGTGGGTGGTGGTGGTCACGACGTCAGCGAACGGAACCGGGTTCGGGTAGACGCCAGCGGCGACCAGACCGGCCACGTGAGCCATGTCGACGAACAGGTAGGCGCCAACCTTGTCGGCGATGGCACGGAAGCGCGGGAAGTCGAGGATCTGCGAGTAGGCAGAGAAACCGGCCACGATCATTTTCGGCTTGTGCTCGACCGCCAGGCGCTCGACTTCGTCGTAGTCGATCAGGCCGTTGGCATCGATGCCGTACTGGATGGCGTTGTACAGCTTGCCGGAGGAGGAAACGCTGGCGCCGTGGGTCAGGTGACCGCCGTGAGCCAGGCTCATGCCCAGGATGGTGTCACCGGCCGACAGCAGGGCCAGGTAGACAGCGGCGTTGGCTTGGGAGCCAGCGTGCGGCTGAACGTTGGCGTAGTCGGCGCCGAACAGTTCCTTGGCGCGGTCGATGGCCAGTTGCTCGACAACGTCGACGTACTCGCAACCACCGTAGTAGCGCTTGCCCGGGTAGCCTTCGGCGTACTTGTTGGTCAGTACCGAGCCTTGAGCTTCCATCACCGCTGGGCTGGTGTAGTTCTCCGAAGCGATCAGCTCGATGTGTTCTTCCTGGCGCTGGGCTTCTTGCTCCATGGCGGCAAAAAGATCGGCGTCGTACTTGGCAATAGTCAAATCACGGCTGAACATGGCGGTCCTCAAGGATCGGGGGCAGAAAAGGGGGGCATTCTACCCCAACAGGTTTTGGATGGCATATGAAACGACATCATGTCGCAGACAAGTGGCGTTCATGACCAGATATGTGGCGTCCGTGCCGGCCTTCGCTGACCAGCCGGTTCGCACAATAACCGAGGCCGGCCCGCGATTTTGTGATCAACATCAATCCCTGTGGGAGTGAGCTTGCCCGCGAAGATTGCGCCGCCGATCTTCAGTCGAACATGAACAGCGCATCATTGCTGAACTGCGCCTCGAACCGGCCCGCCGGCATCGGCCGCCCGAACAGATAACCCTGAACCTCGTCGCAGCCATGCTCGCGCAGGAAGTCCAGTTGTTCATGGGTTTCCACACCCTCGGCAATCACCGCCAGATTCAGGCTGTGGGCCATGGCGATGATCGCCCGGGCAATCTGCGCGTCCTGCTCGCCGGACGGCAGGCCGTCGACGAAGGTGCGGTCGATCTTCAGCACGTCGATCGGGAATTGCTTGAGGTAGTTCAGCGATGAGTAACCGGTGCCGAAGTCGTCGACTGCGATGCTCAGGCCGAGGTTCTTCAAACCGGCAAGGATCTGCATCGCTTCGCTGACTTCGCGCATCAGGATACTTTCGGTCAGTTCCAGCTCCAGGCACGCCGGCGGCAGGCCGGTCTCCTTGAGGATGGTGGCGATCCGCGTGCCGAGCTGGCCATCGGAGAACTGCCGCGCCGAGATGTTTACCGAGACCTTCGGCACGCGCACGCGGCTCTGGTGCCAGGTCTTGAGCTGACGGCAGGCCTCGCTGATCACCCAGTCGCCGACGTCCACCACCAGCCCGAGTTCTTCGAGCACCGGAATGAAGTCCCCCGGCGGCACCAGTCCGCGGCGGGGATGACGCCAGCGCAGCAGGGCTTCGGCGCCGGTCAGGCGTTTGCCGTCGCCGCTGAACTGCGGCTGGTAATACAGCACGAATTCGTTCTGCTCCAGCGCGTGGCGCAGATCGCTTTCCAGTTCCAGGCGCTCCAGCGCACTGGCGTTCATGTCGGCCTGATAGAACTGGAAGTTGTTCTTGCCGCGCTCCTTGGCGTGGTACATCGCGGTGTCGGCGTTCTTCATCAACTGGCTGAGTTCATTGCCGTCCTGCGGGCTCAGGGCGATGCCGATGCTGGCGGTGACGAAGAATTCGCGACCCTCCAGCACGAACGGCCGCACAAGGCTGGCGAGAATCTGCTCGGCCACGTGGATCGCACGGTTCAGCGCCATCTCGCGGCTGGAGCGGTGTTGCAGCAACAGGGTGAATTCGTCGCCGCCCATCCGCGCCACGGTGTCGTCATCGTCGACGCAGGCCAGCAGCCGGGTGGCCATGTCCTTGAGCATGCGGTCGCCGGCGGCGTGGCCGAGGGAGTCGTTGATCGGTTTGAAACGGTCGAGGTCGAGGAACATCAGCACCACCCACGACTTCTGCCGTTCGGCCGATTGCAACGCGGTGTGCAGACGATCCTGGAACAGCGTGCGGTTCGGCAGGTGGGTCAGGGCGTCATAGTAGGCGAGGCGGTGAATCCGCTGCTCGCTGGCCTTGCGCTCGCTGATGTCGCTGAAGAAGCACACGTAACTGGCCAGATCGCCCTCGTCATCGAGCACCGCAGTGATGCCGACCCACGCCGGGTAATGCTCGCCATTGCGGCGCTTGAGCCAGACTTCACCTTCCCAGGTGCTGTGCTGATGCAACTGCTTGAGCACGTAGCGCAGGTGCGCGTCCTGCTGTTCGTCGACGGTCAGCATGTTCGGCAACTGGTCGAGCACTTCGCTCACCGCGTAGCCGCTGACCCGGCTGAACGCCTCGTTGGCCTGGACGATGTAACCGGCCGGATCGGTGATCAGGATCGCCGAGGTCGAGTGCTCGAATACCGTGGCCGCCATGCGCAGGTCTTTCTCGGCGCGGCGCTGCTGGCTGATGTCGCGGCCGACCCCGAGCACGCCTTCGAAGGCGCCATGCTCGTCCCACACCAGCACCAGACGCAGTTCGATCGGGATCTTGCGACCGTCGGCGCGCAGGCAGTCGAACAGGAACATCTGGGTCTGCACCTGGCTGCGCAAAGTCACCAGTTGCTCGGGTTTGCCCAGCGCTTTGCTGACCCGATCCATCAGGTGATAGATGCCGCTCAGTTGCTGCGGGTTGGCGATGGTCGATTGCCAGCCGTTCTGGAAAATCCACTCGGCGTCATAGCCCAGCACCGCTTGCACCGACGGGCTGACGTAGTTCAGCGACAGCTGGCTGTCGGTGGAGAAAATCACGTCGCTGATGCTTTCGGCGAGCATCCGGTAGCGTTGTTCGCTGTCACGCAGGGATTCGCTGGCTTCGATCTGCTCGGTGATGTCCTTGGCCACGCCGATGATCCGCGTCACCTGATCGTGCTTGTCCCGGGCCAGCGCCTGTTCACGAATGTCGAAGCGCCGCCATTTGCCGTCGCGATGACGGAAGCGCAGCTGGCATTGCAACAACTGGCTGTAACCGGCGTGACGCTGCATCTGCCGCGAGCGGTGGTAATAGTCGGCGTCTTCCGGGTGCAGAAGGATTTCCCAGAAATACTCGCCCATCTGATGCAGTTCGGTGCGGTTGTAACCGAGGGTCTGGCCGAGGTGGTGGTTGCTGAAGATCATCCGCTGGCTGATCACGTCCTGCACGTACAGGTGATCCGGCACGGTGCGCACCACGTCCGACCAGAAACCTTCGCGCTCCAGCAGCGACAGTTCGATCAGTTTGCGGCTGGTGATGTCGTTGATGCTCAGGATCACGGCCTTGTAGTCGTGCTGCTCCTGCGGCAGGCGCAGCACCAGCCACAGATGCTGGTCGCGGCCATTGATGTCCGGGAGCTTGATTTCCAGTTCCAGCTGCTTTTGCTGCTGGAGTACGGCGTCGAGGACCTGATTGCCGATGGCGCACTGATTGTGCGGCTGACCGTCGATCAACAGTTGCCAGGCGTGGTCGCAGGAATTGACGTTGAGCAGTTGCAGCGCGACCTGGTTGACCTCGGTCACCCGCAGTTCGTGGAGCAATTGCTGGCGCTGCGCCGGCTGGTCGAGCCAGGCCTTGAGCTGGTCGCTGGTCTGGATCTGGGCCCTTTCGAAAAGCTGCTTGAGCCCTGAAAGATCCAGCACGCACAACGCCACGCCGGTGCCTTCGAAAATATCCTGATAACGCCGACGCCCTTCATGCACCTGACGCTGACGGCGACGCATGTTGAGCAGCGCGATAAACGGCAGCAGCGAGAGCGCCAGGCCCAACAGGCATTTGCCGATGAACGCCGGCAGCAGTTGTTCGAGTACATGCTGACGGTCGAACAGGCCACGCAGTTGCCAGTCGCTGCTGCTCAGCGGCACGGTCAGCACGCTGTTGGCCAGATCGTCCGGGGTCAGGACGCTGGTGCTGCCGATGGGCATCGCTTCGTCGCGGCTGATGATCTGATGGTTGATGCGATTTTCCACCAGCCACAGGGGACGGATACCGGTTTCGCCTTGTTTGGTCAGTGCTTTAAAGAAGGTGGGTGTCAGCCGCAGTGCCCAGTAACCGCGAGTGCTGCCACTGGCCTGATGCAACAGCAGATGCACCACCGAGCCGTCGTCGTCATTGCTGAAGTAATGCGCCTGAGCGCGGCTGCGGCGTACCAGATCGCTGAGGTAATCGGCGTCTTGGCTGTCAGTCGCGCTGTCGCTGAGGATTTTTCCGGAGGGGCTGAGCAGGGCCAGGCTGCGCAGGTCGGGCAGCGACTTTTGAAGTTTGCGCAGCAGCGCCTGCTGTTCGTCGGCCGACTGCGGTTGTTCGACGATCGGTAGCAGGTTGAGGGCGATCTGCGCGTTCAACGCCATGTTCAGGCTGACCTGCGCGGCGAGGTCGGCGGTGTAGTCGATGGTGTACTGACGCTGGTTTTTCTGGGTTTCACGCAGTTGATCGAGCAACTGCCAGAACAGCAGCGCCAGCAGCAAAAGCACCAGCGTCGCCAGCGCGCCTTTCAATGTTCCGCGCAGGGACGAGCCGGGCGCCGGTTGGGTGCTGCTCACAGAGGCTGGCGGAGTGACGTTGGACAAGCTGTAATCCTGCGGTCTGGCTGGACTGGCGCGACGTGCACTATAAGCCGGACGCCCAAGGGCGGCTAGCATGCCTTGAGTTGTGGCGAAGTGCCAGCCCCACTCGGCTGGACTGCCACCGGTCATTCAGGTAGCTTTGCCGGTTACGCGGGAGCGTTCCAGCTCCTAGACTCAGACTTTTTCAGCGCGCACGCATTGATGACTATCAAGTGAACGACGCGCATCGGTCTGGCCGGGCATCGCCTGCGCTCCAATCATTCATCTGTCACTGACCCAAGGTTCTCCATGGCTCAATACGTCTTCACCATGCATCGGCTGGGCAAAGTTGTTCCGCCGAAGCGGGAAATCCTGAAAAACATTTCGCTGTCTTTCTTCCCCGGCGCCAAGATCGGCGTGCTCGGTCTCAACGGTTCGGGTAAATCCACGCTGCTGAAAATCATGGCCGGCGTCGACACCGAGTTCGAGGGCGAGGCGCGCCCGATGCCGGAACTGAACATCGGTTACCTGCCGCAAGAGCCGCAACTGGATCCGACCAAGACCGTGCGTGAAGTGGTCGAGGAAGCGGTCAGCGTGATCAAGGATGCGCAAGCGCGTCTGGACGAGGTCTACGCCGCTTACGCCGACCCGGACGCCGACTTCGACAAGCTGGCCGCCGAACAGGCCAAGCTCGAAGCGATCCTGCAGGCCAGCGACGGTCACAACCTGGAGCGCCAGCTGGAAGTCGCCGCCGATGCGCTGCGTCTGCCCGCCTGGGACGCCAAGGTCGAGCACCTGTCCGGTGGTGAAAAACGTCGTGTGGCCCTGTGCCGTCTGCTGCTGTCCGCCCCGGACATGCTGCTGCTCGACGAACCGACCAACCACCTGGACGCCGACTCCGTTGCGTGGCTCGAACACTTCCTGCACGACTTCCCGGGCACTGTGGTAGCGATCACGCACGACCGTTACTTCCTGGACAACGTCGCCGGCTGGATTCTGGAACTGGATCGCGGCGCGGGCATTCCTTACGAGGGCAACTACTCGGGTTGGCTGGAAGCCAAGTCCGATCGTCTGGCCCAGGAATCCAAGCAGCAATCGGCCCACGAAAAAGCCATGAAGGAAGAACTGGAGTGGGTGCGCAAAGGCGCCAAGGCCCGCCAGTCGAAATCCAAGGCTCGTCTGCAGCGCTTCGAAGAAATGCAGTCGCAGGAATTCCAGAAGCGTTCGGAAACCAACGAGATCTACATCCCGGCCGGTCCGCGCCTGGGCGACAAGGTCATCGAGTTCAAGAACGTCACCAAGGGCTACGGCGATCGCGTCCTGATCGACAACCTTTCGTTCTCCATGCCGAAGGGCGCCATCGTCGGCGTGATCGGCGGTAACGGTGCCGGTAAGTCGACCCTGTTCCGCATGCTGATGGGCAAGGAAACCCCGGATTCCGGGAGCATCGAGATCGGCGAAACCGTGCAACTGGCCTGCGTTGACCAGAGCCGCGAAGACCTGGACGGCAGCAAGACCGTGTTCCAGCAGATCTCCGATGGTTCCGACCAGATCCGCATCGGCAACTACGAGATCCCGTCGCGTACCTACGTCGGTCGCTTCAACTTCAAGGGCGGCGATCAGCAGAAGTTCGTCAAGGACCTGTCCGGTGGTGAGCGCGGTCGTCTGCACCTGGCGCTGACCCTGAAGGAGGGCGGCAACGTCCTGCTGCTCGACGAACCGTCCAACGACCTCGACGTTGAAACCCTGCGTTCCCTGGAAGAAGCCCTGCTGGACTTCCCGGGCGCCGCCATTGTGATCTCTCACGATCGGTGGTTCCTTGACCGCGTCGCGACTCACATCCTGGCGTACGAAGACGACTCGCAAGCAGTGTTCTTCGAGGGCAACTACACCGAGTACGAAGCCGATCGCAAAAAGCGCCTCGGCGAAGCAGCGGCCCAGCCACACCGGGTACGCCACAAGAAACTGGCCTGATTACGGGTTGTTTGCATGAAAAAGCGGAGCCTTCGGGCTCCGCTTTTTTTTGCCTGCAATGCAGACTGTCTTATAGCGTGTGTACTATTTGTTTTCATAAATGCGACATTTTTGTCTGTTGCTGTGTACATATCGTTTGTTACAGTCCGGCTCAATCTCCTCCAACGACAACAAATCTGCCGAGACTTTTCCCATGATCGAATCCGTCGAATCCTTCCTCGCCCGTCTGAAAAAACGCGATCCGGATCAACCCGAATTCCACCAGGCCGTCGAAGAAGTCCTGCGCAGTCTGTGGCCGTTTCTCGAGGCCAATCCGCACTATCTGACCTCGGGAATTCTGGAGCGTATCTGCGAGCCGGAGCGGGCGGTGGTGTTCCGAGTGTCGTGGGTCGACGATCAGGGCAGGGTCCAGGTCAATCGCGGTTTCCGCATCCAGATGAACAGCGCCATTGGCCCCTACAAGGGCGGTTTGCGTTTCCATCCTTCGGTGAATCTGGGCGTGTTGAAATTCCTCGCCTTCGAGCAGACCTTCAAGAATTCCCTGACCTCGCTGCCCATGGGCGGAGGCAAGGGTGGCTCGGACTTCGATCCGAAGGGCAAGAGCGACGCCGAAGTCATGCGTTTTTGCCAGGCATTCATGAGCGAGCTGTACCGCCACATCGGTGCCGACGTGGACGTCCCGGCCGGTGATATCGGTGTCGGCGCACGGGAAATCGGTTTCCTGTTCGGCCAGTACAAACGCCTGAGCAACCAGTTCACCAGCGTGCTGACCGGCAAGGGCATGACCTACGGCGGCAGCTTGATTCGCCCCGAAGCCACCGGTTTCGGTTGCGTGTACTTCGCCGAGGAAATGTTCAAGCGTCGCGAGCAGACCGTCGAAGGCAAACGCGTGGCGATCTCCGGTTCCGGCAACGTTGCGCAATACGCGGCTCGCAAAGTGATGGATCTGGGCGGCAAGGTGATTTCCCTCTCCGACTCCGAAGGCACGCTGTATTGCGAGGCGGGCCTGAGCGAAGAACAGTGGTTGGCGCTGCTGGAACTGAAGAACGTCAAGCGTGGGCGGATCAGCGAATTGGCGTCTGCCTTCGGTCTGGAGTTCCGCGCCGGTCAGTTGCCATGGTCGTTGCCGTGCGACATTGCGCTGCCATGCGCGACCCAGAACGAACTTGACGCGGAATCCGCCCGCACCTTGCTGCGCAACGGCTGCGTCTGCGTGGCCGAAGGCGCGAACATGCCGACCACCCTTGAGGCTGTGGATATCTTTATCGAAGCGGGCATTCTGTTCGCGCCGGGCAAGGCCTCGAATGCCGGCGGCGTAGCGGTCAGTGGGCTGGAGATGTCGCAGAACGCCATGCGCCTGCTGTGGACGGGCGGCGAGGTGGACAGCAAGCTGCACGGGATCATGCAGTCGATCCACCACGCCTGCGTGCATTACGGTGAGGAAAACGGCCGGATCAACTACGTCAAAGGCGCGAACATCGCCGGCTTCGTCAAGGTCGCCGACGCGATGCTCGCCCAAGGCGTGGTTTAAGAACGCTCTATGCGGATCACTTCAATCACTTGATCGCCGGCCGGGCGCTGCCACAGCACTTCATCGTTGAGCCGCGCGCCAAGCAGCGCACGGCCCAGCGGTGAAGCCCAGTTGATCAGCCCGTTGACCGCATCGGCCTGATCCTCGCCGACCAGTTGCACCCGGCGCTCGGTGCCGTGTTCGTCGGCGTAGGTCACCCAACTGCCGATCTGCACCTTGTCGTTCGACGTCGGGGCCGGCGCGACCTGAGCGCTGGCGACCCGTTGATTGAAATAACGCAAATCCCGTTCGAGATCGGCCAGCCGCTGCTTGTCGGCCTGTTCGCCCTTGGCGGACTGTTCGGCGTGCAGGCTTTGCAGTTCGGCGAGTTTCGTCTGCAACTGGGTAAGTCCTTGCGGCGTGACGTAGTTGGGCTGGGTGCTGACCTGCCGTTCGACCGGCTGATCGGCTTGCGCAGCGGCGTTGTCTTCGTTGACGAAAGCGCGACTCATGGTGGGCTCCTGTTATAGCCGTTGGGCCATGGTCGCAGGCAAAAGGTTTCGCTGGATGTCTGGAAGCGACCTACTGCGAACGATAAGCCCGCGCTGCGCCCTGATCCTTCTCCTGCTGCCAGGCGCGTTCGCGTTCGTCCCAGTGTTCGTTGCGATACTGTTCGCGATCCTTGTTTTCCAGCATCGCCTGACACTGGCGGAAGCCGTCGCTCCAGCCTTCGGCGTATTGCTTGTCCTTGAGATAACGCGGCACGTTCTTGCGAAACTCGCCGCTGATCGAGCCGGCGGCCTGGCGACCGCTGATGCAACCGTCATCGAAACCGTCAGCGAACGCCGGTGGATAACCCTTGGCAATCAGATCTTCGTGGGTGCTCTGACAGCCACCCAGCAACAGCAACACGCCCGCAAAACACACACAGCGCCACATCACACTCTCCCGGGCCGTCAAACGGCTGATAAGGAAAGTCTAGAAGCGGATTCGTCGATGGGTCGTGAAAGAAAGATCAAAACCTCAGTAGTGATACCACTTCACTTCCAGCATCACTTCGGTCTCCGGCGTGGCCAGATGGCTGAACTCACGCTGGGCGCTCAGACGCAGGCCGAGGTTGCGCGACAATTCCCACTGCTGATTCAGGCTCAGGCTACGGCGTACTTCACCGTTGAAGAAGTAATCACCTTTGGCCTCCAGGCTGAGATTGCCCAACGGGTTTTTCCACAGTACGCCGGTATTGAAACCGCCTGCGGGGGAAACGAACTCGGCGAAATCATTGTTGTGTTCAACGCGCACCGTGCCGAGGGCGAACCCCAGCACATCGTCAGCCAACGCCCAGGTGCCGCCACCGCCACCGTTGACGTGGCTGACCAATGTCTCGTCATCGTGCTTGCCCGGTACGCGTTCAAGACCACCGGTGACTTGCCACGACAGCGGTTGCAACAGCGCATTGCGCGGCGTCAGCGAGCGGATGGTCGCCAGATCCAGTTGCTGGAACTGCCAGTGATTGCCTTCGTACTGGCGCAGCTTCATCTGCAGGATTTCGATCTGTGCGCCGAGGGGGAAACTCTCGGCGTTGTCGTTGAGATCGTGATAGGCCATGCGCAAGCCGTACTCGCCGAATGCGCGGTCACCGCGAGTGCCGAGACCGGCCTGCCAGGTGCGCGATTCGTGTCCGTCTTCGGGCAGGCCCGGTTGAGGAATCTGCAGCTCCGGCGCCGGGTTCTTGTTGATCGCCCGCAGCAGTTCGAAACTGCGCTGGGCGCGCTGTGGATCCCGTTCCTGGCCGTTGGCGCGGTAGCGCTCCAGCCGATACGCCGCGTCAACAATCAGCGCCTGGCGATCCCGAGGCAGGGCCTTGAAGGACGGGTCCTGAAGTTGCTGTTGATCGGCGCTGACCTTCAGCACCCAGTCCTGTTCTTCGCCGCTCAGGGGCTCGGCGCGGCTGAGCAGTTCGCGCTCGCGGGACGGGCGGTATTCGATGTGCTCGACCAGACCGGCTTCCTTCACCGCTTTGACGGTGTCGGTGGGGATCGCCGTCAGCGGGAATTGCTCGGTCAGGCGCAGGCTCGGACGGGCGACCTGCAACAGTTCGAGCAGGCGATAGGAGCAGTTTTCATCGAAGAAGAAGTAGTCGAACTGGATCTGCTTCAGCTCCCACACATGCTCGACCATCCGCGCTGTTTCGGCTTGCGTCAGATTGAGCCGGTATTCCCACAGGTCGCGGTT
The DNA here is from genome assembly GCF_030209075.1 of Pseudomonas sp. lyk4-R2A-10. Classification (NCBI taxonomy): domain Bacteria; kingdom Pseudomonadati; phylum Pseudomonadota; class Gammaproteobacteria; order Pseudomonadales; family Pseudomonadaceae; genus Pseudomonas; species Pseudomonas sp. lyk4-R2A-10. Next base: position 91,573 of record NZ_JARVSR010000013.1, on the reverse strand, counting down.
TTCCAGGCTGCGGTATTCCGAGAGTTTTTCCTGATACGGCACCAGCGCGAACAGTCCCGGATAACCACCCATCAGGCCTTTCCAGGCGTAAAGAATGCTGTTGTCCGAGCCTTCGATGTAGGCGCCGAAGTTGATCGCGTAACTGAGCAACGAAGTCTTGTCGCTTTGCACGTCGGCCTGGTCGATGCGCAGCAGGGTATGGCCGAACATCGACGACGGGCTGTTGAGATAGGCCGCCGGGAAAATCATCACTGCGCTGTGGGGGGAGACGTCCTTGAACCATTTCTTGAATTCGGCGCAGTCCGGCGTCGGCAGGTCGGTCAGGTTGAGTTGATCTTTCAGCCAGCGGGTGCGTGCCGGGTAGACGCACTGGGCGTGTTGCTCACCGAGACTGGCGGGGGCGTACAGCGCCTGCACGGTGGCGGCCAGTTCATGGTCGGGGTGTTCGTTGCCGTCGGGGGCGAGGAAGAATTTTTTGTCACTGACGTAGCTGCGCCAGCCACCGAGCTTGGCGGTTTCGTAATGGCCGAGGGAAATCCAGAATCGGTCGTTGGCCAGTTGCTGCAAACGTTGAGGGTCGATGTGGGGCGCGGCGGACAGCGGGGCGCAGACACACAGCGCCAGCCAGGCAAGGCGTTTGAGCATAAATGGCAACTTAAGTCGAAAAGAAACAAAGCCCGGAAAGGGCGGGCCGAAAAAATAAAACCCGCTTCCCGAAGGAAGCGGGTGGGTCGAGCTTAAGCCTGAGTCGCGTACTTGGCCAGACGTGGGTCTGCCTTCAGAACGGCCAGGGTGTTGGTATGCACGTCTTCGGCGGTCACGTCAGCCTTGCTGAAGATCTGCTGGAAGTGCTCGTGAGTGACGGCAGCGAAGTGCGCACGGTCTTCCGGCGCCACGCCCAGTACCACGGCATAGGTCGTCAGCGCTTCGCCGTTGCCTTTTGCCATGTCTTCGGACAGCTCGTTCATCATGCCATTCATGGCAAACCAGGATTTGCCGCCATAGGTCAGCGAAGCGTTGGTGGAGCAACCGTTGGTGCCGGACGTCATGCCGAACGTGGCGTTACCGGAAGTGCCGTTAGTGGTGGATGCCAGGAAGTGAGCCGGGGTGCCACGCTGACCTTCGAACAGCATGTTGCCCCAACCGCAATCCGGGCCGCCTGGAGCTTGCGCCATTGCGTTGATGGATACAGCGGTGAAGAGAGTACCGAGAAGAATCCGTTTCATAGCTTTGTTCTCTTTATGTGCATACCAATGGACAGGGTTCTGGCCCCCCAAGCTCTGTACGAAACAGATCCAAACGAAGCCAGTGGGCCGGTATTAGTTCCAGCCGCGCAGTTTGGAGTTTAGGCGCGTTCCCGGGGTTCCGTGATTTTTTAAGAAAGATTTGGCGATACCCCCGGTTTCACGGGGGCTGCGTCAAGGTCGGCCGGTTGTCTATGCTTTGTCGTGTGGCGCGCCTTGCCAGTGGGGCTCGGGCAGCGCCAGAATGCCGCTATCTGCCCCGCCTGATTGTTAAGGAAGCCCGATGCCTGATCCTGTTGCTGCCAGCTTGCGTCTAGCGCCCGAAGCGCTGACCCGTCCGTTTTCCGCTGAACAGTTCAGCTTCACTACCACCAATGATCTGGAGCCCTTTCGCGGTGTGCTCGGCCAGGAACGTGCGGTCGAAGCCTTGCAGTTCGGTGTGGCCATGCCACGCCCCGGTTACAACGTGTTCGTCATGGGCGAGCCCGGCACCGGCCGGTTCTCGTTCGTCAAACGCTACCTGAAGGCCGAAGGCAAACGCCTGCAGACCCCGGCGGACTGGGTCTACGTCAACAATTTCGATGAGCCGCGCGAGCCCCGTGCCCTGGAACTGCCATCGGGCACTGCCGGTGCTTTTATCGGCGATATCAACGGCCTGATCGACAACCTGCTGGCGACCTTTCCTGCGGTGTTCGAACACCCGTCCTACCAGCAGAAAAAGAGCGCCATCGACCGCGCCTTCAACCAGCGCTATGACAAGGCACTGGATGTCATCGAACGTCTGGCTTTGGAAAAAGACGTCGCCCTGTATCGCGACAGCAGCAACATTGCCTTCACCCCGATGCTCGAAGGCAAGGCGCTGGACGAAGCTGAATTCGCTCAATTGCCGGAAGCCGAGCGCGAACGCTTTCACGACGATATTTCCGCTCTCGAAGAACGCCTGAACGAAGAACTCGCCAGCCTGCCGCAATGGAAGCGTGAGTCGAGCAACCAGTTGCGTCAGCTCAACGAAGAAACCATCACCCTGGCGTTGCAGCCCTTGCTCGCACCGCTGTCGGAAAAGTACGCGGAAAACGCGGCCGTCTGCGGCTATCTGCAAGCGATGCAGGTCTATCTGCTGAAAACCGTGGTCGAGCAACTGGTCGATGACAGCAAGACCGACGCCGTCGCGCGCAAGCTGCTGGAAGAGCAATACGCCCCCAGCCTGGTGGTCGGCCATCCGGCCAGCGGCGGTGCGCCGGTGGTGTTCGAGCCGCATCCGACCTACGAAAACCTGTTCGGCCGTATCGAGTACACCACCGATCAAGGCGCGCTCTACACCACCTATCGCCAGCTGCGTCCGGGTGCGTTGCACCGTGCAAACGGTGGTTTCCTGATCCTTGAAGCAGAAAAAATGCTCGGCGAGCCGTTCGTGTGGGATGCGCTCAAGCGCGCCCTGCAATCGCGCAAGCTGAAGATGGAGTCGCCGCTGGGCGAGATGGGCCGTTTCGCCACCATGACGCTCAACCCTCAGCACATTCCGCTGCAGGTCAAAGTGATCATCATCGGTGCCCGTCAGCTGTATTACACGCTGCAGGACCTCGATCCGGACTTCCAGGAGATGTTCCGCGTTCTGGTGGACTTCGACGAAGACATCCCGATGGTCGACGAAAGCCTGGAGCAGTTCGCCCAGTTGCTGAAAACCCGCACTTCGGAAGAGGGCATGGCGCCGCTGACCGCCGACGCGGTGGCGCGCCTGGCGACTTACAGTGCGCGTCTGGCCGAACACCAGGGGCGTTTGTCGGCGCGGATCGGCGATCTGTTTCAGTTGGTCAGCGAGGCGGATTTCATCCGGCATCTGGCCAACGATGAAATGACCGACGCCGGCCACATCGAGCGTGCGCTCAAGGCCAAGGCCACTCGCACCGGTCGGGTGTCGGCGCGGATTCTCGACGACATGCTGGCGGGGATCATCCTGATCGATACCGATGGGGCGGCGGTCGGCAAGTGCAACGGGCTGACGGTGCTCGAAGTCGGTGACTCGGCGTTCGGTGTGCCGGCGCGGATTTCCGCCACGGTGTACCCGGGCGGCAGCGGCATCGTCGACATCGAACGTGAGGTCAACCTCGGCCAGCCGATCCACTCCAAGGGCGTGATGATTCTTACCGGGTATCTGGGCAGCCGTTACGCCCAGGAATTCCCGCTGGCGATTTCCGCGAGCATCGCGCTGGAGCAATCCTACGGCTACGTCGATGGCGACAGTGCGTCGCTGGGCGAGGCGTGCACGCTGATTTCGGCGTTGTCGAAAACCCCGCTCAAGCAATGCTTCGCGATCACCGGCTCGATCAACCAGTTCGGTGAAGTGCAGGCGGTGGGCGGGGTCAACGAGAAGATCGAAGGCTTCTTCCGTCTCTGCGAAGCGCGCGGGCTGACGGGCGAGCAGGGCGCGATCATTCCGCAGGCCAACGTCGCCACCTTGATGCTCGATGAGAAGGTGCTGGCAGCGGTGCGTGCCGGGCAGTTCCACGTTTACGCGGTGCGTCAGGCCGACGAAGCGTTGAGCCTGCTGGTGGGCGAGCCGGCCGGTGAGCCGAACGAACAGGGCGAATTTCCGGAAGGCAGCGTCAACGCGCGGGTGGTGGAGCGTCTGCGGGTGATTGCCGAGATGATCAGCGAAGAGGATCTGAAGGAGGCCGAGAAGGAACTGGCGCAGGAGGCGCTGGCGGAGGCCAAACCGGCCTGAGTCAGCGGCAGTCAAAAAAACGGGAGTCTTGGCTCCCGTTTTTGTTTTGTCGCGAACGTCGGCAAAAGTGCCATCACTCTGGCGTCAATATTCACACAATGACCATTCGGCGCCTTCTGGTTCTGGGCGGCTTGCGCGGCGGACTTTTCTTCTATTCTCTGCTCAAGGACATCGACAGTATCACTGGATCGAAACAGCTCTTCAGCAAGGGCTGAACACCGGCTTTACCGAGGGTCGCCGCCATGTCGCGCAACCTCTGCCTCACCCGTCAATGCCTGGGTCTCGTGACCCGTATCGAATGCGCCATCAAGCCGTTGGCCGGCGATAACGGCATGTGGACATTGCTCTTCGCCGCCGGCATGGCTGGTGAACAACCTTCCGCCATCAAAGCCCAGGGCCCGTTTCACGGGCCGATCGCCGCCGAGTCGATTCTCGACACCATCGTTGAAAGCCTGACGATGCACGGCTATGAGCTGGCCAATGATCCACAGATCTGGTCGTTGCATCTGCAGGCGCAGTTGCGGCAGATCAACGGTGGGCGCGGACGCAGTATCGGCACTTTCGATCACTAGAGTGCCGATCATCAGCGCCGATCAGGGTGCAGCGCCCTGGGTCTGCGCCTTGTCGAGTTTGACCTCAAAGCCGTATTGCACGGTGGCGAGGTCGGTTCGCTGGTAGGTTTCCACGTGCGTCGGACGGCCATAGAAATAATGCACGCCGAATAACGCCGGCCCTTCCGCGCTCGCGTCGTGGCTGACCGACAGAATCTGCTTCAGGTAATGACCGCTGTCGTCCTTGACGAAGAAGCGCCATTCGTTGGCCGGGTATCGCTTCAAATCCACCACCAACGCGTTGTTCCTGATTTCCAGACCTTTGGGCAGGGCCTTGGCTTCATAAGCCTGTTTGTCCACCGTGGCCAGGAACAACGGCATCGAGCCGACGGCAATCGCCGGGGTTTCCGGGAACAGGTTCAGGTCGTAGGTGATGGTCGCCTGTAGTGGATCGACCTGGTATGCCTCGGGCGGCAGCTCGATGGGCTCGTCGAGTTTGCCGTTGTGCTTTTCAGTGAAGAACGTCACCGGGCTTTCGCCGGGGCTGAAGTCGTCGCCGAGCATTTCATCATTGAAGGTTTTGCGGTGGTCGAATTCGATGCGCGCGGCGCTTGGTTCTTCAACCGACTGGCGGATATGAACGCCGCTTTTCAGCTGTTCTTCAGTCAGGGACGCGCCTTTGAGCCATTCGGGAGCCTGATCGTCGTAGACAGTGATCGGCAGGTCGAGCGGCTGCACGGCTTTTTCCGTGGTATGCGGATCGAATTCGCGCACCGGCAGGTCCAGCGCCTTGCGGGTGACGGTCGCCTCGGAAAAATCCAGCAGGCTGACTTCGAGGGTGTCGATCGGGCCGTTGAAGTACACCTTGTTGTAGTGGTGCGGATGCTGTTGCTCAAAGGCCTGTTGTTCATCGTCCAGCTTTTTTTCCAGCGCCTCGCTCCAGGCTTTTTGCTGCTGCAGGTACGCCAACTGCTTTTGATAGAACGCCACCTGCTCGGGGTTTTCGTTGATGGCGCCGGCACGCACCAGATATTGGCCCGTCGAGTCGCGGGCCTGAACGATCAACGGATTGAGCCGGGTGTTGGCGACTTCCGGGGCGAGCGGCAGCTGGTTGCTGAACTCGAGTTCGGCGTAGTGCGTGTCCAGTTTCAGCAGGGTCACGCTGAGGTTGCCGTCGGAGCGGGTCTGGCCGACGTCCTTTTTGTCCAGGTTGAAACTGTGCAGGCGTTTCGGGGCGATGACTTCCACCTGGCCTTGCAGGCTGACCGGGCGCGGCAGGTTCTTCTTGTCGACATTCAGCCCTTCGATGAACGGGTAGGTGACGGTCAGGTCATCGGGGTTGGTGACGTTGGAGCTGGACGGACTCAACTGAATGCCCGGATCGGTCTCCGACCATTCCGGCTGATAGGCGATGATCCGTTTGTTGCTCAGGGTCACCGAATGCCATTCCACGCCATGGGGGAACAGAAAACCGCCGGGGATGTTGAGCACGAAGGGGAACACCGGCTGCAGGTCGGTGAGGTAATCGGAACTGGAGTCCTTGTGCAGCACGAACAGGCCATTGATGAACGTGTCGACCAGCGCCTGGGGTGTTGGGTAATGCCTGAGCACGCCGAGAGCGTCCTCGCCGTATTCGGTGCGGGGCGGTTTGTTGTCGAGCTTCTGTTGTGCGCGTTCAAGCAACAGCAGCGAACCGCCGAGTTCGGTCACGGCGTCCTTGAGTTTCGGGTCGGTGATGGCGTCCAGCGATTGCTCGAACCGCGCAGTCTTTTCTTCGAGGCTGACGGCGGGTTTTTCATCGCCGGGCGAACACCCGCCAAGCAATATGGCGAGACAAATTCCGGCAGTCGTTATCGGCAATCGCACATCCATTTCCAGTCGTCCTGTCCACTGTCGCTGGGCTGTCAATGGTTTGGACACTAGCAGAAAAACTTTGACACACACACGCAGGTGGCGGATTTCCGGGCGGTTTCTGGCTGTCATGGGCGGCTGGTATACTCGCCGCCGATTTCAACCCTTCTTGTGTGAGAGTCAATGGAACGCTTTATCGAAAATGCAATGTACGCCACGCGCTGGCTGCTGGCGCCGATCTACATCGGGCTGTCCCTGGGGCTGCTGGCGCTGGCATTGAAATTCTTCCAGGAAGTGTTTCATGTCATTCCCAATGTCTTCTCCATGGCCGAGTCCGAGCTGATTCTGGTGCTGCTGTCGCTGATCGACATGGCGCTGGTCGGTGGCTTGCTGGTGATGGTGATGATTTCCGGCTACGAGAACTTCGTGTCCGAGCTGAACATCGATGAAGGCAAGGAAAAGCTCAGCTGGCTGGGCACCATGGACTCCTCGTCACTGAAGATGAAAGTGGCGGCGTCGATCGTGGCGATCTCCTCGATCCACCTGCTGCGGATCTTCATGGATGCCAAGAATGTCGATCCCGAACACCTGATGTGGTACGTGATCATTCACATGACCTTCGTGATTTCGGCGTTCGCCATGGGTTATCTGGACAAGCTCACCAAGCACTGATGCGCTGTCGTTGGCTGTAACAAAACCGCCCGTCTGTTGCGAAACAGACGGGCGGTGTCGTTTGTGGCTTGTACTTTGTTCGGCCGAGGCATATCCCTGTAGGTCTCAAGGCTTGCCACCGCGTGAGGTGCGTTCATGAACCTGCAAGAACTGAATGCGTTTGCCGTCGCCAGAAAGGTCGACGAACTGAACCTGATCTCCATGGAAGGCGGAATCTATCTGCTTGAAGCCCGGATGCATGGTGCGGCGTACCCGCTGAGCGATGCGCAGGGAAAAATGCTGACACTGCGTTCGGTCGAGCATGCCCGGGATGTGCTGCATAACTTTCCGATGCTGCCGTTCAACCTGGTGCACACCTCGGTGCACGATGAAATGTGCGGTCTTGGCGCCAGTGCCGAAGAAAGCCTGAAGGTGCCGCTGGCCTGGCGGTCCGCACTGTAGGCCCAGGGGCCTGATCATTGCCGGAACATCTGTGCTAGTCTGCTCGCCCTTTTGGTTCCGGGCGCGCCGGGACGCGCTGTGTACGCACGGCGTGTTCCGAGGCCGTCCGCACAGCGGAGCAGTGTCATGTCCGAAGTAAATCTGTCCACCGACGAAACCCGCGTCAGCTACGGTATCGGCCGTCAGCTGGGTGACCAGCTGCGCGACAACCCGCCACCGGGTGTCAGCCTGGACGCCATCCTGGCCGGTCTGACCGACGCATTCGCCGGCAAGGAAAGCCGTGTCAGCCAGGAAGCCATGTCCGCCAGCTTCAAGGTGATCCGCGAGATCATGCAAGCTGAAGCCGCTGCCAAGGCTGAAGCCGCCGCAGGCGAAGGTCTGGCATTCCTGGCTGAAAACGCCAAGAAAGAAGGCATCACGACTTTGGCATCCGGCCTGCAGTTCGAAGTGCTGACTCAGGGTGAAGGCGCCAAGCCATCCCGTGAAGACACCGTGCGTACTCACTACCACGGCACACTGATCGACGGCACTGTGTTCGACAGCTCCTACGAGCGCGGCCAGCCGGCTGAATTCCCGGTCGGTGGCGTTATCGCGGGCTGGACCGAAGCCCTGCAACTGATGAATGCCGGCAGCAAATGGCGTCTGTACGTGCCGAGCGAACTGGCTTACGGCGCTCAAGGCGTTGGCAGCATCCCGCCGCACAGCGTTCTGGTATTTGACGTCGAGCTGCTCGAGGTTCTGTAATCCCGTTACCCTGCACAAGCGTGGCTTGTGCAGGGTTTCTCCGCGTTTTTCATACTTCGATCTTGTTGTGCAGTTCACTGGTCGGGCGCAAGGCCCGGGCATAGCAGAACAGGAACAGATTGCGCACCAGCTCCTTGAGCACCAATGGCTCGCTGGAACTCAGGCCGCTGACGTCCAGATCCCCTTGATCCTGCAACTCGTGCAGGGCTTCTTCTTCCAGTACGGCACAGACTTCACCGGTTTCCCGATGCAGGATTCTGAGGTACGGGTGCGGGCGATCCAGCCAGGCGTCGATCAAATAAGTCATGGGTCTCATCTCCATTGAAAGGGTTTCAATGAGAATAATTCTTATTCGTCAAATAGCAAGCGCCTATTGGCGGTTTGTGATTTTTTGCGGGTAAAGATTGCGTAAGGTCAAAACAGCTGGCGTTTGGCTATCGCGAGGATTTGCTGGGGATTGCGGGGGAGGGTGAAGCTCCATCCCACGGCGGGCGCGGGATGGAAGACAGCAGACTCAGACTTTTCTGACGAACTCGGATTTGAGTTTCATCGGGCCGATGCCGTCGATCTTGCAGTCGATGTCGTGATCGCCATCGCACAGGCGGATGTTCTTGACCTTGGTGCCGACCTTGACCACCAGCGAGGTGCCTTTGACCTTCAGGTCCTTGATCACGGTGATGGTGTCGCCGTCTTGCAGGACGTTACCGACCGAATCTTTCTTCACGGCATCATCGGACGTCACTTCGGCTTCACCGCCGGCAGACCACTCGTGGGCGCACTCCGGGCACACCAGTTGGGTGCCGTCTTCGTAGGTGTATTCGGAATTGCATTTCGGGCAGGGTGGCAACGTGCTCACTAAGGCTCCTTGGAGAGGGGATCGCTAAAAGTCGCACATTGTATAGGGTTTTAACCGCTGATGGCAGGCAACAAAAAACCGCAGGCTCCAACGGAGGCTGCGGTTTTTTGATGACGCGATGCTGATCAGTGCGTGCGGGCGACCGCGAACTCGCTCAGCTCAACCAGTGCATCGCGGTATTCGCTGGCCGGCAGCGCGTCGAGGCACTTGATCGCGCGAGCCACGTAATCACGGGCCAGTTGCGCGGTGTATTCCAGCGAACCGGAGGCTTCCACGGCGATACGGATGCTTTCCAGGTCTTCGATCCCGCCTTTCTGGATCGCCTGGCGTACCAGTGCGGCTTGCTCCGGCGTGCCTTCGCGCATGGTGTAGATCAGCGGCAGGGTCGGCTTGCCTTCGGCCAGATCGTCACCGACGTTCTTGCCCAGGGTTTCGGCGTCGCCCTTGTAGTCGAGCAGGTCGTCGACCAGCTGGAACGCAACGCCCAGGTGATCACCGAAAGTGCGCAGGGCTTCGCTCTGCTCGGCGGTCGCGCCAGCCAGTGCTGCGGCGCTGTGTGTCGAAGCCTCGAAGAGCATCGCGGTCTTGCCGCGGATGACTTCCATGTAGGTTTCTTCGGTGGTGCTGGCGTCGCGAACCTTGGACAGTTGCAGCACTTCGCCTTCGGCGATGATGCGCGTGGCCTGGGACAGGATTTTCATCACCGGCATCGAGCCCAGTTCGACCATCATCTCGAACGAGCGCGAGTACAGGAAGTCGCCGACCAGCACGCTCGGGGCGTTGCCCCACATGGCGTTGGCGGTCGAACGGCCACGGCGCATGCCGGACATGTCGACCACGTCGTCATGCAGCAGGGTGGCGGTGTGCAGGAATTCGATGGTAGCGGCCAGCAGGCGCATGTCGTCGCCTTCGCGACCCAAGGCCTTGCCGCACAGCAGCACCAATAAAGGACGCAGGCGTTTGCCGCCGGCCGACGTGATGTAATCGCCGATTTTCGATACCAGCGGCACTCGGGAAGTCAGCTGCTTCTTGATGATGCCGTCGACGGCGCTAAAATCGTCCGCCACCGCGCGGTAGAAAGCTTGGGGTTGCATCAGCGACAGGTGCTCCAGAAGGGTTGCGCGGCATGCTAGGACCCACGTCCGGGCCTGTCAAGGCGCGATGGACGGCCCCTTGCATGACTTCGAAGGCTTGCGTACAATCGCGCACCCTGAACTTCCTGGGCAGCACCTGCCTTACGCAATTGCACTTGGGCCGTTCCAGCCCCATGCAGCCATGCCAGCCAATACCTCTTCTTATAAAGAGCTGGGTGAGCAGGATTATCGGAGAAATACCATGTACGCAGTAATCGTTACCGGCGGTAAGCAATACAAGGTCGCTGAAGGTGAATACCTGAAGATCGAAAAACTGGAAGTCGCCACTGGCGAATCCGTGACTTTTGACCGCGTTCTGTTGGTCGCCAACGGCGACGACGTGAACATCGGCGCACCTGTTGTTGCTGGCGCAACCGTCAAGGCTGAAGTGATCTCCCAAGGTCGTCACGATAAAGTCCGCATCATCAAGTTCCGTCGCCGTAAGCACCACATGAAGCGTATGGGCCACCGCCAGTGGTTCACCGAGATCAAAATCACCGGTATTCAGGCTTAATTACAGCCTAATTCCTCACTAGGAGAATTGAACTCATGGCACACAAAAAAGCTGGTGGTAGTACCCGTAACGGTCGCGACTCAGAAGCCAAACGCCTTGGCGTGAAGATGTATGGCGGCCAGGTCATCAAGGCCGGCAACATCATCGTGCGTCAGCGCGGCACCCAATTCCACGCTGGCTACGGCGTTGGCATGGGTAAAGATCACACCCTCTTCGCGAAAATCGAAGGCGTGATCAAGTTTGAAGTAAAAGGCGCCTTCGGTCGTCGTTACGTGAGCGTTGTCGCAGCCTAACTGCGAGAGTGCTGGAGAAGCCCTGTCTTGCGACGGGGCTTTTTCGTTTGTGGGGTGAGTCTCTTGCAAAGCTGTTTGTATGGGCTGCCGGCGTGCGATGCAGGTCGTGGATTGGGGTCGCTGCGCTCATTTTTGCAAGAGTCTTATGTCTTGATTGTTTTTCGGCTCGTCCGTACGGCGAGAGGCGTTGGTTATGAAGTTTGTTGATGAAGTATCGATCCGCGTAAAGGCTGGTGACGGCGGCAATGGCTGCATGAGTTTCCGTCGGGAAAAGTTCATTGAAAACGGCGGTCCGAACGGTGGTGACGGCGGTGATGGCGGTTCCATCTTCATGATGGCCGACGAAAACCTGAATACCCTGGTTGACTACCGTTACACCCGGCACTTCGATGCCGAGCGTGGCTCCAACGGCGGCAGCACCGACTGCACCGGCAAGAAGGGTGAAGACCTGATCCTGCGCGTGCCGGTCGGCACCACCGTGATCGATTCCGCCACCCAGGAAGTCATTGGCGACCTGACCAAGGCTGGTCAGAAGCTGATGGTGGTTCAGGGCGGCTGGCACGGTCTGGGTAACACCCGTTTCAAATCCAGTACCAACCGTGCACCGCGTCAGACTACGCCGGGCAAGCCGGGCGAGCAGCGCGACCTGAAGCTGGAAATGAAGGTTCTGGCCGATGTCGGTCTGCTGGGCCTGCCGAACGCCGGTAAAAGTACCTTTATCCGTTCGGTGTCGGCTGCCAAGCCGAAAGTCGCCGATTACCCGTTCACCACTCTGGTGCCGAACCTCGGTGTGGTCAGTGTTGACCGCTGGAAGAGTTTCGTCATTGCCGACATTCCGGGTCTGATCGAAGGTGCTTCCGACGGTGCCGGCCTGGGGATCCGTTTCCTCAAGCACCTGGCGCGTACTCGTCTGTTGCTGCACCTCGTGGACATGGCGCCGCTGGATGAAAGCAGTGCGCCGGACGCCGCTGAAGTGATCGTCAACGAGCTGATCAAGTTCAGTCCGTCGCTGGCCGAGCGTGATCGCTGGCTGGTGCTGAACAAGTGCGACCAGATCCTCGAAGAAGAGCACGAAGCGCGGGTCAAGGAAATCGTTGATCGTCTGGAGTGGACCGGTCCGGTCTACGTGATTTCGGCCATTGCCAAAGAAGGCACCGAGCGCCTGACGCGCGACATCATGCGCTACCTGGAGGATCGTGCCGATCGCCTGGCCAATGATCCGGCCTACAAGGAAGAGCTGGCCGATCTCGATCAGCGCATCGAAGACGAAGCCCGTGCGCAGTTGCAGGCGCTGGATGACAAGCGTGCCCTGCGTCGCAGTGGCGTGAAGTCGGTTCACGACATCGGCGACGATGATTGGGACGAAGAAGATGTGGATGACGAAGACGGTCCGGAAATCATTTACGTGCGTGACTGATTCGTTGCAGTAAACTTAAGCGCCGCTCAATCGAGCGGCGTTTTAGTATCTGGAAATCGATTGTTGGTCACGAAGAATCACGAATAACGTCACGGGCAGAGCCAGGTCGCGCTGCCCTCAAGCTAAGGTTGAAGATGATGCGGAGCAAGGTGACAGGTGCGCAGCGTTGGGTCGTGAAGATCGGCAGCGCTTTGCTGACAGCGGATGGCAAAGGGCTGGATCGCACGGCAATGGGTGTCTGGGTCGAGCAGATGGTGGCTCTGCATGAGGCTGGCGTCGAGCTGGTGCTGGTGTCCTCCGGGGCGGTGGCGGCAGGCATGAGTCGCCTGGGCTGGACTGCGCGACCCAGTGCGATGCATGAGCTCCAGGCTGCCGCTGCAATCGGTCAGATGGGTCTGGTGCAAGCCTGGGAATCGAGCTTTGCCGAGCATGGCCGGCACACCGCGCAGATTCTTCTGACTCACGACGACCTGTCCGATCGCAAGCGTTACCTGAACGCCCGCAGCACCTTGCGTGCGCTGGTCGAGCTGAAAGTCATCCCAGTGATCAACGAGAACGACACCGTGGTCACTGACGAAATCCGCTTCGGCGACAACGACACGCTCGCGGCGCTGGTGGCCAACCTGGTCGAGGCTGATCTGCTGGTGATCCTGACGGATCGCGACGGCATGTTCGACGCCGATCCGCGCAGTAACCCTGACGCCCAACTGATTTACGAAGCGCGCGCCGATGATCCGACACTGGATGCGGTGGCGGGCGGTACTGGCGGTGCATTGGGTCGTGGCGGCATGCAGACCAAGCTGCGCGCGGCGCGGCTGGCGGCACGTTCCGGGGCGCATACCATCATTGTTGGTGGGCGTCTGGAGCGCGTGCTTGATCGTCTGAAGGCGGGCGAGCGCATCGGTACGCTGCTGTCGCCTGAGCGCGGCATGCTCGCGGCGCGCAAGCAGTGGCTGGCCGGGCATCTGCAAACCCGTGGCACGCTGGTGCTGGATGATGGCGCGGTTTCTGCGTTGTCCCAGGGCAACAAAAGTCTGCTGCCGGTCGGCGTCAAACTGGTTCAGGGCAGTTTCCGTCGCGGCGAAATGGTGGTTTGCGTGGCGCCGGACGGTCGTGAGATCGCCCGCGGCCTGGCGAACTACAGTGCTCTGGAAGCACAAAAAATCATCGGTCAGTCGTCAGATGCGATTGTCGGTTTGCTGGGTTACATGGCTGAGCCGGAACTGGTTCATCGTGACAACCTGATTCTGGTGTAAGGAAAACGCGATGTGCATGGCAAAAGGATTGTTGGGCTTGCTGATGGCGCTGCCATTGCTGGCCTCGGCCGAGGAAATCGGTCAGGTGTCGACGGTGTTCAAGTTTGTCGGGCCGAACGACCGGATCGTGGTCGAGGCATTCGATGATCCAAAGGTCGAGGGTGTGACTTGCTACCTGTCGCGCGCCAAAACGGGCGGTGTGAAGGGTGGGTTGGGGCTGGCCGAGGATCGTGCCGAGGCGTCCATTGCTTGTCGTCAGGTCGGGCCGATCAACTTCAAGGGTGAATTGAAGGATGGCGAAGAGGTGTTCAAAGAGCGCACTTCGTTGGTGTTCAAGACCATGCAGGTGGTGCGCTTCCTCGACAAGAAGCGCAATACGCTGGTGTATCTGGTCTACAGCGATCGCCTGATCGAGGGCAGCCCGCAGAATGCGGTGACGGCGATCCCGATTCTGCCGTGGGCATCGGCTCATTAATCGCGCGTAAAAAAAGAGGAGCCGGTTGGCTCCTCTTTTTTTTGGCCTTGATTTCAGCAAAATCACAGGCAATAAAAAACCGACCCTGAGGTCGGTTTTTTAATGACTACGTCGCTTAGGCAGCTGCTTTCAGTGCCTTGACGTGGCCATTCAGGCGGCTCTTATGGCGAGCAGCCTTGTTCTTGTGGATGATGCCTTTATCGGCCATACGGTCGATAACTGGCACAGCCAGAACGTATGCAGCTTGAGCTTTTTCAGCGTCTTTTGCGTCGATGGCTTTAACTACATTCTTGATGTAGGTACGAACCATGGAACGCAGGCTGGCGTTGTGGCTGCGACGCTTCTCAGCCTGTTTTGCACGTTTTTTGGCGGAAGGTGAGTTGGCCACCGTCGAGCTCCTCGAAAGACTTTTTAGGAAATAGCAAACAAAATAGGCCGCGAATCATGCCGATGAAGAGATGTCTTGTCAAGGGCGCTTGAGACGTTCCGCTAAGTGGTAGGTATAAAGAGGCGGGATATTTATTTCCGGCGCTTGACCTGTAAACTCGCGAGCTTTGGCTCTGTGCTGTTGCGGCGCGGAGTATCGCACAAGTGGGCGCGTTATTCGCCTGCTGTTTATCGACAGGCACACATTCCTTCAATGAATCTGCTCAAATCGTTGGCCGCCGTCAGCTCTATCACGATGCTTTCCCGGATTCTCGGGTTTGTTCGCGACACGCTCATTGCCCGCATCTTCGGCGCCGGAATGGCGACCGACGCCTTCTTTATCGCCTTCAAACTGCCCAATCTGCTGCGCAGGATCTTCGCCGAGGGGGCATTTTCCCAGGCTTTTGTGCCGATTCTGGCCGAATATAAAAGCCAGAAGGGCGAAGAGGCGACCCGCACCTTTATTGCCTACGTTTCCGGCCTGCTGACGCTGGTACTGGCGCTGGTCACCGCGCTGGGCATGATCGCCGCGCCCTGGGTGATCTGGGCCACGGCGCCGGGTTTCACCGATACGCCGGAAAAATTCCAGCTGACCTCCGACCTGCTGCGAGTGACCTTCCCTTATATATTGCTGATCTCCCTGTCTTCGCTGGCGGGTGCGATCCTCAATACCTGGAACCGCTTCTCGGTGCCAGCGTTCGTGCCGACCCTGCTCAACGTCAGCATGATCGTGTTTTCGCTGTTCCTGACGCCGTATTTCGATCCGCCGGTCATGGCCCTCGGTTGGGCAGTGTTGGTAGGTGGACTGGCGCAATTGCTCTATCAACTGCCTCACCTGAAAAAAATCGGCATGCTGGTGCTGCCACGCCTGAATCTGCGCGACACCGGCGTCTGGCGGGTGATGAAGCAGATGTTACCGGCGATCATCGGCGTTTCGGTCAGCCAGATTTCCCTGATCATCAACACTATTTTCGCCTCGTTCCTGGTGGCGGGCTCGGTGTCGTGGATGTATTACGCCGACCGTTTGATGGAGTTGCCGTCCGGTGTACTCGGTGTGGCGCTGGGCACGATCCTGCTGCCGACACTGGCCAAGACCTACGCCAGCAAGGATCGCCACGAATATTCGCGGATACTCGACTGGGGCCTGCGGCTGTGCTTCGTGCTGGTACTGCCGTGTGCGCTGGCGTTGGGGATTCTGGCCGAGCCGTTGACGGTTTCGCTGTTCCAGTACGGCCAGTTCAGCGGATTTGACGCGGAGATGACGCAGCGGGCATTGATTGCCTATTCTGTCGGTCTGCTTGGGATCATCGTGATCAAAGTGCTGGCGCCCGGCTTTTATGCGCAACAAAACATCCGTACGCCGGTAAAAATCGCAATCTTCACTCTGGTAGTTACTCAGCTGTTCAACCTGGTGCTGATCGGTCCGCTGGCCCATGCCGGTCTGGCGTTGGCGATCAGTGCCGGTGCCTGCCTTAATGCCGGGTTGCTGTTCTATCAACTGCGCAAACAACAGATGTATCAACCACAGCCGGGCTGGTTGAAGTTCGGTTTCAAGCTGTTGGTCGCGGTGGCGGTGATGTCGGCGGTGCTGTTGATCGGCATGCATTTCATGCCCGCGTGGGATCAGGGTCACATGTTGGAGCGCTTCCTGCGCCTGGGCGCCCTGGTGGTTGCCGGTGTGGTGGCTTACTTCGGCATGTTGCTGCTGCTCGGTTTCCGCCTGCGCGACTTCAATCGCAAGGCCTTGAGCTGAGGTTTCACCCTTGAAAAGCGGGCGCGAGCCGGCAGTTTTGTCGGCTCGTTCACTTTGGGTTACGGTGTTGCCTGTCGTCGGCCGTCGGGTGTGGTTATAATCGGCCACTTTATGAGCAAGAAGCGCGTTATGCAGCTGGTTCGAGGCCTCCACAATCTGCGCCCCCAGCATCGGGGCTGCGTCGCCACTATTGGCAACTTTGACGGTGTTCACCGCGGTCACCAGGCCATCCTGGCCCGACTGCGTGAGCGTGCGCTCGAGTTGGGCGTACCCAGCTGCGTGGTGATTTTTGAGCCGCAGCCACGGGAATTCTTTGCCCCGGAGACCGCGCCGGCGCGCCTGGCCCGGTTGCGCGACAAGCTGCAACTGCTGGCCGCCGAAGGCGTCGACCGGGTTCTGTGCCTGGCGTTCAACCAGCGCCTGAGCAAGCTCAGCGCCAGCGAGTTCGTTGATACCATCCTGGTTGATGGCCTCGGCGTGCAGCATCTGGAGGTCGGTGACGATTTCCGCTTCGGTTGCGACCGTCTCGGCGATTTCGATTTCCTGTTGCAGGCCGGGCAGGTCCACGGTTTTACCGTGGAAGCGGCGCAAACCGTCGAGCTGGACGGCATCCGCGTCAGCAGCACTCAGGTGCGCAACGCGCTGGCCGCCGCCGATTTTGCCTTGGCCGAGCGCCTGCTGGGTCGCCCGTACCGGATTGCCGGGCGCGTGCTGCATGGCCAGAAGTTGGCCCGCCAGTTGGGTACGCCCACGGCGAATATTCAACTCAAACGCCGTCGCGTGCCGTTCACCGGGGTTTACCTGGTCGACGTCGACATCGACGGCAAGACCTGGCCCGGCGTCGCCAATATCGGCGTGCGGCCCACGGTGCAAGGTGATGGCAAGGCCCACCTTGAAGTCCATCTTTTAGATTTTGCCGGCGATCTGTATGACCGGCGTTTGACGGTGGTTTTCCACCAGAAGCTGCGTGAAGAGCAGCGTTTCGCCTCCCTGGAGGCATTGAAAACGGCGATCAGCGCGGATGTCGCCGCCGCCCGTGCACTAGCCGCACCTAGCGCCCATCGCTAATGAAGAGCCTTAAATGACCGACTATAAAGCCACGCTAAACCTTCCGGACACCGCCTTCCCAATGAAGGCCGGCCTGCCACAGCGCGAACCGCAGATCCTGCAGCGCTGGGACAGTATTGGCCTGTACGGAAAGTTGCGCGAGATTGGCAAGGATCGTCCGAAGTTCGTCCTGCACGACGGCCCTCCGTACGCCAACGGTACGATCCACATCGGTCACGCACTGAACAAGATTCTCAAGGACATGATCATCCGCTCGAAGACCCTGTCGGGCTTCGACGCGCCGTATGTCCCGGGCTGGGATTGCCACGGCCTGCCGATCGAGCACAAGGTTGAAGTGACCCACGGCAAGAACCTTGGCGCGGACAAGACCCGCGAACTGTGCCGTGCCTACGCCACCGAGCAGATCGAAGGGCAGAAGACCGAGTTCATCCGCCTCGGCGTGCTGGGCGACTTCGCCAATCCGTACAAGACCATGAACTTCAAGAACGAGGCCGGTGAAATCCGCGCCCTCGCCGAAATCGTCAAGGGCGGTTTCGTGTTCAAGGGCCTGAAGCCTGTGAACTGGTGCTTCGATTGCGGTTCGGCCCTGGCCGAAGCGGAAGTCGAGTACGAGAACAAGAAGTCCTCGACCATCGACGTCGCGTTCCCGATCGCTGACGAGGCCAAACTGGCCGCCGCGTTCGGTCTGCCATCGCTGGCCAAACCTGCTGCCATCGTGATCTGGACCACCACCCCGTGGACCATCCCGGCCAACCAGGCGCTGAACGTTCACCCGGAATTCACCTACGCCCTGGTCGACATCGGCGACAAGCTGCTGGTGCTGGCTGAAGAGCTGGTCGAATCCTGCCTGACCCGTTACGGCGTCGAAGGCACTGTATTGGCGACCGCTCCGGGTTCGGCGCTGGAACTGATCAATTTCCGTCACCCGTTCTACGACCGTCTGTCGCCAGTGTACCTGGCCGACTACGTGGAACTGGGCGCCGGCACCGGCGTGGTTCACTCCGCCCCGGCCTACGGCGTGGACGACTTCGTGACCTGCAAAAAATACGGCATGGTCAACGACGACATCCTCAACCCGGTACAGAGCAACGGCGTCTACGTGCCGTCGCTGGAGTTCTTCGGCGGCCAGTTCATCTGGAAGGCCAACCCGGCCATCGTCGACAAGCTGACCGAAGTCGGTGCGCTGCTGCACACCACCGTCATCGAACACAGCTACATGCACTGCTGGCGCCACAAGACCCCGCTGATCTATCGCGCTACCGCGCAATGGTTCATCGGCATGGACAAGGAGCCGGTATCCGGCGACACCCTGCGCGTACGCTCGCTCAAAGCCATCGAAGACACCAAGTTCGTCCCGGCCTGGGGCCAGGCGCGCCTGCATTCGATGATCGCCAACCGTCCGGACTGGTGCATCTCCCGTCAGCGCAACTGGGGCGTGCCGATCCCGTTCTTCCTGAACAAGGAAAGCGGTGAACTGCACCCACGGACCGTCGAGCTGATGGAAGAAGTCGCCAAGCGCGTTGAAGTCGAAGGCATCGAAGCCTGGTTCAAACTCGACGCTGCCGAACTGCTGGGCGATGAAGCGCCGCAGTACGACAAGATCAGC
Organism: Pseudomonas sp. lyk4-R2A-10; assembly: GCF_030209075.1. NCBI lineage: Bacteria > Pseudomonadati > Pseudomonadota > Gammaproteobacteria > Pseudomonadales > Pseudomonadaceae > Pseudomonas > Pseudomonas sp. lyk4-R2A-10. The sequence continues at coordinate 72,551 of NZ_JARVSR010000013.1, read as the reverse complement.
GACACCCTCGACGTCTGGTTCGACTCGGGCACCACCCACTGGCACGTCCTGCGCGGTTCGCACCCGATGGGCCACGAGACCGGCCCGCGTGCCGACCTTTACCTGGAAGGTTCGGACCAGCACCGTGGCTGGTTCCACTCTTCCTTGCTGACCGGCTGCGCCATCGACAATCACGCGCCGTACCGCGAGCTGCTGACTCACGGCTTCACCGTCGACGAGACGGGCCGCAAGATGTCCAAGTCGCTGAAAAACGTGATTGAGCCGAAAAAGATCAACGACACCCTGGGTGCCGACATCATGCGCCTGTGGGTGGCCTCGACCGATTATTCGGGCGAAATCGCCGTGTCGGACCAGATCCTGGCCCGCAGCGCCGATGCCTACCGTCGTATCCGCAATACCGCACGTTTCCTGCTGTCGAACCTGACCGGTTTCAACCCGGCCACCGACATCCTGCCGGCCGAAGACATGCTGGCGCTGGATCGTTGGGCCGTGGACCGTGCCCTGCTGCTGCAACGCGAATTGCAGGAAAACTACGGCGAATACCGTTTCTGGAACGTCTACTCGAAGATCCACAACTTCTGCGTGCAGGAGCTGGGTGGTTTCTATCTGGACATCATCAAGGATCGCCAGTACACCACCGGCGCCGACAGCAAGGCCCGTCGTTCGTGCCAGACCGCGCTGTTCCACATCTCCGAAGCGCTGGTGCGCTGGATCGCGCCGATCCTGGCCTTCACCGCCGACGAACTGTGGCAATACCTGCCGGGCGAGCGCAACGAATCGGTGATGCTCAACACCTGGTACGAAGGCCTGACCGAGTTGCCGGAAGGCTTCGAGCTGGGTCGCGAGTACTGGGATCGCATCATGGAAGTGAAGGTGGCGGTCAACAAAGAGATGGAAATCCAGCGCGCGGCCAAGGCCGTCGGTGGCAACCTGCAAGCCGAAGTGACGCTGTTCGCCGAAGACGCGCTGACTGCCGACCTGGCCAAACTGAGCAACGAGTTGCGCTTTGTCCTGATCACCTCGACTGCCACTGTTGCGCCGTTCGTGCAGGCTCCAGCCGACGCTGTGGCCACCGAAGTCAGCGGGCTGAAGCTGAAGATCGTCAAATCCGCCTTCCCGAAATGCGCCCGTTGCTGGCACTGCCGCGAAGACGTCGGCGTGAACCCGGAGCATCCGGAGATCTGCGGCCGTTGCGTGGACAACATCGATGGCGCCGGTGAGGTTCGTCACTATGCCTAATGCCGTTGGCCGTTTCGGACGGCTGAGCTGGCTCTGGTTGAGCTTGCTGGTTCTGGTCATCGACCAGGCCAGCAAGTTCTACTTCGAAGGCAAGCTCGAGATGTTCCAGCAGATCGTGGTCATTCCCGATCTGTTCAGCTGGACGCTGGCCTACAACACCGGCGCTGCCTTCAGCTTCCTCGCGGACAGCTCCGGCTGGCAGCGCTGGCTGTTTGCCCTGATCGCGATTGCGGTCAGTGCGGTGCTGGTGGTCTGGCTCAAACGCCTGGGTCGCAACGAAACCTGGCTGGCCATTGCGCTGGCGCTGGTGCTGGGCGGCGCACTGGGCAACCTTTATGACCGCATTGCCCTCGGCCATGTGATCGATTTCATTCTGGTGCACTGGCAGAACCGCTGGTACTTCCCGGCGTTCAATTTCGCCGACAGCGCCATCACCGTTGGCGCGGTGATGCTGGCACTGGACATGTTCAAAAGTAAAAAAACCGGAGAAGCCGTTCATGACTGAACAGGTATTGGCTGAGCAACGCATCGGCCAGAACACGGAAGTCACCTTGCACTTTGCATTGCGCCTGGAGAACGGCGACACGGTCGACAGTACTTTCGACAAAGCCCCTGCGACCTTCAAGGTCGGCGACGGCAACCTGCTGCCGGGCTTCGAGGCGGCACTGTTCGGTTTCAAGGCTGGCGACAAGCGTACACTGACCGTCGAGCCGGAAAACGCCTTCGGCCAGCCGAACCCGCAAAACGTGCAGATCATTCCGCGTTCGCAGTTTGCGGACATGGAACTGTCGCCGGGTCTGCTGGTGATCTTCAACGATGCGGCCAATACTGAGCTGCCGGGTGTGGTGAAAGAGTTCGACGACGCGCAAGTGACCGTCGACTTCAATCACCCGCTGGCTGGCAAGACGCTGACCTTTGACGTGGAAATCTTCTCCGTCAAAGCGCTGTAATTGCTGTTCTGCAGGAGCCGGCTGACCGGCTCCTGTAATGATCCAATCTTTCGCGCGCAAGACACGAGGCACCGCATGCAAATCAAACTCGCCAACCCCCGTGGCTTCTGCGCCGGCGTGGACCGGGCGATCGAAATCGTCAACCGCGCCCTGGAGGTCTTCGGGCCGCCGATCTATGTGCGTCACGAAGTGGTGCACAACAAGTTTGTGGTCGAAGACCTGCGCAGTCGTGGCGCGATTTTCGTCGAGGAACTCGATCAGGTACCGGACGACGTTATCGTGATCTTCAGTGCCCACGGCGTCTCGCAAGCCGTGCGCACCGAAGCCGCCGGCCGTGGCCTGAAAGTGTTCGACGCTACCTGTCCATTGGTGACCAAGGTACACATCGAAGTCGCGAAATACAGCCGCGACGGCCGTGAATGCATCCTGATCGGTCACGCCGGTCACCCGGAAGTCGAAGGCACCATGGGCCAGTACGACGCCAGCAATGGCGGTGCGATCTACCTCGTCGAAGACGAGAAGGATGTCGCCGAGTTGCAGGTACATAACCCGGACAAACTGGCCTTCGTCACCCAGACCACACTGTCCATGGATGACACCAGCCGTGTCATCGATGCGCTGCGTACGCGTTTCCCGGCCATTGGCGGGCCGCGCAAGGACGATATCTGCTACGCCACACAAAACCGTCAGGACGCGGTCAAGCAACTGGCCGACGAATGCGACGTGGTGTTGGTGGTGGGCAGCCCTAACAGCTCCAACTCCAACCGCCTGCGTGAACTGGCCGAACGCATGGCCACGCCGGCCTACCTGATCGACGGCGCCGAAGACCTGCAAAAGAGCTGGTTCGACGGTGTCGAGCGTATCGGCATCACCGCCGGTGCCTCCGCTCCGGAAGTTCTGGTGCGTGGCGTGATCCAGCAGTTGCAGGCCTGGGGCGCCACCGGCGCCGACGAACTGGCCGGGCGTGAGGAGAACATCACGTTCTCGATGCCTAAAGAGCTGCGCGTTCGCTCGATCTGATCGCTTTATCCTTTCGGCAAAGCGCCTGTTCAGCCTTTTGGCTGGTCAGGCGTACGCGACCGGTTGCCGCCAGCACCACCTGGAGCTGGCTGACCGGCTCGCGAGCCGAGCATAGATGTAACGTCCCCGCCTGAAATTTCCGGTCCGGCACCAGTGGCTGGCCCAGGCTGCTGAAGCGTATGTAGCGGCTCACCAGCCAGTTGCCGACAATCGGTATCTTTGCGTCACTCGCCTGCTCGATCAGCAAGGGATTACCGGCATCTCCCGGACCCTTTCCGCTGATATCCAGAATGATCCGCCAGCCTTGGCCCCAATCACCGTTGATGCCATGAATCACCACGCTTTGGTTGCGCGTGATGGCCATGGTCCGGGCATTGCGGATCCCGTCGAGCAAAGACTGCGCGGCCAGCTGCCGCCGGTTTGATTCGGTGAGGTCCGCCAGCGCCGGACTGACCAGCGACAGAACAATTGCGCCGATCGCCAGTCCCATAAGCAGTTCGACCAGACTGAAACCCTGTTGCGGCATGTGCGCGTCCTCCCTGGATTGTGCACAGCGGCGCAATCCGTGCGCCGTTCGCGGTAAATCAACCGGCGCATGCCGGTCGAATGTTCTAGGTTTGTACAGGTATAGCCGACGGCAACGGAGGGCATCGATGGATCATCGTACAAAAGGTTTCACGCTGATCGAGCTGTTGGTGGCGGTCGCGGTGTTTGTGATCCTGATCACGATGGCGGTGCCGGGATTCACCCGTTCGGTGCAGGGCAGCAAGGCCGACACCGAGGTCGGCGACCTGCAACGGGCCCTCAACTACGCAAGGCTCGAGGCGATCAACCGGGGCGTCACCACCCGCTTGCGGCCGAGCGCCGGCGGCAGTGTCTGGACCGGCGAGTTGTCGGTCTACGACAGTACTGGCACTCCGGCCAATGTATTGCGGGTTGTTCCAGCGATGAGCAGCGGCGCGGCTCTGACGCTACCCTCTGGAGTGACCGCGCTGGATTTCAACAATCTGGGCGGACTGGCGGCACCGTCCACGGCGGTGGTCATCAGTTATGTGCTGGGAACGCAAAGCAGGACGCTGAACGTGTGTCTGAACGGACGAATTCAATTGGGTGGAAGTTGCGGATGAGGGCAGGGAGCAAGCACGCACAGGAGGGCATGACGCTGATCGAAGTGCTGGTCGCGTTGTTGATTCTGACGGTCGGATTGCTTGGCGCGGCGGCGGTTCAGCTCAATGCGCTGAAGTACACCGACAGCTCGCGCATGACCAGCCAGGCGAGTTTCATCGCCTACGACATGATGGACCGAATCCGCGCCAACTCGGGCGCCGACTACACCGTCACACCGCCGACCACGGGCAACCTGAGTGTCGCCCGGGATCAGGATCTCTACGACTTCACCACCAACATCGTCAATTTCGGCGGCCCGACCGCCACCGGCAGCATCACCCTCAATCAGCGCGTGTACACCATCACCATCACCTGGAGTGACGCGCGCGCCGCCAATACGACCAGTGCGCCCCGCAGTTTCGTCCTGACCAGCCGCGCCGCGGTCGATCCGGTGGCCACGCCATGAAGCGCCATAACCTCGGCTTTGGCCTGATCGAAATGCTGGTCGCCCTGGCGCTGGGATTGATCGTGGGGCTGGGTGTGGTGCAAATCTTCCTGGCGGCGAAGAACACCTACGTCAGCCAGAACAGTGCGGCCGCCATGCAGGAAGACGCGCGGTTCGTGTTGAGCAAGATGATTCAGGAACTGCGCATGGTGGGCATGTTCGGTTGCCTGGGCACGATTACCGATTCCAGCTCGGCGGGAGATTTCAATGCGGCCCAGATCACGCCGATCAGCTGGGACAACGCCAACCTCAAGCTGACCCTGGTCACCGCCGATGTCGGCAGCGCGGGCGGGACGCCGACCTGGACCGTGGTCTCCGATTGCCGCAACAGCGCCACCGCTTATACCGGCGCACGGGCTGCGGCGACGGGACAGATCGCGTTTCCGATCCGTCGGTTGATCTACAGCTTCAGCAACAACCAGATTCTGATGGGCACCGGCAGCGGTAATCCGGCCCAGCAAGTGCTGGTGAATAACGTCAGTGCGTTCACTGTGATGTTCGGTCTGGCGAGTTCCGCGACCGACGTCGCGGCTTCCACCTACAGCGCCAACCCGGGTGATCCGGCGCGGATCCGCAGCGTGCGCCTGAGCCTGACCCTCACTGACCCGAATAACCGGGTCCGCAATCAAACCTTCAACGTGGTTGCCGCCTTGCGCAACCGCTTGCAGTGAGGGGCGAGCGATGAGTGTTTCTCTCCATCGGCGACGGTCCCAGGGCGGCATGGTGTTGCTGGTCAGCCTGGTGTTTCTGCTGCTCCTGACGGTGATCGGCCTGTCATCGATGCAGAGCGCCAACCTGCAGGAAAAAATGGCTGGCAGCGTGAGCCTGCGCAATCAATCGTTCCAGACTGCCGAGGCGGCACTGCGCATCGGCGAAAGTGCGGTGCAGCTGGATGGTTACACGCTGGCGGTGTGTGCCAGCACTACTCAATGTGCGCCGCCGGCGGAATCCTCGGTGGTCAGCGCGGCGGGGTTCAACTCCACGTCGGGCGTGACCTGGATCGCCGCCGGCAGTGGGTTCTACGGGGTGCAGAACATCGGCACGACCCTGACTGCGGTGAACGTGCCGAGCAACACCTCGGCGACCTTGTACCGGGTCACGGCCGTTGGCATCGCGGGTACTTCGCGCAGTGTGGTGGAGAGTGTCTATGCGAAGTATTGAGCGACGCTTCAAGTGGCTGTCGCTGCTACTCGGCATGCTGGCCGGGCTCTATCTGGCCGCGCCGGCGTATGCCTTCACACCGTCCGATTCGCCGCTGTTGAGCGCGGCCGCCGTGCCGCCGAACGTGATGTTGATGATCGACGACTCGGGCAGCATGAACAGCATCATCTATGCGACAGGATTTGATCCGACCGTGGATCGCACGGCGGCCCGCCAGTGCAACGCAGTCATTGGCCTGTGCCTGAGCTCGAGCGCCATTACCGGCGATACGATCTTTCTCTCGAGCCTGCCAACCTCCGGCTGCTCCGGCGGCGCTTATGCGTTCTACAACAACAGCCTGACGCCGCTCTGCCTGAAGCTGCCGGATCCGGTGGGCAGCGGCAACACTCGCTATTCGGCGGATTACATTTCCTACGTGGTCGGGCTGGCGATCAACAACGGCACACGCGACTTCACCACCGGGGCCATTCCCAATGATTACCGGATCAACGTGGCGCGCAACGTCTCCACCGCACTGGTCACCAGCAACCGCAACCTGCGCATGGGCCTGGCCACCTTCAATCCGGCTACCAGCAACAACCCCGGCAACGGCGGTTTCATTGCACGCTCCATCAGCGACCTGTCACCGGTCAGCGGCAGCGTGACCCAGGCCCAGGCCGACACCAACTACAACGCACTGATTTCCTCGATCAACGGCCTGAGCGCGGTGGCCAACACTCCCCTGGCCGAGACCTATTATGAAATCACCCGCTACATGCGCGGGATGGCGCCTTACTACAACAGCACGCCGAGCACCTACACCAGCCCGATCCAGTATCGCTGCCAGAAAAACTACGGCGTGTTGATCACTGACGGTTTGCCGACCTACGACCGCACCTTTCCGAGCAACGACCCGCTGGGCGGCAGCCGCTTGCCGAACTGGGATGGCATCAACAATGACGGGAACAACCTGAACGGGGACGGGGAGGGCGATACGCTGTACCTGGACGATATCGCCAAGTTCGCCTTCGACATCGACATGCGTTCCTCCGGCACCGACGCGGCGGGCAAGAGCTGGAATGCGGTGGACTTTCCCAGGCAGAACATGAACACCTACACCGTGGGTTTCACCGCTTCCAACGACATGCTCTCGGACGCAGCGGATTACGGACAGGGCCGCTACTACCAGGCGACCGACAGCGCCGGCCTGAATGCCGCGCTGTCGTCGGCACTGAGCGATATCACCTCCAAGGCCGGCTCCGGCGGCAGCGGTGTGGCCAGTGGCACCACGCTCGCGAGCGGCACCAGTTACTTCCAGACCAGTTATGACCCCAAGGACTGGCGCGGCACGATCAAGTCCTTTGGTTTTACCTCGGCCGGGGCGGTCAACACCTCGGCGGTATTGTGGTCCACCGACACGGCCATCGTGCCCGGCGCCACCGCGCCGACCTACCAGTCGTGGAACACCCTGAACAACGCGGCGGTGACGCTGGCCTACGGCAACCTCTCCCCGGCCCAGCAGACTGTTCTCAGCCAGGGGTTGCCCACCGGTATCAGCGGCATCGACCTGGTCGAATGGAGCAAGGGCACCAACAAGACCGGGCTCAAAGTGCGCAGCGTATTGCTCGGGGACATCATCAACTCACCACTGGTGCTGGCTTCGCCCACGGAAAAAACCGCCTCCGATCTGGCCGGTGACACCACTTACAGTACCTACCTGACCACCAAAGCCTCGAACATGAATGCCAGCCTCGTGGTGAACGCCAACGACGGTTTTGTCAGTGTCATCAACTCGGCCAACGGTACCCGACGCTATGCCTACATGCCGTCCAGCGTATTGCCCTCGCTGCGCCTGATTGCCGATCCGAACTACGTCAACGGCGTCAGCCACAAGTTTCTGGTGGATGGTCAGCTCGGTGTATTCGACGCGCAATTCGGCACGGCCTGGAAAACCCTGGCCATCGGCGGTACGGGTGCCGGCGGCAAGACTTTCTACGGGCTCCAGTTGTTCGATGCCTCGGCGGGCAACGTCATCCGTGCCTTGTGGGAGGTCAGCGCTCCGGCCACCGCCAGTACTTCCAACGCATTTAATGATCTGGGTTACGCCTATGCCCGCCCGGAAGTGGCACGCTTGGCCGATGGTCGCTGGGCGGCATTCATTGCCAACGGTTACGGCAGCAACTCCGGCGTGGCGGCGCTGTATGTGCTGGATGTGCGTGACGGCTCGCTGATCAAGAAAATCGTCATCGACAGTACGGAAACCACCAACGGTTTGTCCTCGGTGAAGCTGCGGGTCAATTCGCAGAACGTGGTGCAGGCTGCGTATGGCGGTGACTTGAAGGGACGGTTGTGGAAGTTCGACCTGAGCGCCACGTCGTCCGACAGCTGGGGCGTAGCGTTTTCCGGCAAGCCGTTATTTACCACGGCTGGCGGGGCGACTCAGCCGATCACCGCGCAACCGTTGCTGGCGGACAACGCTCTGGGTGGCAAACAGATTTTCGTCGGCACCGGCAAATTCAACGAAACCGCTGACAAGACCAACAAGGATTTGCAGGCGTTCTATTCGGTGTGGGACGCCGATGGCGGGTCGGGCCAGATCACGGTCAGCAGTTTGCAGGCGCAGGCGATTACCGGGGTGCTCTCCGGCAGTACCGGGCAGTTCGTCACCACCAGCCAGAACGACACGACGTATCCGGCGGAGAAGGGCTGGTACCTGCCGCTGGTGTACAACAACGCATTGACCGGCGAACGGGTGATCAACCAGGCCAGTCTGGTGCTGGGACGCATCGTGTTTACCACGGCCAGCGTCGATACCACAGACCCGTGTTCCAGTTTCGGTACCGGCAAACTGATCGAACTCGATGCGTTCAGCGGTAAGATGCTCAACTACGCGGTGCTCGACACCAACGCTGATGGCGTGGTCGACAGCAACGACACGATTTCCAGCGGCGTGGTGTTCACCGGCGGTATCCCGACCCTGAACGCCATCGTCAACGGTGCATCACGCAAGGTCGTGAACGATTCCAGTGGCGGTATCACCACCCTGGTGGAAAAATCCGGCGGCGGCAGCCGTCGTATCATGTGGCGGCAAATTCAGTAAGCGAGAGTTCGAGGCATGCGCAGATCCAACCGAGGTTTCACCCTGATCGAAATCATGATCGTGATTGCGATCATCGGTATCGTCATCACCATCGGCTATCCGAGCCTCACCGAATACGTAAAGAAGGGCCGCCGTGCCGACGTAGTCAGCAATTTGTCGGAACAGGCACAGATCCTCGAACGCTTCTATTCGAAGAACAACGTCTACACCGGTGTCACTGGGTTGAGCACCGGCAACGATTTCTACACCATCACGCCGACGATCACCGATCAGACCTTCCAGCTGACCGCGACCCGCAAGACCGGCACGGCTATGGCCACTGACAAGTGCGGGGATTTCACTCTCACCAACACCGGTGTCAGAAGCATGAACAACGCGACCACCGGGCTGACTACCAAGGATTGCTGGGGCCGCTGAGCCGCTTTATTTCGGGCGCCTTTTGCGCCCACTGTCTTTTTACGGTTGGATCAAACATGACCAGGCAACAGCAAGTGGTGATTGTCGGTGGCGGGGTGATTGGCCTGCTCACTGCGTACAACCTCGCCTCCGAGGTCGGCAGCGTGGTGCTGCTGGATCGTTCGAACGTCGGCCAGGAATCGTCCTGGGCCGGCGGCGGTATCGTGTCTCCGCTGTACCCGTGGCGCTACAGCCCGGCCGTCACCGCGCTGGCGCACTGGTCGCAGGATTTTTATCCACAGCTGGGCGAGCGCCTTTTTGCCGATACCGGGGTCGACCCCGAAGTGCAGACCACCGGCCTGTATTGGCTGGACCTGGATGACGAAGCCGAAGCGCTGGCCTGGGCCGCGCGGGAAAACCGTCCGCTGCGGGCTGTGGATATCTCGGCGGCGCATGATGCGGTGCCGGTGCTCGGTGGCGGTTTTTCCCGGGCGATCTACATGGCGGACGTGGCCAACGTGCGCAATCCGCGGCTGGTGAAGTCTTTGAAAGCGGCGTTGCAGGCGCTGCCGAACGTGACGATTCACGAGCAGTGTGAAGTCAGCGGGTTTGTCCGTGATGGCGAGCGGGTGGTGGGCGTGCAGACCTCCACGGGTGTGATCACCGGTGATCAGGTCGTTCTCACCGCAGGGGCGTGGAGCGGCGAACTGCTCAAGAACCTGGACCTGTCGCTGCCGGTGGAACCGGTCAAGGGTCAGATGATTCTGTACAAGTGCGCAGCGGATTTCCTGCCGAGCATGGTGCTGGCCAAGGGGCGTTATGCGATTCCGCGCCGCGATGGGCACATTCTGATCGGCAGTACGCTGGAACACGAAGGCTTCGACAAGACCCCGACGGACAGCGCGCTGGAAAGCCTCAAGGCCTCGGCAGTCGAGTTGTTGCCGGCGCTGGCCGATGCTGAAGTGGTGGGGCATTGGGCCGGGCTGCGACCGGGTTCACCGGAAGGCATTCCATACATTGGCCGTGTTCCGGGGTTTGACGGTCTGTGGTTGAACTGCGGGCATTATCGCAACGGGCTGGTGCTGGCGCCGGCGTCCTGCCAGTTGTTTGCCGACGTGATGCTGGGGCGCACGCCGATCATTGATCCGGCGCCGTATGCACCGGCCGGACGGATCTGAAGCCATATCAACAAAACGCAGCCGACAAAGGCTGCGTTCCCCTGAATGTTCAATCCAGCCCCAGTTTCTTGAGCCTGTAGCGCATCGACCGAAACGAAAGACTCAACCGCTGCGCCGCCGCCGTGCGATTCCAGCGGGTTTCCTCCAGCGCCTGCAGTATCAGTTTGCGCTCGACACTTTCCAGATAGTCTTCCAGGTTGTCGATCTGCGTCAGATCGGCAATGCCAGCCTCCGCGGTGCCATTACCTTCACTCAGACGTAAATCCTCGGCCTCGATCGTGCGGTTTTCACACAGGGTGTGCGCCCGCTCGAGTACGTTTTCCAGCTCCCGCACATTGCCCGGAAAACGGTAGTTTTTCAGCGCCTCGAGGGCATGGGGATGAAGGCGTGCCGCCGGTTGCCCGGTGCCATTGGCCAGGCGCTTGAGCATGTGGCCGGCCAGTGCTTCGATGTCCTCGCGACGTTCGCGCAGGGACGGTACACGCAGTTCGATCACGTTCAGCCGGTAATACAGATCCTGACGGAATCGCTCGGCAGCCACTTCAGCATCGAGATCCTTGTGCGTCGCGCAGAGTATGCGCACATCGACCACGGTTTCCTGTTGGCCGCCGACGCTGCGCACGGCTTTTTCCTGGATCGCCCGCAGCAGCTTGACCTGCATCGGCAGTGGCAGGTCCGCCACTTCATCGAGAAACAGTGTGCCGCCATGAGCCGCCTGAAACAGCCCCGGTTTATCCTCCACCGCGCCGCTGAAACTGCCTTTGCGGTGGCCGAAGAACTCGCTTTCCATCAACTCAGACGGAATCGCCCCGCAGTTCACCGGCACGAACGGCTGGCTGGCGCGCGGGCCCTGTTCATGAATCAGTCGGGCCACCAGCTCCTTGCCGCTGCCGGACTCGCCGCTGATGTAGACCGGTGCCTGGCTGCGGGCCAGTTTGTCGATCTGCTTGCGCAGGTTGCGCATCGGCGGTGAATCGCCGAGCAACCGCCGGTCGATCGAAGTGCAGACATTGCCCGGCGCCGGCATGCGCAATGCCGAGCCGACCAGCTCGCGCAGGCGTGTCAGGTCCACCGGTTTGGTCAGGAAGTCGAATGCCCCGGCCTTCAGGGCGTTGATTGCCGTTTCCAGGCTGCCGTAGGCGGTGATCATCGCCACCGGCAGTTGTGGATAACGTTGCTGAATGTGCTGCACCAACTCCAGGCCGGTGCCGTCGGGCAGGCGCATGTCGGTCAGGCACAGATCGAAGGTCTCGCGGTGCAGCAGTGCCTGGGCTTCTTCGAGATTGCGTGCGCTGAAGGTGTCGAGTTTCATCCGTCCCAGGGTGATTTCCAGGAGTTCGCGGATATCCGGCTCGTCGTCGACGATGAGGATTTTTTGCCGTGGGCTCGTGTTCAACTTTGTTTCCGTCCGTGAGCAAAGGTGATGCGAAAGCAGCCGCCGCCTTGGCGTGATTTGAAGTCTAGGCGCGCTTGATTGCTTTCGCACAGCTCACGGGACAGATAAAGCCCAAGGCCGGTACCCTGGCTACTGGTAGTAAAAAACGGTTCGAACAGGTGAGCCTGTTGATCCAGCGGCACGCCGGGGCCGTTGTCCTGCACTTCGAGCACGGCCAGCGTGCTCTCGGGGTCGATGAACAGCGTCATCCAGACCTCGGCCGGGTCGTGCAAAAGGGCGCTGTGGCGCCAGCCGTTGCGTAACAGATTGTCGAGAATCTGCGTGAGCTGGCCGGGATCCATCAACGTGCGGAAATCCCCCAGGCCGATGTGCAGGTGAATGTGCTGGCGCTCGCCGGAGCGTTCGCGGCTCTCGTTGACGAACTGCTCCAGCCACGGCTTGAGGTCGAGCCGTTGCGGTGCGCTTTGCTGGCGGCGGGACAGTTGCAGGACGTTTTCGATGACTCGGTTCATGCGCTGGGAGTGGTCTTGAATGATCTGCGTCAGACGCCGATCCGCGCTGTCGAGTTCCTCGGACTCCTGCAACAGCTGCGCTGCATGACTGATGGCCCCCAGCGGATTGCGGATTTCATGGGCGATACCGGCGGTCAGCCGGCCCAGCGCAGCCAGTTTCAATTGTTGGGCCTGCTGGGCTATCTGGGCGAGGTCTTCAAGAAACACCAGGGTCTGGCGGTTCGGGTTCTGTTCCAGGGCGATGAAACTCGGCTGCAGCTCCAGGCCGTTGCCGGCAATTTTCAGGCTTTGCGGCCGCAGGGTCGGGTTGTTCAGCCACAGTTGCAGGCGTTCGACCAATGCGCTCGAGTGCTCGTCGATCAAGTCACCTTCAAGATGCGTTTGGCCCAGCAGGACCCTGGCACTGTGGTTGGCCAGTTGCACCCGGCGTTGTTCGTCGAGCACCAGAATGCCGGTGCGCATGCGTTGCAGGATCAATGCGTTGAGGGCTTCCAGCCCCACGACTTCGCTGGCGCGCTGTTCGGCCAGGTTCTCACTGACTTCGAGACGGCGCATCAAACCTTGCACCAGCAATGACGCCGCGAAGCAGAGGGCGCCGAGGGTGCCGGCCTGCAGATAATCGTTGGCGCTCAGGGGATGGCTGAAACTCAGCAGAAAGCTGAGCCCGACGATGCCGAGGGTGGCGATGGCGGCGATCAGCAAGCCGATACGTCGTCGCAGCAAGGTGTTGCTGATGGCCACCGAGACGATCAGCAGGTTGCCGATCGCGCTGGCCACGCCGCCGGCCGCATAGAACACGCCGCATAGCAGCAGGATGTCGACCAGTGCCAGGCCGAACAACTGGGCGGGGCGGCGAATGTTCTCGAGAAACACCACCAGCAGGATGTTCAGCACCAGGTACAACCAGCTGCCATTGCGCAGCCACTCGTCGTTGGCCGAGGTCAGCAGGCGGTTGTCCATGTTGCTGGAGATCAGCAGCACCAGGGTGATGCCGACACTCAAACGGTACAGATGATAGAGGCGCAGCAGTCGCTGAGCCTGTTTGCTGTCGGCGTTGTCGGCCTCAGCGATCACTGGAGCCGGGGCCTTGCTCAAGATGAGCCTGGCTGCAATACCACTGTTGTTGAAGGTTCAGCGCGCGGTCGCGGGGCAGATGCACGCCGCAGTGGGCGCAGCGCACCATCGGCGCGGCATCCTGTTCGCGAGGCGATCGGTTGGACGAGGCGGGGGCCTTGAATTTGCGCCACAACCAGACAGCGGCGGCGATCAAGGCAATCCAGAACAGTAAACGAAGCATGATGGGCGGCTTTTCGGCTAATGATCCGGCAGTTTAGCCAAGGACCCGACAAGCGCACAGCCCAATCACGCGCGGCAATAAAAAGGGAGATCCGAAGATCTCCCTTTTTGGCATCACCGAAGTGATCAGTCGAACAGACCGAAGGTCATGTAACTGAAGATGGAACGGTCGCTGTCGCTCGACTCTGGTTCCGGCTCTTCGATCACGTCGCCGTTTTCGTCTTTCGGCTTGAGCTCGTTCGGGATCGCGTCTTTCGCGTCCTGGAACTGCTTCTGCACGTCCTGGTTGGCGCGGGTCTCTCCCGGCGGCAGCGGCGGACGGGATTCGATCAGGCCCAGAGTGGCCTTGCTCAGGAATGAACGGTTGTCGGCTTCGGCAACGCGAGGCACGAACTGACCGTCCTGCAGGCTCGGGTGATTCGGGTAGTTGAGCTTCAGGGTTTCCAGGCTGGTGGCCGCCAGTTCGTCCAGATGCAGGCGCTGGTAGGCTTCGGTCATCACCGCCAGGCCGTCACCGACCGATGGGGTTTCCTGGAAGTTTTCCACTACATAACGACCACGGTTGGCAGCGGCGACATAGGCCTGACGGGTCAGGTAGTAGTCGGCCACGTGGATTTCGTAGGCGGCCAGCAGGTTGCGCAGATAGATCATGCGCTGCTTGGCGTCCGGCGCGTAGCGGCTGTTCGGGTAGCGGCTGGTCAGCTGGGCGAACTCATTGTAGGAGTCGCGGGCGGCACCCGGGTCACGCTTGGTCATGTCCAGCGGCAGGAAGCGCGCCAGCAGGCCGACGTCCTGGTCGAACGAGGTCAGGCCCTTCAGGTAGTAGGCGTAATCGACGTTCGGGTGCTGCGGGTGCAGACGAATGAAACGCTCGGCAGCGGATTTTGCAGCTTCCGGCTCGGCGTTCTTGTAGTTGGCATAGATCAGTTCCAGCTGCGCCTGATCGGCATAGCGACCGAACGGGTAACGCGACTCCAGAGCCTTCAGCTTGGCTGTGGCGCTGGTGTAGCTGTTGTTGTCCAGGTCCTGTTGAGCCTGCTGGTACAGCTCGGCTTCACTCAGGTTTTCGTCTACGACTTCCTTCGATGAGCAAGCAGCGGTCAATGCGAGGATGGCGATCAGCAGCAGGTGTTTCACTTGCATGGCGGCTTGCGTCCCTATGACGGCCGCTGTCTTGGGCGGGGCCGTCCTGTTATGATGAGCGCCCCGTTGAAAAGCCCCGGGGCAAAAGACGCCGTATTTAACCACAAGCGCGCAGCCGAAACCAAAGGCTGTAGCCGACGCCCAGTCCGAGCATGTCCGATAAAATTGAACTTCGCGCAGAGGTGCCGTCCGAATTGGGCGGCCAACGCCTCGATCAAGTCGCCGCCCAACTCTTCGCCGAGCACTCGCGCTCGCGCCTTTCCGCCTGGATCAAAGAAGGTCGCCTGACTGTGGACGGGGCGGTCATCCGCCCGCGCGACATTGTTCATGGCGGTGCCATCCTTGAGCTCACTGCCGAGCAGGAGGCCCAGGGTGAATGGGTCGCTCAGGACATCGAACTCGACATCGTCTATGAAGACGACGACATTCTGGTGATCAACAAGCCTGCGGGTCTGGTGGTGCACCCGGCTGCCGGTCACGCTGATGGCACCTTGCTCAACGCCTTGCTGCACCACGTGCCGGACATCATCAATGTCCCGCGCGCCGGTATCGTGCATCGTCTGGACAAGGACACCACCGGTCTGATGGTGGTGGCCAAGACCATTCAGGCGCAGACCAAGCTGGTCGCCCAGCTGCAGAGCCGTAGCGTCAGCCGGATCTACGAGTGCATCGTGATCGGCGTGGTGACCGCCGGCGGCAAGATCAACGCCCCGATCGGCCGCCACGGCCAGCAGCGCCAGCGCATGGCGGTGATGGAAGGCGGCAAGCCTGCCGTCAGCCACTACCGCGTGCTGGAGCGTTTCCGTTCCCACACCCACGTTCGGGTGAAGCTGGAAACCGGTCGTACCCACCAGATTCGCGTGCACATGGCGCACATCAACTTCCCGTTGGTCGGCGACCCGGCATACGGCGGTCGTTTCCGCATTCCCCCGGCCGCGAGCCAGACCATGGTCGAATCCCTCAAGCACTTCCCCCGTCAGGCCCTGCATGCGCGGTTCCTTGAGCTGGATCACCCGACCACCGGTGAGCGCATGAGCTGGGAATCGCCGCTGCCGGAAGATCTGGTGTGGCTGCTGACCCTGCTCAAGCAGGATCGCGAGGCATTCGTCGGATGAACTGGCTGACGCCGGACTGGCCCGCGCCGGCCAGCGTCAAGGCCTGTGTCACCACCCGCGGGGGCGGCGTCAGCGAGGCGCCGTTCGACAGCCTCAACCTGGGCGATCATGTCGATGACCGCCCGGAGGCTGTTGCCGAAAACCGTCGGCGTCTGACCGAACACTTCTCTATAAAGCCTGCCTGGCTGCAGCAAGTGCACGGGATTGCCGTGGCGCATGCTGATCCGTCCGTGGTGGCCACGGCGGATGCCAGTTGGACGGCAACACCCGGTATCGCTTGTGCAGCGATGACCGCCGATTGTCTGCCGGCACTGTTCTGCGACCGTGCCGGTACTCGCGTGGCAGCGGCTCATGCGGGTTGGCGTGGATTGGCGGCCGGCGTGCTGGAAGCCACCCTCGACAGTCTGGATGTGCCCGCCGAAGACGTTCTGGTCTGGCTCGGCCCGGCCATCGGCCCGCAAGCCTTCGAAGTGGGTCCGGAAGTCCGGGAAGTCTTCATCAATCAATTGCCCGAGGCCGAGACAGCCTTTGTGCCGAGCCACAACGCCGGCAAGTTCATGGCCGACATCTATAAGCTGGCGCAACTGCGTCTGGCGGTTCGTGGTGTCACCGCTGTTTATGGTGGCGGTTTCTGTACCGTGACCGATCCGCGCTTCTTTTCCTATCGTCGTGCGCCTCGCACTGGTCGCTTCGCCTCTTTAGTCTGGCTTACCCGCTAAACTCTCTGATCTGCATCAACTCCCTGACGCTTGAATCTTCCAGAATCGACCGCATCTATAACGGTATCTGGCAGGTTTCTTTATTCAGGATGGTTTTTTAGGTCCGGCCTGCTCAAAAGGAAGGTGACCCATGCGTATAGACCGTTTAACCAGCAAATTGCAGTTGGCGTTGTCCGATGCCCAATCTTTGGCTGTCGGCCACGATCATCCTGCCATCGAGCCGGCGCATTTGATGCAGGCCATGCTTGAACAGCAGGGTGGTTCGATCAAACCCCTGTTGATGCAGGTGGGCTTCGACGTCAACAGCTTGCGTAAAGAGCTGACCAAAGAGCTCGATCAATTACCGAAAATCCAGAATCCGACCGGCGACGTCAACATGTCGCAGGATCTGGCGCGTCTGCTCAACCAGGCCGATCGTCTGGCCCAGCAGAAGGGCGATCAGTTCATTTCCAGCGAGCTGGTGCTGCTCGCCGCGATGGACGAGAACAGCAAGCTCGGGAAGTTGCTGCTCGGCCAGGGCGTGAGCAAAAAGGCTCTGGAAAATGCAATCAACAACCTGCGCGGTGGCGAGGCGGTCAACGACGCCAACCACGAAGAGTCGCGTCAGGCACTGGATAAGTACACCGTCGACCTGACCAAACGCGCCGAAGAAGGCAAGCTTGACCCGGTGATCGGCCGTGACGACGAGATCCGTCGCACCATTCAGGTGCTGCAACGCCGTACCAAGAACAACCCGGTGCTGATCGGCGAGCCTGGCGTGGGTAAAACCGCGATTGCCGAAGGTCTGGCCCAGCGCATCATCAATGGTGAAGTGCCGGACGGCCTGCGCGGCAAGCGTCTGCTGTCCCTCGATATGGGGGCGCTGATTGCCGGTGCCAAGTATCGCGGCGAGTTTGAAGAGCGCCTGAAAGCGTTGCTCAACGAGCTGTCGAAGCAGGAAGGGCAGATCATTCTGTTCATCGACGAACTGCACACCATGGTCGGCGCCGGCAAGGGCGAGGGCTCGATGGACGCCGGCAATATGCTCAAACCGGCCCTGGCCCGTGGTGAGCTGCATTGCGTCGGCGCGACCACGCTCAACGAGTACCGCCAATATATAGAGAAGGACGCGGCCCTCGAGCGACGCTTCCAGAAAGTGCTGGTAGACGAGCCGAGCGAAGAAGACACCATCGCGATCCTGCGTGGGCTCAAGGAGCGTTACGAGGTTCACCACAAGGTGGCGATCACCGACGGCGCGATCATCGCGGCGGCCAAGCTCAGCCATCGCTACATCACTGACCGGCAGCTGCCGGACAAGGCGATCGACCTGATCGACGAAGCGGCCAGCCGCATCCGCATGGAGATCGACTCCAAGCCGGAAGTGCTGGATCGTCTTGAGCGGCGCCTGATTCAACTGAAGGTGGAATCTCAGGCACTGAAGAAAGAAAGTGACGACGCGGCGAAGAAACGTCTGGAGAAACTCCAGGAAGAAATCGATCGCCACGAGCGTGAGTACTCCGATCTGGAAGAAATCTGGAACTCGGAAAAAGCCGAGGTGCAGGGCTCTGCGCAGATTCAGCAGAAGATCGAACAGTCCCGTCAGGAGCTGGAAGCCGCGCGCCGTAAAGGCGACCTGAACCGCATGGCCGAGTTGCAGTATGGGGTGATCCCGGATCTGGAACGCAGCCTGCAAATGGTCGACCAGCACGGCAAGAGCGAAAACCAGTTGCTGCGCAGCAAGGTGACCGAAGAGGAAATCGCCGAAGTCGTTTCGAAGTGGACCGGTATTCCGGTGTCGAAAATGCTCGAAGGCGAACGTGACAAGCTGATGAAGATGGAAAGCCTGTTGCATCAACGTGTGATCGGCCAGGACGAAGCGGTGGTGGCAGTAGCCAACGCGGTGCGGCGTTCCCGTGCCGGGTTGTCCGACCCGAACCGCCCGAGCGGCTCGTTCATGTTCCTCGGCCCGACCGGTGTCGGTAAAACCGAGCTGTGCAAGGCGCTGGCCGAATTCCTCTTCGATACGGAAGAGGCGATGGTGCGAATCGACATGTCCGAGTTCATGGAGAAACATTCCGTGGCACGGTTGATCGGGGCACCACCGGGCTACGTCGGCTACGAAGAGGGTGGTTACCTGACCGAAGCGGTACGGCGCAAGCCTTACTCGGTGATCCTGCTGGACGAAGTTGAGAAGGCGCATCCGGACGTGTTCAACATCCTGCTGCAAGTGCTGGAGGATGGACGTCTGACCGACAGCCATGGCCGCACGGTGGACTTCCGCAATACCGTGATCGTCATGACCTCCAATCTCGGTTCGATGCAGATCCAGGAACTGGTCGGTGATCGTGAAGCACAACGGGCAGCGGTGATGGATGCGATTTCCACCCACTTCCGTCCGGAGTTCATCAACCGCGTTGACGAAGTGGTGATCTTCGAGCCATTGGCGCGGGATCAGATCGCGGGCATCACCGAGATCCAGCTGGGCCGTCTGCGCAACCGTCTGGCCGAGCGCGAGCTGAAGCTGGAACTGAGCCCTGAGGGGATGGACAAGCTGATTGCCGTCGGTTACGACCCGGTCTATGGCGCACGGCCGCTGAAGCGGGCGATCCAGCGCTGGATCGAGAACCCGTTGGCGCAGTTGATCCTGTCGGGACGCTTCATGCCGGGCGAGACCGCAACCGGTGTGGTGGAGAACGACGAGATCACGTTCAACTGACACCTGCCGGTGGTGAAGTAAGGAAGGCCTCGCACTGCGAGGCCTTTTTTTTCGCCAGGCTGTTGAACTCAAAGGAAAAGGCTTGTAAAGTGCGCCCCGCAGTCAGTCACCAACACGGTTTCAGCTCACTGAGCAGAAATCTGAAATAAGTTGCAAATCATTAACTTGAAAGCAATTTAGGGGGTTGACAGAGGTGTTCTAGGTTGTAGAATAGCGCGCCTCAGACACACGAACGCAGCGATGCGAAAACGATGTCGAGAAGCTGCAAGTTTCACCGTTGTAAATTGAAATATGTAGTTCCGTGATAGCTCAGTCGGTAGAGCAAATGACTGTTAATCATTGGGTCCCAGGTTCGAGTCCTGGTCACGGAGCCAATTTCAAACCGGGGTATAGCGCAGTCCGGTAGCGCGCCTGCTTTGGGAGCAGGATGTCAGGAGTTCGAATCCCCTTACCCCGACCATTTTTGGGTCGTTAGCTCAGTTGGTAGAGCAGTTGGCTTTTAACCAATTGGTCGTAGGTTCGAATCCCACACGACCCACCATTTTTGAAACCAGGTAACACTGGGATCGAATCTTAAGATCAGAGGCCAAAAGCGCTGATCGAAGAAGGCGATCTTTGAAAGGTCGCCTTTTTTTTACCGGGGTATAGCGCAGTCCGGTAGCGCGCCTGCTTTGGGAGCAGGATGTCGGGAGTTCGAATCCCCCTACCCCGACCATATTAAAAATCCTCGTATCGAAAGATACGGGGATTTTTTTTGCCCTGCGGAAATGTTTCATTCAAGTCGTCATACAACTTGCCGATAGCCCGCTAACGAAAGGGGCCTGCCGCATCAAGCGCCCCTGAATTCTGCCAATACAAGAAAAAGGGCGTTCGTCATGTTGCTTCGTCAGTTGAATATTGCTCCCCGTGCCGCCTTGGGCTTCGCCCTGATCGCGGTGCTGGTGGCATTGCTGGGGGTGTTTGCGCTGGGGCAGATGTCGAGCATCCGCGACAGCGAAGTGGCAGTGGAGACTCAATGGCTGCCGAGCATTCGCGGCGGTGACGAGATTCGCGAGATCATGTTGCGCATTCGCACCATTTCCCTGCGCATGGCGCTGGATCAGGATCCGGCCAACATCGCCACCTACCGCAGTCAGATGGACACCCGCGACAGGGAACTGAGCGAGAAAATCGCCGCCTACGACCGGCTGGTGACCACCCCGGAAGGGCAGCAGTTGTACGATCAGTTCAAGAAAACCTTCGCTGCCTACCGCACCGGCATCGCCCAGTCGTTCACCCTCGCGGAGCAAGGCAAGCGCGATGAGCTGACCAAGCTGCTGCTGGTCGACATGAAAACCGTGGTCGACGGCTCCGGTAAACAACTCAATGACCTGGCAGACCTGTTCGCCCGTCAGGTCGCCGCTGAAAGCCAGAACTCTGCCGCCCACTACGAAACCTCGCGCACTATCGTGAGCTTGTTCATTGCTTTGGCGGCGCTGGCCACCGTCGCCTTGGCCATGTTGCTGACCCGCAGCATCGTCCGCCCCCTGAGCGCCGCCGTCGACGCCGCTGAGCACGTCGCCAGAGGCGATCTGACCCGTCCGATCGAAACTCACGGCAACGATGAGGTCAGCCGTCTGCTCAAGGCGTTGGCGACCATGCAGCAGAACCTGCGCGAAACCCTGCAGGGCATCAGTGGCTCGGCCACGCAACTGGCGACCGCTTCCGACGAACTGAGCGCGGTGACCCACGACAGCACGCAAGGGCTGCAGCAGCAGAACAACGAAATCGAACAAGCCGCCACCGCGGTCAACGAGATGACCACAGCGGTGGAGGAAGTCGCTCGCAATGCGGTGTCGACGTCCGACGCCACCCGCCAGTCCAGCGAGTCGGCGCAGTTGGGCCAGGAGCGGGTCAGTGAAACTGCTGGCGCCATCAACGCCCTGGCCAGTGAAGTCGAGCACACTGGTGAGTTGGTGCAATCGCTGGCCAATCAGTCGCAAGACATCGGCAAAGTGCTGGATGTGATCCGGGCGATCGCCGAACAGACCAACCTGCTGGCACTCAACGCCGCCATCGAAGCCGCGCGGGCCGGGGAGAGCGGACGCGGGTTTGCGGTGGTCGCCGATGAAGTCCGGGCGCTGGCTTATCGCACTCAGCAATCGACCCAGGAAATCGAGCAGATGGTGCAGGGCATGCGCAACGGTTCGAGCCTGGCGCTGGAGTCGATGCAGGCCAGTGCCTCGCGGGCGGCCACTACGCTGGTGCTGGCGGAGCGGGCCGGTGAAGCGTTGCAGACGATCACGGCCTCGGTAAACGAAATCCACGAGCGCAATCTGGTGATCGCCAGCGCCGCCGAAGAACAGGCGCAGGTGGCGCGGGAAGTGGATCGCAATCTGGTGAACATACGCGATCTGTCGGTGCGCTCGGCGGCGGGTGCCGATCAAACCAACGCGTCGAGCCATGAACTGTCGCAACTGGCCAACGCCCTGCAAGGCATGGTGCGACGCTTCCAGCTGTAATCGTGCAGGCGTGAAAAAGCCGCGCTTCTCGTCAGAGAAAGCGCGGCTTTGTTTTATCGGGCAGGCTGAGAAATCAGGCACCGTCCTGGTCTTTCAGGTGTTCGAACAGACCTTTGGGCATTTTCTTGCCGTTGGCTTCGAAGTTGGCTTTGACGTTGTTGTACGCCTCTTGCTCGTCGATGAAACCGTCGTGGTTGGTGTCGATCTTGTCGAAGTCGGACTTCGGAGCAACTTTCAGAAACTCGGCGCGCGAAACCTTGCCGTCGCCATCGGTGTCGGTCTTGGCCATCGACGCATCGCCGCATTTGCCTTCACCGCATTTGCCTTCCGGGGTTTTCACCGAGGTCTCGGCCGAAGCGACCATGTAGCCCTGGGCCAGCGGTTGCGCGGCGAATACCGAGCCGGACAGCATCAGGCCGCCAGCCAGTACGGCACCGACCAGGCCAAGGGAGTTTTTGCCGATTTTCGAAGTACGGGACATTGCATTCTCCTTCGGTTGCACAGCGCAACCACACGTTAAGGGCGATCAAGCCGGAGCAGGTGTGCTCGGGTGTGGCCATTAAGCTTTGGCGGTGTATCGCGTCTGTGTCGAGGAGCGGGGCGTTTGTAAGCGAAGGTGGGGAAAGCTGGGGCAGATACAGTAGAAAACAAAACACCGTGAGGGCGAGCCCGCCCCCACGGTGTTTTTACATCAGTGCAGCTTCAGGCGCGGCTCGGTGCCGCGTCCGATCTTGCTGCCGAGCATCAGCATCGCCGTGCGGAACGGCCCGTACAGCGCCATCTGGTGCATGCGGTACAGCGACACGTAAAACATCCGCGCCAGCCAGCCTTCGAGCATCACGCTGCCGGTCAGGTTACCCATCAAGTTACCCACAGCCGAAAAACGCGACAGCGAAATCAGCGAGCCGTAGTCGGTGTACTTGTACTCCGGCAAGGTTTTGCCTTCGATCCGCAGTTTCAGCGATTTGGCCAGCAGCGACGCCTGTTGGTGCGCAGCCTGGGCCCGTGGTGGAACGTTGCGATCGGAGCCCGGTTGCGGGCAGGCGGCGCAGTCACCGAAGGCGAAAATATTTTCATCGCGGGTGGTTTGCAGCGTCGGCAGCACTTGCAACTGGTTGATGCGGTTGGTTTCCAGCCCGTCGATGTCCTTGAGGAACGCTGGCGCGCGGATCCCGGCGGCCCAGACTTTCAGGCTGGCCTTGATCTCGTTGCCATCGGCGGTGATCAGGCTGTCAGCGGTGACCTGGCTGACCGAAGCGTTGGTCATCACGTTGACCCCGAGTTTCTCCAGAGTCTTGTGCACCGGCCCGCTGATACGTTCAGGCAGTGCTGGCAGCACCCGTGGCCCGGCTTCGATCAGGGTGATGTGCATGTTTTCCGGTTTGATCCGGTCCAGACCGTAGGCGGCCAGCTCATGAGCGGCGTTGTGCAGTTCTGCCGCCAGTTCGACGCCCGTGGCGCCGGCGCCGACGATGGCCACGCTGATCTGCTGGACCGCATCGGTCTGCCCGGCGTGAGCGCGCAGATAGTGATTGAGCAGTTGCTGGTGGAAACGCTCGGCCTGCTTGCGGGTGTCGAGGAACAGGCAGTGTTGCGCGGCGCCTTGGGTGCCGAAGTCGTTGGTGGTGCTGCCGACCGCGATCACCAGCGAGTCATAGGGCACTTCTCGCGCCGGCACCAGCTCAACGCCGTTTTCGTCGTAGGTGGCGGCCAGCTGGATCTTCTTCTGCTCACGATCGAGCCCGCTCATGCGCCCCAGCTGAAACTCGAAGTGGTTCCATTTGGCCTGGGCGACATAGTTGAGTTCGTCTTCGGAGGAGTTCAGCGATCCGGCGGCCACTTCGTGCAGCAGCGGTTTCCAGATGTGCGTGAGGTTCGCGTCGACCAGCATGATGCTGGCGGTGCCGCGTTTGCCCAGGGTCTTACCCAGACGGGTAGCCAACTCCAGACCGCCGGCGCCGCCGCCGACAATGACAATACGATGGGACATAGGGATAGCTCGCAAGGTTTTGAAAGGAAATCGGTGCAGCTACCCGAGCGAGCGCGATGCAGCTCATAGCGTCAGGTAACTGATTAAACGGCTCAACAGGCCCAGACCAATGGTCACTGCCAGCACCAGCACCAGGAGCATCCACGGCCGGAATGGCCGGCGCTCGACACGGTGTTGGGACAACTGCAGGTACTCTTCGACATGCTTCTGGTCTTCGGGGTTCAGGCGGCTGGTCATAAAGGCCTCGTCAGGTAGACGTTACTGAATGAGAACACGCTACAGCGGTTTTCAACCGGGATTGAACGCAGCATAGCCACTGTCCGGGACCGGTTCGACAGACACACTGTCCCCGAGGCGAATGATCCCGCTTTGTAACACTCGCGCGGTGATTCCGCCATGCCCGCGCACGGCCTGGAACGTTCCGGGGCCAAGGTTGTTTTGCAGACGCGCACACGGCTGGCACCAGCCTGTGGTTTCGAAAACTGCCTGACCAATGCGAAAGCGCCGCCCCTTGAGGCTGAACAGGTTGATCCCGCTTATAACGAGATTGCGCCGCAGATCTTCAGGCGTGACCGGTTGTTCGGCCGACCGGCCCATCAGGCCGCTGATCACGGCCAGATGTTCCCACTGAATCAGCGTCACCTGCCGCGCATTGCGCACACCGGTCCGCGCGTGGTCGCCGGTGAGCCCGGCTTCCAGCCGCGCTTCCACGGCGTCGAGCGCGAGCATCGGCCCCCGTGATTCGGGGCGCACGCCAATCCAGCGCACGCTTCCGGTCTGCGGAACATCCGCGATCAATTGTTGAAGTGGCGTCACAGGCTGATCCCTACATCGAACACGATACTGCGCCCCAGATTGCCGCGCAGGAAGTCCGGCGCGTCGGGATGGGCGAACAGCACCCGTGCAAAGGTCGGCCCGACCAGCGACAACGAGCGCCAGCCCTGACGCAGGTATTCGGTGGGCGGCGGAAAGTGGCTATTGAGGTCGAGCACTTCGCGCTTGAGGCTGGCGAAGGCAATGATGTCCAGCTCGCCGAGATCCATGCCGCGTTCCTTGTAGTTGTGCGCTTTCTTGCGCAAGGTCGGCGCCAGTCTCAGCAGAAATTCATTGGCCGGAATCCGCCGCGGCTTGGCTTCACGCCGCACCAGTTGGCTGAGGGAAAACGCACTGCGCCGACGTTGCAGCTCATCGCGCCATTCGTCGTTCAGCCGACGACCTTCGTCGAGGACGAAAAACACCTCGAAATTGGCGTCGCGAAACAGCACGTCCGGCGGCTCACCGGCCGGGGCGAATTCGTCGGCGCGATAAGGAATGTTCAAGCCTTGCAGCAGGCGCTGGCAGACCCAACGCTCACGCTCCCATTTGCGGGCATTGGACAGAAAGGCGTTGGCTTGCTCGGCCGCGATGGTCAGCAGGCGTAAATAATCTGAGTCATCCATAGGCCCAAGCTTAGCGTTCAATTGCGACAAGCAGAAAGCGTTCGCGCGGCAAAGTGCATCAGTAGGCAGTCCGGAGGGGCGGTGTAGACTGATGGCACCGTGTATCAACGTCGAATGAAAGGGGCTGAATGTGAAATTTCGCTGGCTGTTGTTGTTCGCTGTCGTTCCGCTGTGGGCCCATGCGCTGGAAATCGGCGAGCGGCTGGCACCCTGGACGCTGCTGGATCAGTACGATAAGTCGTTCACTCTCGATAACTCCACTACGACGCTGTTGGTGGCGCGCGACATGGACGGCGCGAAACTGTTCAAGCAAGCCATGGCGGATCAGCCCAAGGGCTATCTGGAGGCGCGGCATGCGGTGTTTGTCGCCGATATCCAGCGCATGCCGGCGCTGATCGCGAAGATGTTCGCCGTTCCGGCGATGCGTGACTACAGCTATCGAGTGCTGCTTGATCGCGAAAGTCGCGTGGCCTCTCGCTACCCCGGGGCCGAAGGTGCGGTGCTCTGGTTGCAGCTCAAGGACGGGCGCTTGCTGGCCCGGCACGAATACACCCAGGTGGCGGAACTGCGCGAGGCGCTGGAGCAGGCGCGCCCATGATCGGCGCCGAGTTGCTGTCGTCCGCAAGCCTGCTACTGGGGTGGCTGGTTTACTTGCCAGTGGTGATTTGGGCGATCTGCCGCGCACCGTGGGTCGAACTGTTCAGCGACAGCCGCCGTCAGCACTTGCTGTTCGGCACGGTGTTCGCGTTGTTTCTGCTGTGGCTGGTACGCAGGGATTTCGATACCGGCGTGTCTTACCACTTCATTGGCATGACGGCAGTGACGCTGCTGCTGGACTGGCCGCTGGCGATCGTCGGCGGACTGGTGGCGCAACTGGGACTGGTGCTGTTGGGGCGTCAGGATCTGGTGGCTGTCGGGGTCAACGGCGCCTTGCTGATCCTGTTGCCGGTGCTGATCACCGAGTGCGTGGCGATCCTGGTCGAGCGCGCCCAGCCGCGCAATCCGTTCGTGTACATCTTCTGTTCCGGTTTTTTCGCCGCGGCGCTGTCGGCGTTGTTCTGCCTGACGCTGAGCCTGACCTTGCTCTGGTACGACGGCCTCTTTGCCATGCCGGAATGGCTGGAAGATTTCATCGGTTACCTGTGGCTGCTGATATTTCCCGAAGCCTTCATCAACGGCATGGTGGTCAGCGCGTTGGTGGTGTTCTGCCCGGAATGGCTGGAGACCTTCAACCGCACCCGCTACCTTTCGGCGCCGTGGAAGGACGACGATCCCAAGTCTTGATCCACATCAAATCCACTCTGCGCGCGGCATTTCATGCTCGGCCAAATCCCTTCAGGAGCAGCGGCATGAGCGTGTACGAGTGGGCGAGGCAGGAAACCCGGCAGAGTCTGGAGATGGCGCAGGAGGTGGGGTTCGATCCGGGCCTGAGCCTGCGCGCCTTGCTCAGTGCGGTGGTGCAACAGAGCAAGGCGGTGCGCAACGCCGAAGACCTGGCCGACGAGTTGCGCTTTCTGGCGGAAAACCTCGACGACGATCAGGACTACGGCTTCATGCGGCCCTGAGCGCGATCAGTGACGCGGGTCGAAGTCGCCGGAAAACAGTTCGTCCTCGGCATCCGGGGCCACCGGAATCTTGTGTTCTTCCGACGCCCAGGCGCCGAGGTCGATGAGTTTGCAGCGGTCCGAGCAGAACGGACGGTATTTGTTCTCCGGGGTGAATTCCACGGGCGCGCCGCAAGTCGGGCAGTTGACGGTTGGGGTCTGGCTCATGATTGGCCTCCGGATAAAGTCAGGTAAAAGTGATGCAGGCGCTCGACCTCGCTGTGCAGCCAAGCGAGGTCGCGGTCGTTGACCACCACATCGTCGGCACGGCTGATGCGGTCTTCGCGGCTGGACTGGGCTTTGAGGATCGCCTGGACCTGCTGTTCGCTGGTCTGGTCACGCTGCAAGGTGCGTTCGATCTGCAGTTGTTGCGGTGCGTCGATTACCAGAATTCGCTGGGTCATCGCGTATTGCCCGGATTCGATCAGCAGCGGCGAAACCAGAATCGCATAAGGCGATTTTGCCAGCGCCAGGTGATGGGCGATTTCTTCGGCGATCAACGGATGCAATAAGGCTTCGAGCCAGCGCCGTTGCTCCGGCACCTCGAAGATCAGTTTGCGCAGGGCTGCACGATCCAGCGTGCCGTCGGCCTGCAACACGTCGGGGCCGAAGTGTTCGGCGATCTTCGCCAGCGCCGGACGGCCCGGTTCGACCACCCAGCGCGCCGCGTGATCAGCGTCCACCACGTGGATACCAAGATCGATGAAGTGCTGGGCGGCGGCGCTTTTGCCGCTGCCGATGCCGCCGGTCAGGCCGAGAATCCAGGGTTTTTCCACAGGGGTATTCATTTCAAACCGACAAACTGCCAATAGAAGCCGGTTATTTGACCACCCCAGAGCAAGGCAATCCAGCCGGCAATCGCCAGATACGGGCCGAAGGGGATCGGCGTCGAGGTTTTCTGGTCGCGCAGCTTGAGCAAAATCACCCCGAGCACGGCGCCCACCAGCGAAGACAGCAGGATGGTCAGCGGCAGAATCTGCCAGCCGCCCCAGGCCCCGAGCAGCGCCAGCAGCTTGAAATCGCCGTGACCGATGCCGTCCTTGCCGGTGATCAGTTTGAACAGCCAGAACACCGACCACAGCGCCATGTACCCAAGCACCGCGCCCCACAGGGCATCGTGCAGCGGCACGAACAGCTCGAAGCTGTTGACGATCAGCCCCAGCCACAGCAGCGGCAGCACCAGCACGTCGGGCAACAATTGATGTTCGGTGTCGATCAGGCTCATGGCCAACAGGCCCCAGGTCAGCACGATCAGCAGGCACGCCGGCCAGCCGAAACCCAGGTGCCAGGCGATGAACGCCGAGAGCAGGCCGCAGGCCAGTTCGGTCAGCGGGTAACGCTTGCTGATCGGTGCGCTGCAACTTGAACAGCGCCCGCGCAGAAACACGTAACTCAACACGGGAATGTTTTCCCAGGCCCGGATCCGGTGGCCACAGTGCGGGCATTGGGAGTGCGGCAGCATCAGGTTGTAAGTGGGTAACGGTGCTTCACCGGGCAGCCCCAAAACATCGTGAGCCTGCTGGCGCCATTCACGCTCGAGCATTTTCGGCAGGCGCCAGATCAACACGTTGAGGAAACTGCCGACCACCAGCCCCAGCAGCAGGGCGGTGAAGACAAAGGCCAGCGGATACAGGCTGAAGAGTTCGTCGATAGGCATGTCAGATCGCTGAGCCGAGTTGGAAGATCGGCAGGTACATCGCCACCACCAGACCGCCGACGATCACCCCGAGCACCACCATGATGAACGGCTCCATCAGGCTGGTGAGGTTGTCGACCATGTTGTCCACCTCGTCCTCATAGAAACCTGCGACCTTGTCGAGCATCTCGTCCAGTGCGCCGGACTCTTCGCCGATGGCGGTCATCTGCACCGCCATGTTCGGAAAGATGCCGGTGGAGCGCATCGAGAAATTCAGCTGCATGCCGGTGGAAACGTCCTGACGGATGCGCAACACGGCGCGCTTGAACACTACGTTGCCGGTGGCCCCGGCCACCGAATCCAGTGCTTCCACCAGTGGCACGCCGGCCGCGAAGGTGGTCGACAGGGTCCGGGCAAACCGCGCCACGGCGGACTTGTACATCAATGTGCCCACCAGCGGCAGCTTGAGAAACCAGGCGTCACGCCGGTCGCGCAGCGCCTGGGATTTTTTCAGGGCATGGCGGGTGCCGAAAAAACTGGCCACCAGCAAACCGAGAATCGCCCACCACCATTGCTGCATGAATTCGGACAGGCTGATCACCATCAACGTGAAGGCTGGCAGTTCGGCACCGAAGCCAGAGAACACCGACTGGAACTGCGGCACCACCTTGACCAGCAGAATCCCGGTAACCACCGCTGCCACCAGCACCACGGCCGACGGGTAGGTCATGGCCTTCTTGATCTTGGCCTTGAGGCTTTCGCTCTTTTCTTTGTAGGTCGCGACCCGCTCCAGCAGGGTGTCGAGGGCGCCGGACTGCTCGCCGGCATCCACCAGGTTGCAGTACAACTCGTCGAAATATTGCGGTTTCTTGCGCAGCGCGGCGGCGAAACTGTTACCGGCGGCGACCTCCTGTTTCACCTCGTCGACCAGTTTGCGCATGGCCGGGTTTTCGAAGCCTTCGCCGATGATGTCGAACGACTGCAACAGCGGCACGCCGGCCTTCATCATGGTCGCCATCTGCCGGGTGAACAGAGCAATGTCCTGGGCCTTGATGCGCTGGCCGAAGCTCAGCAACGAGGCGGATTTCTTGCGCACCTTGCCGGGGTTGATGCCCTGCTTGCGCAATTGGGCCTTGACCAGCGCGGGGTTCTGGCCGCTCAGCTCGCCGGTCACCTTGCTGCCTTTGCGGTCCGTGCCTTCCCAGGCATAGACACTGATTTTCGCTGCCTTGACGGCCATGTTCAGTCCTTGGTGACCCGGTTGATTTCTTCAAGGCTGGTGATGCCTTGCATGGCTTTGATCAGGCCCGAGGTGCGCAGGTCGTTGAAGCCGTCCCGGCGCATCCGGGTATCGATTTCCAGTGAGTTGCCCTCGGCCATGATCAGCCGTTGCAGCTCGGGGGTGTTCTTTACCACTTCATAAATCCCCACGCGACCCTTGTACCCGCCGTTGCAGTGATCGCAGCCGACGGGCTCATAGATTGTGAAACTGCCGATGCGTTCCTCGGGGAAGCCTTCCTTGAGCAAGGTTTCGCGGGGAATCTCGATGGCTTTCTTGCAGTGGCTGCAGAGTTTTCGCGCCAGACGCTGGGCGATGATCAGGCTCACCGACGTGGCGATGTTGAAGCCGGGAATGCCCATGTTGTGCAAGCGGGTGAGTGTCTCGGCGGCGCTGTTGGTGTGCAGCGTGGAGAGCACGAGGTGACCGGTCTGCGCTGCTTTGATGGCGATCTCGGCGGTCTCGAGGTCACGGATCTCGCCGACCATGATCACGTCCGGGTCCTGACGCAGGAACGAGCGCAGGGCCTGGGCGAAGTCCAGCCCCTGCTTCGGATTGACGTTGACCTGGTTGATGCCTTCCATGTTGATCTCCACAGGGTCTTCGGCGGTGGAGATATTGATGTCGACGGTATTGAGGATATTCAGCCCGGTGTACAGCGAGACGGTCTTGCCCGAACCGGTGGGGCCGGTGACCAGAATCATTCCTTGCGGCTGTTTCAGGGCGGCCATGTACAGATCTTTCTGCTCCGGCTCATAACCGAGGGCGTCGATGCCGATCTGCGCGCTGGAGGGGTCGAGGATCCGGATCACCACTTTTTCGCCCCACAGGGTTGGCAGGGTGTTGACCCGGAAATCGATCGATTTGGTCTTTGACAGGCGCATCTTCAGGCGCCCGTCCTGAGGTTTGCGGCGCTCCGAGATGTCGAGGCTGGCCATCACCTTCAGGCGTGCGGCGATGCGTCCTGCCAATTGAATCGGTGGCTTGGCCACTTCGCGCAGGATGCCGTCGGTGCGCACCCGCACCCGGTAGTTTTTCTCGTAAGGCTCGAAGTGCAGGTCGGAAGAGCCGCTCTTGATTGCGTCCAGCAGCATCTTGTGCACGAAGCGCACCACCGGCGCATCGTCGGCATCGAGCCCGCCGATGGCGTCCTGCTTGCTGTCATCGATGGACTCGACGTCCAGCCCGTCGAGGTCGACATCGGCCATGTCTTCCAGGCCGGAGGCGTGGGTGTCGAAGAATTTCTCGATGGCGTCGGTGAGCTTGTCGTCCTCGACCAGAATGGCTTCGGTGCTCAGCCCGGTGCTGAACTGGATGTCGTTGATCGCCTGATGATTGCTCGGGTCGGAGATCCCCACGAACAGCTTGTTGCCGCGACGCCACAGGGGCAGGGCATGGTGCTGGCGCACCAGTTTTTCACTGACCAAGCCCTTGGGCTGGGTTTCCCTGTCGAGACAGTTGAGGTCGAGGAACGCCATGCCGAAGTGCTCCGAGGCAATCTCGGCGACCTGCGCGCTCTTCACCAGTTTGTTTTGTACCAGATAGCTGACCAGCGACAGGCGATTGCGCTGGGCTTGCTGCCAGGCTTGCTGGGCGCTTTTTTCCGTGAGCAGTTCGGCCTGTACCAATTGCTTGGCCAGACCGCTCAGAGCGATGTCATTCATGGGAATCCCGGATGCAGACAGTTCATGACTTATAGCCTAGTCAAGTGACAGCGCCAAACACGCGGGGTGCAGGTGACAAAAAGTGTCAGATAGTGCGGTTACGGGTTGTAGGAATCGGCAGGGAGTCCGGGTCACGCCCAGCAGGCCGGGGCTGCGAGCGCTTGGCACGGGCTGTGCTGAGTCAATTTCAGATCATGAGATTCCGACTCATGCATGGAGCGTGTCTATGAAGAAACAACAAGGTTTCACTCTGATCGAGCTGCTGATCGTTGTGGCGATCATCGGGATTCTGGCGACGATTGCCTTGCCGCAGTACTCCAAATATCAGGCGCGGGCCAAGGTCACGGCGGGGATTGCCGAAGCGTCGGCGCTGAAGGTCAACTTCGAAGATGTCATCAATGCCGGCTCTACTGATCCGAGCATAACTAACGTCAATGCAGGTACGACTGCGACACAAAATTGCACGCTGGCGGCGAGCGGTAAAGTTGCCGACGGCACAGGGACCATCACCTGCACCTTGCTCAACGCTCCGGCGCCTGTGTTGGGGCAAACCGTCACCCTGACCCGTACGGCGGCAGCAGGTTGGTCGTGCAAGTTCTCTGGTTCGAAAGACTATTCGACCACCAGTTGCCCGGGCGTTTGATCCACACTGCTTAAAGCTGCTGCTCTATAAAGAATGCCCCGCACTGCGGGGCTTTTTTTTGGCTGACGGTTTAATAAAAGCTTCAATTATTTCAGCGAGTTAGGAACTTTCAGAAAAGCCGTAACTTGCACGTCTTTTTGCACAGGGTCATGCAAATTGCATGATTTCGGAGATTTTATTAATTTGTAAGTTGTTGATTTGTAAAGGTTTATTTGATTTTTAAAAGTTGGCACAGCGTTCGCAATATCTCCAGTAACCCTGCTGACAAGACAACCAGCAGACTTTCCAGAAAAACAGGAGTTACTCGTATGAAGAAGTTCGCTATCACTGCCGCTGCTGCTACCGCGCTGACCCTGACCATGGCTTCCGGTGCATTTGCTCAATCGACTCAGACTACTCAGGCTCCAATGACCCTGGCTGCCGGTGAAGTCACCAAGGCGAAAGAAGCTACTTCCGATACCTGGATCACTACCAAAGTGAAAAGCGATCTGGTAACCGAAAAAGGCATTCCTGGTACCGACATCAAAGTCGAAACCAACAAAGGTGTGGTTTCCCTGTCCTCTGATGTCGCGATCACCGAGGCTCAGAAAACTACTGCTGTAAACATCACCAAGAAAATCAAAGGCGTGAAAGCGGTCTCCGCTGACGGCCTGAAAGCCGAGTAAGGCAAGACTTCTCGCCTGGACAGGGAGAAGACGCGACAGGCGGGCCGAGCAATACGTCTGCCGCACTTTAGAGTTCATGCGACCGGCCACACGGAATGTGGCCATTACAGGCCCCGGCATTTATGTCGGGGCCTGTTCTATTTCTGGGGAGGAAAAAGTGCGGAGGTCAGTTGCCGCGTTTGCTGTTGATCTGCTTCAGGCGATTGCCTTCAAAACGCAGGTATTGGTACATGCCGTTGCTCGGGCCGTAGGTCCATTCCTCGACCTGAAACTCTTCCCGGCGGTTGACGCTGCGCTTGTAACCGAGCAGATCGCGACTGACCGGCTCACCGCATTTTTGCAGCACCTCGCTGGCACGGTCGCCAAGGCTTACCAGCTGGCTGCCGCAGCGCAGGGTATCGGACGCCGCAGCCTGGCTGGCGATCAACGCCAGCCCCATTGCAGTCAGCCAGTTTCGGTTCATCACTCGGCATCCAGATGCATTTGCGTCACCACCCGGCCGTCGCTCTCCGCTTCGCCGAGATTGGCGTCGATGAAGTACACGCGATCGTCGGCCAGTTGGCCCTTGTCCACCAGATAGTCCTTGATGCTGCTGGCCCGGTCCTGACCGAGCTGGCGCAGCAGCACGTCGCTGGAGCTCCAGAACTTGATCACGTCGGCGCGCATTTTCGCGGTGCGTTCTTCCTTGCCCAGATCCTTCCACTCGGCCGGTGGCTGGGTTTTCAGGCGAGTGCGATAGATGCCTTCAAGCAGCGGACCTTTTTCGTTTTCCGGTACCTGGATCAGCGAAGCCTGAGCCGGCACCTTGTCGCCGCGGCGCTGGAGCATCTTGTAGTAGTTGTACTGGTATTCACGTTCCAGGCGCTGTTCTGCGAGCAACGGACCGTCACTGCTTTTTGCCGCAGTGCCTTCGATTTCCAGGCGCAGGGCCGGACGCTCCTTCAGCGCTTGCGACAGTTTCACCAGCGCCGCTTCGGCGTCTTTGCTCAGGTCGCTGGAACCCGGTGCGAAGGACACGGTGCCGAGGTCTTCCGAGCCGCCACCGCTGACCAGACCGCCAATCAGCTTGAACGGTGCGGCGGCGGCTTTGACGATCAGGTTGCGCAGGGTCTGCCAGACAATCGGCATCACGCTGAATTGCGGGTTGTTCAGGTCACCGGTGACCGGCAGCTCGATGGAGATCTTGCCGTCGACGTCCTTGAGCAGGGCGATAGCCAGTTTCAGCGGCAGGCTCACGGCATCCGGGCTGTCGACTTTCTCACCCAGTTGCAGCTGCTCGACCACCACTTTGTTCTCGGCCTTGAGCTGGCCTTTGGTGATCAGGTAATGCAGGTCGAGGTTGAGCCGGCCCTTGCGGATCCGGTAGCCGGCGAACTTGCCGGAGTAGGGGGTCAGGGTGGTCAGTTCGACCCGTTTGAAACTGGTGGCGATGTCGAGGCTGGCCATCGGATCGAACGGGTTGACCGCGCCCTTGATGGTCACCGGTGCATAGCGGTCGACCTTGCCCTTGATGTCGACGCTGGCCGGTTTCGCCTGACGGCTGTCGATGGTGCCGATCTGGCCGTTGAGCTGCTGAATCGCGGTGGCGAAGTTGGGGGTCAGGCTGAAGTCGGCGAAGTTGGCCGAGCCGTCGTTGATCGCGATGCCACCGATGTGAATGCCCAGTGGTTTGTCATTGCTCGCCGGTTTCGCCGCAGCGGTCTTCGCCCCGGAGTCGGCCTGCTGCGGGATCAGCAGGTCGTCGATGTTGGTGGTGCGGTCATCGTTGATCATGAACCGTGCATACGGCTGGAACAGGTTGACCCTGTCGATCGACAGGCTGTCGCCGTGCTGATAGTTCAGGCCTTCGACCACCACTTGCTGCCACTTGAGGAAGTCGCGGGTTTTCAGGGTGTCGAGGGTGTGCAACTGATCGATCTGAGCACGACCGGTGACGCTGAGGGCCAGCGGGTCAGTGCTTTTCAGGTTCACTTTCAGGTCGCTGCCGAGCATGCCGCTGCGCAGTTCGAGACGAATGAACGGGTTGATGTAGGACTGCGCGACCCGCAGGTCGATGTCCTGGGTTTTCACGTTGAGCTGCGCGGTGACCGGGGCCAGGTTGACCACGCCGTCGGCGCTGATCTTGCCTTGCTTGCCCAGGCCGGTGTCGAGTTTGAGGTTGAAAGGTGAGCCGTTGAGGCTGTCGAAGTTTTGCAGATCGACGTTCAGCGGGGTGACGTCCAGAGTGACTTCGGGCTTCGCCGAACGATCGGCCAGATGCACTTTGTAGTCACGCAGTTGCACGTCCTTGAGCAGCACTTGCCACGGTTTGCTCGGCGCGGTCGGCTCGGGTTTCGGCGAGTCGGCGGCGGCCGGAGTGCTTTTGGGTTCCGCCGCAGCTTTTGCGGCGGGTTTCGACGGCTGGCTGGCGAACAGTTTTTGCCAATCCAGTTGGCCGTCCGCTTCCAGGGCTGCCCAGGTTTCCAGTTTCTGACTGCGGATCTTGCCAACCACCACTTGCTGCTTGGCCAGGTCCACCGTGGTGTCGCTGACGTCGAGACGCTCGAGTTTCGCCAGCGGGCGTCCGTCCGGCGCCTTGATGGCGAACGGCGCTATATTGACCGCCACGTTGTTCAGCAGCAGTTCGGTTTCCTTGGACAGGTTGAGCTTGTAGTCGGTGCTCAGGCTGACGACCCCGTTTTCCAGCACCAGTGGCACGGCATCACGCACGTAGGGCCAGAAGGCTTTCATCTGGCCGTCGGTGATCTTGAGCGTGCCTTCGGAAGCGATCGGGATCAGGCTGAAGTTGCCTTTCCAGTCGATCTGCCCACCGGCCGGGCCGATCGCGACGAGGGTCATGTCGGCGTTGTCTTCGGGCAGTGTGCTGAGGTTTTTCAGCTCGAAGTCGAGCTTGTCGTAGAGAAATTCGATCGGTTCGCTGGGGCGCGCATCCACGAAATGCAGGTTGCCGCCGGCCAGCTGGATCCGGTCGATGCGCAGCGGAAACGGTTTGGCGTCGGGATCGGCCGGGGTGGGCTCGCTGGCGGGGAGCTTGAACAGGCCGAGCAGGTTGAGCTGACCATCCTTGGCGAACAGGATTTCGGTTTTGGATTTTTCCAGTTCGATGTCGGACAGATGCAGGGCTTTGGTCCACAGGCTGTCGAGTTGCAGGTTGGCGTACAACCGTTCGAAGCCGACCTGTTCCTTGCCCGGCTCACCGATCACCAGGCCCCACAGCGTGAGTTCAAGGCTGAACGGGTTGAGTTCGATGCGCTGCAGATGAGCCGGCACCGTGGCGTAGTTGGCCAGTTGCTGATTCACCACCCTGAGCGCAATGCCCGGCAAAATCAGGAACCCCAGCAGGCTGTAGAGGGCCAGAGCAGTCAACAGGGCGCCAATCGCGCGAATCAATCCTTTGGGCATGTGCGGCTTCATCTGTCTGAATCGGAGTGCCTTGGAGTATGGCACGCGATTCCGGTTCCGAAGTACATCGCGCGAGACAGGATTGTTCAGATTTGTCTGCAATTTCTGTAGGAGCCTCCGAAGACTGCTCCTACAGGGGCAAAGATCAGAGCTGCAGAATCAGTGTCTTCAACGGCGGTTGTTGATCCCGCGAAGGGAAGTCGGCACCTGGCGTCATCACGCTCCATTCACGCACCGGCCGCCCGGCTTTTTCGGCGCAGCGCAGCACCTGTTCACGCCAGTCGTCCATGCTGACTTTCGCCAGGTTGTTGCAGCAGATCAGCACGCCATTCTCTGCGGTGGTCAGCAGGGCCGGCTTGAGCAGGCTTTGATAATCGCGCAGCAGATCGACGGTGCCGAACGCACTCTTGGCCCACGCGGGTGGGTCGAGCAGCACCAGATCGTACTGGCGCTGTTCGAGACGCTGATAGCTCGGCAATTTCTGCCCGCGACGCTGGCTGATCGGCAGGCCGGCCAGTTGGCGGATCGCCGGGAAATAGTCGGACTGGATGAATTCCATGGCCGGCAGGTGTGGATTGAGCTGACCATTCTCGCGGCCGACAGCCAGATTGCCCTCGGCGAAATCCAGGTTGCACACTTCGCGCGCACCGCCGGCCGCTGCGCTGAGACCGACGCCGCAGGTATAGGCGAACAGGTTGAGCACACTTTTGCCCTTGGCATGATCCTTGACCCAGCCGCGGGTGTTGCGCAGGTCGAGGAACAGCAGCGGATCCTGTCCGGCGTGGCGCCCGCGCACGCGATAGTTCAGACCCCATTCGTGGCCGACCAGATCGGCCAATGCCGCGTCGTCGGCGCGGTAGACGCTGTCTTCACGGTCGATCCGCGAATTGCCACGGGAGCGGTCGTTGTAGACCAGCAGGGTTTCCAGACCAAGAGTCTGGTTGACCATGGTGTGCAGTTGCAGCAGGTCTTCACGCGCCAGGGTCTGGTGGAAACTTTGCACCATCAGTTGCGGGCCGTAGCGGTCGATGGTCAGGCCGCCGGCACCTTCCTGGCTGCCGTGGAACAGCCGATAGCAGTCGGTGCCCTGACTGTGCAGCTCGGCGAGCAGATCCTGGCGTTGATCGAGAGCGGCGCGCAGCGCCAGGTTCAAGGAAGACATGCGGGCGCCTTGCTGGAGAGAATCGGGGCGCGGGAGTTTAGCAGTTTGGCAGGCAATCGAGGGGGTCCCATCGTGAGCAGGCTCGCTCCCACAGTCGATCATAAGTCCCTGAGGGAGCGAGTCTGCCCGCGATGCTTTTGCAGCCTTACTGGTTCAAGCGTTTATCGATCAAACCCTGCACCACGCTCGGATCCGCCAGCGTCGAGGTGTCGCCAAGGCTGTCGAGCTCGTTGCAGGCGATCTTGCGCAGGATCCGCCGCATGATCTTGCCCGAGCGGGTCTTCGGCAGGGCCGGGGCCCACTGGATCAGGTCCGGTTTGGCGAAGCTGCCGATTTCCTTGCTGACGTGGGCCAGCAGTTCTTTCTTCAGCTCATCGTTGGGTTCGGTGCCATTCATCGGTGTGACGAACGCATAAATCCCCTGACCTTTGACGTCGTGGGGATAACCGACCACGGCGGCCTCTGCAATGCTGTCGTGCAGCACCAACGCACTTTCCACCTCGGCGGTGCCGATGCGATGGCCGGAGACATTGATCACGTCATCGATGCGCCCGGTGATCCAGTAATCGCCGTCCTCGTCACGACGGGCACCGTCGCCGGTGAAGTAGTAACCGGGGTAGGGCTTGAAGTAGGTGTCGACCATGCGCTGCGGATCGCCGTAAACGCTGCGGATCTGCGCCGGCCAGCTCGACTTGATCGCCAGTACGCCACTGCCGGCGCCCTTGATTTCCTTGCCGTGCTCATCGAGCAGCACCGGTTGCACGCCGAACATCGGCCGGGTGGCGCAGCCTGGTTTGATCTGCTGAGCGCTGACCAACGGGCTGAGCATGATGCCGCCGGTTTCGGTCTGCCACCACGTATCGACAATCGGGCAGCGCTGTTCGCCTACGACGTTGAAATACCATTCCCACGCTTCCGGGTTGATCGGCTCACCGACACTGCCGAGCAATCTGAGGCTTTGTCGCGACGTTTCCTGCAAGGGCCCGGCGCCTTCACGCATCAATGCGCGCAGGGCGGTGGGGGCGGTGTAGAAGATGTTGACCTTGTGTTTGTCGATCACCTGCCAGAACCGCGAAGTGCTCGGGTAGCTCGGCACGCCTTCGAAGATCAGTGTGGTGGCGCCGTTGGCCAGCGGGCCGTAGACGATATAGCTGTGGCCGGTAACCCAGCCGACGTCGGCGGTGCACCAGAACACTTCGCCATCGCGGTAGTCGAGGAAGTACTTGAAGGTCATCGCCGCTTGCAGCAGGTAACCGCCGGTGGTGTGCAGCACGCCTTTGGGTTTGCCGGTGCTGCCGGAGGTGTAGAGGATGAACAGCGGGTCTTCTGCGTCCATCGGTTCCGGCGGGCATTCGTCGCTGACGTCGCGCACGGCCTGGTGATACCAGAGGTCGCGGCCTTCGACCCAGTCGACTTTGTTCTGGGTGCGCTCGACCACCACGACGGTGCTGACATTCGGACAACTCTGCAGGGCTTTGTCGACGTTCTGTTTCAGCGGCACGAATTTGCCACCGCGCACGCCCTCGTCGGCGGTGATCACGGTGCGGCAGTCGGCGTCGAGAATGCGGTCGCGCAATGAGTCCGGGGAGAAACCGCCAAACACTACCGAGTGAATCGCGCCGATCCGCGCGCAGGCCAGCATGGCGTAGGCCGCTTCGGGGATCATCGGCATGTAGATGCACACCCGGTCGCCTTTTTTTACGCCACGGCTTTTCAGCACGTTGGCCAGGCGGCAGACGTGGTGATGGAGTTTGCTGTAGGTGATTTGCGTCGATTCGGCAGGGTCGTCGCCTTCCCAGAGGATGGCAGTCTGATCGCCGCGCGTTTCCAGATGGCGGTCGATGCAGTTGTAGCTGACGTTCAGCTTGCCACCGGCAAACCAGGCGGCGTCGCCGGTCTTCAGGTCATAGCGCTGGACGGTCTGCCACGGCGTGCTCCAGTCGAGGAAGCGGGTGGCCTGTTCGGCCCAGAAGGTGCTGGGGTGTTCAATGGATTCGCGGTACAGGCGCTGGTAGTCGTCCTGACTCAACTGTGCAGCCCGGCGGACGGCATCGGCTTTGGGGAACGTGCTGATATCGAACATGACGGTTCCTTATTCTTGTTGTGCGACAAGGATAAAGATGCGCCGAGAGCGGAGAGGGTTCAATACCTGTGAACAAACACCCCCTCATGGCGAGGGGGTGTGTTCAGGGCGGGATCAGCCGCGGTGACGGCCGCGGAAGTAGTTGATCAGGCCTTGGGTGGACGCGTCTTCAGCGGCGGTTTCTTCGCTGCCGACCAGACGGTTGTACACGCCCTTGCCCAGTTCCTTGCCCAGCTCCACGCCCCACTGGTCGAAGGCGTTGATGCCCCAGACCACGCTTTGCACGAAGACTTTGTGTTCGTACATCGCCACCAGTGCGCCGAGACGACGCGGGCTGATGCGCTCGACCACCAGGGTGTTGCTCGGACGGTTGCCCGGGATCACCTTGTGCGGTGCGAGTTTCTGCACCTGGTCTTCGCTCATGCCCTTGTCGCGCAGTTCCGCTTCGGCTTCCGGCAGGGTCTTGCCGAGCATCAGCGCCTGGCTCTGCGACAGGCAGTTGGCGTACAGCCACTGATGGTGGTCGGAGACCGGGTTGAAGCTGACGATCGGCACGATGAAGTCGGCCGGGATCAGTTGGGTCCCTTGGTGCAGCAACTGGTGATAAGCGTGCTGACCGTTGCAACCGACGCCGCCCCAGATCACCGGGCCAGTGTCGGTCGACACCGGGGTGCCGTCCTGACGCACGCTCTTGCCGTTGGATTCCATGTCCAGCTGTTGCAAGTGCTTGGTGATGTTACGCAGGTAGTGGTCGTACGGCAGGATCGCGTGGCTTTGCGCGCCCCAGAAGTTGCCGTACCACACGCCGAGCAGGGCCAGCAGCACCGGCATGTTCTGTTCGAACGGCGCGCTCTGGAAATGCTGGTCCATGGTGTAGGCACCGGACAGCAGTTCCTTGAAGTTGGACATGCCGATGGCCAGCGCGATTGGCAGGCCGATGGCCGACCACAGCGAGTAACGACCGCCGACCCAGTCCCACATCGGGAAGATGTTTTCTTCGCGGATACCGAAGGCCACGGCGGCGGCATTGTTGCTCGATACGGCGATGAAGTGGCGATACAGCTCGGCTTCCGAACCACCCTGGGCCAGGTACCAGGCGCGTGCGGCCTGGGCATTTTTCAGGGTTTCGAGGGTGTTGAACGATTTCGACGAAACGATGAACAGCGTGGTCTCGGCGCGCAGTTTTTGCGTCAGCTCGTGGAATTCGCTGCCGTCGATGTTTGCCAGGTAATGGCAACGCACGCCTTTCTGGGCGTAGGACAGCAGGGCTTCGGAGACCAGCTCGGGGCCGAGGAACGAGCCGCCGATGCCGATGTTCACAACGTCAGTGATCGGCTTCTCGGTGTAACCGCGCCACAGACCGTCGTGGATGCGGCCCACGAGATCGGTGATCTGGTTCAGCACCTTGTGTACCTCAGGCATCACGTTGACACCGTTGACCGACAGCTTGTCGCCGACCGGGCGACGCAGGGCGGTGTGCAGTGCCGGGCGGCCTTCGGAGGAGTTGACGATTTCGCCGTCGAACAGCGCCTTGATCGCGCCTTTGAGATCGACTTCATTGGCCAGACCCACCAGCAGGTTGCGGGTCTCGGCGTTGATCAGA
This sequence comes from Pseudomonas sp. lyk4-R2A-10, assembly GCF_030209075.1. NCBI lineage: Bacteria > Pseudomonadati > Pseudomonadota > Gammaproteobacteria > Pseudomonadales > Pseudomonadaceae > Pseudomonas > Pseudomonas sp. lyk4-R2A-10. The sequence goes on along the minus strand of NZ_JARVSR010000013.1, from coordinate 31,369 downwards.
TTCTTCGAATAGTCGAGAAACAGTCCGCAGCTGCTGAGAGTGAACTGATTGAAGCGCTGCGGATCGGCGTTGAAGGCTTCGCGCATGCTGAAATCCTGCATGGCTTGGCGGTGATCTTTCAACGCTTGCCAGGCAGGCAGAGCGGTAACGTCATGAGGAGTGCGGTAGTACGCCATCGCTGCGGTTTTCCTTTTTACTTGAACGGCCTTTTGAACACTGAAAAGACCTCCCCGCCATGTTTGGGCGAGGGGGCAACTGCGTCGACACGATTACTTTGGCGCAGGGCGAATACAGTAAACCCAGCGCCGCGATCTGTCTTGGCTTTGTCTGACCTGTTTTCGGTACTTTTTTAACATTGATAACAGACGGGGCCGACAAACGGCGGGTAATGCGAGCAGTCCCTGCTATTGGTGTCGAGTCGAACGGCGGGCAGTTTGCCCGATGGGCAGGTGCTCAGCAATACAGTCTGGAAGTGCGTGCAGACGCTGTGGGAGCGGGGTCGCCTCCACAGCGTCTGCCGGTGTTCAGGCGGGGGTATCGAGATTCAGATGCAGGTTGTCGATCAACCGGGTGGTGCCGAGAAATGCCGCGACCAGAATCACCAGATCACGATCTTCCGCCGTTGCCGGACGCAGGGTCAGGGCGTGGCGGATTTCCAGATAATCCGGACGCAGCCCGGCGGCTTCCAGTTGCTGGCGTTGCGCCTGGATCAGGGCAGGGAAGTCGCGTTCGCCCTGCTTGATCGACTCGGCAATGCTGCTCAGGGTGCGATAGACCACTGGCGCCACGGCGCGTTCTTCTTCACTGAGGAAACCGTTGCGCGAGGACAGCGCCAGACCGTCGGCGGCGCGTACGGTCGGCTCGCCGATGATCTGGATCGGCATGTTCAGGTCGTGCACCAGTGCGCGGATCACCGCCAGTTGCTGGAAGTCTTTCTGGCCGAAGATCGCCAGGTCCGGCTGGACCATGTTGAACAGCTTGCTGACCACTGTCGCCACGCCTTCGAAGTGCCCCGGACGGCTGGCGCCGCAGAGGCCTTCGGACAGTTGCGGAACGCTGACCCGGGTCTGCCCGGCCATGCCGTCGGGATACATTTCTTCGACAGTCGGGGCGAACAGCAGATCGCATCCGGCTTCCAGCAGTTTTTCCTGATCCGCCGCCAGGGTACGCGGGTATTTGTCGAGGTCTTCGCCGGCACCGAACTGCAGCGGGTTGACGAAAATGCTCGCGACCACGAAGTCCACGCGCTGGGTGGCCTTGGTGATCAGGGCAATGTGGCCGCTGTGCAGGTTGCCCATGGTCGGCACGAAGCCGATGCGCTTGCCTTCACTGCGGGCGCGCGCCACGGCGGCGCGCAGTTCACGTACGGTTTTGACGGTGTTCATGCAGAGAATCCGTGTTCGATCCCGGGGAAAGTGGTGGCTTTGACTTCACTGACGTAAGCCTTCAGCGCGGACTGGATGCTGTCCTGACCCTGCATGAAGTTCTTCACGAATTTTGGCACACGGCCGCTGATCGACAGGCCGAGCATGTCGTGCAGTACCAGCACCTGGCCGTCGGTGTCGCTGCCGGCGCCAATGCCGATCACCGGAATCTTCACCGCCTGGGTGATTTCAGCCGCCAGTTCGCTCGGCACGCATTCGAGCAGCAGCATGGCCGCGCCGGCCTGCTCCAGGGAGATCGCGTCGGCGCGCATCTGGCGTGCCTGGTTCTCGTTGCGACCCTGCACTTTATAGCCACCGAGAATGTTCACGGCTTGCGGGGTCAGGCCCATGTGAGCGCAGACCGGCACGCCGCGTTCGGCCAGCAGGCGGATCGAGTCCGCCAGCCACAAGGCGCCTTCGACCTTGACCATGTGCGCGCCGGCCTGCATCAGCAGGGCACTGTTGGTCATGGTTTGCTCGAGGGTGGCGTTGGCCATGAACGGCAGGTCGGCCAGGATCAGGGCATCAGAGTTGCCGCGTTTGACGCTGGCAACGTGGTAGGCCATTTCTGCGGTGGTCACCGGCAGGGTGCTGTCGTGACCCTGCAGGACCATGCCGAGGGAGTCGCCCACCAGCAGCACTTCGACACCGGCCTCATTGCAGGCGTGGGCGAAGGTCGCGTCATAGCAGGTCAGCATGGTGATCTTTTCACCTTTCTGCTTGAGGCTCTGGAGCGTGGTCAGGGTGATGGCTGGCATGTAAGAAATCCTCGTTCAGGCGCTCTGGAAACTACTGCGAGTAACGCGCGTGATTCGTCATCTATTCAGGCGCACGCTCTTTTGTCGTGCTTATAAGGCCTGGATTGCGCCCTTGTATGCCGGGTTGGCGGCAGCGGGACGCCTATAGTCGTGATGAGGCCTCAGGAAGTCAATTGCATGTGTTACCGCATTGTTACGAGGGGAGTGTTACCGTCGTTACTGATGCGATTCAGCGGGCCGGCGGGCCTGATCTGCGGGTTTTTTGTCCTACAAGAACGCAAAATGCGGGAGCCGATGAGCTCCCGCATCAGCGGTTTTTGTCAGGCGTGAGAGAGGCGTTCGAGGCCGACGAACGGGCAGGCTGCGAGAAGATCGGCAAGGGTGCGGCCATCGGCCAGACGCAGATCATCGGGAGCCAGTTCGGCCAGGGGATAGAGAACGAACGCGCGTTCCTGCATGTGGTAATGCGGGACTTTGAGGCGCGGCTCGTCGATCAGGCGATCACCGAACAGCAGAATGTCCAGATCCAGCGTGCGCGGGCCCCAGCGCTCCAGGCGTTCGCGGCCCTGATCGTTTTCGATCGCCTGCAAGGCATCGAGCAGATCCAGCGGGGCGAGCGCGCTGTCGAGCGCGGCAACCGCGTTGGTGTAACGCGGTTGGCCCGGCAGCAGCGAGTCGCTTTGGTAGAAGGCAGATACACCGACCAGTTCGGTGTCGGGCAATTGCTTCAGTGCGTCGACCGCGCTGCGCAATTGTTCGGCCGGGTCAGCCAGGTTGCTGCCCATGCCAATGTAGATGCGTTCCATGCCTTATTCGCCCGTGGCGCTCGGTGCGCCGGCACGTTTGCGCTTGGAACCGCTGCTGCGGCGACGTTTGCGCGGTGCGCCACTGGCGTCATCACCCTTGCCGCTGAGGTCGCGGATCATGTCGCGACGTTCGCTGTCGTTGGCGTCCTGATAATCGGTCCACCATTCGCCCAGGCCATCGGTCTGCTCTCCGGCGCTTTCACGCAGCAGCAGGAAGTCGTAGCCGGCGCGGAAGCGCGGATTGTCCAGCAGCAGATCGGCGCGTTTGCCGCTGCGGCGTGGCAGGCGTTCCTGCATGTCCCAGATTTCGCGGATCGGCATGGTGAAACGTTTTGGAATCGCAATGCGTTGGCACTGTTCGGCGATCAGTTCGTGAGCGCCTTCCTGCATCGCCGGAATCGGCGGCATGCCACGCTCTTGCAGACGCAACACGCGGGCCGGCAGGGCAGGCCACAGCAGCGCGGCGAACAGGAACGCCGGGGTCACCGGTTTGTTCTGCTTGATCCGCAGATCGGTGTTGGTCAGTGCTTCGCTGATCAGCGTGTGGGTGTATTCCGGGTTGTGTTCCAGCGCATCGGCACTGGCCGGGAACAGCGGGGCGAACAGTTGCAGGTCGACCAGCATCTCGAAGGTGATGGCACCGTGACCGGAGAGGAACAGCTTGAGCACTTCCTCGAACAGGCGGGCCGACGGGATCTCGCGCAGCATCGGCGCCAGTTCGCGGATTGGCTGGACGGTGTGCTTCTCGATACCGAAATTGAGCTTGGCGGCAAAACGCACGGCCCGCAGCATCCGCACCGGGTCTTCCTGGTAACGCTGCTTCGGGTCGCCGATCAGACGGATCAGGTGATTGCGGATGTCGTGCACGCCGTTGGCGTAGTCGAGGATGCGCTCGCTGACCGGATCGTAATACAGGGCGTTGATGGTGAAGTCGCGGCGTTGCGCGTCTTCTTCCAGGGTGCCGTAGACGTTGTCACGCAGAATGCGCCCGCTCTCGTTGCGCGAAGACTGGTTGCTGTCTTCGTCGTCTTCGTTTTGCGGGTGATTGGCGCGGAAGGTCGCGACTTCGATGATTTCGCGACCGAAATGGATGTGTACCAGCTTGAAGCGGCGGCCGATGATCCGCGCGTTGCGGAATTCGGCACGAACCTGCTCGGGGGTGGCGCTGGTGGCGACGTCGAAGTCTTTGGGCGTGATGCCCAGCAGCATGTCTCGCACACAACCGCCAACCAGGTAGGCCTGGTAGCCGGCGCCCTGCAGACGTTCGACGATGTTGACCGCGTAACGGCTGAATTGCGCCTTCTGCAGCGAATGTTGGCCGCTGTTGAGGACTTCAGGCGTGCTACGGATGTGTTGCGTACGACGCAGGGGAGTTCGGAATGACTGGAACAGCTTCTTCAGCATGGGATGCACTGTTTGAAGGAATGTTCGGCCATACCAGAGAATGACCGCATGATGGGCCGGGATTCTAGCATTTAGTCGAGGGATGGTGTAGGACGCTGCCGTTTTGCGCTGCAAGCCGCAGGCTAGAGGGGGTGGGGATGCGTCAGAAGGGGGGATTTGCCGGAAAGAAGAAACTACAAGGGGAGCCGAAGCTCCCCAAGAAGTAGTTGCGTGCTCTTTTTATTATTGATTCGGGCTTCTTGTTTTTGTTGAGTGCCCTCGCCATGAAGCTTTTCCTTCATGACCCTCCCAATCGGGAGCCAAGAGCAAACGGATTGCTTTGGTCGCTGTGTTGCAGTGATCTTGCGATCCAACCAGTACAGGCTCTGTCTTAAGACAGTTTTTGTTGTTCTCGGCCTGGTCGTGGGGCTAGCCCCAAATACAACGCCTCTCCAAAAGAATCAGTTAGCTGCGCCTCTCGCCGTCTTGTTTTTATTGTGCGTGAGTCGATTCGTCTTATTTTTATTGTCTTGTGCATTGCTTGTTATTGTTCTTGTACCAAACATATAGCAGGTGCCGTGCCAACTTTTGCGAGCCCCAATAAAACAAGGGGTTAGGTCGATATAACCGTTTTCGCAGGCCAAAAAAAAGCCGGGGTTTCGTTACCGATAACCCCGGCTTCTGTTACGTGAAAAGACTGAGGTAACAGTTTTTTCACCTCTTCAACGGTAACCCGCACACTCGACAGGTAACGTTCAGCTCTCGCTGGCGACCCCGGTCTTGCGCCGTGGAATGCCCAGACGCTGACGACGCTCCCACAGGCATTTGCGGCTGACGCCCAGTTTGCGCGCCAGTTCGGTCTCGGTCATGTGATCCTGATGCTCGAGCACGAAATGCTGGAAGTAGTCTTCCAGTGATAGGTCTTCGGTCGGCTCGTGGCTGCTGTTGCTGGCGTTACCGGCCGGTTGCGCCGGCAGGCCGATGAATTCGTCGTCCTCCAGATCACCCAGCTCGATGTCGATGCCCAGCAGGTCGGCAGAGATTTCCGGGCTTTCGCTCAGAATCACGGCGCGCTCGACGGCGTTTTCCAGCTCCCGTACGTTACCCGGCCAGGAATAGTGCCGGATCGCCTGTTCGGCATCGGCGGCAAATTTCAGGTCGGTGCGGTTGATGCGTGCGCTCTGGCGAGCAAGGAACGCATTGGCGATTTCGTTGACGTCGGCGCCTCGCTCGCGCAGGGCCGGCAGTTTCAACGCGATCACATGGAGGCGGTAGTACAAGTCTTCACGGAACTGGCCGATTTTCGCCAGGCTCTTGAGGTCGCGGTGGGTCGCGGCGATCAACCGGACATCGACTTTCTGCGACTGAACCGAGCCAACCCGGCGAATTTCGCCTTCCTGCAAGACACGCAGCAAACGAGCCTGAGCTTCCAGTGGCAACTCGCCAATTTCGTCGAGGAACAGCGTGCCGCCGTCCGCCGCTTCCACCAGACCGGCGCGACCGGCGCTGGCACCGGTGAACGCGCCTTTCTCGTGGCCGAACAGTTCGGACTCGATCAGGCTTTCCGGAATGGCGGCGCAGTTCACCGAGATCATCGGTGCCTTGGCGCGTTTCGACAGGTTGTGCAGGGCACGGGCCACCAGCTCTTTACCGGTACCGGACTCACCCTGGATCAATACGTTGGAATCGGTCGGCGCGACTTTACGGATCTTGCCGTAAAGATCCTGCATCGGCGGACACGAACCGATGATGCCGATCTCGCCATTGCTGTTGTCGATGGCGGATTTGCCGCTGCCATTGGCCGATTTCGCGGGAGCTGCTTCGCCGGCAGCAGGCGCCGACTGGCGATCGCGCAGGATCCGCGCGACAGCCTGAAGCATTTCATCGTGGTCGAAAGGCTTGGCGATGTAATCCACCGCGCCCATCTTCATCGAGTCGACCGCCGAGCGCAGGCTGGCGTAGCTGGTCATGATCAGCACCGGCGTGCCCTGGCCGAGCTTGATCAGCTCGGTGCCCGGAGCACCCGGCAGACGCAGGTCGCTGACGATCAGATCGAATGTGGGAATACTGAAGCGTTCTTGTGCTTCCTGCACTGAACCGGCTTCGCTGACCTGGTACTGGTTGCGTTCCAGCAGGCGGCGCAAGGCGGAGCGGATAATGGTTTCGTCTTCGACGATCAAAATGTGCGGCATTGATTCGATACTCTCGACGGTCTCAGTTCACAGCGGACGTCGCTTCGACATGGCGCGGCAATGTCACCCGGATACGGGTGCCGCGCTGGCTCTGAACATCAGCCGGGCTGTCGATGGTGATTTGTCCATAATGCTCTTCAACGATGGAATAGACCAGTGCAAGGCCCAGACCGGTGCCTTCGCCAGGATCCTTGGTGGTGAAGAAGGGTTCGAACAATCGATCCATGATGCTCGACGGAATTCCGCTGCCTTCGTCTTCGACGATCAGATCGACCGTGTGTTCGCCGGCTTCGCTCTTGACCCGCACCGCACTGCCGGCAGGCGAGGCGTCACGGGCGTTGGAGAGCAGATTGATGAGCACCTGGGCGAGCCGCTGCGGATCGCCTTCGACCCAGTGATCGGGATCGCACAGGTTGTAGAACTGCACTTCGAAATTGCGCCGGTTGAGGGCCAGCAGGCCGATGGCGTCCTGGGCGACTTCCGCCAGACAGACGGGCTCGTCGCTGTGCTGATGGCTGCCGGCGTGGGCGAAACTCATCAACGACTGGACGATGCGTGACACGCGTTTGGTCTGTTCGAGGATCTGGCCGCTGATTTCCGTCAGCTCACCATCGTCTTCGCGCTCTTCGCGCAGGTTTTGCGCGAGACAGGCGATACCGGTGATCGGGTTGCCGATTTCGTGGGCAACACCCGCCGCGAGGCGACCGATGCTGGCCAGGCGCTCGGAGTGCACCAGTTTGTCTTCGAGCATCTGGGTTTCGGTCAGGTCTTCCACCAGCAGCACCAGGCCGCTATTGCCCGGTGCTAGGGGCTCGTCGATGGCCGCCTTGTGCAGGTTCAGCCAGCGGGTCTGGCCGTCGAGGGCCAGGTGCTGCTTGTGCAAGTGCTCGTCGGGCAGGTGGATGAAGCCTTGCAGCAGATCTTTCCACGGATTGGCGATGGTGCTCAGGCGCGAGCCGACCACCCGTTGCGCGGCAATCCCGGTCAGTTCTTCCATGGCCTTGTTCCACATCAGGATCTCCTGATCCTTGGCCAGCGAGCAGACGCCCATCGGCAGTTCCTGCAGGGTCTGGCGGTGGTAGCGGCGCAAGGCGTCGAGCTCGGCCGCCAGACCGGTCAGGCGCGAGTGGTAATCCTCGAGGCGGCTTTCGATGAAATGGATGTCTTCGGTGACGTAGTTTTCGCCGCCGGCCTTGTACGGCAGGAAGGTTTCCACCATGTCCTGGGCGACGCTCGGGCCCATCAGGCCGGAGAGGTTGGCTTCGATCCGGTCACGCAGGCGGCGCAATGCATAGGGGCGGCGCTCGTCGAACGGCAGATAAAGGTCGCGCAGGGCCTGTTCGACTTCTTTCTGCGCAGCCTTGGCACCCAGTGGCTTGGCCAGTTGCGTGGCGAACTCCTGCGGAGAAGCGGCGTGCAATTCGCGGCGCTGCGGACGGCGTACGTTATCCACAGCGCAAGCTTCGGCGGCGCTGGCCTCTTCGGGGCTGGCATTGGTGAACAACGAAATCAGGGTGAACATCAGGACGTTGGCCGCCAGCGAGGCGATGGCCGCCATGTGCCAGCTGGTGTCGTCCAGTACGTAGATCATGTTCAGTAACGGAATATAGAAACCCTGCAGATTGCCGACCAGCGGCAACAGCATGGTCACGACCCACACCACGATCCCCGCCAGCAGACCAGCGATAAAGCCGCGGCGATTGGCGGTCGGCCAGTACAGCACCGACAGCACGCCCGGCAGGAATTGCAGGGTCGCGACGAAGGCGACGATGCCGAGGTTGGCCAGGTCCTGCTCGGCGCCGAGCATCAGGTAGAAGCAGAAACCGGCCATGATGATCGCGACGATCAGCGCCCGGCGGGTCCATTTCAGCCAGCGATAGATATTGCCCTCGGCCGGTGGCTGGTAGAGCGGCAGCACCAGGTGGTTCAGGGCCATGCCCGACAGCGCCAGCGTGGTGACGATGATCAGGCCGCTGGCCGCCGACAATCCGCCGACATAGGCCAGCAACGCCAGCGACTTGCTGTTGGCGGCGATACCGATGCCGAGGGTGAAGTATTCCGGATTGGTGGTGGCGCCGAGTTTCAGGCCGGCCCAGAGAATCAGCGGCACGGCCAGGCTCATCAACAGCAGGAACAGCGGCAGGCCCCAGCTCGCGCTGACCAGCGAGCGCGGGTTGAGGTTTTCGGTGAAGGTCATGTGATACATGTGCGGCATCACGATCGCCGAGGCGAAAAACACCAGCAGCAACGTGCGCCACGGGCCTTCCTGCAACGGTGTGTGCAGAGCGGCGAGGGCGGTCTGATTCTGCAGCAGCCACAGTTCAAGCTGTTGCGGGCCGTCGAATACGCCGTACAGCGCGTAGAGGCCAACGCCGCCGAGGGCCGCCAGTTTGATCACCGATTCGAAGGCAATCGCGAATACCAGCCCTTCGTGCTTTTCACGGGTGGCGATGTGGCGCGAGCCGAAGAAGATCGTGAACAGGATGATCAGCGCACAGAACGCCAGGGCCACGCGATTCTGCACCGGTTCGCCGGTGAGGATGCCGATGGAGTCGGCCACGGCCTGGATCTGCAACGCCAGCAACGGCAGTACGCCGATCAGCATGAAAATCGTGGTCAGCGCACCGGCCCAGGTGCTGCGAAAGCGAAAGGCGAACAGGTCTGCCAGCGACGACAGTTGATAAGTGCGGGTGATCTTGAGGATCGGATACAGCAGCACCGGCGCCAGCAGAAACGCGCCGGATACCCCGAGATAACTGGACAGAAAACCGTAGCCGTACTGATAGGCCAGACCCACCGTACCGTAGAACGCCCATGCACTGGCGTAGACCCCCAGCGACAGGGTGTAGGTCAACGGATGGCGAATGATCGCCCGCGGGATCATGCCCCGTTCACTGATCCAGGCCACGCCGAACAACGCGGCCAGGTAGGCGGCGCTGATCAGCAGCATCTGGGTCAGGCTAAAGCTCATCGGCATCTTTTTGGCTCTGCAGGATGAAGGTCACGACAATCAGGATCAGCCAGAGCAGATAAGGGCGATACCAGGCGCCCGTAGCGTCGATCCACCAATCCATGATGGCGGGAGAAAACAGATAGATCCCCACGACCAGAAGCAGGACCAAGCGATAGATGTACATCCCGGCCTCTCTTTTTTATGCGCGTGCCCGAAAACGTGCGGCGATGGTAACGGATGGGCGCGCCACTGCAAGTGTCGTCACAGCAGTTGCGCTTCGGGCAGGGTCAGTGTGCGCGGGATTTTCAAGGCATCCCAGTGGGCGCTGCCCCAGTTCAACAGTTCCTGCGGCGAGGCGTGGACCAGTTCGTGCCCCGGGTTTTGCCCCAGTGCACGCAAGGCCCGCAGCAGCAATGGCGTGGCCTGATCGGCTTCAAGCGGTGGCGAGCGGTATGACTTGCCGAGCTTGTTGCCGTCCGGCTGGGTAATCAGTGGCAGATGCAGATAGCGCGGTTGGCGCAGGCCGAGCAACTCCTGCAGATAGAGCTGGCGCGGCGTGGAGTCGAGCAGATCGGCGCCGCGCACGATGTCGGTGATGCCCTGCCAGGCGTCGTCGAGCACCACCGCCAGTTGGTAGGCGTAGAGGCCGTCGCGGCGGCGGATCACGAAATCACCCACGTCGCGGCCCAGATGCTGGCGGTATTCGCCCTGCACCCGGTCGATGAAGTGGTATTCGAGCTCTGGCACGCGAAGACGGATCGCGGCGTCTTCCTGACCGTGGCCGGCATTGCGGCACAGTCCTGGATAAATGCCGTGGTACGGCTCCAGTTGTTTGCGCGAGCAGGTGCAGGCGTAGGCGAGGCCGTGATTGAACAGGCTGTCGAGCACTTGCGCGTAGGCTTCGTGCCGATCGCTCTGGCGAACCATTTCGCCGTCCCATTCGAAACCGTAGCTTTCCAGTGTCTTGAGTATCGCCGCTTGCGCGCCCGGCTCTTCGCGAGGCGGATCGAGGTCTTCCATGCGCACCAGCCAGCGGCCGCCCACCGAGCGTGCGTCCAGATAAGAGGCCAGGGCGGCAACCAGCGAACCGAAGTGCAGGTGCCCGCTGGGGGTCGGGGCAAAGCGGCCAATGTAGGCGGGGGAGGAGTTGGCAGTCATGAGGGCGATGTTACTTGAAGAGTAAAAAATGGCAGAAACAAAAACGGAGCGTTCGCACGCTCCGTTTTTCGTTCAGGCCGGGATTATTTACCGACCTGCTTTTCCTTGATTTCCGCCAGGTTCTTGCAGTCGACGCACATGTCGGCAGTCGGACGGGCCTCGAGGCGCTTGACGCCGATCTCGATGCCGCAAGAGTCGCACCAGCCGTACTCTTCGTCTTCGATCAGTTGCAGGGTCTTGTCGATCTTCTTGATCAGTTTGCGCTCGCGGTCGCGGGCGCGCAGCTCTAGGGCGAACTCTTCTTCCTGGCTGGCACGGTCGGCCGGATCAGGAAAGTTGGCCGCTTCGTCTTTCATGTGATCAACAGTGCGGTCGACTTCCTGCATCAAGTCCAGTTTCCACTTGGTCAGGATCTTGGTGAAGTGCGCGCGCATTGGAGCGCCCATGTACTCTTCGCCCGCTTTCGGGACGTAGGGTTCGAAACCGCTGAGTGTCTGACTTGCCTGTTGCTTTGCTTGGGTGGGCATGAAATGGACCGCCTCTACTCTTGTAATCCATTGCGCAGGATTGCTCCATCACCGACACCTGCCGGCCCTGCGGCTGCAAGCGGGCGAACTTACCAGATCAATTCGGCCCGCGCTACTCCCGGATGTCGAGCGCGTGGCCGTTGGGGCTTGCAAATGTTTGCCAAGCCATGCCCGGTGATGTTGCAGACCTGCTCAATCACTGATTTTAGTCAATCCTGGAGCGTACGCTCGGGTCGTTACAGTCCAGTGTTCTTGTGGCTGTGACCGCTGCGGGTTCTCGCTCGTTCCGGCAGATGGGTAGAATCGTTTCTTTTCCCTCGTTGAAGGAAGGCCAATGGCTCAGCCCTACAGTGCGCGCAGTCGTGCGATCGAACCGTTCCATGTCATGGCGTTGCTGGCGCGGGCCAATGAATTGCAGGCCGCCGGCCACGACGTGATCCACCTGGAAATCGGCGAACCGGACTTCACTACCGCCGAACCGATCATCCGCGCCGGCCAGCAAGCCCTGACAGCCGGGAAAACCCGTTACACCGCAGCCCGTGGCATTCCCGAACTGCGCGAGGCGATTTCCGGCTTCTATCAGACGCGCTACGGCCTGAACATCGATCCGCGCCGGATTCTCATCACCCCCGGTGGTTCCGGCGCGTTACTGCTGGCCAGCGCGTTGCTGGTGGATCCGGGCAAGCACTGGCTGCTGGCCGACCCCGGCTACCCTTGCAACCGACACTTTCTGCGTTTGGTCGAAGGCGCGGCGCAGCTTGTGCCGGTTGGCCCGGACGTGCGTTATCAACTGACGCCGGACCTGGTGGCGCGCCACTGGGATCACGACAGCGTCGGTGCGCTGGTCGCTTCGCCGGCCAACCCGACCGGTACGATTCTGACCCGCGATGAACTGTCCGGGTTATCCACAGCCATCAAGGCGCGTCACGGGCATCTGGTGGTGGACGAGATCTACCACGGCCTGACTTACGGCACCGACGCCGCCAGTGTGCTGGAAGTGGACGACAGCGCCTTTGTCCTCAACAGTTTCTCCAAATATTTCGGCATGACCGGATGGCGTCTCGGCTGGCTGGTGGCGCCGGATGCGGCGGTCAGTGAACTGGAAAAACTCGCGCAGAACCTCTATATCAGTGCGCCAAGCATGGCCCAACATGCGGCGCTGGCCTGTTTCGAGCCCGACACCATCGCGATTCTCGAAGAGCGCCGCGCCGAATTCGGCCGTCGCCGTGACTTCCTGCTGCCGGCACTGCGGGAGCTGGGCTTCAACATTGCCGTGGAGCCAGAAGGTGCGTTCTATTTGTATGCCGATATCAGCCAGTTCGGCGGCGATGCCTTCGCGTTCTGCCGGCATTTCCTTGAAACCGAACATGTCGCGTTCACGCCGGGGCTGGATTTCGGTCGCTATCAGGCCGGTCATCACGTGCGCTTTGCCTACACGCAAAACCTCCCACGCCTACAGGAAGCGGTAGAGCGTATCGCCCGTGGCTTGAAGAGCTGGCAAGGCTGATGCGCTTTCATCCTCCTCTTGAAGAAGGCCGGTTGATCCGGCGTTACAAGCGTTTTCTCGCCGATATCGAAACCGTTGGCGGCGAGTTGCTGACCATTCATTGCCCCAATACCGGCTCGATGCTCAATTGCCAGGTCGAGGGCGGGCAGGTCTGGTTCAGCCGCTCCAATGATCCGAAGCGCAAGCTGCCCGGTACCTGGGAAGTCGGCGAAACCCCGCAGGGCCGGCTGTTTTGCGTGAATACCGGACGCGCCAACGCACTGGTCGAAGAAGCCTTGCAGGCGGGTGTCATCAATGAGTTGAACGGTTTCACCGGGCTCAAGCGCGAAGTGGCGTATGGACAGGAAAAGAGTCGGATCGATTTTCGCCTCGACTATCCGACGGGCCCGGCCTACGTGGAAGTGAAGAGTGTCACGCTGGGTTTCGACGGAACGGCAGTGGCGGCGTTTCCCGATGCGGTGACAGAGCGCGGCGCCAAGCATTTGCGTGAGCTGGCGCATCTGGCGCGGGACGGGATTCGTGCGGTGCAGTTGTACTGCGTCAATCTCACGGGAGTCGAGGCGGTGCGTCCAGCCGAGGAAATCGACTTCGCCTACGCCGCTGCGCTGCGTGAGGCGGTGGCGTGCGGGGTCGAAGTCCTGGCGTACGGCGTGCGGTTGAGCCATGAAGAGATGGTGATCGACCGGCGGCTGGACGTGCTGCTCAACGGTTAGACATCGATCCACAGCCCTTGCGCGTCTTCACGGCAAGGGATGGCCGTCAGCGATTGCCCGGTGCAGGGGCCGGCGACGCATTCTCCGTCCTCGATCAGAAACAGTGCGCCGTGGGTCGCGCACTGGATCAGGCTGTTGCTCGGGTCGAGAAACTGGTCGGTGTGCCATTCCAGGCCGACGCCCCGATGTGGGCAGCGATTGAGATAGACGTAAGCCTGCCCCGCGCGGCGCACGGCCAACAGTTTTTTCCCGTCGATATCGAAACCGCGACTGCCGCCTTCAATCAGATCGGCACCCGCGCAAAGAAACTTCATGGTTATCCTCAAGTGTCGGCTCGTGTCCGGATATGTCCGAGCTTGACGTTCAAATGCAAACAATTATCAAATGGCCGCCTTCGCCCGTGGCGAGGTGAGCGCTGCCGAGGATACTTGGCCTGCCGTTCCGATGCCCGGGAAAACCTTTCAAGGAAGCTGTCTATGCGCCTGAGTACCCGCGTTGCCGTGCTGTGTGTCGGACTTTGGGTCAGCCACCAGGCTGCAGCGGCCGAGTTGCCGCAACGTTGGGTCAGCGCTGGCGGCGCCTTGTCGGAGTGGGTGAGTGCACTGGGGGGTGAAGCCAAACTGGTGGGGGTCGACACCACCAGCCAGCATCCGCAGTCCCTGAAGTCGCTGCCGAGCATCGGCTACCAGCGCAGCCTGTCGGCCGAAGGCATTCTCAGCCTGCGACCGGACATCCTCATCGGCACCGAAGAAATGGGCCCGCCGCCAGTGATCTCGCAGGTGCGCAGCGCCAAGGTGCGGGTGGAATTGTTCTCGGCTCAGCCGGATCTGCCGACACTGGAGAAAAATGTCACTCATCTGGGGCAGTTGCTGGGCGCCGAAAGCCAGGCCGCGCAATTGCTGCAAAGTTATCAACAGCAACTCGATACGCAAAAGGCTCGTGTAGCGCAGGCCCAGACCCAACAGAAAGCGCCGGGCGTGCTGTTGCTGCTCGGACATGCCGGCGGCAAGCCGCTGATCGCCGGCAAAGACACCGCTGCCGATTGGCTGCTGCAACAGGCGGGCGGGCATAACCTTGCGACCCACACCGGTTACAAGCCATTTTCCGTGGAGTCCCTGGCCAGTCTCGATCCTGAAGTGCTGGTGTTCGCTGACCGTGCGCTGACCGGCGAGGCGGCGAAAGCGGCGCTGTTCAAGGAAAACCCGATCCTCAATTCCAGCCGTGCCGCCAAGACCGGCCGGGTGCTGGAACTGGACCCGACGCTGCTGGTCGGCGGGCTCGGGCCGCGTTTGCCGGCTGCGCTGAAGACCCTGTCTGACGGTTTCTATCCGGCCCAGAGCAGCCAATGACCACGCTGGTCAAACCCCGCGATTTGTTCATCGGCCTGATCCTGCTGTGTCTGCTGGCGATCTGGCTGTCGCTGGCGTTGGGGCCGGTGAGTCTGCCGTTGTTCGATACCTTGCGCGCTGCCCTGCGCATGATCGGTGTGCCGCTGGCGCCGGACGGGCTGGAGCAGTCTGAACTGATTCTCGGGCAGATTCGTCTGCCGCGTACGCTGCTCGGGTTGGCAGTTGGCGGTGTGCTGGCGCTGTCCGGGGTGGCGATGCAGGGGCTGTTTCGCAATCCGCTGGCGGATCCAGGTTTGGTTGGCGTCTCGAGCGGCGCGGCGTTGGGCGCGGCGGTGGCGATTGTCGGTGGTTCGTTTTTTGGCGGACTGCCAGAGTGGTTCGGGCCTTATCTGCTGTCGGTTTGCGCGTTTCTCGGTGGCCTTGGCGTAACTGCGCTGGTCTATCGACTCGGCCGCCGTAACGGGCAGACCAATGTGGCGACCATGTTGCTGGCGGGGATTGCCCTGACGGCGCTGGCCGGTTCGGCAGTGGGGCTGTTTACCTATCTGGCCGACGACGCGACATTGCGCACGTTGACGTTCTGGAACCTGGGCAGCCTCAACGGCGCAAGTTACGCGCGGTTGTGGCCGCTGCTGATCATCACCGCCGGTGTTGCGCTTTGGCTTCCACGTCGGGCGAAGGCGCTCAATGCGTTGCTGCTCGGCGAATCGGAAGCCGGGCATCTGGGAATCGATGTCGAACGGCTCAAGCGTGAGCTGGTGTTCTGCACGGCGCTGGGCGTCGGTGCGGCAGTGGCCGCGGCGGGCATGATCGGTTTTGTCGGGCTGGTGGTGCCACATCTGGTGCGCTTGCTCGTGGGGCCGGATCACCGGGTGTTGCTGCCGGCATCGGTGCTGGCCGGAGCCAGTCTGTTGCTGTTGGCTGATCTGGTGGCGCGGCTGGCGCTGGCACCGGCGGAGCTGCCGATTGGCATCGTCACCGCGTTCATCGGTGCGCCGTTCTTCCTTTATCTGTTGCTGCGAGGGCGTGTCTGATGCTGCGTGCGCACAACCTGCACATCCGCCGTGGCCGCAAGACCGTTCTGGCCGACGTCAGCCTGCAACTCGAACCGGGAGAAGTGCTGGGTGTACTGGGGCCGAACGGCGCCGGTAAAAGTACCTTGCTCAGTGCGCTTTGCGGAGAGTTGAGTGCCAGCGACGGGGAAGTGCTGCTGGACGGTGAGGCCTTGAGCCATTGGAGTGGTTCTCAGCGTGCCCAGCGGCTGGCGGTGTTGCCACAGGTATCGACGCTGGACTTTGCCTTTCCTGTCGAAGAAGTGGTCGGCATGGGGCGTCTGCCTTATCAGAGCGGACGGGTGCGCGATGACCAGATCGTCGCTGCCGCATTACGGGCCGCCGATGCCGGACACCTGAGTGGCCGCAGTTATCTGGCCTTGTCCGGCGGCGAGCGTCAGCGGGTGCATCTGGCGCGGGTGCTGGCGCAACTTTGGCCGGGGCAGGCGGGGCAGACTCTGCTGCTTGATGAGCCGACCTCGATGCTCGATCCGTTGCATCAACACACGACGCTGCAAGCGGTGCGCGAATTTGCCGATCGCGGCGCGGCGGTGCTGGTGATCCTGCATGATCTGAATCTGGCGGCGCGTTATTGTGATCGCATCCTGCTGCTGGAGGGCGGCCGGCCGGTCGCACTGGATACACCGCAGCAGGTCTTGCGCCCGGAATCGCTGAAGGCGGTTTTCGGTCTGGAAGTGCTGGTGCAAACGCACCCGGAGCGCGGGCATCCGCTGATCATCGCCCGCTGATTTCATCATCGAGGGTGAGGGTATGCGCGGGATTTTGCTGTTGGCGGTGTTGTGGCTTGCGGGTTGCCAGCATGTTGCGGCGCCGCCGGTCGTGGGCGAGATCCGTGATTTGCGAAGCGGCGAGCGTCTGACGGCGCAGCAATTACTGACGCAACTGAGCAGACCGGCGCGGGTGATTATTGGCGAGCAGCATGACAACGCCGATCACCATGCCCTTCAATTGTGGTTGTTGCAGAACCTCGAAGAAAAGCGCCCCCAAGGCAGTCTTCTGCTGGAAATGCTGACGCCCGATCAACAGTCGCGGGTTGATGACGTGCGCCATGCCGCAACGCTACCTGCCGATCTCCCTGCTGCATTGGCCTGGCAGGACGGTTGGGACTGGAATCTCTACGGCCCGATTGTGCGGTTCGCCCTGACGCAATCCTGGCCGTTGCTGGCAGCCAACCTCGATAACATCGAAATTCGCGCGTTCTATCGCGATCCTCCGGTTCTGAGCGGGGAGCGCAGCAACGCTAAATTTGTGAAAGAAACGCTGTTGGAGCAGATCGGCGATTCTCACTGCGGCTTGCTGCCGTCAGCACAAATGCCGGCGATGCTGGCTGTTCAGCAGCAACGGGATCGGCGAATGGCATCGCGTTTATTGGCGGCCCCCGCGCCTGCCTTGTTGTTGGCGGGTGCTTATCACGCGCGCAAGGACGTGGGGGTGCCGCTGCATGTGCTGGATCTGGGCGCGCCCGAGGCGCCGACGGTGCTGATGCTGGCGGAGCAGGGCAGTCAGATTACGGCGGCGATGGCTGATTATGTCTGGTTCACAGCGACCAAGCCGAAACCGGATTATTGCGCCGAGATGCGTAAGCAGTTCGGCAAGAAATGACTTTTCCACAGGCAAAAAAAGACCCGGTAAAAACCGGGTCAAATAACCGTGATTAGCCTGATGAGGAGATAATCTGAGAGTCCGAACCAAGGGCTTTTCAGAATATCGACTGATCTCGCGATCAGTTGTGATAATCATAGCGATTCTCATTACCAAGTCAACTGCTGTTTTTTCATTTCTGTCGTTTTGTCCCGGCAATGGCGTAAACGCCCCGTGAATACCGGCGTCAGGTCTGGCTGTTAAATCCCGTGAGCTGCTTGTTGAGCTGGTCGATACGCCGCGCCATGCTTTCGATCAGGCTGTGGGCGATTTTCGGATTGGTGCGGGTCATGCTCAGAAACTGATCGCCGGGAATCAGCATCACCGTGCTCGCTTCCCGGGCAATGACCGTTGCGTTGCGCGGTTCGCCAGTGAATACAGCCATTGCGCCGAAGATCTCATCCTTGGGCACATCGCCTACCTTGTGCCCATTAACAAACGCTTCGGCGTGTCCTTCGATAATCACGAACACATGGTCGGCGTCATCGCCCTCGCGGATCAGAATGTCTCCGGCGTCGACCCGCTTGAAACCATTGGTGCTGCGAAACTCACGCGGCTTGAACTCGGCTACCGCGTGCGCCAGTAGTGCCATTTGTCCGAGCAGATAGCGCAGAAATTGCTCAGAGCGCGAGGTTTCTCCATACACATGTTGAAACAAATCGCTTCGGCGATAGGGCAGTAATGTCAGCGGGTTGTCTGAGTACAGCGTGCAATCCGCCCATTCCGGACCCTGTTGCAGGCCGATCAAATCGCCCTCATGCCAATAGAACAGACCACGTCCACCCAGCCGGCCGGTGATGACACCCTGCGTGAGTAAGAACAAATGGTCGTCCGGCAAACGTGCCAACAGATCATCCGTGGCTTCCAGTTCCAGGGCCAGCCCGCACGGCGCCAGGCCTTCGAGCCATTGCGCAGGCAAGCTCTGCAAGTGGTTGATCAGTGCATCGGCCTGGGCCGATTGTTCCCCGAGCAGGTACATGGCGGTCAGTGCCCGTCAGTTCTTGTGGCGAGAGGAAATGGCTTCGAGCTGCTTGTTCAAAGCATCCTTGCGTTCGGCGGGAATGTCGTTCCAGTGCACATCCATCAGCGCCCCTTCGATCGCGTACAACAACACCTTCGACGCCCGAAACCCGCGAGTGCGCACGGCCCGGTAGGCATCCACCGCGCCCAGGCGACGCAGATCCGAGGCGCTATGGATGCCCACGGCATGCAGCCATTGCGCCGACGTCTTGCCAAGATTCTTCAGGTGTTGCAGTTCATCATTCATCAAGCCTCCTTGCGACGGCCGAATGGTGCGTGGGCGAGCTTCTCAGGAGTGTAGCCATCAGTAGGAAAAGCGTGGTTGTTTGGTCGGATTCAACGCAAACGCTTCTAAGAAACGTCAGTTTTTGCTGATGAATAACGGGAGGAGGGCGAGGGAGGATTACGAATGGCACGCAGTCCAGCGCAAAGCGGGGGCGCTGGACGAGTTTGGGGGGGGCCGAGACTCAGCGAGTGCGATAACGCAGGCGCGTACCGAAATTCATCGACATCAGGATTTCGTCCGCACTCAGCTCCGGCGGGAAGTAGGCCCCGGAGATCTGCGCATGAGCCAGGCTCGCGCCTTCCAGCGAAGCGTTGCGAAAGTCGATGCCGCGCAGGTCGGCGGAACGGAAGTAGGCGTCCCGGAAGTCCACGCCATCGGCGTTCAGTTCGCGCAGGTCGAGGCCGCGAAAGTCACCGCCCACCATGTCGATCGGGCCGTCTTTCGGGCGTTCATTGTTGAAACCTGTGATGTCGTCTTTGTGCAGCAAGGCATAAAGCGGGGTGTCGAGAAGTTTCGGCTGGCTCATGTCAAATCACCTGTTGGTTTTATGACGCCAGTATAGTGCCACTATTTGACGGCCGTGAAGCGGGCGAGGGCTTCACGGCCGAAATAGTTTCTTACAGACCTGGCAGGCGCTGGCGGATCTGCGCCACAACGGTGTCCAGGGTGCCGGACTCATTGGTCTGCACGCGTTTGCTGCGCAGGATTTCTTCCGGCGTCAGGGCTTCGCGGTTGGCCTGTTGTGCTTCGATCACGGCAAGGGTCGCGTCGGACGGATCCTTTTTGTCTGCCTGACGAATCGCCAGCCAGCTCTCGATCACTGCCTGCGGAGCGTTGCAGTCAAGGATCAGGAAAGGCGTGCCAGTGGCTTCAGCGACTTTGGCGGCGTTGTCGCGTTGTTCGCGCTTGAGGTAAGTGGCATCGATCACCACCGGGAAACCGGCGTGCAAAATCACTTCGGCAATTTCATGCAGACGCGCATAGGTTGCAGTGCTGGCGTCGGTGCTGTAGATCCCGGCCTGAACATCATTGGCAACGGTTTGCTCACCGAACAGGCGCTTGCGCTCGACATCGGAACGCAGGCGGATCGCGCCCAGTGCTTCGACCAGACGCATGGCAACGTGGCTTTTACCGACAGCGGAAACGCCATGGGTGATCGCCATGAAGCGCGAAGGAATGGTGCTGTAGCTTTCCGCCAGGTTGGCGTAGTTGCGGTACTGGCGCAGGGTGGTGGCGCGCTGCACCGGTGTCGCGTCGGCCGGCATGCTGAACAGTGCGACTTTCGCACGCACCAGCGCACGGTACGCTTTGTAGAAGTTCAGCACTTCCAGGCCTTGATAGTCGCCGGTCAGTTCCAGGTATTGGCTGATGAAACGACGGGCCAGGGATTTCAGGCCACGGTCTTCAAGGTCCATCGCCAGGAAGCCGGTGTCGGCCCATACGTCGGTGAAGCGGAACGGTTCGTTGAATTCGATGCAGTCGAAGATCACGACCTTGCCGTCGATCAGCGTGGCGTTGCCCAGGTGAATGTCACCGTGGCATTCGCGAGTGAAACCGTCGG
The DNA here is from genome assembly GCF_030209075.1 of Pseudomonas sp. lyk4-R2A-10. Taxonomy (NCBI): domain Bacteria; kingdom Pseudomonadati; phylum Pseudomonadota; class Gammaproteobacteria; order Pseudomonadales; family Pseudomonadaceae; genus Pseudomonas; species Pseudomonas sp. lyk4-R2A-10. Next base: position 11,018 of record NZ_JARVSR010000013.1, on the reverse strand, counting down.
TCTTGCGTTGGGCGAACAGCGGCTTGAGGCGATCGAAGCTGCTTTCAGCCCATGCTTGCAGAGCGTCGAGTTGCAGCAGATCGTTCTTGTCGCTGAGGAACGGCAGGATCTGTTCGAAGTTCTGGCGTACCGGCGCCATCACGCTTTCAGGCGTGCCGGCATCGTGCTCGGCCGGGACTTTCGGCGCGTTGAGGTGGAAGCGGGCGATTTGCTCGGCCATCGCGTCGATGTGCGCGGTGGTCAGCTCGCCGTTGGCTTGCAGGGTGCTGAGCAGGCCGGACTGCGGGAACTGACGCATTTTCAGCACGTACTCGATGGCCGGGCCGTCGCCACCCAGTTGCGGGGCTTCGGCGCTGCCGGTCACTGGAATCACTTCCAGATACAAATCTTCGGTCAGGCGCTGGTTCAGGCGCAGCTCTTCACCGCAGAAGTGCTCACGGGATTCGAGGCTGGTGAAGTCGAGGAAACCGAAGTTCACCGGTTTCTTCACTTTATAGGCGTAGGGACCGGTGAGCAGTACCCACGAGATATGGGTTTCGATGACCTGGAACCCTTCGACGGGATGCGGGTAGAGGGCCGGGTTTTGCAGGGCAGCGATCAGGGACTGGCTCACGGACGATCCTTCAGAGACTGGGGGAAGTTCAAGGCGCTCATTATGGCCGCTCGCCAGCCCGACGCAAACCTCGGAGCGCTCCTGTTGAGTATGAATAAAGTGCGTATAATCCGCCGCCATGACTCGTACTCGATCCCCCCGTACCCCTAAAAAACCAGCTTCCCGGGGCCTGCGCCCATGGTTGGGCTGGGCCCTTAAACTCAGTCTGGTCGGCCTTGTGGTGCTGGCCGGCTTCGCCGTTTACCTCGATGCGGTGGTGCAGGAGAAGTTCTCCGGCAAGCGCTGGACCATCCCGGCCAAGGTATACGCGCGTCCGCTCGAGCTGTTCGTCGGACAAAAGCTGAGCAAGGACGATTTCCTCACCGAACTCGATGCCTTGGGCTATCGCCGCGAAGCTGTGAGCAACGGTCCCGGCGCGGCGGCGGTCAATGGCAACACGGTTGATCTGAACACCCGTGGCTTCCAGTTCTATGAAGGCCTCGAGAAACCGCAGCCGGTGCGCGTGCGTTTCTCCGGCGATTACGTGGCCGAACTCTCGGCGACCAACGGTTCGAAGCTTTCCGTGGTGCGCCTGGAGCCGCTGATGATCGGCGGTATCTACCCGAAAAACCTTGAAGACCGGATTCTGATCAAGCTCGATCAGGTGCCGCCGTATCTGCTGGAAACCCTGGTCGCCGTGGAAGACCGGGATTTCTACAGCCACTGGGGCGTATCGCCGAAATCGATTGCCCGCGCCGTCTGGGTCAACACTTCGGGCGGCAAGATGACTCAGGGCGGCAGTACGCTGACCCAGCAACTGGTCAAGAACTTCTACCTCACCAACGAACGCAGCCTGACCCGCAAGCTCACCGAAGCGATGATGGCGATGCTGCTCGAGCTGCATTACGACAAAAAGGAAATCCTCGAGGCTTACCTCAACGAAGTCTTTGTCGGTCAGGACGGTCAGCGTGCGGTGCACGGTTTCGGTCTGGCCAGCCAGTTCTTCTTTGCTCAGCCTTTGTCCGAGCTGAAGCTGCACCAGGTCGCGCTGTTGGTCGGGATGGTCAAAGGCCCGTCCTATTACAACCCGCGCCGCAATCCGGAGCGGGCGCTGGAGCGACGCAATCTGGTGCTCGACGTGCTTGAACAGCAGGGCGTCGCTTCCGCCGAACAAGTGGCTGCCGCGAAGAAAATGCCGCTGGGCGTAACCACGCGCGGCAAGCTGGCCGACAGTTCGTTTCCGGGTTTCATCGATCTGGTCAAGCGCCAGTTGCGTGAAGACTACCGCGACGAAGACTTGACCGAAGAAGGCCTGCGGATTTTCACCAGCTTCGATCCGATTCTGCAGATGAAAGCCGAAGCGTCGGTCAACGACACTTTCAAGCGCCTGTCCGGTCGCAAGGGTTCCGACGACGTGGAAGCGGCGATGGTCGTTACCAACCCGGAAACCGGCGAAGTCCAGGCCATGATCGGCAGCCGTCAGGCGAGTTTTGCCGGGTTCAACCGGGCACTGGATGCGGTGCGGCCGATTGGCTCGCTGATCAAACCGGCGGTTTATCTGACGGCGCTGGAGAAGCCGAGCCAGTACACGTTGACCAGTTGGCTGTCGGACGAGCCGCTTTCAATCAAGGGTGCGGATGGTCAGGTCTGGAAACCGCAGAACTATGACCGCCGCTCCCACGGTACGGTGTTCCTGTATCAGGGGCTGGCACATTCCTACAACCTGTCGACCTCGCGCCTCGGTCTGGCGGTTGGCGTTCCGAATGTCCTCAAGACGCTGGGTCGCCTGGGCGTGACCCGCGAGTTTCCGGCGTTCCCGTCGATGCTGCTCGGTGCGGGCGGAATGACCCCGATTGAAGTCGCGACCATGTACCAAACGCTTGCCAACGGTGGTTTCAATACGCCGATGCGCGGGATTCGCAGCGTGCTGACTGCCGACGGCGAACCGCTCAAGCGTTATCCGTTCCAGATCGAGCAGCGTTTCGATCCGGCCTCGATCTATCTGATCCAGAACGCCATGCAGCGGGTCATGCGTGAAGGCACCGGCAGTTCGGTTTATAACGTGTTGCCAAGAACCCTGACGCTGGCGGGCAAGACCGGCACCAGTAACGATTCGCGCGACAGCTGGTTCGCCGGCTTCAGCCAGGATCTGCTGGCGGTGGTCTGGCTCGGCCGCGACGACAACGGCAAGACGCCGTTCACCGGGGCCACCGGTGCGTTGCAGGTCTGGACCAGCTTCATGCGCAAGGCCGATCCGCTGCCGCTGGACATGCCGCAACCGGATAACGTGGTGCAGGCCTGGGTCGATTCGCGTACCGGCCAGGGATCTGATGCCAACTGTCCGGGCGCCGTGCAGATGCCGTATATTCGCGGCAGCGAACCGCCACCCGGCGCCTCCTGCGCGGGCGAAAGCCCGGCCTCGGGCGAGTCGGTGATGGATTGGGTCAAGGGCTGGATGAATTAAGCAAAGAGGGTTTCAAGTGAACAAGTGGTTGATTCCAGCGGTGACCGCCGTGGCTTTGCTCAGCGGCTGCTCCACCGTACAGCGTGGTTCGATCCCGGTTGTGGACTCCGGCACCGCCGTGTCCAACAGCGAGCGGATTTCGGCCAATGGCGGTTTCCGTCAAACGACGGTGAAACGTCCTGCACAGGCCCAGGCTCAGGCGATCCCGCAAGGCGATACCGGTGTGGTAGTGATGGTGCCGGGCGGCGCAGCGGCTTCGGCGCCGATCAGCACTTCGCCAATCGTTCCGGGCCCGGCGTCCGGTGGCATCACGCCGGGGCCGTATAACCCTTCGCCGGTCGAGTCGGCGCCGATCAGCTCCGGCAGTTACAGCATGCCTTCGACGCCGAGCGGCATTCCTTCGGCCAGCAGCGGTGGCGGTCTGTCTGCCGATGAGCAGCTGGACGGCCCGGTTCTCGCACTGTTGACCACTGCGCAACAGCAGCAGGCCGGTGGCGACCTCAATGGTGCGTCCTCCAGCCTGGAACGCGCCCAGCGTGTAGCGCCGCGCGAGCCGCAAGTGCTTTACCGTCTGGCGCAGGTGCGCATGGCCCAGGGCGATGCGCCGCAAGCCGAGCAGACCGCTCGTCGCGCACTGACCATGGCCAATGGTCGTCCGGACTTGCAGGCCAGTCTGTGGGAATTGATCGCTCAGGCACGTGAGAAGCAAGGTGATTCCGCCGGCGCCACTCTGGCCCGTCAGAAGGCCAAGGTTTCGCTGTGATGGACAGTCGTTTCTCCAAGGTCGCCGATCAATTGCTGTTGATCGAGCGTGAACTGCGCGCCCAGGGCTGGTGGGATGACGTCCAGCCCTCGGTCGAAGCCCTGAGCAGCGTCGAGCCGTTTTCGGTCGACACCCTCGATTTCGAGCAGTGGCTGCAATGGATCTTCCTGCCGCGGATGAAGATTATTCTTGAGCAGAATCTGCCATTGCCCAATGCCTCGGGCATTCAGGAAATGGCTGAGATGGTCTTCGCCCAGCGCAATCTGCAGGGCAAGGATCGGCAGCTTCAGGTGTTGCTCAAAGAGTTCGACCTGCTGATCACCGCTTCACGCTGAACCGGGAGCTGCCAGTCGTTACTGGCAGTTTTCCGCTATCTGTTTCTTTGCCTCTTCAGTACGTTGCTGGCGCTGCTCGTCATTCAGCCGCCGCAATTCTCCCTCCACTTCCTCCCTCAAGCGCGGATTGTTCTGCAGTTGCGCGAGATTCGTTCGCGCCTGTTCGCAAAATGCCTTGAGTTGGTTCTGCTGCTCCGCCACTTGCTTCTTGACCTTGTCATCGATGGCTTTCTGATCGCCCAGCGCGCCGCTGCCAGGCAGTGCCGCTGGTTTGGGTGCGGTAGAGGAGGGCGTCTTCACGGCGGTGGATGACTGCCCTTGTGGTGGCTGTTGATCGAAATGGGTGACCCCCTGGGCATCGACCCATCTGTAGATCTGACCGGCCATACACCATGGGCTGACGCTGATTAGCAGAGTTAAGAGAAGCGTTCGCATGCTGATTCCTTGGCAAAACTGCGCAATTGAAGCTAACAGAGTAGCGGTTTCCGGGTTTTTTCTTGCGTTCTCATGTGCTTACCCACAATTAAGCACATTGACGGCTTGACTTGCAGAGGGCGAAACAGAAGAATCCAAAGTCCGCTGTACAGGGACTGCCAGAAGCAGACCCTCTCGGCAGATCATGAGGCGCATATCCGCGTCGACCTGTTACACCCGCAACGCGTTACCTCGCGCTGGGTGGGAAAGGCCCGCAACACTTGGGACGATCCCAATACTTGCTCAGTCAGTGCTGACGTAGTCGGCGACCACCGTCGCTCATGCTCTGCCGAGAAGTAAACCTATTAAGACCCGTTCGCTTTTTTGTGGACGGTATTCTGGCGTTTTAGAGGTGAACAACGTGGAGCTTTTATCTGGCGGTGAGATGCTCGTCCGCTTTTTGCGTGACGAAGGCGTCAAATATATCTACGGGTACCCGGGTGGTGCTCTCCTTCATGTTTACGATGCCCTGTTCAAAGAGCCGGAAGTGACTCACATCCTGGTTCGCCACGAACAAGCGGCTACCCATATGGCTGACGGCTACGCCCGTGCCACCGGTAAAGCCGGCGTGGTATTGGTGACTTCCGGTCCAGGCGCCACAAACGCCATCACCGGTATCGCCACCGCCTATATGGACTCGATTCCAATGGTGATCATTTCCGGTCAGGTGCCAAGCACCATGGTCGGCACCGATGCGTTCCAGGAAACCGACATGATCGGTATCTCACGGCCGATCGTGAAGCACAGCTTCATGATCAAGCACGCTTCGGAAATCCCGGAAGTCATGAAGAAAGCCTTCTACCTGGCGCAATCCGGTCGTCCGGGCCCGGTCGTGGTCGATATCCCGAAAGACATGACCAACCCGGCCGAGAAGTTCGAATACATCTTCCCGAAGAAAGCCAAACTGCGTTCCTACAGCCCGGCCGTTCGCGGTCACTCCGGGCAAATCCGCAAAGCGGCAGAAATGCTCCTGGCGGCCAAGCGTCCCGTGCTGTACTCCGGCGGTGGCGTGATCCTCGGCAACGGCTCCGCGCCGCTGACCGAACTGGCAAAAATGCTCAACCTGCCGGTTACCAATACCTTGATGGGCCTGGGTGCCTATCCTGGCACTGATCGTCAGTTCATCGGCATGCTCGGCATGCACGGCAGCTATACCGCCAACCTGGCGATGCACCATGCCGACGTGATCCTGGCGGTCGGTGCGCGTTTTGACGATCGCGTGATCAACGGCGCGCCGAAGTTTTGCCCGAACGCCAAGATCATCCATATCGACATCGACCCGGCTTCGATTTCCAAGACCATCAAGGCCGACGTGCCAATCGTTGGTCCGGTGGAGAGCGTCCTGACCGAAATGGTCGCGATCCTCAAGGAAATCGGCGAAACCCCGAACAAGGAAGCCGTTGCCAGCTGGTGGAAGCAGGTTGATGAATGGCGCGGTGATCGTGGCCTGTTCCCTTACGACAAGGGCGACGGCAGCAAGATCAAGCCACAGACCGTGATCGAGACCCTGTGCGAAGTGACCAAGGGCGATGCCTTTGTGACCTCGGACGTGGGCCAGCACCAGATGTTTGCTGCGCAGTACTACAAGTTCAACAAGCCTAACCGCTGGATCAACTCCGGTGGCCTGGGCACGATGGGCTTTGGTCTGCCGGCCGCGATGGGTATCGCTTTGAGCTTCCCTGACACCGATGTTGCGTGCGTCACCGGTGAAGGCAGTATCCAGATGAACATCCAGGAACTGTCGACCTGCCTGCAATATGGTTTGCCGGTCAAGATCGTCATCCTGAACAACGGTGTTCTGGGCATGGTTCGTCAGTGGCAGGACATGAGTTACGGCAGCCGTCACTCGCACTCCTACATGGAATCCTTGCCTGACTTCGTCAAGCTGGCTGAAGCCTATGGCCACGTCGGCGTGCGCATCACCGAATCGAAAGATTTGAAGTCGAAGATGGAAGAGGCGTTCGCCATGAAAGATCGCCTGGTGGTGATCGACATTTCGGTCGACACCAGCGAGCACGTCTATCCGATGCAGATCAAAGACGGCTCCATGCGCGATATGTGGCTGAGCAAGACGGAGCGTACCTAATCATGCGGCACATTATTTCCTTGCTTCTGGAAAACGAACCCGGTGCTTTGTCTCGCGTAGTCGGCCTGTTCTCGCAGCGCAACTACAACATCGAAAGCCTGACCGTGGCGCCAACCGAAGACCCGACCCTGTCGCGTCTGACGCTGACCACCGTCGGTCACGATGAAATCATCGAGCAGATCACCAAAAACCTGAACAAGCTGATCGAAGTGGTCAAGCTGGTGGACCTGTCGGAAAGCGCTCACATCGAGCGCGAACTGATGCTGGTCAAGGTCAAGGCCACTGGCGCTCAGCGCGCCGAGATCAAACGCACCACCGATATTTACCGTGGACAGATCGTCGACGTCAGCGCCAGCGTGTATACCGTTCAACTGACCGGTACCAGCGACAAGCTCGACAGCTTCATTCAGTCCATCGGCACCGCATCGATTCTGGAGACCGTCCGCAGTGGCGTCACCGGTATTGCCCGCGGCGACAAAGTACTCAGCATCTAAACCAAATTAGCGAATGGCCTGAACGGCCTGGATATAAAGGGGAAATTCATGAAAGTTTTCTACGATAAAGACTGCGACCTGTCGATCATCCAGGGCAAGAAAGTTGCCATTATCGGTTACGGCTCCCAAGGCCACGCCCAGGCGTGCAACCTGAAAGATTCCGGTGTCGACGTTACCGTCGGTCTGCGTAAAGGTTCGGCTACCGTTGCCAAGGCTGAAGCCCACGGCCTGAAAGTGACCGACGTAGCTGCCGCTGTTGCCGGTGCCGACCTGGTCATGATCCTGACCCCGGACGAGTTCCAGTCCCAGCTGTACAAGAACGAAATCGAGCCGAACATCAAGAAAGGCGCCACCCTGGCCTTCTCCCACGGCTTCGCGATCCACTACAACCAGGTTGTTCCGCGTGCCGACCTCGACGTGATCATGATCGCGCCAAAAGCCCCGGGCCACACCGTGCGTTCCGAGTTCGTGAAAGGCGGCGGTATCCCTGACCTGATCGCGATCTACCAGGACGCCTCGGGCAACGCCAAGAACGTTGCGCTGTCCTACGCCGCTGGCGTTGGTGGCGGTCGTACCGGCATCATCGAAACTACCTTCAAGGACGAGACCGAAACCGACCTGTTCGGCGAACAAGCCGTTCTGTGCGGCGGTACCGTCGAGCTGGTGAAAGCCGGTTTCGAAACCCTGGTTGAAGCTGGCTACGCGCCGGAAATGGCCTATTTCGAGTGCCTGCACGAACTGAAACTGATCGTTGACCTCATGTACGAAGGCGGTATCGCCAACATGAACTACTCGATCTCCAACAACGCTGAATACGGCGAGTACGTGACGGGTCCGGAAGTGATCAACGCCGAATCCCGTCAGGCCATGCGCAACGCCCTGAAACGTATTCAGGACGGCGAATACGCCAAAATGTTCATCAGCGAAGGCGCAACCGGCTACCCTTCGATGACCGCCAAGCGTCGTAACAACGCCGCTCACGGTATCGAAATCATCGGCGAGCAACTGCGCTCCATGATGCCGTGGATCGGTGCCAACAAGATCGTCGACAAAGCCAAAAACTAAGTCGTCGAACCTTGTATGAAAAAAACGCGGCCTCGGCCGCGTTTTTTCGTATGGGCGTGCGGTTCTGGTATAAAGCTGCATCGTTTGTGGCCGAACCGTCGTCCCAGACACCTGTCGAAAATGTCCAATCCGTTGCAAGGTACTGTCCATGAGCGAACGTCCCGAAGAGCCGAACCAGGCTTCCGACGCCGAAAGCCTGCTGCCCATCGATGAGCACATCGAAGAAGGGCATGACGCAGAAGGCCGTAAAGTCCGGCATCGTGGTATCTATCTTCTGCCAAATCTGTTCACCACTGCGAACCTGTTCGCAGGGTTCTATTCCATCATCAATTCGATGAGTGCCCAGGCTGCGTTGAGCGCCGGTGACTCGGCGAATGCGAGCAAGTACTTTGCCTTTGCCGCCATCGCGATTTTTGTCGCCATGGTGCTCGACGGTCTTGATGGTCGCGTAGCGCGCATGACCAATACCCAAAGTGCCTTCGGCGCCGAGTACGACTCGCTGTCGGACATGGTCGCCTTTGGTGTCGCGCCGGCATTACTGGCATTCGGCTGGGCGCTGGGTGACATGGGCAAGGTCGGCTGGATGGTTGCCTTCATCTATGTGGCGGGTGCGGCGTTGCGTCTGGCGCGCTTCAACACTCAGGTGGGTACCGCCGACAAGCGCTACTTCATCGGCCTGGCCAGCCCGGCTGCTGCCGGTGTGGTCGCGGGGATTGTCTGGGCGTTCAGCGATTACGGGATCCAGGGTTCGAAGATGTCGTTCTTGGTCGCGTTGATGGTGGCGGCCGCCGGCATGCTGATGGTCAGCAACATCAAGTACAACAGCTTCAAGGAGCTGGATCTGAAGGGGCGGGTGCCTTTCGTGGCGATCCTTGCAGTGGTGCTGGTGTTTGCTGTGGTGTTCAGCGATCCGCCTCGCATTCTGCTGCTGGTGTTCCTCGCCTATGCCGCTTCGGGCCCGGTGCAGTATCTGTTGCATCTTCGTCGTCACAAACACGCCGATTGATGTAATTTCCCTCATACTCCGCAGTCTATGGTGCATCTGTCCTCCAAAGCTGCGGAGTTGCCATGCTGATCAAAGTCCCCAAAGCGTCCGATTGCCATGAGTCGGACGTCACGCCTGAATCCATTTATCTCTCTCGCCGGCAATTGCTCGGAGCGACCGCGGCTGGTTTGGCCATGAGCAGTCTGCCGCGCTGGGCCAGTGCCGAAGAGGCTGCCCGCTATGCCGATGTCGAGGCCGGAAAGGCGCCCGCCTGGTTCACCGAGAAACTGCCCTCTGTCAAATGGGGCGCGGTGAGCGTCAAGGATGAGGCGATCACACCTTTCAAAGACGCGACCCATTACAACAACTTCTATGAATTCGGCACCGACAAGGGCGACCCGGCGGCCAATGCCGGTTCGTTGAAAACCGAACCGTGGAGTGTTGTCGTGGACGGGGAGGTCGGTAAACCGGGGCGTTATGCCCTGGAAGACTTCATGAAACCGTACCAGTTGGAGGAGCGTATCTATCGCCTTCGTTGTGTCGAGGCGTGGTCGATGGTGATTCCCTGGATCGGTTTCCCCATTTCGGCGTTGTTGAAGCAGGTTGAGCCCACTTCCAATGCCAAATACATTCGCTTCGAAACCTTGCAGGATCCGAAGAGCATGCCCGGACAGCGTTCGGGATTTGCCTTGATCGATTGGCCATATGTAGAAGGCTTGCGTCTGGATGAGGCGATGAATCCCTTGGCGATTCTGGCGGTGGGTATGTATGGCCGTGAATTGCCAAACCAGAACGGTGCGCCGTTGCGTCTGGTGGTGCCGTGGAAGTATGGCTTCAAGAGCGTCAAATCCATCGTGCGGATCAGTCTGGTCAGCGAGCAGCCGAAGACAACCTGGCAAAGCATTGCGGCGGATGAGTACGGGTTCTATGCGAATGTGAACCCCACGGTCGACCATCCTCGTTGGACTCAAGCGCGGGAGCGGCGACTGCCTAACAGTCTGTTCAAACCGAATGTGCGTGATACGCAGATGTTCAACGGTTATGCGGACGAGGTCGCTTCTTTATATACAGGGCTCGATTTGCGGAAGAACTACTGATGCGATATCCGATCTGGCGCGTAGGTGTTTTCCTGGCTGCGGCGATCTGGCCGCTGTTGTGGTTCTATCAGGCCTTTGCGGATCTGCTTGGGCCTGATCCCGGGAAAGTCCTGGTTGATCGGCTGGGACTTGGGACATTGGTGTTGCTGTTGATCACCCTGAGTATGACGCCGCTGCAGAAAATTACCGGCTGGGCCGGGTGGATTGCTGTGCGTCGGCAGTTGGGGCTCTGGTGTTTCGCCTATGTGGTTCTGCATCTTTGCAGCTATATGGCGTTCATCCTCGGTTTTGACTGGTCGCAACTGGGTGTCGAGTTACGTAAGCGTCCATACATTATTGTGGGTGCTCTGGGTTTTCTGGGGCTACTGGCATTGGCGGTTACCTCCAACCGATATAGTCAGCGTCGTTTGGGTACGCGCTGGAAAAAGTTGCACCGGCTGGTGTACGTGATTCTGGGGTTGGGACTGCTGCATATGTTGTGGATTGTGCGTGCTGATCTTAAGGAGTGGGCAATCTATGCCTTTATAGGTGTTTTCCTTTTGGCGCTGCGTATTCCTCCCTTGACCCGCCGGATCCCGCGTTTGATGGGTAAAAAGCAGGTTTTTCAGGAAAAGCGAAATTAAGGGTTGACGGCAGATTCTGAGTCTCTATAATTCGCCCCAC
>NZ_JARVSR010000008.1:0-306807 GCF_030209075.1 Pseudomonas sp. lyk4-R2A-10 | reverse complement strand
CGCCGGAAGTGGGGCGAATTATAGAGACTCAGAATCTGCCGTCAACCCTTAATTTGCTTTTTCTATCAAGAAAGTGAAAAAGGCCGCTTCTATATAGACGCGAACGCAGTGAGTGCGCACTATATTGCCCAACACACCCCAGTTCCCTCCCCGGATGATGCCACGCAATGAACGACCAGCCTCGCAGCCTTGCCTCAACCTTGTTTCCGGTTGGCCTTCTATTAATAGCCATGGCATCGATTCAGTCCGGCGCCTCACTGGCCAAAAGCATGTTCCCCATCGTTGGCGCTCAAGGTACTACAACACTGCGCCTCATCTTCGCCAGCGTGATCATGCTGGTATTGCTCAAACCCTGGAGAGCGAAGCTGACGGCCAAGTCACTGCGCACGGTGATTGTCTATGGAATGGCGCTAGGAGGCATGAACTTCCTCTTCTATATGTCGTTACGCACTGTTCCGCTCGGCATCGCAGTTGCCCTGGAGTTCACCGGCCCTCTCGCGGTCGCCATCTATGCCTCGCGTCGCGCGATCGACTTTCTCTGGATTGCCCTTGCAGCCATTGGGTTGCTGTTGCTTATACCCACAGGCGCTACGACATCAGGTATCGATCTGGTCGGTGCAGGCTATGCGCTGGGAGCTGGCTTTTGCTGGGCGCTGTACATTCTGTTTGGCCAGAAGGCCGGCGCAGATAACGGTGTGACCACCGCGGCGCTTGGCGTGATGATCGCAGCCCTGTTCGTCGCCCCCATCGGTATCGTCCACGCTGGCAGCGCATTGCTGACTCCCGCATTGATCCCGATCGCTATTGGCGTGGCGATCCTGTCCACTGCCCTGCCTTACACTCTGGAAATGGTCGCCCTCACCCGCATGCCCGCCCGCACCTTCGGCACACTGATGAGTATTGAACCGGCCTTTGGAGCGCTGTCGGGCCTGCTATTCCTTCAGGAATACCTCTCTCTGTCACAATGGATGGCGATCCTGTGCATTATTCTGGCCTCCGTCGGTGCAACCATGACCATGGGCAACACTGCCAAACCCGCCATCGCGGCGGATTGAAAAGGGATTGAACGAAGGTCTGGCAATTGGCGCTCATTTAGGCCATGTTTAGCCTCGCAACCCAATGCCAGACATGGATTTTTTCGGACAGGGACATCGGAACGCTTCAAGCGAGAGCGAATACAGGCAGACCCGAGCGCCAGACTCGAGGCCGCCATAAGGACGGTAATGAAACGAATTTTGATTCTGATCGCCATACTGGCCGTTGCAGGCTGCGCGGCGACGTCGAAGACCCAGGTCAAGCATGGCAAGAAAGGGCTGCACATCAACTGTTCGGGGTTGTCCTCCTCTTGGGACAAGTGCTACACCAGCGCCGCGAACTCTTGCGCGCCGAAGGGCTACAAGGTCATCGCAAAATCAGGTGATGCCGTGGAAGAACCGGGTGATTACCCCTTCGGTCTCAACCCCGCCGGTTACACCAGCCGCAGCATGATCGTCATCTGCAAATAAACCATCGCCGCTACTGCACTCGCGAAGCGGCGAGCTGGTTCCCGATCTCTTCATGACAGGACTTCAGCACACGCTGCTGAATCTTGGGCGACGCCAACATACGCGCCACCACCAGTGCCCCGACACATTGCGACAGAATGGCCCAAGCCAGGCTGTCGCTTTCCAGAATCTGCGCCCAACTTTCCTGAAGCTTACAAATCCACAGCTCGGCCTGCTCCCGCACAACAATATCCGACCTCGCTATCTCGGCGCCCAGCGCAGGCAATGCGCAGCCCAGTTCAGGCTGCTCGACATGGGCCATGTTCAAATACAGTTTCAGGCACCGCTCCAGCCGTTCGTGATCCTGTGTACCCTGCCCGCCCAAGCGTTCCAGACTCTGGCACAACTCCCGCTCGACGATCGCCGCAAACAACGCGTCCTTGGACGAGAAGTGACTGTAGAACGCCGCCCCACTCAGACCGATCGCCTTCATCAGGCCATCGACACCCATTGATGAGAACCCGCTTCTTTTCGCAGAAAGCGAACTGCTTTGCAGGAGCTTTTCTTTGGTTTCCAGCTTGTGACCGGCGGAGTACCGCATGTATTTGTCCTCACAATTGAGTGCCTTGACGCTGAGCAAATCCTAGCATAACGTTCGTTCACTTAACGATCGTTTACTAAAGGGATCCACCCATGAATAACAAGAAGGTCGTATTGGTCGTCGGTGCAGGTGATGCCACGGGCGGTGCCATCGCCAAACGGTTCGCCAGGGAAGGATTCATCGCTTGCGTAACGCGGCGCAGCGCCGACAAATTGCAGCCGTTGGTGGAAGCCATTCAGGCGGCCGGCGGCGAAGCACACGGCTTTGCCTGCGATGCGCGCAAGGAAGAAGACGTCATTGCACTGATTGAGGATATCGAGACGCGTCTCGGACCAATTGAAGCATTCGTTTTCAACATCGGCGCCAACGTGCCCTGCAGCATCCTCGAAGAAACCGCCCGCAAGTATTTCAAGATCTGGGAAATGGCCTGCTTCTCCGGGTTTCTCAATGCCCGGGAAGTCGCCAAACGGATGGTGACCCGTAGCCGCGGCACGATCCTGTTCACCGGCGCGACTGCCGGATTGCGCGGTGCCTCCGGCTTCGCCGCGTTTGCCGGAGCCAAGCACGGTATCCGGGCTCTGGCACAGAGCATGGCCAGAGAGCTTGGCCCGATGAACATTCACGTCGCCCACGTCGTGGTCGACGGCGCCATCGATACCGATTTCATCCGCGACAATTTCCCTGACAAATATGCCACCAAGGACCAGGACGGCATTCTCAATCCAGAGCATATCGCCGAGAACTACTGGTATCTGCATAGCCAGCCACGGGACGCCTGGACGTTCGAGCTGGATCTGCGTCCGTGGAACGAACGCTGGTAATTCCCCCAATAACAAAAACAGAGTGCAGCGAACATGAGCAAAAGCGTGGAGTTCTATTTCGATCTCGGCAGCCCCGCCACTTACCTGGCGTACACCCAACTGCCGAAAATCTGCGCCGAGACCGGCAGCCAGTTGATCTACATTCCGATGTTGCTGGGCGGCGTCTTCAAAGCCACCGGCAACGCGTCGCCGGCAATGATCCCGGCCAAGGGTCGTTACATGTTTCAGGACCTGGACCGCTACGCCAAACGCTACGGTGTACCCTTGAAATTCAACCCGCATTTTCCGATCAATACCCTGATGTTGATGCGCGCGGTCACCGGCATTCAGCTGCGACATCCCGATCGCTTTCAGCCGTTCATCGATTGCCTGTTCAAAGCGCTGTGGGTTGAAGGGAGCCCCCTCGATGAGCCGGCAGCGGTTGCCGCCGTGCTGACCGAACATGGCTTCAATCCTGAAGAGGTACTGGCATTGACCAACGATGACGCAGTCAAGGCCATGCTCAAGGACAACACCGAGACCGCAGTGAAGCGCGGCGTCTTCGGCGCGCCGAGCATGTTCATCGACAAACAGTTGTTCTTCGGTCAGGACCGGCTCGACTTCGTGCTGGAAGCCCTTCGCTAAATCTCCACAACCAAACGCCCCTGAGCTGCTTTCGTTGCAAGCAGCTCATGGGCTTTTGCTGCGGTTTCCAGCGTGAACCGATGCGGATCGAGCAGCGGTCGCAGCTGCCCGGACTCAATCAACGCGGCAGCCTGGCGCAAAATCTCGCCATGATGCTCACACCCACTGCCGGTCAGTAACGGCAGCAAGGTGAACACGCCCGAATACGTCGCCCCACGAAACGACAACGGCGCAAGACTGTGCTGCCCCCAGCCCAGACAACTCAGTACATGTCCGCTGTAGATCCGTGCAGCTTTGAAGGAAACGTCCAGCGTCTCGCCGCCGACCGTATCATAGACAATGTCGAACCCCTCCCCCGCCGTGAACTCGGCGACATACTCCTCCACCGAGCTCTCTAGATAATCGATGAACGTCGCACCGTAACCCTCGATGATCGAGCGCTGCCTCACAGAACCTGTTGCATAAACATCTGCACCGAATGCTCGGGCCAGTTGAACGGCCACATGCCCGACACCACCCGCACCACCGTGAATCAACACCTTCTGCCCCGCACTCACCCGAGCCCGATCCACCAGGCCTTCCCACGCCGTGATCAATATCAATGGCAGGCTCGCAGCCTCACGCTGGTTCAGGTTCAAAGGCTTACGCGCCAGCAGTCGTGCGTCCACCACTGCAAACTCGGCCAACGAACCTTGCGCGCCACCAATGCCCGTGGCCAACGCATACACCTCATCGCCCGGCACCCAATCCTGCACGCCCTCACCCACCGCTTCGATCACACCCGCCAGATCAAGCCCCAACACCGCTGGCAACGGTTGCCGGGCATGGGCGGCCTGCCCTGCACGGATTTTCAGATCCAGCGGATTAACACCACTGGCCTTGATCCGCACCAGTACCTGTCCAGCCCCAGCCACTGGGCGCTCAAGGGAAACCAAGCGTAACGGCCCGTTAGCGGTGTCCACTATCAGGGCTTTCATGTGCAGTGAGTCAGTCATTTCGGTCATTCCTATGGGAGAAAGTGAAGCCATGTTCCCGCAGCAGCTCCATGCCGATAAGACGTCAAATGACTATAGTAAGCATGCCAAATCGGCATGAATGAGGCGCTTCATGGACAAGCTCAACGCAATGGCCATCTTCGTCCGGGTGGTCGAACGCGGCAGTTTCTCCGCCGTTGCCCGGGAACTGCACACCACCCAGCCGACCATCAGCAAAGTGCTGCGCGCCCTTGAGAATGAATTGGGCGGCAAGCTGATTGCCCGCAGTACACGCAAGCTGTCACTGACCGATGAAGGTCAGCGGTACTACAACGAATGTCGAAATATCCTCGCCGCCGTGGACGCTGCCGAGCACAGTTTCCAGTCCGGCAGGGAAACCGTCGCCGGACCTTTGCGGATCGGCTCCTCCGTCAGTTTCGGCCGCTTGCATATCGCTTCGCGGCTGGCGGAGTTTCTGCAGCGCTTTCCGCAGGTGCAGGTCGACCTGCAACTGAGCGATCAGAATCTGGATCTGGTCAGCGAAGGCCTGGACGTCAGCCTGCGCATCGGCGAGCTGAACGACAGCGGCATGATCGCCCGACGCATCGGCACCACCCACCGGCTCACGGTGGCGACGCCCGATTACCTGCGACGCCACGGCCACCCACAATCACCTCAGGATCTTGCGCAGCACAACTGCCTGCAATTCAACCTGCTCAGCACTCAGAACCTGTGGACTTACGAGAAGGATGGCCAACACCACGACGTACGCATCCAGGGCAACGCCCAGAGCAACAACTCCGAAGCGATCCGCGAAATGGTCTTGGGAGGACTGGGGGTTTCGCTGTCACCGGTCTGGCTGTTCAGCGAAGATTTGAAGGCGGGTCGAGTGATCGCCCTGTTGCAGGACTACCAGACCCGATCATTGCCGATTCACGCCGTGTCCCCGGCGAACCGTCGCCAGTCCGCCAGGGTCAACGCGTTTGTCGACTTCATGACCCAGGCGCTGGCTGCAGCGCCCGAGCTTCAACCGATCAGATAGCGGCAGTACGCGTGTTCAGCCATTCCAGTGCCGCGCCATCGAGCAGCGGACTCAGGCGCTCGCGCACTTCGGCGTGATAGGCGTTGAACCATTGTTTCTCTTCCTGCGTCAGCAACGACGGTTCCAGGCAACGGGTGTCGATCGGGCACAGGGTCAGGGTTTCGAACTTGAGGAACTCGCCGAATTCGCTGCTTCCAGCCAATACGTTCATCGCCAGGTTCTCGATCCGCACACCCCAGCGGCCCGGACGATAAGTGCCCGGTTCGATGGAGGTGATCATTCCCGGTTGCATGGCGGTTTGTGGCGCCGGCGCTGCCTGATAAGCGATCACCTGCGGACCTTCGTGAACATTGAGGAAGTAACCCACGCCGTGTCCGGTGCCATGGCCGTAATCCACGTTCTCAGCCCAGATCGGCGCACGAGCGATGGCGTCCAGCAGCGGCGACAGAATGCCTTTCGGGAAATGCGCGCGGGACAAAGCAATAACGCCTTTCAACACACGAGTGCAATCGCGCTTCTGCTCATCCGTTGGCGTACCAACTGCCACCATGCGCGTGATGTCAGTGGTGCCGCCCAAGTATTGGCCGCCCGAATCGATCAGCAGCAGGCCATCACCCTCGATCACCGCGTGTTCTTCCGGGGTGGCGTGGTAATGCGGCATCGCGCCGTTGGCATTGAACGCAGCGATGGTGTTGAAACTCAGCGACACGTAATCCGGGCGACGCTCACGAGCCGCCGTGAGCTTCTCGTCAATGGTCAGCTCGGTAATGCGCTCACTACCCCAGGCCGATTCCAGCCAGGTAAAAAATTCGCACAGCGCCGCGCCATCCTGCTCCATCGCCCGACGAATATGCCCGGCGTCCGCCAGGCTCTTCTGCGACTTGGCCAGTGTGGTCGGGTTCAGGCCTTCGACCAGTTTCACGCCAGTGTCGAGGTTATCCAACAGACCGCTGGTAACCCGCGCCGGATCCACCAGCAGGCTCGCGCCGTTCGGAATCGCACGCAAGGCATCAGCGACTTCGCTGTAGTCGCGCAGGGTTACGCCGTCTTTTTCCAGCACGGCACGCAGCTCAGCATCGACCTTGCTCAAGGCCACAAACAGTGCGGCTTGTTGCTGGCTGATCAGCGCGAAGGAAACGAACACCGGGTTGAACGACACATCGCCACCGCGCAGGTTGAACAGCCAAGCGATGTCGTCAAGGGTGGCGATGAAGTGCCAGTCGGCACCGCGTTCCTGCAGGGTTTCGCGCAGTTTGGCGAGTTTTTCGCCACGGCTGACAGTCGCCTGCGGCGGCAGGTGCTGGTAGATCGGCGCGTTCGGCAACGCCGGACGGTCGCTCCAGACTTCTTTCAACAAGTCGATGTCGGTCCGCAGGCTGGCACCCCGGGCTTCGAGCTTGCTGCCCAGCGTGCGCGCCGACGCAACGGCCATCACCGCACCGTCAACCGCAACCACGCCACCTTCCGGCGTCTGCTCGGCCAGCCAGTCCAGCGGGCTCGGCTGACCCGGTTGCAGTTTCACCAGCTCGATGCCGCTGCCCTTGAGTTCCTTGGTCGCCTGTTCCCAGTAACGGCTGTCGGCCCAGACCCCGGCGAAGTCTGTGGTGACAATCAACGTACCGACCGAGCCATGGAAACCCGACAGCCATTGCCGACCCTGCCAGTAACCCGGCAGGTATTCCGACAGGTGCGGGTCGGCGGACGGCACCAGCAACGCGTGGATACCTTCGCGACGCATCAGTTCACGGGTGTGCGCGAGGCGCTGGGGAACCGTTCCTTCGGTCAAGGTCTGGGTACTCATCATGTCTCCTGCGAATCACTTCATCGTTATTGTTTGGTGCCGTTCGAATTCGGCTCGTTAAAGCCCTGTCGCCCAGAATGCCGGAGCACTGGCGCAGGCGGTCTTGATCAGTTCTACAGCCTTGTCGATGTCTTCGGCGGTGGTGAAACGGCCGAGGCTCAGGCGAATGGTGCGGCCGGCCAGGTGCGCGTCGTGCCCCAATGCCAGCAGCACGTGGGACGGTGTATTGCTGGCGGAATTGCAGGCCGAGGTCGCGGAAAACGCGATCGAATGGCTCAGCGCCGCCGGGTTGAACTCACCTTCGCTGAAGGTCAGGCTCAAGGTGTGCGGAATACGTTGGGTGCTGCTGCCGTTGAGGCGTACGCCGGGCAGGCTCAAGAGCTGTTCGAGCAGTCGCTCGCGCAACGCGACGATGGTTTTCTTCTCGTCATCAAAGGCCTCGGCGGCCAAGGCAAAGGCCGAGCCCATGGCGGCGATCTGGTGAGTGGCCAGCGTACCGGAACGCAACCCACCCTCGTGACCACCACCGTGAATCTGCGCCTGCAAGCGCTGTTGCGCACGGGGTCCGACATACAGCGCGCCGATGCCTTTGGGGCCGTAGAGCTTGTGTGCCGAAAACGACATGAGATCCACCGGCCATTGCGCCAGATCGATCGCGACCTTGCCGGCGCCTTGCGCCGCATCGACATGGAACAACGCCCCGCGCCCACGCACTACTTCGCCGATGGCCGGGATGTCGTTGACGGTACCGAGTTCGTTGTTGACCAGCATCAGCGACACCAGAAAGGTGTCATCGCGCATCGCTTCGCTGACCGCTTGCGGGGTGATCAGGCCTTCGGCGTCCGGCACCAGATAGGTCACGGCGACACCGGCGTCCTGCAATTGCCGGGCGGTGTCGAGGATGGCTTTATGTTCAATCTGACTGGTGATGATGTGCCCGCCGGGAACTCCACGGGCCTGGGCCACGCCTTTGAGGGCGAGGTTGTTGGATTCGGTGGCGCCGGAGGTCCAGACGATCTGCTGCACCTGGGCGCCGACCAGTTCGGCGACTTGCCGGCGAGCGTTCTCGACCGTTTGCCGGGCCTGCTGGCCGAAAGCGTGGGAACTGGAGGCCGGGTTGCCGAAGTTACCGTTGAAACCCAGACACTCGATCATCACCTGGATGACCCGCTCGTCCACCGGGGTGGTGGCGGCGTAATCGAAATACAGCGGACGTGTGTTCATAAAAAGACTCGCAGAGCGTGTTCCGGGATCAGGAAGCTCGTGTCTACAAACGGCACGACGCAGCCTTGTGAGCTGCGTCCGGGTTCGAGAGCGTCATCAATACCTGATCGGAGGCCGTTAAAGAAGAACAACTTCATTTAAAAGTGCGTAGGAACGCTCCTGAACACGACTTTAACAGGCATCGGGCCGGCGGTTGTAGCACTGCGTCAGCCAAAGCTTTCAAGGAGTAACGGATACAGCGAAATCACCAGCAGCGCCGCCATGCCCCAGTTGAACAGCCGCAACCAGCGGCGATCCTTCAGTACGTTGCGCAACAGAGTCCCGCACGCCGCCCAGACACCGACGCTCGGCAGATTGATGATGGCGAACACCGCCGCAATCACGACTACATTGGTGAAGTAACCCTGCATCGGCGTGTAGGTGCTGATGGCGCCGATGGCCATGATCCACGCCTTGGGATTGACCCACTGAAAAGCGGCCGCGCCGAGATAGCTGATCGGCTTCGCTTCGCCCTGCCCGCTGTCGCCGACCGGGCCGGAGTGAGCGATTTTCCAAGCCAGGTACAGCAAGTACGCCGCACCCACATAACGCAGGACCGCATAAAGCAGCGGATAAGTCTGGAATACCGCGCCCAGGCCAAAACCCACCGCCACCACCAGCACGAAGAAGCCGCAAGTAATGCCGAGCATATGAGGGATGGTGCGGTTAAAGCCGAAGTTCACGCCCGATGCCAGCAACATGGTGTTGTTCGGCCCCGGTGTGATCGAGGTGACAAGGGCAAACAGGGCGAAGCCCAGCAGCAGGTCGAGCGAGAGGGTCATGGCAGGCAGTCCGTCAGGGTCATTCAGGTGTTGACCCTATCCCACGGCGCCGCGCAAACCCACGGACAGTTGGGAAAAACTTCGAGCGGTACAGTTCGCGATCAGCTCGGACGACCGTGCAGCTGTACGGCCCGTTCGGCGCTCATTTCACCCTTGGTATCGAAACCGAATGTCTTCTGTGGCTGGCCGAGCAATTCGGCTTTTTTCGCGTGGTATTCCTCGAAGGACAGACCGCGACGGTTCAGCGATTCAAGCGCCAGTTCGCGGGTTTCCTCCGCCGTGTAAGGGCGCAGTTCCGGGGAAACGTGGCTCGCGCAACCGGCGAGAACGGAGACAGCGAGCATCAGCGAAACAGTCAGTAAACGATTCATGGGAGCGTCCTGGCGAGCAGTGTGGGTCGATGGAGAAAGGCTACGCCCGGGCACGCTTTAGCAGAAATCAACGCTCTCAATAGTGGCTATCAGAATTCGGGCAGGATTCGCTCTCATATTCTCAAAAGACCTATCAATATCAATTAACAGTCTTTTGCGGAATAACAGTCAGCCTTTATAAATCCTTCATCGCGTTCGGCACTGTTGCTCCAGCAACTGTTTCCCAGGCAACAGCGGTTCAACAAACCGGCCTGAAAGTCACACGAGCACAGCCGCCGACAACGCTCAAAGCCCCGGAATACGGGCCTTACAGGAATTGGTACAGCGCTTGCTCCGACCCGGTGACTACTCACTGCTCACCGAGCAACTGTTGAAAAAGGAACTGACCATGTCGCGTCCACTGAAAGTCGTCGCCCTGTCCGGCGGAACCTGGCGTCCGTCCCGCACCCTGGTGCTGACACAGGCCCTGCTGGCCGAATTGTCCGGGCACTTGCCGATCGAGAGCCATTTGATCGAGCTCGGTGACATCGCCCGCCCGCTTGGCGCCGCACTGTCCCGCCAGGAGTTGCCGGCCGAGATCGAAGCCGAACTGCAAGCCATCGAACAGGCTGATTTGCTGATCGTCGCCGCGCCGGTCTATCGCGGCTCCTATCCGGGCCTGCTCAAGCATTTGTTCGACCTGATCGACCTGAATGCGCTGATCGACACGCCTGTGCTGCTCGCCGGCACCGGTGGCAGCGAACGGCACGCGTTGGTCCTCGATCACCAGTTGCGCCCGCTGTTCAGCTTCTTCCAGGCCGTGACCCTGCCGATCGGCGTGTATGCCACCGAAGCCGATTTCGCCGACTACCAGATCACCAGCGAACCGCTCAAGGCGCGCATCCGCCTGGCCGCCGAACGTGCCGCGCCACTGTTCGGCACTCATCTCAAACCATTGCTGAAAATCGCCTGAGGAGCTGTTCATGGATGTTTTCTGGTTCCTGCCGACTCACGGCGACGGTCACTATCTGGGCACCACCCAAGGCGCACGCCCGGTCACCCTCAATTACCTGAAACAGGTGGCGCAAGCTGCGGACAGCCTCGGCTACCACGGCGTGCTGATTCCCACCGGGCGGTCCTGCGAGGATTCGTGGGTGATCGCATCGGCACTGGTGCCGCTGACCGAACGCCTGCGTTATCTGGTGGCGATCCGTCCGGGGATCATCTCGCCAACCGTTTCGGCGCGCATGGCCGCGACCCTGGATCGACTGTCCAACGGCCGCCTGCTGATCAACGTTGTGACCGGCGGTGACCCGGACGAAAACCGTGGCGACGGCAGTTTCCTCAGCCACAGCGAACGCTACGAAGTCACCGACGAATTCCTCAAGATCTGGCGCCGCGTGTTGCAAGGCGAAGCGGTGGATTTCGAAGGCAAACACCTGAAGGTGCAGAACGCCAAAGCCCTGTATCCACCGGTGCAGAAACCTTATCCGCCGCTGTATTTCGGCGGCTCCTCCGACGCGGCTCACGATCTGGCCGCCGAGCAGGTCGACGTGTACCTGACGTGGGGCGAACCACCGGCCGCCGTCGCCGAGAAACTCGCCGACGTGCGCGAACGCGCCGCCCGTCACGGGCGCAAAGTGAAGTTCGGCATCCGCCTGCACGTGATCGTGCGCGAGACCGCCGAAGAAGCCTGGAAAGCCGCCGACAAACTGATCGAGCACATCAGCGACGAAACCATCGAGGCTGCGCAGAAATCCTTTTCCCGTTTCGACTCCGAAGGCCAGCGGCGCATGGCCGCCCTGCATGACGGGCGCCGCGACAACCTGGAAATCGCCCCCAACCTGTGGGCCGGCGTCGGCCTGGTGCGCGGTGGCGCCGGTACTGCGCTGGTGGGCGATCCGCAGCAAGTGGCGGCGCGAATCAAGGAATACGCGGATCTGGGCATCGAGAGCTTCATCTTCTCCGGTTATCCGCATCTCGAAGAAGCCTACCGCTTTGCCGAACTGGTCTTCCCGCTGTTGCCCGAGCCGTACGCGAGCCTGGCCGGACGCGGCGTGACCAACCTCACCGGGCCGTTCGGCGAAATGATCGCCAACGATGTACTGCCCGCCAAAGCCAACGCCTGAGGAAGACCGAGTGACTGCCAAACCGCAAAGCACCCTGCTCTCCCCGTTGCAGACCGCCCGCCAACTGGCCGCTGAATTTGCCCTGACCGCCGTCGAGCGCGACGAGCGTGGAGGCACGCCGAAAGCCGAACGCGACGCCCTGCGCGACAGCGGTCTGCTGGCCCTGAGCATTCCCACCCGTTACGGCGGCCTCGGCGCGCGCTGGAGCGAAACCCTGCAAGTCGTGCGCGAATTCGCCAAGGTCGACAGCTCGATCGCCCACGTCTTCGGTTTTCATCATTTGATGCTCGCCACCGTGCGGCTGTTTTCTCGCCCGGAACAATGGCAGCCGTGGTTCGAACAGACCGCGCGGCAGAACTGGTTCTGGGGCAACGCGCTCAATCCGCTGGACACCCGCACCGTGGTCAAGGATCTGGGTGGCTGGCGCGAGTTTTCCGGCAAGAAAAGCTTCTGCTCCGGCGCCAGCGATTCGCAGATGCTGATCGCCTCGGCGGTGGACGAAAGCAACGGCGGCAAACTGCTGATCGCGGCGATCCCCAGCGGGCGCAGCGGCATCACCCTGCACAACGACTGGAACAACATCGGCCAGCGCCAGACCGATAGCGGCAGCGCCACGTTCGAACGGGTGCGGGTCGAGGAATCGGAGCTGCTGCTGGATCCGGGGCCGCTGAGCACACCGTTCGCCTGCTTGCGCCCGTTGATCGCGCAACTGACGTTCACCCACATGTTCCTCGGCATCGCCGAAGGTGCCTTTGAAGAGGCGCGGCAATACACCCTGAGTGAAACCCGGGTCTGGCACAAATCCTCGGTGCGCGAGGTGCGTGAAGATCCTTATGTGCTGGCCCATTACGGCGAGTTCTGGGTCGCTCTCGAAGGCATCCGTCTGCTGGTGGAACGCGCCGCTGCATTGCTCGACGAGGCCTGGGCCAAGGGCCCGAACCTCAGTGCCGAAGAACGCGGGCATCTGGCCACGGCGATTGCCACGGCCAAGGTCGCCGCCAGCCGACAGGGCCTGGAGATTTGTAGCCGACTGTTCGAAGTCACCGGCGCCCGTTCGACTCACGCGTCGCTGCGTCTGGACCGACACTGGCGCAACCTGCGTACGCAAACCCTGCACGACCCGCTGGATTACAAACTCCACGAGCTGGGCGACTGGGCGCTGAACCAGTCCCTGCCGGTGCCGACGTTCTATTCCTGATTTTCTTTCGTGGAGCGAGACCCCATGCAACTGCTGACCCTGCCGCCTTCACCCGCCCTGGCCACCTCAATCCGCGCCACTGCTCAGGTCTTCGAAGACCCGAAATCCCAGGCCCTGCTCGCGCATCTGCAACAGGTCGCCCCGAGCGAAGCCAGCGTGCTGATCATCGGCGAAACCGGCACCGGCAAGGAGTTGGTGGCGCGGCATATCCATAACCTGAGCAACCGGCGTAACCGGCCGTTCATCGCGGTCAACTGCGGGGCGTTTTCCGAATCGCTGGTGGAAGCCGAACTGTTCGGCCATGAAAAAGGCGCCTTCACTGGTGCCCTCAGTGCGAAGGCCGGGTGGTTTGAAGAGGCGGATGGTGGCACTTTGTTCCTCGATGAGATCGGCGATCTGCCGATGGCGATTCAGGTCAAATTGCTGCGGGTGTTGCAGGAGCGCGAAGTGGTGCGCCTCGGATCGCGCAAGAGCATTCCCATCGATGTGCGGGTGCTGGCGGCGACCAACGTGCAACTGGAGAAAGCCATCAACGCCGGGCATTTCCGCGAGGATCTGTACTACCGGCTGAACGTGGTCAATCTGGAGCTGAGCCCGTTGCGCGAGCGGCCCGGCGACATCCTGCCGCTGACCCGGCATTTCATCGAGGCCTACAGTCAGCGCCTGGGTTACGGGCGCGTCACCATCAGTCCCGGCGCCGAACACAAGCTGCGCGGCTACAGTTGGCCGGGCAACATCCGCGAACTGGAAAACGTCATCCATCACACGCTGCTGATCTGCCGTAACGGCGTGATCGAACGCGACGATCTGCGCCTGTCGAACCTGCGCATCGACCGGCCCGACGATCAGCACGCGACCGCCGACGACTCACCGGAAGCGCTGCTGGAACGCGCCTTCCAGAAACTCTTCGAGCAACAGGCCGGCGCCCTGCATGAAAAAGTCGAAGACGCGTTGCTGCGTGCGGCCTATCGCTTCTGCCATTACAACCAGGTGCACACCGCGTCCCTGCTCGGCCTGAGTCGCAACGTCACCCGTACGCGGCTGATCAAGATCGGCGAACTGGCGGTGAACAAGCGCCGGCCCACGGAAAACCTGCAAGGCGAGCGCTTGATCCAGCTGTCGATCTAACCCACCAGTTGGCAGTGCAAGCCGTCGTCATGACTGCGGGCGATGCTGCTCAGCACCTGGAATGAACCGAAGGTCACGGTGCGCGCCTGATGGGTGCGGATCAGTTGCCAGAAGTCCTGCTCGCCGGTTTCGAAACTCTGGAACGCCGCCTCCCCCGCCTCGCGGGACTGCCATTGCAGAAAGCTCAACACTCGCCGGCCATCGTCGCTGGCCTGGACGCTCGCGCTGACGAAGCCTGAGTAACGCTGTGCCAGACGTTCGGTCTGCAGCGCCAGCGCCGACACCAGCGCCGGTTGCTGGCCGGGTTCGATTTCAAATTCGATCAATTGGGTGAAGCTGCGGTTTTTCGCTGGTGCTTGCATGACATCCCCACTCTGTCAGGCGAATCTTGCGATTCGAAGGCCTGCAGGGTAAAACCTCGAGTTAACTAGAGGTAAAGGGGCAATTTGCAAATGATCACTGCGCAAAATGTGCACAAGCAACTGACCGTCGGCGAAGTCGCGGCCCGCAGCGGCGTGGCAGTCACCGCCCTGCACTTTTATGAATCCAAGGGGTTGATCAAGAGCCAGCGCAATGCCGGCAACCAACGGCGCTATCCACGGGAAGTGCTGCGGCGGGTGGCGTTGATCAAGGTGGCGCAACGCCTGGGCATTTCACTGGCGGAAATCGGCGAGGCGTTGAAACAGCTACCGGACAACCGCGCCCCCACCGCGGCGGACTGGAAAGTGTTGTCGGAGCAGTGGCGGCGGGAGCTGGACGAGCGGATCAATCAGTTGATGCTGCTGCGGGACCGGCTGACCGGTTGCATCGGTTGCGGATGCCTGTCGATGGAGGCCTGCCCGCTGCGCAATCAGGGCGATGTGCTGGGCGAGCGAGGGCCGGGAGCGCACTTTCTCGACGTTCCCGACTGAGGACTCGCTCCGCTCCGGCATCGCGAGGGCTGCTCGTCGGCTGCTAGGTCATGGCGGCGGCACAGATCTATAGTTGAGCGACCGGCAACCCCGGCGAAGGCACACCTTCAACCGCTAATAAAAACCAGGCAACAAATAACAGGGAGTACCGCCATGAGCGTCAAACCCATTCCCGAGGGGTATCACAGCATTACCCCGTACCTCGGCATTCACAAAGCTGCCGAAGCCATCGACTTCTATAAAAAGGCGTTCGGTGCCACCGAAGTCATGCGCCTGAGCATGCCCGACGGCGGCATCGGCCACGCCGAACTGCGCATCGGCGACAGTGCGATCATGCTCGGCTCGCCATGCGATCAAGGGCCTTTGAGCAATCCGGACACAGCGGTGTCGGTCGGTTTGCATCTGTACGTGACCGATGTCGACAAATCCTTTCAGCGTGCGCTGGAGGCCGGCGCGACCTCGGTGTCCGAGGTCAAGGATCAGTTCTACGGCGACCGCAGCGGGACGTTGAAAGATCCGTACGGGCATCTGTGGTTCCTCGCCACGCGCAAGGAGGACCTGACCCAAGAGCAGATCGAGCAACGGGCAAAAGAGATGTTTCAGCAAGGTTAGCCACGCCGAATATCCATTCCCGCGCAACGCGCGGGGATGGGCGAACACGATTCATGAACCGTCGAACCACGCTTCACGTCTTGTCATGAACGCCCGGCGATTTCAGGATGCAGGCCACGCGCCTGAATAAAGGATCACCCGATGTTTGCCGGATTCGTCAAAGACCAGCGCCACGTCAACGGTGTGGACATCACCTACCGCATCAAAGGCAGCGGCCCGGGCCTGCTGCTCCTGCATGGGCACCCACAGACCCACGTCATCTGGCACAAGATCGCCGGGCAACTGGCCGAACACTTCACTGTGGTCGCTGCTGACCTGCGTGGTTACGGCGACAGCAGTCGTCCGCCGGCGGATGAAGCTCACCTCAACTATTCCAAGCGCGAGATGGCCCGTGACGGCGTGGAATTGATGAACGCGTTGGGCTTCGAGCAGTTCTCGATCCTTGCCCACGACCGTGGCGCGCGAGTCGCCCATCGTCTGGCGCTCGATCATCCCGCCGTCGTGCAGCGCATGGTCCTGCTCGACATCGCGCCGACGCTGGCGATGTACAGCCAGACCAACGAAGCTTTTGCACGGGCCTATTGGCACTGGTTTTTCCTGATTCGTCCGGCACCGCTGCCGGAAACCCTGATCGAAGCCGACCCTGAAGGCTATCTGCGCAGCGTCATGGGCAGTCGCAGCGCCGGGCTCGCGCCCTTCACCGACGAGGCGTTCAGCGAATACCGGCGTTGTCTTGAACGTCCCGGCAGTGCTCGGGGGATCTGTGAGGATTACCGCGCCAGCGCCGGCATCGACCTGGAACATGACCGCATCGACATCACGGCCGGTCGTCACCTGGACCTGCCGTTACTGGTGCTGTGGGGCGCCGAGGGCATTGTCGGTCGGTGCTTCGATCCGCTCGGGGAATGGCAACAGGTTGCCACCGACGTACGGGGCAAGGCCCTGCCTGCCGGGCATTACCTCGCCGAAGAAGTCCCTGAACTGTTGCTCGCCGAAGCGCTCGATTTTCTCCGCTGACTCCCTCCTTCAATCCGGCGGCATGCGCCGTCGGACTGCTTCGCCTCCCCCGCAAAAAATCCGCCCACGCGACAGCAACCTGCAATCGCGAAACATTTACTTTCATATCGTTTATCGGGATTTGCTTCGGTCATCCGTCTTATAGAGATGCGGGCCGGTCGCGTAGGCAAAAGCCACGACGGGCCCTTCAGGGACTGCCGCGCTGCGAAGCCCGTAGTGGCCGAGTCCTCTCACCGAATCAAGACCCGTCATCATGTCGAAGAAATCCCGCTCGAAACTGTGGTTCCTGGTACACAGCTGGCTGGCGTTGCCAATCTGGTTTTTTGTCCTGATCGTCTGCGTCACCGGCACCCTGGCGGTGGTCAGCCAGGAAATCGTCTGGCTGGCGAATCCGCAAATGCGCGCCACCCAACCATCGGACGATGCCCCGCTGCTGGGTTATGACCAGATCATCAGCGCGATCAAGACTGCCGAACCACAGTTGCTGGTCGAACGCATCAGTCGTCCCGACGAATCGCATTTCGCGCTGGAGGTGAACGTCAGTCAACCTGACGGGCGCTCGGTAACGGTCTACGTCAACCCTTACACCGGTGTGATCCAGGGCACCGCGCCCGACTTCAATTTCCGGGCCTTCACCCGGGCCTTGCATGGCTGGTGGCTGGTACCGTTCACCAACGGTTACAGCTGGGGCTGGTATCTGGTGTCCTTCCTGGCACTGCCGATGCTGGCTTCGCTGGTGACCGGACTGGTGGTCTACAAACGTTTCTGGAAGGGCTTTTTCAGCCCGACCCTGCGCCTGCGTCACGGTGCGCGGATATTCTGGGGCGATTTCCACCGTCTCAGCGGCATCTGGTCGATCTGGTTTATCGCGGTGATCTCCGTCACCGCCGTGTGGTTCCTGATCGAAGCCATTCTTTCGGACAACCACATCTCCATCTCCAGCGAGCCGGTCATCGCAGCCATGTCCCGTGAAGGCGTGCCGCTGTCCGCCGATGGTTCGCCACCGCCACGGGTCAGCCTGGATCACGCCATCGAAATTGCCCAGCAACGGATTCCCGGGTTCGAAGCCAGCACCATCAATCTGCCCGGCAATGCCTACAGCCACCTCGATATCCGGGGACGCGGCTGGTATCCGCTGATGTTCCAGTCAGCCACGCTCAACCCTTACAGCGGTGAAGTGGCAGCCTCGCGCCTGCTCTCCGACCGGACCTCCCTGGAGTTCGTCACCGAATCCATGCGTCCGCTGCACACCGGCGACTTCGGTGGACTGTGGATCAAGCTGATCTGGTTCTTCTTCGGACTGGTGCTGAGCATGATGGTCCTCAGCGGGCTGTTGATCTGGACCAAGCGTACCGCGCTGGCGACCGCCAACGCCCTCAAGCGCGAGCACAAGAAACAGCGCGGTCAGGCACAACCGGCCCTGCACCGTGAACCGTCGGAGGTCCATCTGTGAGCAAGTCCACCAGAGTGGTTCAACCTTCGCGACTGAGCGTGATCTGGCATAAATGGCGCTTCCACATCAACGTGCTACTGTTGCTGATTCCGCTGGGATTCATGCCCCGGTACTTCGCCGACCAGGCTCTGTTTCGCGGCGACAGCGGACTGGGCGAACGCGAGATCGGCGAAGTCCAGGTGGGTCCCTGGAGCCTGAGGCTGGCCGAGTTTCGCAACGAACCACCGCTTCCCGACGGCGCGGCCGGTTATCTGAAGGGCTTTAGCGCCGCCCTGTGCGACGCCTGTGTCGAACAGGTCAAGGCCACCTACCTGCGTATCGGCAAGCCGCGCAGTCTGCGCGCCGCGGGTTCGATCTTCTTCGGCACGCCTTACAGCATGGGTACGCAGATGCCCGTCCCGGACAAAACCAGAGCCGACGCCGAACTGTGGATCACCATGGAAGGCTGGGACGGCAGCATGCACCAAGCCTCGATTCCGCTGAGCCAGGCCTCCCCCGCCACCGTTGCCTGGCTGAACAAACAAGGAGCCAAACCATGAGCCACCCTTCCCGCTTGAACATGAGCGTTGCATTGCTGGCGCTGTGCGCCGGTTTCAGCGCCAGCGCCCTGGCCCACAACCCGATGTGCGAGTGCAAGGCCATCGACGCCGAGCAGATCAAATGCACCGGCGGCTTCTCCGACGGCAGCGGCGCGCCGGGGGTGACCCTGGACGTGATCGGCTACGACGAAACCATCCTGGTGCCGGGCAAGCTCGGCGCCGATTCGACCCTGACCTTCAAGAAACCCGGCGCCGAGTTTTATGTGCTGTTCGACGCAGGCCCCGGCCATGTGGTCGAAATCGACCAAGCGGATATCGAAGCCCCATGACCACGCCGACCACCCAGGTTGTACGCCCGGCAGGTGCCGGGCACGAAACCCTCAATGTGCTGCTGATGTGCCTGCTGATCCTTGCGGTTGCCGGTTCCGTGGTCGCATGGCGCGGTGTATCCCACGAACCGGAGCCGGTTTCCAGCCATCAACTGGACGCCCGTCGCGACCTTGGCGCCAGCGAGCAAGGCATCTATGCCGACTTGCGGGTGACCCTCGACGAGATCCACCTGTTGCGCGAAGAACAGCAAGCGTTGCCCACACCACAGAATCTGGCTGATGAAGGCTTCGCCCCGTTTGCCCAGGACGCCAGTTCGGTCAGTCGTGGCGGTCACGTCTGGCAATTGCTGGCGGACAGTGCCTACTTCGGCCAGAGCCAGGTCCCGACCGTGGCCGGTTCGTTTCTGATGCGCCTGAACAACGCCGGGCCGGACATCTGGCTCAACCGCGCCACCGATCTGCAAGCGCCGACAGACCTGTCCGATGCAGCGCTAAGCGCTGCCGGCTGGAAACAGATCGTCGCGCAATTCGATGCCGGGGTGACCCGCGAACATCGTCATTGAACCCTCGCCTTCATTCGAGAGAAGACCGCTTGCCCATGCCTAGTTCATCTCAACGCCGTCCTTTCCTGCGCCTGCTGCTGATCGGCCTGTGCGCCAGCCTGCTGAGCCCGCTGGCCAGCGCCGATCAGGCCAAGCGCCTGCGCATCGGCATCACCCTGCATCCTTATTACAGCTACGTGGCGAACATCGTCGGCGACAGGGCCGAGGTCGTGCCGCTGATTCCCGCCGGCTTCAACCCGCACGCCTACGAGCCGCGCGCCGAAGACATCAAGCGCATCAGCGGGCTGGATGTGATCGTGCTCAACGGGGTTGGCCATGACGACTTCGCCGACCGCATGATCGCCGCCAGCGAAACGCCGAACATCAAGACCATCGAAGCCAACGAAAACGTGCCGTTGCTGGCCGCCACCGGGGTTGCCGCGCGCGGTGCCGGCAAAGTGGTGAACCCGCACACGTTCCTGTCGATCAGCGCCTCGATTGCCCAGGTCAACAACATCGCCCGGGAGCTGGGCAAGCTCGACCCGGACAACGCCAAGACCTACACCCAGAACGCCCGTGCCTACGGCAAACGCCTGCGGCAGATGCGCGCCGACGCCCTGGCCAAGCTGACCCAGGCACCGAACGCCGAACTGCGAGTGGCCACAGTGCACGCCGCTTACGACTACCTGCTGCGCGAGTTCGGTCTGGAAGTCACCGCCGTGGTCGAGCCGGCCCACGGCATCGAGCCGAGCCCGAGCCAGTTGAAGAAAACCATCGATCAACTGCGGGAACTGGACGTGAAAGTGATCTTCTCCGAAATGGACTTCCCGTCCACTTACGTCGAAACCATCCAGCGTGAATCCGGTGTGAAGTTGTACCCGCTGTCGCACATTTCCTACGGCGAATACACCGCCGACAAGTACGAAAAGGAAATGACCGGCAACCTCAACACCGTGGTTCGAGCGATTCAGGAGTCCGGCGCATGACAGCTCAGGAAAACCTGTCGATAGCCAGCAGCGGCCCGACCCTGGATTTCGCTGACGTCAGCCTGACCCTCGGCCGCACGACCATTCTGGACAAGGTCACCTTCCAGGTGCAGCCCGGCAGCGTGCATGCGCTGGTCGGTCCCAACGGCGGCGGCAAGAGTTCGCTGATCAAGACCCTGCTCGGGCAGATGCCCCATCAGGGCCGGCTCAGCCTGCAATGGCCCGGCGAGCCCGGCACCATCGGTTACGTGCCGCAGGCGCTGGAGTTCGATCGCGGCCTGCCGATGACCGTCGACGATTTCATGGCTGCCATGTGCCAGCGCCGCCCGGCCTTTCTCGGCCTGAGCAAACGCTACGCCGGCGCTATCGGTGATGCGCTGGAGCGGGTCGGTATGCAGGACAAGCGCAAGCGCCGGATGGGTGCGCTGTCCGGTGGCGAACGCCAGCGGGTATTGCTCGCCCAGGGCCTGATTCCGGCGCCGCAACTGCTGGTGCTGGATGAACCGATGTCGGCCCTCGACGAAGCCGGAATCCAGGTGTTCGAGCGTTTGCTGGGTGACTGGCGCGCGGCGGGCATCACCGTGCTGTGGATCGAGCACGATCTGGAAGCGGTCGGGCGTCTGGCCAATCGCGTCACCGGCCTCAACCGCCGGGTGCTGTTCGACGCCTCGCCGCAACAGGCCCTGACCCCGGAACGTCTGCTGACCCTGTTCTCGACCCATCCACGGAGCGCTGCCTGATGAGTTACGAAGCCTTTCGTTTGATGGTGCAAGGCTGGGCTTCCTCCGGTTACCTGCCGGAAGCCCTGGCCTACGGGTTTGTGGTCAATGCGCTGCTCGCCGGTATGTTGATCGGCCCGGTGCTCGGCGGCCTCGGCACGCTGGTGGTGGTCAAGCGCTTCGCGTTTTTCTCCGAGGCGGTCGGCCACGCGGCACTGACCGGCGTGGCCATCGGCATTCTGCTCGGCGAGCCCTACACCGGGCCGTACGGCAGCCTGTTCGGCTACTGCCTGCTGTTCGGCATTCTGCTCAACTATCTGCGCAACCGTACCGGCCTGGCCCCGGACACGCTGATCGGCGTGTTCCTGTCGGTGTCCCTTGCGCTGGGTGCCAGCCTGCTGCTGATTCTGGCAGGCAAGATCAACGTGCACATTCTGGAAAACGTACTGTTCGGCTCGGTGCTGACGGTCAACGGGAACGATCTGCTGGTGCTGGCGATTGTCGGCTCACTGGTCATGGCGCTGGCACTGCCGCTGTACAACCGGATCATGCTCGCCAGCTTCAACCCGCAACTGGCGGCGGTACGCGGCGTCGCCGTGAAGACCCTGGATTACCTGTTCGTGATTCTGGTGACGCTGATTACGGTTGCAGCGGTGAAAGTCATCGGTGCGATTCTGGTCGGTGCGCTGCTGGTGATTCCGGCGGCGGCAGCGCGTCTGCTCAGCCAGTCGCTCAAGGGCTTTTTCTGGTGCTCTGTGCTGATCGCCACGGTCAGTACCCTGTGCGGGATTCTTGCGCCGATCGTGTTCGACCTGCCGATTCCGTCCGGCGCCGCGATCATTCTGGTCGCCGGTATCGCCTTCGCCCTCGCCGCGATTGCCCGGGGCGTCGTCCCCAGTCTGAAAGGGAACCTTGGATAAATGGCTTTTTCATTGCGACAACTGACCCTGGCCATCGCCCTCAGCGGCGCGGTTTCGAGCCCCCTGCTGGCTGCCGAGAAACCGTTGCGGGTGCTGGCCTCGCTGCCCATCACTTACGGTCTGGGCGAAGTCCTGCTCAAGGGCACCGGCATCAGCCTCGAGCGCGCGGCGCCGGCGAATCTGCCGGGCAGCCGTCAGACTGCCTACTTCACCGGTCGCGGCGCCCCGGCGCTGAGCAAACTGGCCTCCGGCGCCGATGCGGTGATCGGCGTGCGTTCGCTGTGGGCCGATGATCCGCTGTACCCGATCGCCCGTCGCAGCAACATCCGCATCGTCGAAGTCGACGCCGCCCGCCCAGTGGACGGCGCCCTGCCCGGCATTGCCGTGCAACCGGGGCTCAAGGTCGACGGCCTGAACAGTCAACCGTGGCTGGCGAGCAACAACATGGGGCGCATGGCCGATGTGATGGCGGCGGATCTGGTGCGCCTGGCACCGAAGGACAAACCGAAGATCGAAGCCAATCTGGCGGCGCTGAAGCAGCGCCTGCTGAAACTCAGTGCCGACAGCGAGGCGCGCCTGGCCAGTGCCGACAACCTGAGCGTCATGAGCCTGAGCGATCACTTCGGTTACCTGATCGGCAGCCTGAATCTGGAGTTGATCGGACAGGACGCGCGACCGGATGCCGAATGGACGCCGGAAGATCTGAAAAAACTGACCGCGACCCTGAAAGACAACGACGTAGCAGTGGTGCTGCACCATCGCCAGCCGTCGGATGCGGTGAAATCGGCGATTGCCGAATCGGGCAGTCATCTGCTGGTGTTGAGCACCGATGCGGCGGATCCGGTGGCAGAGCTGGAAGGCAATGTGGATGCGCTGCTCAAGGGCCTGAGCGGCGCGTAAGCCAGTCCTCTGGACATGAAAAAACCCGCTGACTGTTTCCAGTCCAGCGGGTTTCTTTTTGGCTGATGACTTACTGGGCAGCCGCTTGCGCTTCCATCTTCTGGCGCAGGCTCAGCGGGCGCATGTCGGTCCAGACCTCTTCGATGTAGGCCAGGCATTCCTTCTTCAGGCCGCTCTTGCCCACGGTGCGCCAGCCTTCCGGGATGGCCTTGTAGTCCGGCCAGATCGAGTACTGCTCTTCGTGGTTGACCACGACTTGAAAGAGGATATCCTCGCGGTCGAATACTGACGTCATGCTGTGTCTCCATCGCTGTAAGGGTGGGCTGCACGACGGGTGCAGCCGGGTATGTAGAAAGAACGTTCGACGCGGCGAAAAATTTACAGGGCGGCGGTCGCCGCGCTGAGTGCACGGCCGAAGATCTCGGCGACGCGGTCGATTTCCGCAGCGGTGATCACCAGCGGCGGCAGGAACCGCACCACTGCACCATGGCGCCCGCCCAGCTCCAGAATCAGCCCGCGCTTGAGGCATTCACGCTGAACCAGCGGCGCCAGACGCGCAAACGCCGGCGGATGGCCCAGTGCGTCCGGCGTGCCGTTCGGATCGACCAGTTCGACACCTAGCATCAGACCACGACCGCGAATGTCGCCCAGTTGCGGGAAATCGCGCTGCAGAATGCGCAGGTGCTCACTCAGGCGCTCGCCCATGGCGGCAGCGTGTTCGCAGACCTTGTGCTCGACCAGATAACGCATCACCGCGGAACCGGCAGCCATCGCCATCTGGTTGCCACGGAACGTACCGGCGTGGGCGCCCGGCTGCCAGGTGTCGAGCCATTCGCGATACACCACCACCGCCAGCGGCAAGCTGCCGCCGATGGCTTTGGACAGCACGACCACATCCGGAATGATGCCGGCGTGCTCGAAGGCAAACATCTTGCCGGTGCGGGCGAAACCGCTCTGGATTTCGTCGATGATCAGCGCCACGCCGGCCTTTTCGGTGATACGGCGCAGACCGCGCAGCCACTCGATGTCAGCCGGGATCACACCGCCCTCGCCCTGCACCGCTTCGACGATCACCGCTGCCGGCAATTGCACGCCAGCCTCTGGATCATTGAGCAGGTTTTCCAGGTAGCTCAGATTAGCCTTCACACCCGCCGCGCCACCGAGGCCGAACGGGCAACGGTAGTCGTACGGGAACGGCATGAATTGCACGCCACTGCTGAGCAGCGCACCCAGCGGCTTTTTCGGGCCCAGGCTGCCCATCAGGCTCAAGGCGCCCTGGCTCATGCCGTGGTAACCGCCGGAGAACGACAGCACGGTGCTGCGCCCGGTGGCGGTGCGCACCAGTTTCAACGCGGCTTCCACCGCGTCGGTGCCGGTCGGGCCGCAGAACTGGATTTTCGCTTCCTTGGCCAGTGCAGGTGGCAGCAGGCCGAACAGGTCCTGAACGAATTGATCCTTCACCGGCGTGGTCAGGTCCAGAGTGTGCAGCGGCAGTTCATCGGCCAGTACCTGCTGGATCGCCTGGATCACCACCGGATGGTTATGCCCCAGCGCCAGAGTGCCGGCACCGGCAAGGCAATCGATGAAAGTGCGGCCCTCGACGTCTTCGACGTAAAGACCTTTGGCGCGCTTCAACGCCAGCGGAATCCGCCGCGGGTAGCTGCGGGCATTGGATTCCTGCTGGCTCTGACGGGCCAGCAACGGTGACTCATTGAACTGATACAGCGTTTCCGCCGGCGCGGAGGCGATCCGGGCCGACGACTCTTCGATAAGGCTGGTGGCGACTGACATCTCTCGACCCCTCAATACGCTATGGATAGTGACCAAAACTGCATACCGGGCAGGTGCGCGTCCCGGTCGCGGGGCGCACATGCTGGTTTTCCTGTTCTGGAAACGCACCAGCGTGTCGAGGATTTACACCCTTGATCGACTGTCAGGCCGACAATGCCAGCGGCTTGTGCATCGGCAGGCTCAAAACGCCGTGATGCGTGAAGGCAGACGCCGCTTCGCGATACCCCAGACGCCGGCAGAACGCCTCGCCGGTTCGCGTGCTGACGAGCGTGACACAAGGACGGCCACGAATCCTCAGCCAACCCTCGAGATCGCCCATCAGCGCGCGACCCGCACCCCGGCGAAACCACTCCGGCTGCACGTGACAGAACGTGACCTCGCCATTGGCTGCGGCCATACCGACGCCGACCGGTTTATCGTGAAGAAGCGCGATATTCAGATAGAG
Source organism: Pseudomonas sp. lyk4-R2A-10 (assembly GCF_030209075.1). NCBI lineage: Bacteria > Pseudomonadati > Pseudomonadota > Gammaproteobacteria > Pseudomonadales > Pseudomonadaceae > Pseudomonas > Pseudomonas sp. lyk4-R2A-10. The sequence continues at coordinate 281,446 of NZ_JARVSR010000008.1, read as the reverse complement.
ATGCGGATCAGCGAGCCAGCCGCTGATATGTTCCGCCGATTGTCGGAGGACCCAGCGGTCGACCAGTTGTGGATCGTTGCGATGGTCGAGCGCGCAACCGATGCGGATCGAGCGTTCGAGGATCCGACTGATGATGCCGGCGTCGGCGGAGGTGGCGGGACAGATGTAGATGGGTGCTTCCATGGCGCTGTTTCCCTCAATCCATTGAGTCAAAGGCTGGGGCGACAATAACGTCGCGGCCGGCGGATGACTAATGGAGAGAGGTTACATTTGATGTGCCTGAGTAACTGTCAGACCGATTGCAGCGGCATGGTCAACTCGACCCGCAAACCGTCCGGGCGGCTATCGAAATGCAGGGTGCAGGCGCAACGCTGAACGATCGCCTGGACAATCGCCAACCCCAGTCCGCAGCCGGTGCTCTGGCCGTTGCGCCAGAAGCGCTGGGTCAGATGTTGCAGATCGTCCGGGGCAATGCCAGGCCCGTGATCGCGCACCACGAAACGCACGCGATTGGCGGTGGTTTCCAGGCTCAGCTCCACCGCCCCGTCGGTCGGTGTATGACGCAGGGCGTTGTCCAGCAGGTTGCGCAAGGCTGCGATCGACAGCACCGCCGGCATTTGCAGGGGCGCACCGGACAAGCGTTCTGGCAGGTGCAGCCTGATGCGCTGGCGCTGGTCGCTGGCCGAGTCCTGAATCGCCAGTTTCGCCACCTGCTCGGCACTGCATTGCACACCGTCGTCGAACGACAGACTGCCCTCGACCCGCGCCAGCAACAGCAATTGCTCAAGGGTCCGGTGCAGACGGTCGGCGCCCTCCTCGGCCCGGGCCAGGGACTGATCGCGAGCGCTGCCCTCGGTCATGCGCGCCACTTGCAGGTGGGTCTTGATTGCGGTCAGCGGGCTGCGCAGTTCATGGGCGGCATCGCCGGTCAGGCGACGTTCACGTTCGATGGTCTTGCCGATGCGCTGGAACAGCTGGTTCTGGGTTTCGAGCAGCGGTTTCAGTTCACTGGGGAATGACTGCAACTGCAACGGCTCAAGCGAGTCGGCGTTGCGGCGCATCAAGGCTTCACGCAAGCGATTGAGCGGCGCCAGGCCCTGGCCGATCCCCAGCCACAACAGGCACAGGCAGCCGAGCAACGCCACGCCCACCGGCACCGAGGCCGCCAGCAGGATCGACATGTTCAGGGCTTCGCGCTCGATCACCCGGTCGGCGGTGGTAATTCGCACATCGCCCCGAGCCAGGGTGAAGCTGCGCCAAGGCGCGCCATCGATCATCTGATCGTGGAAACCCATTTTCTGCGCTTCCAGTGCCTGTTCCGGATTATTGTGGCTGCGAGCGAGGATTTCTCCGCGCAGCGAGCTGACCTGACAGGCCATGCCGCCCGGAATGTTCAGTTGCTCGGCGCTGAAATGCGTACCCTCGCCTTTGCTCGGAATGGCCGGCAATTGTTCCAGCAAGCCGGCGACCATCCGCGCCGACGCCACCAGGCGCTGGTCGAGGGAAAACATCATCTGGTTGCGCAGGTCGCTGAGCATCCAGGCGGCCGCCAGGGCCCAGATCAGCGCGAACGCGGCGCCGAGGGTCAGGCTCAGGCGCAGGCGCAGACTCATCACTTGTCAGGTTCCCCGCCATCGGCCGGGCCCAGGCGATAGCCCAGACCCCGCACGGTTTCGACGATGCCTTTACCCAGTTTGCTGCGCAGGTGATGGATGTGCACGTTGAGCGCGTTGCTCTCCAGTTCATCGTTGAAACCGTAGACGCTGTCCTTCAACTGCTCGGTGGACAGCACCCGGCCACGGTTGTGCAGCAAGGCTTGCAGCAGGGATTGCTCGCGACGGGACAGGTCCACCGGGCGGCCCGCCAGCATGGTTTCGCGGCTGCTCGGGTCGTAGGTCAGCGCACCGTGTTCGATCAGGTTGACGCTGCGCCCGGCTACCCGACGCAGCAGGGTTTGCAGACGGGCGAACAACTCACGCAGGTCGAACGGCTTGAGCAGGTAGTCGTCGGCGCCGGATTGCAAGCCGTCGACCCGATCCGTGACCGAATCCCGTGCAGTCAGGATCAGCACCGGAATCTCCAGGCCTTGCTGACGCAGTTGTTGCAGCAACTTGAGACCATCTTCGTCCGGCAGCCCGAGATCGAGCACCATCACGTCAAATTCGGCAACCTTGAGAATCGCCCGCGCCTTGGAGGCCGTGTTGACGTGCTCGACCGTCAGGCCTTGCGCCGTCAGCCCGGCGACGATCCCGCTGGCGATCAACTCATCGTCTTCGCAAACCAGTACGTGCATGGTGAGTCCCGTAGAAAAGTGCTGATTAGGCCGCTGGCCGATTAAGCCGACATTATGCCCCGAACGCCACACCGACAAGGGCGTCGCGGTTAATCATCGGTTAATCGCCGCCCGCCACTGTGCCCCTCAATTGCACAGGGACAAGGCTCCTCCATGCGTCATTTTTTTCTGTTTTTTGCACTGTTGATTTCGAGTCTGGCCCAGGCAGGGAATGATCCCTTTGCGTCAAAACCGGAGTTTCTGCCGGTCGACAAGGCATTCGTGCTGACCTCGGAACGTCTGGATTCCGGTGAGACCCAACTGTTCTGGCAAATCGCCGACGGCTACTACCTGTATCAGAAGCGTCTGAAATTCGACGGGCTGGCGACGCAAAACGTCCCGGCCCTGCCCGAAGGCGAGTCCCACAGCGACGAGTATTTCGGCGAGCAACCGGTCTATCGTCAAGGCCTCGAGCTGAAAATCCCGGCAGCCGCCCAAGGCCAGATCAAGGTCAGTTATCAGGGCTGCGCCGACGCCGGTCTTTGCTATCCCCCGCAGACGCGAGTGATCGACCTCGGCGGCAAAGCCTCAGCAACGACAGATGAAGCACCGGATCAGGCACTGGCCAGCGGTCTGCAACAGCACTCGCTGGGCTGGAGTCTGCTGGTGTTCTTCGGTCTCGGTCTGCTGTTGGCGTTTGCGCCGTGCTCGCTGCCGATGCTGCCGATTCTGGCGGGCATGGTCGTGGGCAGCGGCGCCACGCCGCGTCGCGGTTTCGCGCTGGCCGGCAGCTATGTGGTATGCATGGCGCTGGTGTATGCGGCGATGGGCGTCATCGCCGCGCTGCTGGGGGCGAACCTGCAGGCGTGGTTGCAGAACCCGTGGCTGCTCGGGACGTTCGCGGCCGTGTTTGTGGTTCTGGCGCTGCCGATGTTCGGCTTCTTCGAGCTGCAATTGCCGGTGGCCCTGCGGGATCGACTGGAACACGCCTCGCGCAGTCAGCGCGGTGGCAGCCTGGTCGGCGCCGGCGTATTAGGCGCGCTGTCCGGTCTGCTGGTCGGCCCGTGCATGACCGCACCGCTGGCCGGCGCCCTGCTCTACATCGCGCAAAGCGGCAACGCACTGCACGGCGGCCTGATCCTGTTTGCCCTTGGCATCGGCATCGGCGTGCCGCTGCTGTTGCTGGTGACGGTCGGCAATCGCTTCCTGCCCAAGCCCGGCGCGTGGATGAATCTGCTCAAAGGCGTGTTCGGCTTCCTGTTCCTCGCCACCGCGCTGCTGATGCTGCGACCGGTGCTGGATCCGTCGCTGTGGCTGGGTCTGTGCGGCGCGCTGCTGTTGATCGCCGCTTACAGCGCATGGAAACAGTCCGAGGGCTTTGGTCGCGTAGCGCAATTGTTCGGTGCCGGTTCGCTGTTGCTGGGTCTGTGGGGCAGTCTGCTGGTGGTCGGTGCGGCGGGCGGCAGTGAAGACCCGTATCAGCCGCTGCAGGTATACAGCGCCGGCCGCGTCGGCACGGCGGCCCCGAACGGCCACGAAGGCTTCACGACGATCAAGGATCCCGCTGCCCTGCAACGCGAGCTCGACACCGCCAAAGCGCAGGGCCAGTGGGTGCTGCTCGACTACTACGCCGACTGGTGCGTGTCGTGCAAAGTCATGGAGAAACAGGTGTTCGGCCAGGCGCGGGTGATGCAGGCCCTGAGCGATGTGCGCTTGCTCCGACTCGACGTCACCGCCGACAATGCCGCCAGCCGCGAACTGCTCGGCCGTTATAAAGTGCCGGGGCCACCAAGTTTCGTGTGGATCGGCGCCGACGGCGAAGAGCGCCGCAGCCAGCGCATCACCGGCGAGGTCGATGCCGACACTTTCCTGCAACGCTGGACCACCACCCGAGACGCCCGTTAATGCTGACCTTCACCCTCGGCACCTTTGCCATCGCCCTCAACCATCTGCTGCTGATCAGCGCGCTGGCGCTGGCGACCTTCGTCGGCTGGCGGGTGGCCAAGCGCGGTGGTGACAACCCCGAGTCGGCGCTGTTCAGCCTGTTTCTGCTCGGCATGCTGGCGGCGCGCGTTGCATTTGTCGCTGTGTACTGGGGCCACTATCGCAACGATCTGTGGCAGATCATCGACCTGCGCGACGGCGGTTTTCTCGCCTGGCCGGGGGTGATCGTGCTGTTGCTGGCGGCACTGTATCGCGGCTGGCGCCGGCCGGGTTTGCGTCGACCGCTGGGCTTCGGCGTGGTCAGCGGTGTGGCGTTCTGGGTGCTGGCGACCCTGTCGCTGAACATCTACGAGCAAGGCACGCGCCTGCCGGACATCACCCTGCGCAACGCCGCCGGGGAAACCGTGAAACTCACCGACTATCAGGGCGGGCCGCTGGTGATCAACCTGTGGGCCACCTGGTGCCCGCCGTGCCGACGGGAAATGCCGGTGCTGGAAAACGCCCAGCAACAACGCCCGGACCTGACGTTCCTGTTCGTCAACCAGGCCGAAAGCATGCAAAGCGTTGCGACTTTTCTCGAAACCCAGGGCTTGAGCCTGAACAACGTGTTGTTCGACCGCAGCGGACGCCTCGGTCAGGCCGTGGGTTCCATGGCCCTGCCGACTACCCTGTTCTACAGCCCGGACGGTCGTCTGCTGGGCAGCCATCTGGGCGAGCTGTCGAACGCCAGCCTGGCCCGCGCCCTGGAAAACTTCGACACCCCGGCTTCCAGCCCGAATCCGGCCACCTCTTCTTCAAGGAAACTGCCATGCCCCGCCTCCGCCACCTGCTGACGCTGACCATGAGCGCAGCCCTGCTGCACTTGCCGTCGGTACAGGCCGCCGAAGAATTGCCTGAAGCGATCAAGAAGATTGAAGCCAAAGGCGCAAAAATCGTCGGCCAGTTCGACGCGCCGGACGGCTTGCGTGGTTACGCCGCGCAATACCAGAACCGTGGCATGGCGCTGTACCTGACGCCGGACGGCAAGCATGTGCTGCTGGGCAACCTGTACGACGCCGACGGCAACGACCTGAGCAGCGCGCCGCTGCAAAAACTGGTCTACGCGCCGATGGCCAAGGAAGTCTGGGCCAAGTTCGAGGCCAGCAACTGGATTCAGGACGGCAACAAGGATGCACCACGCACGGTGTACCTGTTCAGCGACCCGAACTGCCCGTACTGCAACATGTTCTGGGAACAGGCCCGTCCCTGGGTCAAGGCCGGCAAGGTGCAGCTGCGACACATCATGGTCGGCATCATCCGCGAAGACAGCCCGGCCAAAGCCGCCGCCCTGCTCGCCGCCAAGGATCCGAGCAAGGCCCTGGAAGATCACGAGAAAGCCGGCAAGGCCAGCACCCTCAAGGCCTTGAAGGACATTCCGGTCGCCGTGCAGACCAAACTCGCAGCGAACATGCAGCTGATGGAAGACCTGGACTTGCAGGCCACCCCGGCGATCTTCTACATGGACGACAAGGGCGAGCTGCAACAACAGCAAGGCGCGCCGACGCCGGACAAACTGGCGAAGATTCTCGGCCCGAAATAAAAAACGCCCACGCAATGCGTGGGCGTTTTCGTTACTTCAGCTCAGTCAGAAACTTCAGCAGCGTGTCGGTCACGAACGACGGATTCTCCAGATTGGAGATATGCCCCGCCTCCGGCACCAGCACACACGGACAGCCAATCAGCTCAGCCATTTCCCGTGCTTCCGACGGCGGGCGTGGCTTGTCCTGATCGCCGCAGACCACCAGCGTGGTGGCCGCATTCAGCTCGCCCAGACGCGGCAACAGGTCATCACGGCCAAAGGTGATGCGCCCCATCGGCACGATGCTGTCGCGCAGGCGTTCGGCGGAATAGCCGGCGAGTTTTGCGCGGAAGTCCTGATACAGCGCCGATGCTCGATCGATGCCCGGACGGAAGAAGATCGGCACCACGATATCCAGCAGTTGCTCGGAGATCCCGCCGCTTTCCTCGATCTGTTTGAACAGCGAGAAATAGTACTGGCGGGTCGGCTCCGGCTCGACGCCGACGTAAGTGTCCATCAGCACCAGACCGTTGAGCCGCTGCGGCGCCGACAACGCCAGACGCACGCCCCACATGCCGCCGACCGACAACCCGACCAGGGTCACCCGGTCGATGTCCAGATGATCGAGCAAGGCCAGTGCCTGACGGGCGATGTCGTCCAGCGAAGCGGTGCCTTCAGGCAAGCGACCGGATTCGCCGTGGCCCCACAGATCCAGTGCAATCACCCGATAGTGCGCCGACAACGCTGCGATTTGCGGGGCCCACATGGCCTGGTCCCACAGGTAACTGCCGGCCAACAGCACCGCCGGGCCCGTGCCTTGATCAATGTAGTGAAGCGCCTGTCCGTCAACCGTGAAAAAAGGCATGGATACCCCCCGTGGCAAAGAAACTGGAGCACGAAGACTGAGCGGGCGCGCCTCGGCCGTCAATGATATGAAAGGATTACAAAGCCCGATTTGCGACAACGGCCACAGCGAAACTCGTTTCGGTAGCCATTGCCGCGGGCTGTGCTTTACAGCCCCTCCAGCTCCGCCATCAGATCATTCAGTCGATCAACCTTCTCCTCGGTAATGTCACTGGCCGCCAGCCCTTCGATGTACCCGGCCAGTTCCTCCACCGTGCTGCACTCGAACATCGCTCGCAGCGGTACATCCCGCTGCAAGGCTTTTTGCACCCGCGAGGCAATCTGCGTGGCGAGCAGCGAATGGCCGCCGAGTTCGAAGAAGTTGTCGCGTACCCCGACTTTCTCGACCTTCAGCACCTCGGCCCAGATATCCGCCAGGGTCTGCTCCAGATCGCTGCGCGGCGTCAGGTAATCCTGGCTCTGCAACTGGCCGATCTCCAGTGCCGGCAAGGCCTTGCGATCAAGCTTGCCGTTGGCGTTGAGCGGCAACCGGTCGAGCCACAACCAGTGCAGCGGCACCATGTATTCCGGCAGTTCGGCGCGCAAGCGCTGCTTGATTCGCTCCAGACGTTCGCTTTGGTTCAGTGCAGAATCTGCGGCGACCAGGTAGCCAACCAGATGCTTGCCGTTGACGCCTTCCTGCACAGCGACCGCACCATCGCGGACTTCCGGTTGTTCGTGCAGACGCGCCTCGATTTCACCCAGCTCGATCCGGTAACCGCGAATCTTCACCTGATGGTCGACCCGGCCGACGTACTCCAGCACCCCGTCACTGCGACGGCGCGCCAGATCACCGGTGCGGTACAGACGCTCGCCCGGCGTACCGAACGGATTCGGCACAAACACCGGCGCGGTGCGCATCGGATCGCTGACATAACCGCGACCGACCCCGGTGCCCGCCACACACAACTCACCCACCGCACCCAGCGGCACCAGATCCAGCGCGCCATCGAGCAGGTACAACAAATTGTTGTCAGTCGGCGTACCGATCGGCAGGTAACTGCCGCGAGTCGAGGCCAGGTCGACGCGGAAGAACGCCACGTCATCCGAGCATTCCGCCGGGCCATAGGCGTTGACCAGACCGATCTGCGGATAACGCAGCAGCCACTGGTGCGCCAGTTCCGGCGGCATGGCTTCACCGGTCGGCAACATCCAGCGCAGGCCGTCGAGGCTCAGGTGATCCGAAGCGAGCATGCCCTGAATCAACGACGGCACGCTTTCCAGCACGGTGATGCCCTGCTGCTGCACATGCACCAGCAAGCCTTGCGGATCGTGGGCGATGGTGTTCGGCACGATGTCCACCCGCGCCCCGAACAGCGGCGCGGCGAGGAACTGCCAGACCGAAATGTCGAAGCTTTGCGAAGCGGTCTGGGCGATCACATCGGCGTCGCTCAGGTTCAGGTACGGCACCTTGCTCAACTGGTTGTTGAGCATGCCGCGCTGCTCGACCATCACGCCTTTCGGCAACCCGGTGGAGCCCGAGGTGTAGATCACGTAGGCCAGGTTGTCCGGCCCGCTGAAGATCCCCGGATTCGCCGACGAAACCGTGCCGGCCTGAACCTCTTCCCACACCAGCAAGCGTGGACGGTTAGCGCAGCTGAATTCATCCAGCAAGGTCGTCGCCTGTTCACGGCAAGCCTCGGTGCACACCAAAACCGGCGTGCGGCTGAGCTCGATGATGCGTTGCAGACGCTGGCTCGGCAGACCCGGATCCAGCGGCAGGTAACCGGCACCGGCCTTGAAGCTGCCGATGATCATGCCCAGCAGATCCAGATTACGCTCGCCCAGCAGCGCCACCGGTTGATCCCTCTGCACCCCGGCCGCGACCAGTGCATGGCCGAGACGGTTGGCGTTCTGGTTCAGTTGCTCGTAGCTCAACTGCTGATCAAGGCAACTGGCCACAATGCGTTGCGAATGTTGCGCGACCTGTGCTTCGAACAGCTCGACGTAGCTCTGCTCCAGCGGATAGTCGTGCTCACTCTGGTTGCAACCGTGGAGCAGGAAGTCCTGTTCCTCATGGCCCAGCAGCGGCAGGTCGGCCATGTTGCCATGGAAGCCATCGACCAGCGCCAGCAACAGACGCTTGAACTCAGCGAGCATGCGCTCGATGGTCGACTCGTCGAAGTAACGCTGGTCGTAGGACAGATGCAGGCCGAGGTCATCACCCGGATAGCAAACGGCGGTCAGCGGGAAGTTGGTGTGGGTACGGCCCGAGTCCGAGGTCGCGTTGAGGCTCTGCGCGCGGTCCAGCACCGAGACTTCTACCGGGGCGTTTTCGAACACGAAAAGGCTGTCGAACAGCGGCTGGCCTTTCGGCAGTTCGCTTTGTTCCTGGATGTTCACCAGTGGCAGGTATTCGTACTCGCGCAGTTGCATGTTGCTGTCGAGCAGAGCGCTCAACCACTGACGCACGCTGGCGCGCTGATCGTCCGCCGGGATCTGCACCCGCAGCGCGATGCTGTTGATGAACAGGCCGACGGTGCGTTGCATCTCCGGCATTTCCACCGGACGCCCGGCCACGGTCACGCCGAACAGCACGTCGCGATCACCGCTCAAGCGTCGCAATACCAGCGCCCACGCCGCCTGGGCGAAGGTGTTGATGGTCAGTTGATGGGCCTGGGCCAGTTCACGCAGACGGGCGCCGTCCTCGACATTCAGTCGGGTGTAGCGGTCGCCGACGATCATGCCGCCACTTTCACCGGCGTGTTCACGCAGAAACGGACGGTCGCTCGGGATCGGCGTGGTGCGCTCGAAACCTTGCAGGTTCCGCTGCCACCACTGACGCGCCTCGGCCAGGCTCTGGCGTTGCAGCCAGCCGATGTAATCGCGGTAGCGCGGCGGCACCGCCAATTGTGCTTCGCGACCTTCGCCCAGCGCGGTGTAGATTTCGAAGAAATCGTTCATCAGCAGCGAACGGCACCAGGCATCGATCAGGATGTGATGGTTGCTCATCATGAACCAGTAACGCGCCGCGCCGACCTTGATCAGGCGCAGGTGGAACGGTGCCTGATTGAGCAGATCGAACCCGGCTTCGCGTTCGGCCTTGAGCAGCGCTTGCAGTTTCGGCTCCTGCTCGGCGTCAGCGATGGCGCTCCAGTCCAGGTACTCGATCGGCGTGCGACCCGGGGTGTGGATCACTTGCAGCATGTCTTCGCCGACGTTCCAGCAAAACGACGCACGCAACGCTTCATGACGGGCGACCACCGCTTGCCACGCCTGGGCGAAACGCTCGGGGTCGAGTTCGCTGTTGATGCGGTAGCGATCCTGCATGTAGTACAGACCGGTGCCCGGCTCGAGCAAGGTGTGCAGCAGCATGCCTTCCTGCATCGGCGTCAGCGGGTACACGTCTTCAATGTGTGCCGCCGGCACCGGCAGTGCGTCGAGCTGGGCTTGGGTCAATTTTGCCAGCGGGAAGTCCGACGGCGTCAGGCCACCGGCCTCGTCCTGCAGGCAATGTTCGATCAGGCTCTGCAACTCGCCGACGTAGGCATCGGCCAGCTCGTTGATGGTCTGCGCGTCGTAGCGTTCGGCGCTGAAGGTCCAGCGCAGTAGCAGTTCCCCGCCGTACACCTGACTGTCGACGCTCAACTCGTTCGGCAGCGATGCGTGCGGATCGTGGGCGGCACCGACCGGCTCGTCGAGCGGACGAAACAGCGCATCGCTGCCGAAACTCTGGTCGAACTGGCCGAGGTAGTTAAACGTGATCGGCGCATTCGGCAACGCCGCCATGCTCTGACGGCTGGCATCATCGGCGAGATAACGCAGCACGCCATAGCCCAGACCTTTGTGCGGCACGGCGCGCAGCTGTTCCTTGATCGCCTTGATCGAAGCGCCCTGCCCGGCAGCCTCTTCGATGTTGTGCGGGGCCAGGCGCAGCGGATAGGCGCTGGTGAACCAGCCGACGGTGCGAGTCAGGTCGATCTCGTCGAACAGGGTTTCGCGGCCGTGGCCTTCCAGCTGAATCAGCGCCGACGGCTGACCGCTCCAGCGGCACAGCACACGGGCCAACGCGGTCAGCAACAGGTCATTGACCTGCGTGCGATAGGCGCTCGGTGCCTGTTGCAGCAGTTGCCTGGTGCGCTCGCCATCCAGACGCACGCTGACGGTTTGCGCATGCCGATTCTCGCGACCGCCCTCAGGGTGTTCGCACGGCAAATCGGCATTCGGACCAGCCAGTTGCGCTTGCCACCAGCTCAGTTCTTCACGCAGGGATTCGCTGCCGGCGTAAGCCTGCAAACGCGCCGCCCAGTCCTTGAAGGCGCTGGTTTTCGCCGGCAGTTTCACCGACTGATCGGCGTCGAGCTGGCGATACACGGCTTGCAGATCGTCGAGCAGAACGCGCCACGACACACCGTCGACCACCAGGTGATGGATCGCGATGAACAGCCGTTGCTGAGAGTCCGGCCCATCGACCAGCACGGCACGCAGCAACGGGCCCTGGGCAAGGTCGAGGCTGCGCTGAGCATCGGCGAACAGCTCGGTGCACTTGTCCATCGACGGCACGCGAACCTGCCACAGCACGGCGGCATCGGTGACCGGTTGATGGGTTGCCTGCCATGCGCCGTTGACCTCGCTGAAGCGCAGGCGCAAGGCGTCATGCTGCTCGATCACGGCCAGCAACGCCTGTTCCAGACGGTGCGGCTCCAGCGCAACAGTCGGCTCCAGCAGCAACGCCTGGTTCCAGTGCTGACGCTCGGGAATCTCGGTGTCGAAGAACCAGTGCTGGATCGGCGTCAGACTCGATTCGCCGGACACCAGACCTTGCTCGGCGGTGACGGTTTCAGTACGACTGGCGACAGCAGCCAGTGTCTGCACGGTCTGGTGCTGGAACAGATCGCGCGGGCTGAAGTGAATGCCTTGCTGGCGCGCACGGCTGACCACTTGAATCGACAGAATCGAGTCGCCGCCCAGTTCGAAGAAGTTGTCGTTGAGACCGACCTGCTCGACGTTGAGCACCTCGCACCAGATCTGCGCCAGGGTCTGCTCAAGCTCGTTGCTTGGCGCCACGTAATCCTGACGATTGAGCTCCGGATCCGGCGCCGGCAACGCGCGGCGATCGAGCTTGCCGTTGGCGGTCAGCGGCATGCTCTCCAGCAGAATCAGATGGGTCGGCACCATGTAGTCCGGCAGTTGCGTCTTCAGGTGCGCTTTCAGCGCGTCGCGCAGTTCGGCCTGCTCGGCTTCGCTTCGCGAAGCGACCTCGGTCACGAGATAGCCGACCAGTTGCTTGCTGCTCGGTGCATCCAGCGCCAGCACCACTGCTTCGCGGATCGAATCGTGATCGAGCAGGCGGGTTTCGATCTCGCCCAGTTCAATCCGGAAACCTCGGATTTTCACCTGATGGTCGATCCGCCCCAGATACTCCACCAAGCCATCGGCGCGCTGGCGCACCAGGTCGCCGGTGCGGTACATGCGCCCGCCATTGGCGGCAAACGGGTCGGCGACGAAACGTTCGGCAGTGATGCCCGCACGCTCGTGATACCCCAGCGCCAGACCGGCGCCACCGACGAACAGTTCACCGGTCGCGCCTTGCGGCACCAGCGCCAGATCGGCGTCGAGAATGTAGGCCACGCGATCACCGATCACGCTGCCGATCGGCACACTGCCGGCGCCCTCTTCCAGCACCTCGGGTGCAAGGCTGGCCAGCGGCATGACCACGGTTTCGGTCGGACCGTAGGCGTTGAAGAACAGGCTCGGTTTGAACGCCGCGCGAATTCGTTGCAGGTGTTCGCCGGTCAGCGCTTCGCCGCCGGTGATGACCATACGCACCGGCAGGATGTCGTATTGCGTCGCGAGGAACTGCGCCAACTGGCTGCCGTAACTCGGGGTGAAACCGAGAATATTGATCCGATGTTCGCGGATCAGGCCGCAGATTTCTTCCGCGTCCCACTGCCCCTGCGCACGCAGCACCACCTGCGCACCACTGAGCAGCGGCACCAGCAGACGTTCGGTGGCGGCGTCGAAGTTGATCGAATAGAAATGCAGTTCGCAGTCGTCCGGACGCATGCCGAAGCGTTCGATCACAGCCTGGCAATGCATGGCGATTTCACCGTGGGACACCACCACGCCTTTCGGCTTGCCAGTGGAACCCGAGGTGTAAATCAGGTACGCCTGATGCTGCGGCAGGCTGATAAAGGGCAGCTCGGTAGCCGGGTAATCGGCCAGCGCGGCGCTGTCATCTTCCAGGCACCAGCGCGCCACGTTCGACGGCAGTTCGCCGAGGGCCTTGAACATCGCCCGGTCGCTGAGCAGCAGGCCGACGCCGCTGTCTTCGATCATGTAATGCAGGCGGTCGAGCGGGTATTCCGGATCCAGCGGCACATAGGCGCCGCCGGCCTTGAGGATCGCCAGCAGGCCGACGACCATTTCCAGCGAACGCTCCAGCGCCAGACCGACCCGCACTTGCGGGCCGACACCGCGCTCACGCAGGGCCCAGGCCAGACGGTTGGCGCGGGCGTCGAGTTCGGCGTAGCTCAGGGTCTGCCCGGCGAAGGTCAGGGCTGGCGCATCTTTGCGCACCAGGGCCTGCTCGGCGAACAAGTGATGAATGCACTGATCGAGACGACGCTCGCCCGGCTCGACACCTAGGCTGTCGAGCAATTGCTGCTGCTCAGGCGCATCAAGCAGCGGCAATTCGCTGAGACGTTGCTGCGGGTTGGCGATCAACGCTTCCAGCAGATTGCGCCAATGTTTGGCCATGCGCGCGATGGTCGGCTCGTCGAACAAATCAGTGCTGTAAGTCAGGCAGCAACCGAGACGGTGGTCGAGGTCGGTGACTTCCAGGTTGAGGTCGAACTTGGTCGCCCGTGCATCGTTGGCCAGGTACTCGACGGTCATGCCGGCGAGCATGCGGCTCTGCTGGAATTCCCAGCGCTGTACGTTGCACATCACCTGGAACAGCGGGTTGTACGCCGCGCTGCGCGGTGGTTGCAGGGCTTCAACCAAATGATCGAACGGCAGATCCTGATGGGACTGCCCTTCGATCACGGTATGGCGCACCTGCTCGAACAATTCGCCGACCGACATCTGGCCGTCGAGCTGGCAACGCAGCACCTGGGTGTTGAGGAACGCCCCGATCAGCCCTTCGCTTTCCGGGCGGATACGGTTGGCCACCGGCGCGCCGATGCGCAGATCGGTCTGGCCGCTGTAGCGGTAAAGCAAGGTCGCGAGGGCGGCGGTCATGGTCATGAACAGGGTCAGACCGTTCTGCGCGTTGAACGCCCGAACCCGCGCGGCGAGATCGTCACTCAAGTCGAAACGGAACAACTCGCCCTGGTGACTTTGCACTGGCGGACGCGGACGGTCGCCCGGCAATTCCAGCAACGGGTGTTCACGGCCCAGTTGCGCAGTCCAGTAGTCGAGCTGGCGCTGACGCTCACCGGATTCCAGCCAGTGGCGCTGCCACACGCTGTAGTCGAGGTACTGCACCGGCAGTGGTTCAAGCGGCGATTCGCGGTCGTCGACGAACGCTTCGTACAGCGCGCTGAGTTCACGGGCGAAGATGTCCATCGCCCAGCCTTCGGTGACGATGTGGTGCAGGGTCAGGACGAAGTAATGCTCCTGCTCGGCGGTCTTGACCAGGCAGGCGCGCAGCAGCGGGCCGGTTTCCAGATCGAACGGCAGGTGCGCTTCGTCGTCGGCCAGTTGCTGGACTTTCTGCTCGCGCACATCGGCGGCGAGTGTCGAGAAATCCTTCCAGTCCATGCGCACGCCGGTCTCGGCATGCACCTGCTGACGGGCCACGCCGTCGACGCTCGGGAACGTGGTGCGCAGGGTTTCGTGACGCAGGATCAACGATTGCAGCGCCGCTTCGAAACGCCCGACATCCAGCACGCCACGCAGGCGCGCCATGCCGCCGACGTTGTACGCCGGGCTGTCCGGTTCCATCTGCCAGAGGAACCACATGCGCTGTTGCGAGTAGGACAGCGGCACCGGTTTGCTGCGATCAACCTTGTCGATCGGCGGCTGTTGGTTGGTGCGACCGCTGGCCTGGATCTGGCGGATCTGCTCGGCGAAATCACCGAGTTCGCTGTGCTCGAACAAGGCGCGCAGCGGCAGCTCGACGTCGCAGGCCTGGCGGGTGCGGGAGATGATTTGCGTGGCCAGCAGCGAGTGACCGCCGAGGGCGAAGAAGTCGTCGCGCAGGCCGATCTGTTTCAGGCCCAGCACTTCGCGCCAGATCGCAGCGATCTGCTGTTCCAGCTCGGTGACCGGCTCGACGTGTTCGCGCACCTGCCATTGCGGCTCGGGCAAGGCGCGGCGGTCGAGTTTGCCGCTCGGGCTCAGGGGCATTGCGTCGAGACGCATCAGTTGCGCCGGGACCATGTATTCCGGCAGCTCGGCGGCCAGTGCGGATTTCAGGCGAGCAGTTTGCGCGTCCTGATCTTCGCTGGCGTCGGTGGCGGTGAAATAGCCGATCAGTTGCGGGCCGGCGACGGTTTCACGCACCAGCACGGCAGCCTGCGCCACGCCGTCCTGAGCCAGCAGATGGGCTTCGATTTCTTCCGGCTCAACGCGGAAGCCGCGCAGTTTGACCTGCTGATCGAGACGGCCGAGGTATTCGATCACGCCATCGTGGGTCCAGCGCGCACGGTCACCGGTGCGGTACAGACGCGCGCCCTGCTCGCCCAGCGGATCGACCACGAAACGCTCGGCGGTCAGCGCAGGCCGACCGAGGTAACCCCGGGCCAGGCCGATGCCGCTGATGCACAGCTCACCCGGCACACCGGCCGGCACTGGATTCAGATCGCTGTCGAGCACGCGACAAACCACGTTACCCAGCGGACGGCCAATCGGCGAACGCTCGCCATCGGCCACGCTGCAATGCCAGTGAGTGACGTTGATCGCGGTTTCGGTCGGGCCATAACGGTTGTGCAGTTGCACCGCCGGCAGTTGCGCCAACACGCGGTTGCGCAGTTCCGCCGGCAGCGCTTCACCGCCGGAGAACACGCGACGCAGGCTGGTGCACTCGGCGCTCAACGGTTCGTCGATGAACAGCGAAAGCAGCGGCGGCACGAAGTGCAGCGTAGTCACGCCGTACTGCTGAACCAATTGCGCAATGCGATGCGGATCCCGGTGTTCACCGGGGCTGGCGATCAGCAGGCGCGCGCCAGTGATCAGCGGCCAGAAGCACTCCCACACCGACACGTCGAAACTGATCGGCGCCTTTTGCATCAGCACGTCGGTGTCGTTCAGGCGATAAGTGTTCTGCATCCATTGCAGACGCTCGGCCAGCGCCGCGTGAGTGTTGCCCACGCCCTTCGGCTGGCCGGTGGAGCCCGAGGTGTAAATCACGTAGGCGAGGTTGTCGCCGTGCAGGTGCAGGCCCGGTGCCTGACTCGGCCAGTTTTCCAGGTGCAGGGTGTCCATGGCGATCACGCTGACGCCTTCGCTTGCCGGCAAGCGGTCGAGCAATGCAGTCTGGGTCAGCAGCAGTTCAACGCCGCTGTCGCTGAGCATGTAGGCCAGGCGTTCAGCCGGGTATTCCGGGTCCAGCGGCACGTAGGCGCCACCGGCCTTGATGATCGCCAGCAGACCGATCAGCAGTTGCGGTGAACGCTCGGCAGCGATGGCCACGCAGACGTCCGGGCCGACGCCCTTGTCGCGCAGGTAATGGGCGAGACGGTTGGCCTGGGCGTGCAATTCTGCGAAGTCCAGGCTGCCGCCGTCCCACAGCAGCGCGGTGCGATCCGGATTTTGCCGGGCTTGTTCGTTGAGCAGTTCCGGCAGCCATTGTTGCGCCGGAGTGCACGGGGCGACGCTCCACGCAGTTTGCTGAGAGTGTTCGGCGGCGGTCAGCAGTTGCAGCTCGCCGATGGATTGTTGCGGACTTTCGCAGACAGCACGCAGCAGGTTGCTGAAATGCTCGGCGAGGCGCTCGATGGTCGCGGCGTCGAACAGCTCATCGGCGTAGTCAAAGGACAGCGTCAGGCGACCGTTGCGGTCTTCTTCACTGTGCAGTTGCAGATCGAACTTGGCCTCGCGGCTGTGCCACGGCAGTTCTTCGGCGAGCAGGCCCGGCAGGCGCTTGAGCGCACTCAGGTCACGTTGCTGGTGGTTGAACATCACCTGGAACAGACCCTGCTCGCGGGCCTGCGGGAAGGCTTCGAGCAGTTGTTCGAACGGCAGGTCCTGATTCGCCTGGGCACCGAGCGCAGCCTGACGGGTTTGCGCCAGCAGTTCGGTGAACGGCAGACGCGAATCGACGTCGGCACGCAGCACCTGGGTGTTGATGAAGAAGCCGATCAGGCCCTGGGTTTCCAGACGCGGACGGTTGGCGTTGGGTACGCCGATGCGGATGTCGCGTTGGCCGCTGTAGCGATGCAACAGGCTTTGGAAAGCCGAGAGCAGCAGCATGAACGGCGTGGATTGATAGGCCTGAGCGGTCTGGCGAATGGCGTCGCTGAGGCTGATCCCCAGGCGAACGCTATGACGCGCGGCGCTGTGCTTTTTCTTGGCCGAGCGCGGATGGTCGGTCGCCAGTTCCAGGGTCGGATGCTCCTCCCCCAACTGTGCTTTCCAGTACGCCAGTTGTCGCTCACCCTCGCCTTGCGCCAGCCATTGGCGCTGCCAGCTGCCGTAGTCGGCGTATTGGGTTGGCAGCGGCGCCAGTTCGGCACGCTGGCCTTGAGAAGCGGCGGCGTACAGACGCGAAAACTCGTCGATCAACACGTTCAGCGACCAGCCGTCGGCGATGATGTGGTGCAGCGTCACCAGCAACTGATGCTCTTCATCGTCGAGGCGAACCAACGTCACCCACAACAGCGGGCCTTTCTCCAGATCGAACCGGGTGCGGGCTTCGTCCTCGCGAATCTGTTGTGCGCGGGCTTCACGTTCGCTGGCCGGCAGGTCGCTTATGTCAATCAGTTGCAGGTTGAACTCGCCCGCCGCTTCGACCTGTTGCAGGGCCACGCCGTCGCGTTCAAAGAAGCGGGTGCGCAGGGATTCGTGGCGCTCGATCAGTTGCTGGAAGCTGGCGCGCAGGGCGTCCTCGTCCAGTTCGCCACGCAGGCGCAGGGCGCCGGGAATGTTGTAGGCGCTGCTGTGCGGATCGAGCTGCCAAGTGATCCACAGACGGTTTTGTGCCAGGGATTGCGGCAAGGCTTCGTTGCGCGACAACGCGGTGATTTCGCCTTGGGCGCTGCCGCCGTCCTGTTGCTGCTGCGCCACGGCGGCGGCGAACGCGGACAGGGTCGGGGCTTCGAACAGCAGGCGCAGATTCAGCTCCAGGCTCAGCTCTTCGCGGACCTTGGCGATCACCTGAGCGGCGGCGATCGAGTTGCCGCCGAGCAGGAAGAAATGATCGTCGCCATTGACCTGTTTGACGTTCAGTTGCTCGGCCCAAATCTTGCCGATCACGGTTTCCAGTTCGGAGGCGGACGCGGTCGACTCGCTGGTTTCAGCGGTGGCCGATGGGAATACCGCGTAGC
Source organism: Pseudomonas sp. lyk4-R2A-10 (assembly GCF_030209075.1). Taxonomy (NCBI): domain Bacteria; kingdom Pseudomonadati; phylum Pseudomonadota; class Gammaproteobacteria; order Pseudomonadales; family Pseudomonadaceae; genus Pseudomonas; species Pseudomonas sp. lyk4-R2A-10. Next base: position 263,340 of record NZ_JARVSR010000008.1, on the reverse strand, counting down.
TGTCGAGGCTGCCGTCGGCCAGGCGATTGCGGCAGGCCGAACGCTGCAACTTGCCGCTGGAAGTTTTCGGCAACGCGCCCGGGTTCAGAAGCACTACCATCCTAGGCGCTTCCTGATAGGCCTCGGCCACGGCCTGGCGGATGGCTTTGATCAGCGCTTCGGGCGGGAGGATTTTCTGCACGCTGCGGCTGATTTCCGCCGCGATGCCGATGCCCTCCTCGCCATTCTGATTGACCGCAAACGCCGCGACACGGCCCTTGCGCACCACCTCCACTTCGTTCTCGACCGTCTTTTCGAGGTCCTGCGGGTAGAGGTTGTGACCGCGCACGATCAGCATGTCTTTCAGGCGACCGGTGATGAACAGTTCACCGTCGCGAATGAAGCCCAGGTCACCGGTGCGCAGCCAGGTCTGGCCGGCGTGCTGGACGAAGGTCTTGGCAGTCGCCTCGGGATTGCGCCAGTAGCCGAGGGCGATGCTCGGGCCGGCAGCCCAGACTTCACCGACAGCGTTGTCGGCCAGTTCTTCAAGGGTGTTCGGCTCGACAATCAGCACCGCATGTTCCGGCTGGCTGATGCCGCAGCTCATTATCGGGCTGCCCTCGCCCGGCTCGGCACGGTTCTGCGCCAGGGCTTGATCGTCGACGCGAAGTGCAGGAATGCCTGTGCCGCGCGGTGTGCCGGCGACGAACAGGGTCGCTTCCGCCAGACCGTAGGACGCCATGAAGCTGTCTTCGCTGAAACCGCACGCGGTGAACTTCTCGGCGAAACGCTCGAGGGTGTCGAGCCGGATCGGCTCGGAGCCGGAATAGGCCACGCGCCAGCGGCTCAGGTCGAGGCGTTCCAGCGCCGATTCGCTGACCCGCTCGCTGCACAGTCGATAAGCAAAGTCAGGCCCGCCGCTGATGGTGCCGCCGTATTGGCTGATCGCTTCGAGCCAGCGCAACGGCCGTCCGAGGAAGTACGCCGGCGACATCAGGATGCACGGCACGCCACTGAAGATCGGTTGCAGCAGACCGCCGATCAGGCCCATGTCGTGGTACAGCGGCAGCCAGCTGACGATCACGTCGTCCGGGTTCACGTCGATGCCGAAACCGTGGCGAATCAGCAGCTCGTTGGCCACCAGATTGCCGTGGCTGACCTGCACGCCCTTGGGCAGCGCGGTGGAACCGGAGGTGTATTGCAGGAAGGCGATGTGGTCTTGCGGTAAGGCCGGTTCGACCCAACACTCGGCCAGCGCATTGTCGAGGGTATCGACGCACAGTAGCGGCGGCGCGCCTTCGATTTGCTGCAGGGCGTCGCGCAGGTCGGCGCTGGTCAGCAGCAAGCGCGGCTCGGCGTCAGCAATGATCGACAGCAGGCGTTCCTGATGGTGACGCTTGGCCGATTCCGGCGGATAAGCCGGCACCGCGATCACGCCCGCGTACAGGCAACCGAAGAACGCCGCGACGTAATCCGGACCGCTCGGAAACAGCAACACCGCGCGATCACCGAATCCGGCCTCGGCCTGCAACGCCGCAGCGATAGTGCGCGCGCGCTGATCGAGTTCGCGATAACTGAGCACCACAGCCTGCTCCTCGGTTTCGGCGAGAAAGCGCAGGGCCAGCCGATCCGGCGTCAGGGCCGCGCGGCGCTGGAGGGCTTGGACCAGGGTGCTGGGGAGTTCGAACGCGTCGGTCATGAGGTTTCCTGCCTGAAATCGGCTTGCTGGTGGAATCGGGTTGGCTGCGGCATGCCTGTGCAAGGCATGCGGGACACGGTCTTCGCCGACCGTGCAAGGCATTGGAATGCGGTAGGTCCGGGGCTGCGTACCCGGATCCATTCACCAATGAGAACGGATGACGTCTTGAAATAATTAGTCGGCAGGCTGGATCGCCAACGGGGCTGGGCGCTTGGGCGAGTGCGGCGGCGTGTGGCAGTTCTCAGTTCGCACTGTTATGGATCATTAGTTCTCTTTCTCAATTGACAATCATTATCATTCAACATAATTTGTCGCTCGATGTGTAGGACGACCCCGCCCCCAGGCGTCCCACTAACCTATTGGCAGCAAGGTGATTTCCATGACGGAACAAGTATCCACAAGCAGGTGCGATTCACCGCTACTTCAGGCATTCGTCGACAATCGACTGATTCTGGTCAAGATTGCAGCCCGCATCACCGGCTGCCGGTCACGCGCCGAAGACGTGGTGCAGGATGCGTTCTTCCGACTGCAATCGGCACCGCCGATCACGTCGTCGATCAAGGCCCAGCTGAGTTATCTGTTCCAGATCGTGCGTAACCTGGCGATCGATCACTACCGCAAACAGGCGCTGGAGCAAAAGTACGCCGGCCCCGAGGAGGAAGGGTTGAACGTGGTCATTCAGGGCGCTTCGCCGGAAACCTCGCACATCAACTTCTCAACTCTGGAACACATCGCCGATGCGCTGACCGAGCTGCCGGTCCGCACTCGCTATGCGTTCGAGATGTACCGCCTGCACGGCGTGCCGCAGAAGGACATCGCCAAGGAACTCGGCGTTTCGCCGACCTTGGTCAACTTCATGATTCGCGACGCGCTGGTGCACTGCCGCAAGGTGTCGAGCAGTCGCGCCGATGCAGTGACCGCAAACCGTCGCTGACAAAAATCGGCCGCAAAAAAAGATCGCAGCCTTCGTCGAAGGGCTGCGATCTTTTTTGTTGTCAGCGAAATGTCACACCAGCGTGCACCGGTCGAAGAACCGCTCGCGCCCAAGGATCATCAGCGCCGCACGCTTGTGCGGGAAGTCGAATTCCTTCTCGCAGTGGAAGCACTGGTTGTGCATGTGGCCGATCATCCTCGCGTTGTCGGCACGGGGTTCGGCGACTACCCGCTGCGTGCGCGGATCATCCAGAAACAGGTAGTGCACCAGCGCCGACAGCCAACTCGCCACCTTGTGCGGGCCGCGATGATTTTCTTCCCCGACCAGCATGTGAATGCCGCGATCGTAATTGTCGGCATCGTAGAACGGTGCGATGCGATCTTCCTTGGCCCAGTAGGCTTCGAAATAGGCAAACGGCTGATCATCGAAACAACCGATCAGGGTCAGCGTGTGCGGATCGGCGTCGAGCTTGCTCAGGTACTCGCGATGCTGTTCGAGGCTGCCCTCTTCCTGCCAGAAACTGGCGACTCGCGGGCTGTTCTGCCAGCGATTGAAACGCGCCAGATCCTGCTCGATCTCCACCGTTCGCAGGGAAATCCAGGCACCGAGGCGCGCATCGAAGCGCCGATAAACCTCACCACGCGGTTTCACCGGTCGTAGCGGATGACGCTTGCCGTTGCTGATGACCATCTGCTGCGGATAGCTGCCGGTCAGCGAGGTGCCGAGCCACGGTTGCGGCAGTTGCCAGAACAGCGTGCGCTCGCAGCGATATTCGCCCGCCACTTCAGTGCTCACCAGCAAGCCGCTGAGCAAGGCTTCGGTCGGCGCCTGGTCCAGTTGCCAGATTAATTGCTGACGCGCCGGCTCCCGGGCAAACAGCCAATAACAGGCTGCCCACAGCGCCTGGCCTGGCGGCAGCGCGTAGCGTTCATCGATCTGGATCGGCCCCTGACCTTCACGATCGAGGCGCAGGCGAATCAGCGGTTGCCCGTCCAGGCTCAGGCTCAGACGGCTTTCGGTGGCATCGGCTACCAGTTGGCTGCCCGAAGGCAGGGCCAGGGCAGTCAGGTCATTCAGATTGGACATGGGTCGGGCTCACGATAATCGTCGACAGTTCAACGATGGGACGTGAGCCGGGGCGGGAAATTTAGGCCGTTCGGCCAAAACCGCCGGTCATTGATGCGCTACCGGCACCACCGCAATCTTGTACGGATCGAAGATCTTCAGCATCTGCCCGTTGTCGCGCAGCCCTTGCAGCAGCTTGCCGAACGCTTCGCCGGTGATCGGCGCCTTCGGACTGAGAATCGCGTAGTGGTGGTAGATCTGGTCGATGCGCTGGGACACCAGTAACTCGTCGCGCACCTTTTCGTTGCGCAGCAAGTAATCGAACAGATACGAGCGAGTCACCAACGCAATGTCCGCGCGCCCGCGCAAGACCATCAGCAGATTGCTGTCGTGGGAATAGGTCAGCGTGGCGCTGTAGGTTTCGGCGAGGTATTTGGGATCGGCGTTGAAATTGGCGAATTCGTAGTGATAACCGCTGTACAGCGCCAGCCGTTTGCCCTTGAGATCGGCGAAGTAATTCTGCTGGCGTCCGGGTTTGTTCTGCGCGACGAAAATCTCGGCGTCCTCAAGACCCATGTCGACGGTGGTGTGGGGGATGTCTTTCCAGCCCCACTCCGGGTTTTCGAAGATCGCCATGTCCGTACGGCCATCCTTGAAATCACCGAACCGGCGAGGAATCGAGGTGGGTACCAATTCAAAACGATAGTCGCTCTGGGCGCTGTTCAAAGCCGCGACCAGTTCCGGCAGCAGGCCGGTGTCGGCGCCGTTTTCCGGGCGAATGGTGTAGGGCGGAAAATGCGCCGCGCCCACCCGAACCACTTGCGCCGCCGGAGCGGGCAATACCCATAATGCAGCCAGCGCTGCGAGCATCAGCCCGGCGGCCATCCGAATTGGCGAAGACTTCAAAACACCCCACTCCCCGAAAAAGTACCGATCATGCATTCAAGCTAGGCGGTTTCGCCAAGTTAGCCAGTTTCCCGGCCCGATAGAAAGCGCCTAGCGCTCTTCGAGCACCAGAATCAGCGCCTCTTCGGCCAGTTGATCCAGGCTCAGACTGCCGCCGGCACGGAACCAGGTGGTGGTCCAGGACAGCGCGCCCGTGAGAAAACGTCGGGTAATGAACACATCGCCACGGATGAACCCCGCCTCCTTGGCCTCACCCAGCACTTGCAGCCAGAGGTCTTCATAAATGTCTCGCAGCGCCAGCACTTTGGCCTGGCCGTCTTCGGACAGCGAGCGCCATTCATACACCAGCACCGCCATCGCCTCGCCGCTGCCGCCCATGATCGACTGCAATTCGCAGCGGATCAGCGCCAGCACCCGCTCACGCACATCGGCGGCATCGGCAAGGGCTGCGCGCATCAGTGCGGTGTTGTAGCGGATGGTTTCCTCCATCACTGCCCGCAGGATTTCATCCTTGCTCTTGAAGTGATGAAAGATGCTGCCGGACTGAATCCCCACGGCACCGGCCAGATCGCGCACCGTGGTGCGCTCGTAGCCCTTGTTGCGGAACAGGTGGGCCGCCACTTGCAGCAGTTTGCCACGAGCGCTGTCCGGATCGGTCAGCTGGCCGGCATCGACCAGTTCACGCATGACCCTCAGGGCTTTTTGCTCATCCACCCATTGTCTCCTACAGTCGATCATTCAAGTGTGCCGTACGCCGCAGAAACGGCGGGGTTGCGCGGGCAATTTAAGCCGCCACCCGCGACCAAGCAAGCGCTTGGGCAGAAGAAAATTCCAGGTGTTTACAAACCAAGCGCTTGCTTGGTAGCCTCGATGCACTTCTGTCACAGGTTGCTGAGTCGGAGATCAAAATGCCCACCACGGTTCGCATCGGATGCGCCAGCGCATTCTGGGGAGACACCTCGACCGCCGCCGCGCAGCTTGTGGCCGCAGGACAGCTGGATTATCTGGTCTTCGACTACCTGGCCGAAATCACAATGTCGATCATGGCCGGCGCGCGCATGAAGGACCCGCAGGCGGGATTTGCCGGGGATTTCATCGAAGTCCTCACGCCCCTGCTGCCGCAACTGGCCGAACAGAACATTCGCGTCATCAGCAATGCCGGCGGGGTCAACCCAAAGGCCTGCGCCGCCGCGCTGCAAGCGGCCTGCGACAAGGCTGGCGTAGCACTGAAAATTGCAGTGCTGTCGGGCGATGACCTGCAACCCCAGTTCAAACACCTCGCCTCCCAAGGCATTACGGAAATGTTCAGCGGCGCCCCGCTGCCGCCGATGTGCGTGTCGACCAACGCTTACCTCGGCGCGCCGGGCATCGTCGAAGCCCTGCGCCTGGGTGCCGACATCGTGATCACCGGCCGGGTGGTCGACAGCGCGGTGGTCAGCGCCGCGCTGGTGCACGAATTCGGCTGGTCGTGGCATGACTACGACAAACTCGCGCAAGCCGCCCTGGCCGGGCACATCATCGAATGTGGCGCGCAGTGCACCGGCGGCAACTTCACCGACTGGCGCGACGTGCCGGACTACGAACACATCGGTTTCCCGATCGTCGAAGTCAACGCCGACGGCCAGTTCATCGTCAGCAAACCCGAAGGCTCCGGCGGGCTGGTCACGCCGCTGACTGTCGGCGAGCAGATGCTCTACGAAATCGGTGATCCGCAGGCTTATCTGTTGCCCGATGTGGTCTGCGATTTCAGCCAGGTCAAACTTCAGCAACAAGGCAAAAACGCCGTCCGGGTCCACGGCGCCAAAGGCCTGCCGCCCAGCGACCAATACAAGGTCAGCGCCACGTATCCGGATGGTTTCCGCTGCACCGCCAGTTGCCTGATCGCCGGCATCGATGCCGTGGAAAAAGCCCGGCGCGTCAGTCGGGCGATCCTCGACAAGACTTCGGAAATGCTCGAACAAAAAGGCTTGGGACCGTACACCGAAACCGATGTCGAACTGCTCGGCAGCGAAGCCACCTACGGCCCTCACGGCCAGCGCCGGGACAGCCGCGAAGTGGTGATCAAACTCGCCGTGCGCCACCCGAACAAACAGGCGCTGATCTTGTTCTCCCGCGAGATAGCCCAGGCCGCCACCGGCATGGCGCCGGGCCTGACCGGCATCGTCGGCGGGCGGCCGACGGTGTATCCGCTGATCCGGCTGTTCTCGTTCCTGATCGACAAAAGCGCCTGCACCTTGCAGATCGACATCGCCGGCGAATCTCACCCGTTCACCCTGCCCGCCCCCGCCACCCTCGACAGTCAGGATCTGCCCCTGCCCCACGAAACGCCTAAACCCCAGGGCCGCGCCGACGCGAGTGTGCCGCTGGTGAAACTGGCCGTGGCGCGTTCCGGCGACAAGGGCAATCACAGCAACATCGGCGTCCTGCCGCGTCGTCCGGAATACCTACCGTGGATCGTCGAAGCGCTGACCCCGGCGGTGGTCGTCGATTGGATGAACCATGTCCTCGACCCGATTCACGGCCGGGTCGAACGCTGGTATCTGCCCGGCACCCACAGCCTCAACTTCCTGCTGGAAAACGCCCTTGGTGGCGGCGGCGTGGCGAGCCTGCGCATCGACCCGCAAGGCAAGGCTTTCGCCCAGCAATTACTGGAAATCCAGATCCCGGTGCCGCAAAGCATCGCCGAACAGTTCGACTAGAGGATTGGCAGCATGGCGTTCGAATCGATTTTCAGGGCTGATCTGTTCAGCGGTCAGACCGTCATCGTCACCGGGGGCGGCAGTGGCATCGGGCGTTGCACCGCCCATGAACTGGCGGCGCTGGGGGCCAACGTGGTGCTGGTCGGGCGCAAACCGGAAAAGCTGCAAACCGTCGCCGCCGAAATTGCCGAGGACGGCGGTCGGGCGCACTGGCAGGCCTGCGATATCCGTGACGAAGAAGCGGTGAAGGCGCTGGTCAGCGAACTGATCCGTGAACACGGGCCGATCCACGGACTGGTCAACAATGCCGGCGGGCAGTACCCGTCGCCCCTGGCCTCGATCAATCAGAAAGGCTTCGAAACCGTACTGCGCACCAATCTGGTCGGCGGCTTCCTGATGGCCCGGGAAGTGTTCAATCAATCGATGAGCAAACACGGCGGCAACATCGTCAACATGCTCGCCGACATGTGGGGCGGCATGCCCGGCATGGGCCACTCCGGCGCCGCACGGTCGGGCATGGACAACTTCACCAAAACAGCGGCATTCGAATGGGGTTATGCCGGGGTTCGGGTGAATGCGGTGGCGCCGGGCTGGATCGCGTCCAGCGGCATGGACACCTATGAAGGTGCGTTCAAAGCCGTGATCCCGACCCTGCGCGAACACGTGCCGCTCAAGCGTATCGGCACCGAATCAGAGGTCAGCGCGGCGATCGTGTTTCTGCTCAGCCCGGCTGCCGCGTTCATCAGCGGCAGCACCTTGCGCATCGACGGCGCGGCCAGCCTGGGCAACCGCGCATGGCCGTTGCACAAGGCGACCCACAGCGAATCCTTCAACGGTTTTCACCGGGCCTACATGCCAGACGTTTTGAAGGACAAGGAGTAAGCCATGCCGCAGATCCAGTCCCAACTCGACCCGCACAGCGAAGCCTTCGCCCGCAATCGCGCAGCGATGCTCGCCGCCATCGAGCAAGTCCAGCAGCTGGAACAGAACCTGCTGCACAAGGCCGCCGAAGCCAAACCCAAATTCGACAAACGCGGACAATTGTTGCCCCGTGAACGTCTGAATCTGTTGCTCGACCCCGGCGCGCCATTCCTCGAACTGGCGAGCCTGGCCGGCTACAAGCTCCACGACGACAAGGACGGCAGCTCGGCCGGTGGCGGCTTGATCGCCGGCATTGGCTATGTGTCCGGCGTGCGCGCCTTGATCGTGGCGAACAACAGCGCGATCAAGGGCGGGACGATTTCCCCGTCGGGCCTGAAAAAATCCCTGCGCCTGCAACAGATCGCCCAGGAAAACAAACTGCCGGTCATCACTCTCGCCGAAAGCGGTGGCGCCAACCTCAATTACGCGGCGGAGATTTTCGTCGAAGGCGCGCGCAGTTTTGCCAATCAGGCGCGGATGTCAGCCATGGGTTTGCCGCAGATCACCGTAGTGCACGGCTCGGCTACGGCTGGCGGAGCGTATCAGCCGGGGCTGTCGGATTACGTGGTGGTGGTGCGCGGCAAGGCCAAGCTGTTTCTTGCCGGCCCGCCGTTGCTTAAAGCAGCGACCGGTGAAGTCGCCACCGACGAAGAACTGGGCGGTGCCGAGATGCACGCGCAAGTCGCCGGCACCGCGGAATACCTGGCCGAAAACGATGCCGACGGCGTGCGTCAGGTACGGGAAATCGTCAGCCTGCTGAACTGGAACGAGCAACTGCCGTGGCTGCCCGAACCACAATTCAAGGAGCCGCTGTACCCCATCGACGAACTCCTCGGGCTGATCCCGGACGACCCGAAAAAACCCTACGACGTGCGCGAAATCATTGCGCGGATCGCCGATGAATCACGCTTCCTGGAATTCAAAGGCGAGTTCGATCAGCAGACCGTTTGTGGCCACCTGAAAATTCAGGGCCGCGCCTGCGGTTTCATCGGCAACAACGGCCCGATCACGCCCAACGGCGCGAGCAAGGCGGCGCAGTTCATTCAACTGTGCGACCAGAGCCAGACGCCGCTGCTGTTTTTCCACAACACCACCGGGTTCATGGTCGGCACCGAATCGGAACAGCACGGCGTGATCAAGCATGGCTCGAAATTGATCCAGGCCGTGGCCAATGCGCGGGTGCCGAAACTGACGATAGTGGTCGGCGGCTCCTACGGCGCGGGCAACTACGCGATGTGCGGACGCGGGCTTGATCCGCGTTTCATCTTCGCCTGGCCCAACAGCCGCACCGCCGTGATGGGTGGCGCCCAGGCCGGCAAGGTGTTGCGCATCGTCACCGAAGCCAAACAGCTCAAGGACGGCCTGGTGCCCGACCCGAAAATGCTCGACATGCTGGAGCAGGTCACCGCGCAGAAACTCGACAGCCAGTCCACCGCCCTCTACGGCAGCGCCAACCTGTGGGATGACGGGCTGATCGATCCGCGCGACACCCGCACCCTGCTCGGCTACCTGCTGGACATCTGCCACGAAGCCGACGTACGCAGGCTGCAACCCATCAGCTTCGGCGTCAGCCGGTTCTGATCGCCTCGGATCAAAGGAGAACAACAACAATGATCTTCACCCCGGAACACGAAGCTCTGCGCCGCACCGTCCGCCAGTTCGTCGAGCACGAGATCAACCCCCATGTCGATGAATGGGAAAAGGCCGGGCGCTTTCCGATCCACGAGATTTTCCGCAAGGCCGGCGACCTCGGTCTGCTGGGGATTTCCAAGCCGGAAAAATTCGGCGGCATGGGTCTGGATTACAGCTATTCGATCGTCGCGGCCGAAGAGTTCGGCACCATCCACTGCGGCGGCATTCCGATGTCGATCGGCGTGCAGACCGACATGTGCACTCCGGCCCTCGCCCGCTTCGGTTCCGATGAGTTGCGCGAAGAGTTTCTGCGCCCAGCCATCACTGGCGAGCAGGTCGGCTGCATCGGTGTCTCGGAAGTCGGCGCCGGCTCCGATGTCGCCGGGCTCAAGACCACCGCGCGCAAGGATGGCGACGACTATGTGATCAACGGCAGCAAGATGTGGATCACCAACTCGCCGAGCGCCGACTTCATCTGCCTGCTGGCCAACACCTCGGACGACAAGCCGCACATCAACAAATCGCTGATCATGGTGCCGATGAACACGCCGGGTATCAGCCTCAGTTCGCACCTGGACAAGCTCGGCATGCGCAGCTCGGAAACCGCCCAGGTGTTTTTCGACAACGTGCGCGTGCCCCAGCGCAATCGCATCGGCCATGAGGGCGCCGGGTTCATGATGCAGATGCTGCAGTTCCAGGAGGAACGCCTGTTCGGTGCGGCCAACATGATCAAGGGCCTGGAATACTGCGTCGACAGCACCATCGAGTACTGCAAGGAGCGCAAGACCTTCGGCAACGCGCTGATCGACAATCAGGTGATTCACTTCCGCCTCGCCGAGTTGCAGACCGAAATCGAATGCCTGCGGGCGCTGGTCTATCAGGCCACCGAGCAATACGTCAAAGGCCAGGACGTCACCCGACTGGCGTCGATGGCCAAGCTCAAGGCCGGACGTCTCGGTCGGGAAGTCAGCGACAGTTGCCTGCAATACTGGGGCGGCATGGGCTTCATGTGGGACAACCCGGTGGCCCGCGCCTACCGCGACGTGCGGCTGGTATCGATTGGCGGCGGCGCCGATGAAATCATGCTGGGGATCATCTGCAAACTGATGGGCATTCTGCCGGGGAAAAAGAAATGAGCGCCCTGCCCGATTGCCAGACGCTGCTGCTGGAACGGCACAACGGCGTGTTGCACATCACCCTCAATCGCCCGGAAAGCCGCAACGCCATGAGCCTGCAAATGGTCGCCGAGTTGCGCGCCGTGCTGGCCAGCGTGCGCGATGATCGCAGCGTTCGCGCACTGGTGCTCAGCGGTGCCGGCGGGCATTTCTGTGCCGGCGGCGACATCAAGGACATGGCCAACGCCCGCGCCCAGGGCAGCGATGCCTATCGCGAATTGAACCGAGCGTTCGGGTTGTTGCTGGAAGAAGCGCAGCACACGCCGCAAGTGCTGATCACGGTGTTGCAGGGCGCGGTGCTCGGGGGCGGCTTCGGGCTGGCCTGTGTCAGCGATATCGCCATCGCCGATCATCAGGCGCAATTCGGTTTGCCGGAGACCAGTCTCGGCCTGCTACCGGCGCAGATCGCGCCGTTTGTGGTGCAGCGCATCGGCCTGACCGAGACCCGACGCCTGGCCCTGACCGCCGCCCGTTTCGACGGCCATCAGGCCCGGCGTCTGGGGCTGGTGCATTTTGTCGAGCAGGATCCACAGGCGCTCGCCGAGCGACTGGATGAAGTGCTCGACCATGTCCTCTGCTGCGCCCCCGAAGCGAATGCCGTGACGAAAAAACTGCTGCTGGCCAGCGCCGGCCAGCCGTCGAGTGAACTGCTGGACGAAGCCGCGCAGTGGTTCAGCGAAGCGGTGACCGGTGCCGAAGGCATCGAAGGCACGATGGCGTTTGTGCAAAAGCGCAAACCGAGGTGGGCCCCTTAGAAGCATCGCGGGCAAGCCCGCTCCCACAGTTTTTGTGAGCACCACTGAATCCTGTGGGAGCGGGCTTGCCCGCGATGAGGCCCTTCAATCCACCGCCAACATTCAGGAAAAACCACCATGCCCGTCATCCATAAAATCCTGATCGCCAACCGCGGTGAAATCGCCTGCCGCATCCAGCGCACCGCCCAGGCCCTCGGTTATCGCACCGTCGCCGTTTTCAGCGATGCCGACGCTGACGCACTGCATGTCGAAATGGCGGACGAGGCCGTGAACATCGGTCCGGCACCCGTGCAACAGTCCTACCTGAACATCCCGGCCATTCTCGACGCCGCCCGCCGCAGCGGCGCCGACGCCATCCATCCGGGCTACGGTTTTCTCTCGGAAAATGCCGAATTCGCCCGCGCCTGCAAACAGGCCGGCCTGACCTTCATCGGCCCCAGCGTCGAAGCCATCGAACTGATGGGCAGCAAACGCCAATCGAAAATCGCCATGCTCGCCGCCGGTGTGCCATGTATCGCCGGCTATCAAGGTGCCGAGCAGGACGACGCAACCCTGACACGCGAAGCTGAACGCATCGGTTATCCATTGATGATCAAGGCCAGCGCCGGCGGTGGCGGACGCGGCATGCGGCTGGTGCACAGCGCCGAAGAATTGCCGGCGCAATTGCGCACGGCGCGCTCCGAAGCCTTGAACGGATTCGGCAGCGATGAACTGATCCTCGAACAGGCGCTGATCGAGCCGCGCCATGTCGAAGTTCAGCTGTTCGGCGATCACCACGGCCAGCTGATCTACCTCGGTGAGCGCGACTGTTCGATTCAGCGCCGCCATCAGAAAGTCATTGAAGAAGCGCCCTGCCCGGTGATGACCGAAGAACTGCGCCAGGCGATGGGCGAAGCGGCACTCAAGGCCGGGCGTGCGGTGAACTATGTCGGTGCCGGCACTGTAGAATTCCTGCTCGACACTGATGGCCGGTTCTACTTTCTGGAGATGAACACCAGGTTGCAGGTCGAACACCCGGTGACTGAACTGATTACCGGGCTGGACCTGGTGGCATGGCAACTGTCGGTCGCCGAAGGTCAGCCGCTGCCGCTGACCCAGGCACAGGTGAAACTCGATGGCCACGCGATGGAAGTGCGCCTCTACGCCGAAGATCCGACCCAGGGTTTTCTTCCACAGACCGGGCGTGTCGAAGCCTGGGCGCCGGCACTGGATCGCGGTTCACGGATTGATCACGGGCTGATCGAAGGGCAGTCGATCTCACCGTTCTACGACCCGATGCTCGGCAAACTGATTGCTCATGGCGCAACCCGTGAAGAGGCCCGGCGCAAACTGCTGTGCGCAGTTCAGGACAGCGTGTTGCTTGGCGTGCAAAGCAATCAGCGGTTGCTCGCCAGCCTGTTGCAGCATCCGCAATTCATCAGCGGCGAGTTCGGTACTGGCTTCATCCCTCAACATTTCGCCGATCACGATTGCCTGCACGCCTATTCGCCCAGTAACGAAGAGCTGGCCATCGCGGCGCTGCTGTTTTACCGATCCGCCGCACAGCAACACCGCGCCACGTTGTCCGGATGGCGCAACAACGCCGGTGCGCCGTTGCTCTATCGCATCGGTCTCGACGCCCGCGACTGGAACGTGCAACTGCGCGCCAGCCCGGACAACGCTTTCGAAGTTCAGGTTGTGGAGCGCGTTATCGAACTCAAACTGATCGAGCACACCGCCGGGGCCGTGACGCTGGAGGTCGATGGCCTGCGCCAGCGCCGCGCTTATCGCCTGTGCGACGAGCAGCTCTGGCTGTTCACCCATCCCGGCAGCCTGCACCTGGTGGATCGAACTCATGCGGTGATCGACAGTCAGACCAGCGTCAGTTCCGGCACGTTGAAAGCCCCGATGGATGGCGCCATCATCGATGTGCTCGTCAGCGAAGGCAGCCCGGTCAGCAAGGGCCAGTTGCTGGTGGTGCTGGAGGCGATGAAAATGGAGCACCCGCTCAAGGCCGGCATCGACGGCGTGCTCAAGCGGGTGCAGGTCAAGGTCGGCGATCAGGTGAAAAATCGTCAGGTTCTGTTGCAGGTCGAGTAGTCGCCGCGCGCATTCGCAAGGTTTGACTACGCTCTGAATAATCAGGACGCGGAAATCAGGAACCCTGCGATGCCCCATTGGCTGGTCATAGATCTGGAAGCCACCACCGATGAGGGTGGCTGGCCGGTTACGGAAATGGAGATCATCGAGATCGGCGCGACCCTGGTGGATCGCGCGGGTCGCGAGCAGGATCACTTTCAGCGCTTCGTCAAACCGACGCGGCGCCCCTTGTTGACGCCGTTTTGCCGCGAACTCACGCACATCACCCAGGCCAACATCGACGCGGCGCAGCCGTTGAGTGAAGTGTGGCCGGCGTTCGAACGCTGGCTCGGTCAGCACCAGACACGCCTTGAAGGCTGGGCCAGCTGGGGCGATTACGATCGCAAGCAGTTGCTTCAGGAATGGCAGCGACTGCAACTCGACAGCGCCCTGAGCCGGGTGCCGCACATGAATCTGAAACAGCGCTTTGCCAAGGCCCGACGCCTCGAACGGCCGCTGGGCCTCAATGGCGCGTTGCAACTGGCGGGCATGCAGTTCACCGGCCAGCAGCATCGAGCGCTGGAGGATGCGCGCAATACCGCCCGATTATTGCCGTTGGTGCTGCCGCTCTAGCGCAGGTGACGGCGCCAGAAGCCTTGTGCATACTGGCCGCCCCTTTTTGACCCTTTTAAGCCCTTTTCGAGAGGAATCGCCCATGTTTAAAGTCAACGAGTACTTCGACGGCACCGTCAAGTCGATCGCTTTTGGCACTGCTGAAGGCCCTGCGACCATCGGCGTCATGGCCCCGGGCGAATACGAATTCGGCACCAGCCAGCGTGAAATCATGCACGTGGTTTCGGGCGCACTGACCGTCAAACTGCCGGACAGCAGCGACTGGGAAACTTTCGCTGCCGGTAGCCAGTTCAACGTGCCAGCCAACAGCAAGTTCCAGCTGAAAGTCGCCGTCGACACCGCCTACCTGTGCGAATACCGCGGCTGAAACCCCGGTTTCCTGCGGTCATGAAAAATGCCCGTGTCCAAGGACACGGGCATTTTTCGTTTCAGGAGCGGTTATTCGAGGATTTCCACCGGCATGCCGATTTCAAGCCGGCCATTGCTGTCATTGACCAGGTTCTGGCCAAACATCGCGCCGTCGGCCTGGGCGCGGGTCTTCTGTAAGGTTGCCAGCGGCTCGCGGTCAGCGCTGCGCTCACCGGTCTGCGGATCGATCGTGGTGAGAATGCACCGCGAGCAGGACTTGACCACGCGGAACTCGACATCGCCGATCCGAATCCGCTTCCAGCCATCCTCGGCGTAAGCATCACTGCCTTCGATCACCAGATTCGGCCGGAACCGCAGCATTTCCAGAGGGCGCCCGACTTCCTGCGACAGGTGTTGCAGTGATGCCTCACCAATCAGCAACAGTGGAAAGCCGTCGGCGAACGCCACTTGATCGTCGTCGTTGCCGTACCCGGCCTGAGTCGTACGAGCGCGTTCAAGCGGCACTTGCACCAGGCGCGTCGGTTTGCCGATGAAATCGCTGACCCAACGGGCCGCCTCCTCACCGGCATCCGGTACGCGCAAGGTATCGCGCCAGATGGTTACGCCACGCAGGTCGTCGTCACCGCCAGGCAAGGCGACATCGATTGCCGAATGCCCCGGCGCGCTGAGCGTCAGGCCGCCAGTGGCATTCCATAGCGCCGAGAGCTGGCTCATTTTCGCTTCGGCACGCTGGGTCAGGAACCGTCCGCTGGCCTCGTCCACCAGCATCCAGCGTCGGTCGCCCTCAAGCCCCAGTTTGTCCAGGCCAATCCCTTGCAGGACCTCGCCCTTGGCGGATTTCAACGGGTAACGATAAAGCGCGCTCAGACGCAGCATGGCCAGCTCCCTGGTGGGTCAAAAACGCCACCCTATACGAGCTTTGTCAGCGAATCAAAGGCTGACGCGAGGTCAGCCTCGACAGGTTGATCAGGCCGGTACTTCGTCGAGCATCAAACGCTGGCGCACCACGTCGACCAATTTGTCCGGCTGGAACTTGGAGAGGAAATTGTCGCACCCGACCTTCTTCACCATCGAATCGTTGAAGCTGCCAGACAGCGAAGTGTGCAGCACCACATACAGGCCACGCAGGCGCGGGTCGTTGCGGATTTCGGTGGTCAGGCGATAGCCGTCCATCTCCGGCATTTCGGCGTCGGTGAACACCATCAGCAGTTTGTCGGTCATGTTCACCCCGGTGTCCGCCCAGGCCTTGAGCATGTTCAGGGCTTTCAGGCCGTCGCTGGCGATGTGCATCTTCACGCCCAACTGGCCGAGGGTGTCGCGCAATTGCGAGAGCGCCACGTTGGAGTCGTCCACCAGCAACACTTCGCGGCCACGGGCGCGTTCCAGCACCGGATCGTCCAGTTTGTCGCGGGAGACCTTGGCGTTGTACGGCACGATTTCGGCGAGGACTTTCTCGACGTCGATGATTTCCACCAGTTGATCGTCGACCTTACTGATGGCTGTCAGGTAATGCTGGCGACCGGCACTGGTCGGTGGCGGCAGAATGGCTTCCCAGTTCATGTTGACGATGCGATCCACGCCACCGACGAGGAACGCCTGCACCGAACGATTGTACTCGGTGACGATGATCGTGCTGTTCGGGCCCGGCACCAGCGGGCGCATGCCGATCGCCTGGGACAGGTCGATCACTGGCAGCGTCTGGCCACGCAGGTTGACCACACCGCAGACAAACGGGTGACGCTGGGGCATCAGGGTCAGCTTCGGCAGTTGCAGGACTTCCTGAACCTTGAACACGTTGATCGCGAACAATTGGCGTCCGGCCAGTCGAAACATGAGAATTTCCAGGCGATTCTCACCCACCAGTTGCGTGCGTTGGTCTACCGTGTCGAGAATGCCGGCCATCAATGACTCCTGGGCTTGTTCTGATGAATTCACTATTGGGGGTTATCGGCTGAATCTGACGGATCTTGATCCCGTCACAAATCACCCACAAAATGCCACGAGCAGGCATTGATGTCACATTAACATCATGCTTTACTGGCCCGGTGAAATCATCTGCTACATTCTCTTCGGCGCGACCCCGATTTGCGCCACAGGTTCCCGTGCCTAAGGGAATCCCCTAGTGACAATCAGGCCCAACCTGATGTTCGCGATATCCAATAGCCATTAATGTGACGCCATTCTCATTGCATGAACGGAGTCAGGCTATTGTGTGCGATCGCAGTTCAGTGGAAACACATCCTCTTGAAACCCCGGGTCTGTGCCAATGCACACCGGGGCGCGGTCTCGCGACGGTTCACGATCGTCGACACACACGGCATTCCCTCATCAGACATGAAGTGGTGGAGATAAGCATGCCGAACGACCGTAGTGACTGGGCGCAGCGGTTCCCCGAATTTCTGGTCGAGGCTGAAACGCTCCTGGCCAAGTCTGAAGAATGCCTCAGTCACTTGCAGCTGATCAGCAATGACAGGGACGCGATTGACTGCATGCTCAGTACTCTCCTCAAATTGGCAAACAAGGCCGATGCCCTGGCACTTGAGGCGATATCCGAATTTTCCCTGCACCTGCATGGCCTGCTCACCCAGGTTCAGGATCATGTGGATCTGCATGCGCAGGCCCTGGAAGCACTGAAAGACTGCTTCACCCTGATGGCCTGGCAACTGGAACTGGTTGACCCGAGTACCGGCCAATTAGGCTTGGATGAAAGCGAGCAGGCGTCGCTGATCGAAGCCTTTGCCTGCCAGGTCGGCCAGACCCACTTTCAATTGCCGCACACTGGCAAGTCCCTGACCCTCGTAGCCTGGTCGGAACGGCAAGCGTAATCGGGCACGCCTTGGGCCGTTTGAGCCGGTCAGCTTTCGCAGTCGAATGTCGCTAATGAATAGTTCATGCCTGCCTGCGACACCCCCCAATAAATAATTACGCTCACTGAATGCAGACTACCCTCTGCTGATATCAGGGTTTTCCTGTGTAAAAGAAAACTTGCGACCGCATCGATAATTATCGGATCAGGTATTTCAACTTTCCATTATGGAACCTTCGTCCAACATGGCCTGTTTCCTGACTCTTTGGACATATAGGCCAAACGCGACCAACGGTATGTTAAGTGGTATTATGCCGCCCGTTAGTTGTTTCAGTTAATGGCTTGTGACTTCGATGATCGGTCACCACCGAACTTGGCGCTCAATTATCGATCACTGAACCATTTTGAAATCAACAACCTGAATGACAGTTTTCCAGACAGAGACCGCCAGCCTTTCTGACCGGTCTGCCCGCAGCGAACATCCATTGGCTCCATCCGCTATGTACGCCAGCCTCAAGTCAATCACCACATGGCCTCCCTCCCGAGAAAATGCCCGCAGGTTCACACTTCTGCTGTGTACAGGCTCGGCTCTGGGCAGTCTGTTGACCTATGGATTGTCAGCGCAGCTGCCGCTCGGCCTGCTGCTGATCAATGTGGCGGCTGCGGGCTGCGTCTGGACACAACATCGCCTGTCGCGCAAATCCATCAAGTTCCAGCCTCAGGAACTGGCCGACCGTTTGCTGGAAGTCCAGGAAAACGAGCGCCATCGCCTGAGCCGTGAACTGCATGACGATATCGGCCAGTTGCTGACGGCCGCCAAACTGCAAAGCGAATGGCTCAAGCGTCGCTTGCCCGCGGACATGCAGGAACACTGTTCGGTACTTTGCGAGACGCTGGAAGAAACCCTCAATAAAGTGCGCGACGTTTCGGCCATTCTCAACCCGCGGCAATTGACCAGCCTTGGTCTGGAAGCGAGCCTGCGTGCACACCTGCTCAAGGTACTGACCAATACTTCGGTGCACTGGAGTCTGGACTGCCAGCAGCGCCTGAATGGAATCCCCGAAGAAATGGCCGTCGCCGCCTTTCGCATCACTCAGGAAGCGGTGACCAACATCCTTCGCCACGCGCAGGCCAAAAACCTGTTGATCCGCGTGCAACGTTTACCGCAGGGCCTGACCCTGCTGATCAGCGATGATGGACTGGGCTTTTCCCCGGCGGCGAATCCGGGTCGCGAAGGACAGCGAGGCATGGCCGGAATGGCCGAACGGATCGAGCAACTGGGCGGCACACTGAGCGTGACCAGCGAGCCGGGCAAAGGCACTCAAATCGAAGCACTATTCCCCTGGGCGCCCCGTGCACTCGAGCGGGCCAGTACGAATAAGGTTATGCGTTGACTTGTAACTTACTTCTGGTGGATGACCACTCGCTGATCAGGGCCGGCGTGCGCGCCCTGGTGCTGGATATTCCCGGTTATGCGGTCATCGGCGAGGCCAATGACGGCTCGCAGCTGCTCGAAATGGTCGAGCTGCTGTCTCCCGATATAGTGTTGCTGGACATTTCCATGAAAGAAACCGGCGGTCTGGAAGCCCTGCAGCGACTCAGACGCGTACGCCCGCACGCCAAAGTGCTGATTCTGTCGATGCACACCGACCCCGCGCTGATCATGCAGGCGCTGGAGTCCGGCGCTCACGGCTACCTGCTCAAGGACACCACGGCCACCGAGCTCGAACATGCACTCGAAGCGCTGCGCAACAACGAGCGCTACTTGAGCCCAGCCATCGCCCATACCGTGATCAACCAGGCGCTGACCCGTAACCTGAAGCAGCAACCGGAAGTCGCCGAGTCGCACAACCTGACAGCACGCCAACTGGAAATCCTGCGCCTCATCGTGCGCGGCAAGTCCACGCGGGAAATCGCCAACGGCCTGGGCTTGAGCATCAAGACGGTCGAAACCCACCGTTCGCAGATCATGAAACGCCTGCAGATCTACGATGTGGCGGGTCTGGTGCTGTTTGCCGTGCGCGAACAGATCATCAGTCTGGATGACTGATCCGGTGTGTTGCGCCCAATAGCGGCGAGTCGTTGGGCAAATGCACGCGCAACGCCCCCGGACGCGCTGCAAACCGCAGACTGTCGCCTTGCAGTGGCTCACCGTCGAGATTGATGCAAAGCCCTTCAGCGACCTTGATTTCAACCCACGGCAACCGGGTACGCACGAACATGTTGTCGATGCCGAACCCGTCACTGAGCAGATTTTTCAGCGTGCCGACCAGTTCCTGTGGCGCCGGCAGGATGCTGATATCCAGAAGACCGTCGTCCACCAGCGCTTCCGGGCACAACACATGTCCGCCACCGGCCTGCCGGCCATTGCCGATCCCCAGCGCCAGAAGCTCGCCACGCCAGTGAAAATCCGGCCCCTGCAATTCACCATAAGCAGCATGCAGCTCACTGAACCGCGATAAACCGGTGAACAGATAGGCCGCACCGCCCAGCACTTTCTTCAGATCTTCCGACGTGTTGGCTGTTACTTGGCTGCCGAATCCGCCGGTGGCCATGTTCAGGAAGATCTGCCCGCCGACTTCACCCAGATCAATGTCATGGGCGGGCGCCTCAAGCAATTCGAGCGCTTCGGCCGGCTCCAGCGGAATAGCCGCCGCGCGGGAAAAGTCGTTGGCTGTTCCCAGCGGCAACAGCACCAGACTGGCCTTGCCCGGTTGCTTCGCCAGCGCTTCGGCGATGTCGCGCAGAGTGCCATCCCCACCACCGGCGATGATCTGACGGTATCCCGCCGCCAGTGCCTCCGCCACCAGCCGCTGGGCATCACCGGCCTCCCAGGTCAGGCGCACAGCCAGTTTCCAACCCTGCTTTCGCTTGTTCTCGACAGCGGCACGAACCGCCTCGTTGAGTGCCTGCTTGCCATGCAGAATCAACAGTGCCTTACGTTCACTCATTGCGGTTACTCCCGGAATTGAATCAGTACGAAACATCTTGACCCTCAACGCGGGTAAAAAAGTCGCACACGTTCTGATTAATTCCTGAAGCTCCTTCTGCCTGTCCTACATGCCTGTAATTTTTCGTACAGAACGTAAGGAATCGGCTCAATTGACCAAGCCCGCTCATTGGTACAACGTGTCGCAGCGTCAGCAATCTTCAATTCAATTACACAAGGATGTGCATGTAATGAGTGCATACAGTTTCAGGACTTTCGATAATTTGCATTCCGGCATTTGCCGACAGAACCCCATCGCATCAGGCGGTTTTTTCCATGCAAAGCCATGAAGCAAGATTATCCGTGAGTCCGGTTGCCTCTCTCTCCGAAAGTCGCGCCAGCCTTAAAGACGAATTCAAATGCAGCGCCAGAAATATTGGAGAAAACGATATGGAACCGCGTGTCACCGAGCTGGAAACTCACCTCAAGTACATTCGACGCGATATGGACGAAGTCAGAGGAGACGTCAAAGCCATCAAACATCGTCTTGCCTACTCGGCAGGTGCGACAGCGATGGTGCTCGGACTGCTGGGCTGGATTGCCAACAGCCGGTTCGATCAACTCGTCACACTGCTCAGCCGTTGACCCGCTGAAAGGCAGGAATCGTTTAGCGACGGTGCCTGCCTTTCAAATGCCTGCAATCAGCCGAGGAGCTCGCTGAGTGGAATGAATAGCACCTGGTCTCCCTTGACCAATACTCGCCCTTCCCGGACTTCCACCAGCCCCTCAGCCCAGGCAGCGCTGCGCAAAACACCCGAACTCTGGTTACGGTAGATAATCGCTTGTCCCTGCTCCAGGCGCCCACGCAGAAATTCACGGCGGTTACCGGCCTGAGGCCAGACAAATCCTGCAGGAACTGAAAACTTCAGCGGCTCGACATCCTGCACGCCTTGGAGACGCAACAGATAAGGTCGGGTCAACAAAGCAAAAGTCACCAGTGTCGAGGCAGGATTTCCCGGCAATCCAATCACCGGAACTCCACGAAAATGCCCGACCGTCAGCGGCTTGCCGGGTTTGATTGCCAGTTTCCAGAGTGTCAGCTCGCCTTCTTCCCTCAAAGCGATTCCGAGGAAATCCGCTTCCCCGACCGACACGCCACCTGTCGACAGAATCAGGTCTACGTCCTGCAACTCCCCAAGTCGCGCCCGAGTGGTGGACAGGTCATCAGGCAGAATGCCGGCATCCACCACTTCACATCCGAGGCGCTGCAACCAGCTGCACAACAACACCCGGTTGCTGTTGTAGATCTGTCCCGGCCCGAGTGGCGTGCCCGGCTCAACCAGCTCGTCCCCCGTGGACAGCACTGCCACACGAACCCGACGAACCACCTCGAGCCCAGCGCATCCCAGCGACGCAGCCAGCCCTTGCTCGATCGGACCCAGCCGGGTTCCGGCAGGCAAGACCAACTCACCGACAGTCGTTTCCTGGCCTTGTGGACGAATGTTCTGCCCGGACACCATCGTCTCGGTGAAACTCACGCGCTCGTCGGCATGAATCTCGACGTTTTCCTGCATCTCGACACAGTCTGCACCGGCTGGCACCGGCGCGCCGGTAAAGATCCGGGCACAGGTGCGTGGTTTCAAGGGTTCCGGTGCCTGTCCGGCGAAGACTTTCTGGCTGACCGGCAACGGCTCGCCGGTCCAGTCGGCCAGATTCAAGGCATAACCGTCCATGGCGCTGTTCGGCCATGGCGGCAGATCCAGCGTCGAAACCAGATCCTGCGCCAGCACCCGCCCCTGAACCTGCGCTAGAGGCAAAAACTCACTCTCGACAATCCGCGAGCCCTCGGCCATTTCCAGCAACCGCGTCAATGCTGCTTCGACAGGCATCAGGCTGCCAGTCTTGCCCGGCTTACCCACGGGATTCACAAGGCGCCGCCTGTTTCAAATGAGTGACGAAATTGCACGGGCGGTGGCGTGAGTCCAGTTGCTCGGCGAGGATGCCATCCCAACCGGTGCGCACTGCGTTGGTCGAGCCAGGCAGGCAGCAGACCAGCGTGCCATTGGCCAGTCCCGCCAAAGCCCGGGATTGCACGGTTGAGGTGCCGATGTCAGGCACCGAGATCTGGCGAAACAGCTCACCAAAACCGTCGACCTGTTTGTCCAGCAGGCAAGCGACCGCTTCCGGGGTGCTGTCGCGACCGGTAAAACCGGTTCCGCCGGTAATCAGCACCACTTGCACGACGTCTTCGGCAATCCAGTGAGCGACTTGCGCACGAATCTTGTACAGGTCATCTTTGAGCAGCACCCGCTGCGCCAGATGGTGGCCCGCGGCTGTCAGCCGGTCGACGAAGACCTGGCCGGAGGTGTCGGTTTCCAGGGTGCGGGTGTCGCTGACCGTCAACACCGCGATATTGAGCGGCACGAAAGGTACATCAGCCTTGGCTTTCATAGGCTCGTCCAGTTGTATGAGAAACAGCCTGGTGTTATATCACAGCGCCCCCTTTTTTCGCCGCCCCTGCGGAGAGCTGCCATGACTTCGAACACGCCATTACCCCCCTGCTCCATTCTGTTGCTGGCCGGTGGACGCGGACAACGAATGGGTGGCCAGGACAAGGGACTTGTGGAATGGCACGGTGAACCACTGATCGTACATCTGCATCGCAAGGTTCGGCCGTTGACGGATGACCTGATCATCTCCTGCAACCGCAATCGTGAACGCTATGCGCCGTTCGCCGACCGATTGGTTAGCGATGACGAGGAGGACTTTCCCGGACCATTGGCCGGTATTCGTGCCGGCTTGAAAGCCGCGCGCCACACCCATCTGCTGGTACTGCCCTGCGATGTCCCGCGCATCGACCTTGCGCTGCTGCACAACATGCGGGAGGCGGCCGGTCTGAATTCTGAAAAACCTTTAATGTTGCGACATGACGATCACTGGGAACCACTGCTTTGCGTGATCCCGGTGGCACTCCTGCCGGCATTCGAAAATGCCTGGAACGCAGGAGAGCGCAGCCCCGGCCGGGTGATGCGCAATCTTGATGCCCAGGCCCTGGTTTGCCCTGACAACGATCCACGCCTGGCCAATCTCAACACCCCTGAACTGTTGAGTTCGCACAACACTGTGTCAGACTGACAGCATTCAAGGAACTTGCACGCCTTGTATACGTCTCAAGCTCAGTAACCAAAAGAATTTCCCTTCGGAGACACACTCATGACTCAACGGACCCTCGCCACTTTCATGCTCGCACTGGGCCTCGCCACTCTCGCCGGTTGCGCTTCGCCAACAGTGATCACCTTGAATGACGGTCGCGAAATCCAGGCTGTCGACGCCCCCAAGTATGATGAAGATTCGGGCTTCTACGAGTTCGAACAACTGGACGGCAAGCACACCCGCATCAACAAGGATCAGATCCGCACTGTCAAAGAGCTGTAAGTCTTCAGTTCGACAGCGGATACAGAAAAGCCCGCAATATGCGGGCTTTTTCGTGTCTGGCAGAAAAGGGTCGATACCCGGATCACCAGTCCAGCGTGATCCGGCTCTCAAATTCGCGCACCTGCCCCGTGACCGGGTCGATGAATCGCAACCCCTGCGCCAGGAGCTTGAGCGGATTGGCGTAATCATCTTCAACGTCTTTGAGCACTTCAGGGTAAAACGGATCATTGCAGATGCTCGCCCCCAGCGCCGTCATGTGCACACGTAACTGATGCTTCTTTCCGGTCACCGGATACAGGCCGTAACGCCAGAGTTCGCCGTTCTTTTCACGAACCTCCACCGCCGTTTCGGTGTTGCTTACACCCGGCCCCTCCTGCATGCGGAAAAACGGTTCACCGTCGACCATGCGACTCTTGTGTACCAACGGAAAATCCAGCCCAGGCAGCGCAGCCGCAATGGCTTCATAGCGTTTTTCGATCTGCCGTGTCGGAAACAGTGACTGATACGCCGACCGCGTCTGTGGGTTGGCAGAGAAAATCACCAATCCGGCCGTGTGCCGATCAATTCGGTGCAGCGGCACCAGATGGGGATTGTCCAGGCGCCGGATCAATCGGCGAAGCAGCGTCTGCTCGACATATTCGCCCGCCGGGGTCACCGGAAGGAAATGCGGCTTGTCGGCCACCACCAGATGGTCGTCCGCATACAGGATCGACTCGACCACCGGGATCGGCTTTTCATCCGGCACTTCACGAAAATAATGAATGCGCAGCCCTTCCTTGTAGGGCAAGTCCAGCGCAATCGGCTGACCCTGGCCATCGAGCACCCGGCCACGGGCGATTCGATCCAGCCATTGATCACGCCCGATGGCACTGAAATGCTCACACAGGCAGTCGAGCACTGTCTGCCAGCTACCGGGGGGCAGATACAGCGTGCTGGCCTGATTCTGTGCTGCGGAAAATGTGGGTGCGTTGGACATGCGGAGAACTCGAAGCTACAAAGCAGAGTGGCATTATCCAACACCGGGCGCAGCAGACCTAGTGCAGAATCAGGCGGGGATCGATTTGAGCGCCGCCGCTTCGGTGAACTCCTTGAGCCAGCGCAACACATCCACGGCGTCCCAACGGCCCGGATCGTACAAGGCGTACAAAAGCCCCTGATATCCGACTACATCCAGTTGTTTGTGATAACCGGCACGCTGGAACAAGGCCTCGATCTCGGCAAAGCAGGTGTTGAAATGCAGCTTGTTGAAGGGAGTCTTGCCTTCCGTGACCAGACCGTCCAGACGCAATTCGTGGACGGCCTCGCGCACCACGTCAACCGACATCCCGTTCACGCTGCTTTTCAACTGTTCGACATTGACCACGACTGCTCCCTCTGACATCCGGCTTGCCCTGACGAATGCCCGGAAACGACATGGCAGGCCAACTCAATTACTGTATGCGCATACAGTAACCGAATAACCCGAAAAGTGCCAAGCCGTGATTGAACGAAGGTGACGAGCGCCATCAACGCAGAAGAGAAAAGACCATTAACGCAGGAATGCCACCACCTGATCGGCGTTGAACGGCCACCCCAATTCCGCGCCGGTATCGACCCTGCGCAAGACCGGGATCCGCAGGCTGTAGGCCTCGAACCACGATTCGTCGTCAGCAATATCCACCAGTTCCACCAGCAGACCATGCTCGACAAAAGGCATCAGTTCGGCCTCCGCGACCTCACACAAATGGCACCCCAGGGTGCCGAACAACTGGCATTCAGGAAGCATGTGCGCTCAACCCCAAAAATCGAGTGATCATTCTAGGCTTGCCCGCAAAGCCCGTCGACCCACCCTCCGGGTTCGATCCCGCCCCTCGTAAAACCCTGATGTAAATCAGCCCACAAAATCGCCATTTACGCGATGCTCCGGTGTTTTTTACCTCTACGCTTGAAGAGCCTGACCTGTCCCGGAGTGTCTTGTGTTTGCCAATCTGCTGATCATTCTGGCGTCGTCCCTGGTGATGATTGCCCTGTTCCGACGCCTGCGCCTGCCGCCTGTGCTGGGTTACCTGTGCGTGGGCTTGATGGTCGGGCCGAAGGCATTCGACTGGATCAATGAAAGCGAACATCTGCCGGATCTTGCCGAACTGGGCGTGGTGTTTCTGCTGTTTTCCCTGGGGCTGGAGTTCTCCCTGTCGAAAATGATTGCCCTGCGCCAGGTGGTTTTCCGTCTGGGCAGCCAGCAAGTGCTGATCACCACACTCCTGCTGGGAGGCGTGCTGATGTTGCTGGGCATGCCCGCCACACCAGCCTTGCTGCTGGGCGCCGGCCTCTCGCTATCATCCACGGCGATTGTGACCAAGGAGCTGGGCAGTCTCGGCGAAATCTTCAGCAGCCACGGCCAGAACGCGGTAGGCGTCCTGTTGTTCCAGGACGTGGTGGCCGTGTTGCTGTTGACGCTGGTGCCGGTATTTGCCGGGAGCAGTGATCAGGCCTGGTACTGGGCGCTGCCCCTGACCTTGTTGAAGACCGTATTGCTGTTCTTCGGTTTGTTGCTGGCCAGCCGCTGGCTGCTGCCCCGCCTGTTCCAGGAAGTCGCGGCGTCGCGCTCGGCGGAGCTGTTCGTGCTGCTGGCCCTGGTGATTGTGTTGCTGACGGCCTGGCTGACCCACCTGCTGGGCCTGTCTCCGGCCCTCGGCGCGTTCCTCGCGGGCATGCTGCTGGGCGAAAGCCATTACCGGCATCAGATCGAGGCCGATATCCGGCCGTTTCGCGACATTCTGCTGGGACTGTTTTTCGTCAGCATCGGCATGCTGATCGACCTGCAGCTGTTCGCCAGCCACAGCCTGCTGATTATCGGCATGACTCTGGGATTGCTGGTTATCAAAGGTCTGGTGGTGGCGCTGTTGGTGAAATGGCGCGGCAGCGACAGTGAAACGGCCTGGCGCAGCGGCCTCGCCCTCGCCCAGGGCGGTGAGTTCTGCTTCGCCCTGATGGCGCAGATGCAGCAGACCCGGCTGCTCCCAGCCGAACTCGGTGCTCTGCTGCTCGCCGCCACCTTCTGCTCGATGCTGCTGACGCCCCTGCTGTTACGCGCCGCTCCGCGCATCGCCGCCGCCCTGCACCGCAAACCCAATCAGGAAGCACAGATCGAGGAAATCAGTGCCCTCAATGCCGGGTTCGACGGGCATGTGGTGATCTGTGGTTACGGCCGCGTCGGCCAGTCGATCGGACGCTTCATGCGCAATGCCGGGCAATCCTACGTCGCGCTGGACAACGATCCGGTGCGAATTCAGGAAGCCGCCACCGCCGAGCGCGACGTCCACTACGGCGATTCAACCCGCGGCGATCTGCTGACCGCCGTCGGTTTGCTGCGCGCCAGGTTGCTGGTGATTGCTGTGGATCAAGCCGACGTGGCCCTGCGTGTTCTCAAGGAGGCTCGACGTCTCAACCCGACAGTGCCGATCCTGGTGCGCACCCGGGACGACAGCCAGTCGGCCGAGCTGAAAGCAGCCGGCGCCAGCGAAGTGGTGCCGGAACTGCTGGAGTCGAGCCTGATGCTCGGTTCCCATGCCCTGATCCTGCTGGGGTTTCCCGCGCACCGGGTGCAGGAGAAAGTCGATCAGGTGCGCATCGATCGTTATCGCCTGCTTCACGGCTTTTACCCCGGAGCCGACGATGAGGAAACCTAGTCCTGGCTCACCGCGCCGATCTTGTGCAGCGACAGGTCGGCGCCGTAGTACTCCTGTTCCTGGCTCAGGCGCAGACCATGCAGCGCCTTGATCGAACCGTAGACGGCGAAACCGCCGATCAGCGCCACCGCCACACCGAGGGCGGTGCCGATCAACTGGCTGATCAGGCTGACGCCGCCGAGTCCGCCCAACGTGGTCGAGCCGAAGATCCCGCAGGCAATGCCGCCCCACACGCCACACAGACCGTGCAACGGCCAGACACCCAGCACGTCATCGATGCGCCATTTGACCTGCGCCGCCGTAAAGCACCAGACAAACAGGGCGCCGGCAATCGCGCCGGTCACCAGCGCGCCGACCGGGTGCATCAGGTCGGAACCGGCACACACCGCCACCAGCCCGGCCAACGGGCCGTTGTGCAGGAAGCCCGGATCGTTGCGCCCGACGATCAACGCCGCCACCGTGCCGCCGACCATAGCCATCAGCGAGTTGACCGCCACCAGTCCGCTGACCCCTTGCAAGGTTTGCGCGCTCATCACGTTGAAGCCAAACCAGCCGACGATCAGGATCCACGACCCCAAGGCCAGAAACGGAATGCTCGACGGCGCGAACGCCACCAGCTTGCCATCGCGATAGCGTCCGGTGCGCGGGCCGAGCAGCAACACCGCCGCCAGCGCCAGCCAGCCGCCCATGGCATGCACCACCACCGAACCCGCAAAATCATGGAAAGGGGCGCCGAACTGTGCGGTCAGCCAGGCTTGCAGACCGTAGTTGCCGTTCCAGATCATCCCTTCGAAAAACGGGTAGATGAACGCCACGATCAGCGCCGTGGCGCACAACTGCGGCACAAAACGCGCCCGCTCGGCGATGCCGCCGGAGATGATCGCCGGGATCGCCGCCGCAAAGGTCAGCAGGAAGAAAAACTTCACCAGTCCATACCCATGATCGGCACTGAGCACCGCCGCCGGATGCAGGAAGGTCACCCCGTACGAAAGCCAATAGCCTATAAAGAAATAAGCCAGCGTCGACACCGCAAAGTCGCTGAGAATCTTCGACAGTGCGTTGACCTGGTTTTTCTGGCGAACCGTTCCGACCTCCAGAAATGCGAACCCGGCGTGCATGGCCAGCACCATGACCGCACCGATCAGAATGAACAACGTGTTGGAACTGTGAACCAGCGTGTCCACAGCGCTTTGCAGATTTTCCATGAGGAGGCAGACCCAAGGCTGAAAAAGGCACCAAAGCGGTTCATGCGCACATTTCATGCACCAAGTTGCGACTGCGCGATCACTGATCCGGTAGTCCGGTGAACCGCTTTGGCGCACAAGGTCGATGGGCTGACATGAACCCTCATCATCCGGGCCTTGCTCTGCCCGGTTTCGCGCCCGGCAACAGCGCACTGCCACCGGTCGACGCACCACGACACAGCAAAAGCTATACCAAGCACTTGTACTGAACCTTCACTCTTGGCTCATACTCGAACGCTTCAGAACACCGCTTCAGAACGCCACTTACGGAGATCCCCCATGGCCAGCATCAAGGCAAAGACTGCTCAAGAAATCCTGATGAACGACTTCCAGACTCTGGTCAGCGACACTGAACGCTTGCTGGAACACACCGCCACGCTGGCCGGTGATCAGGCTGACGAGCTGCGCGAACAGATCCACGAAAGCCTGCTGCGCGCACGGGAAACCCTGAAGCTGACCGAAGACACTCTGCGCGAGCGCGGTCAGGCGGCGGTCACCGCCACCGAGGAATATGTATCGGCCAACCCATGGCAATCGGTGGGTATCGCCGCCGGCGTCGGCTTCCTGATCGGCCTGCTGGCCACGCGGCGCTGATCATGTCGATCGGTGAATCCGGCCCGAACTCGGGCACCGCCTCCTCCACGCGTCGTCTGGGTGCTGCCGTTCTCGGCCTGCTGCACAGCCACGTCGAACTGTTCGGCATCGAACTGCAGGAACAGAAAGCACGCACAGTCAGCCTGTTGCTGTTCGCCGGCCTGGCGCTGGTGTTTGCGCTGCTGTTGCTGGTCGGCCTGTCGACCCTCGTACTGATCGTGTTCTGGGACACCTATCGCCTCGCCGCAATCATTGGTCTGTGCGTGTTTTACACCCTGGCGGCAATCTTTTGCGCGCTGCGTCTGAAGGCCGCAATCTTCGATGAATCCTCGCCCTTCCACGGCACGCTGGAAGAACTGGCCAATGACCGGGAGCGCCTGCTGCCATGAGCCTGCCTGAACTTCCGCACAACAGCTCACGCCGGGAAATGCGCAAGGCACTGATCCGTTTGCGCATGGAAATGCATCGTCAGGAAATCCGCCACGAAACCGGCCAGGTCCTGCAACCTCTGCAACGCATGCGTGGCATGACGCAAAACCTGCAAGGCGGTTTCGGCATCAAGCACGCGCCGTTGTGGGGCATGGCGGCTGTGACGCTACTGGGTTTCATCACAGGTAAAGGGGCCAAGAGCGGTGGCGTCGGCGGTTTGACCCGACTGATCCGCCTGGGCAGCAGCCTCGCTCCGCTGATCAAGCTGGTCATGCAGAGTTCGAGCAAGCGCTGATCCCCTCACATCTGGCTGCATTCTTGCAATACCGGCGGGATTGAATCTCTTATCCGGAGGTTCAATCCCGCTTGCCTATCCGGCCGGCAGAATTCAACCAGAACAAGAACGACAAGGAGGCCCCGTGATCGACGGGCAACCGCTCGCCTGCTTTCAACCGTTCATCGATACCGCCACCGGACGCATTGCAGGGGTCGAGGCACTGGGTCGACTGCGCCAGGCCGATGGCCAACTGGCGTCGGTCGGACCGCTGTTCGCCGACCCGCGCACGCCTGCCATCGCACTGCGCCGAATGGACCGGCAAATCCGCGACAACGCGCTGAGCCGACTGCACGAAGCGCCGCCGGACTGGTTTCTCAGCCTGAACATGTCACCGCGCTGGATCAGTCGCTTGCGGGCCGACCAGGCACTGCCGAGCCTGAAACAGCTCGCCCGGCATGGTATCGACCCGCAACGGATTGTTTTCGAGATCACCGAACTCGGCGGTAACAGTCAGCGCCTGAGCGAAGTCGTGGCGCGCTATCGCGATGCCGGCGCCCGGATTGCCATCGACGATTTCGGCGCCGGTTATTCGCAGCTCGATCGCGTGCTGGCGCTGCAACCGGACATTCTCAAACTCGACATGCGCCTGTTCCAGGCTGCGGCACTTGGCGGGCCGAGCAGTGATGTGGTCAAGGCCCTCGCGCAAATGGCCGAAAAAACCGGCTGCTGGATCATTGCCGAAGGCGTAGAAACTGCGGCGCAACTCAATTTCGCTCTGGAGTGCGGTTCGCGTTACGTGCAGGGTTTTCTGTTCGCCCGGGCGCAGGAGGCGTTTTTCGGTGCGGATGACTTCGTCGAGTGCTTTGCCGAGCTGCGCCAGTCTTACGTGCGCCAGAAACTGGCCGAACGCAGCAAGCTGATGTTCATGCGCCAGCAACTCAGCGAACTCATGACCATCCTGCAAACCTGGGCCCAGGCCCGGGCCCCGCTCAGTGCCCTGCCGCAGCTCGACGCCTTTCCCTGGCTGCTGCGCTTTTATCAGTGCGACCGTCACGGCACCCAACTGACGCCGAATCTGGAATGGCGACAAAGCGGCTGGGTAGCCGACAACCGCTACCTGGGCCACAACTGGTCGTGGCGCCCTTACTTCTATCACCTGCTGGCCGAGGGCTGGGAGGAACGGCGCCTGACCCTTTCCAACACCTATCGCGATGCCACCAGCAACCAGTATTGCCTGACTGCCGGGCAGTTCTTCGATAACGGCGAGCGCCTGCTGCTGATCGACATCGATGCCGCGGGGCTGTAGTTGCGCTTGCAGATGCCAGCCTGAACCGGGAAGCTAGGGAATCAGTCACCAGACGGAGAGAATCAGCCTTGGATTGGCATACCCTGCTCAACCGCGAACGTCTCGGCAAACCGTTGCACAGCCCGCAGGAACTTGGCCGCAGCCCGTTCCATAAAGACCATGACCGCATCATTTTCTCCGGCGCCTTCCGCCGCCTGGGGCGCAAGACCCAGGTGCATCCGGTGTCGAGCAACGATCACATTCACACGCGCCTGACCCACTCGCTGGAAGTCAGTTGCGTCGGCCGTTCGCTGGGCATGCGTGTCGGCGAAACCCTGCGCCGCGCTCTACCCGAATGGTGCGAGCCGAGCGATCTGGGCATGGTGGTTCAATCGGCCTGCCTGGCGCACGACATCGGCAACCCGCCGTTCGGCCATTCCGGGGAGGACGCGATCCGTCACTGGTTCCAGCAGGCTGCGGGGCGCGGGTGGCTGGATGCGATGAGTGACGCCGAACGCGGTGACTTCCTGAACTTTGAAGGCAATGCGCAGGGCTTCCGGGTGCTCACGCAACTGGAGTATCACCAGTTCGACGGCGGCACCCGACTGACCTACGCCACCCTCGGCACCTATCTGAAGTACCCGTGGACGGCCCGTCACGCCGACTCCCTCGGTTACAAGAAGCACAAGTTCGGCTGCTACCAGAGCGAGCTGCCGTTGCTGGAGCAGATCGCCCATAAGCTGGGTCTGCCGCAGCTGGAAGAGCAGCGTTGGGCGCGCCATCCGCTGGTGTATCTGATGGAGGCCGCAGACGACATCTGCTACGCCCTGATCGATCTGGAAGACGGCCTGGAAATGGAGCTGCTGGAGTACGCCGAAGTCGAGTCGCTGCTGCTCGGTCTGGTCGGCGATGATCTGCCGGAAACCTATCGCCAGCTCGGCCCGCAGGATTCGCGCCGGCGCAAACTGGCGATCTTGCGCGGCAAAGCCATCGAGCACCTGACCAACGCCGCCGCCCGGGCCTTCGTCGAACAACAGGACGCATTGCTGGCCGGTACGCTGTCGGGGGATCTGGTGGAACACATGCACGGCCCGGCCAAGCGTTGCGTGTTGAACGCCAAGGACATCGCCCGCAAGAAAATCTTCCAGGACAAGCGCAAGACCCTCCACGAAATCGGCGCCTATACGACCCTGGAGATTTTGCTCAACGCCTTCTGTGGTGCCGCCCTGGAACAGCACAATGGCCGCACGCCATCGTTCAAGAGCCGCCGGATTCTCGATTTGCTGGGCAACAACGCGCCGGACCCGCACGGTCCTCTGCACGCGTCGTTCCTGCGCATGATCGACTTCATCGCCGGCATGACCGACAGCTACGCCAGTGACATGGCGCTGGAAATGACCGGGCGCTCCAGCCCTTGACGCCTGCCGCCCGACCGATCTGCAAGGGGATCGGTCGGGCGTGGTGAGGCGCAAGCGAAACTACAAACCCTTCTTCTGGTACTTGTTCAGGAAGCTCAAAGTCAAAAGCAGCAACACTCAATTCAGCCTCATCCCTTTAAATCTCGCCGGCATCTATAAACTTATTCAAGAACAAACTTTGAACATCTCACGTCCCTACCTACGTCAAACCCAGTTAACACGTAGTCTGATTCCTCTATATTTGTAGGATTTCTCCTAGATTGCCACTACCCCCCCGTCAGTTCATGCGAGCGTTCATTCATCTGAGCTAAGGTTCGCCCTTTATTTGCGCTCGTATGGGATTTGATTATGAACTCCGTTTTTATTGTCGACGATCACCCGGTCATCCGCCTTGCCGTTCGAATGCTGCTGGAACATGAAGGTTATAAAGTCGTTGGAGAAACCGATAACGGTGTCGATGCCATGCAGATGGTTCGCGAATGCATGCCCGACCTGATCATTCTCGACATCAGCATTCCCAAGCTCGATGGCCTGGAAGTCCTGGCCCGCTTCAACGCCATGAGTTCGCCCTTCAAGACGCTGGTATTGACTGCGCAATGCCCGACCCTGTTCGGCATTCGTTGCATGCAGTCAGGTGCATCGGGTTATGTCTGCAAACAGGAAGACCTGAGCGAACTGGTCAGTGCGATCAAGGCTGTCCTTTCCGGCTACAACTATTTTCCCAGCCAGGCCTTGAACCCTGTTCGTCACGATGACGTGCGTTATGCAGAACTGGAACTCTTCAAATCCGTCAATGACCGGGAACTTATGGTCTTGCAACTCTTTGCCCAGGGCCGCACGAACAAGGAAATTGCAAAAGGCATGTTTCTCAGTAACAAAACTGTAAGCACTTATAAAAAACGACTGATGCAAAAACTCAAAGCCAAGTCTCTCGTAGAACTTATCGAAATGGCCAAACGTAACGCACTCGTGTGAGAGTCAACATGTCCAGCCGTTTAATGAGTTTTCTGATTGCATGGAGTGCATGTCTGGGTTTCTGCACCTCTTCAACCGCCGCATCACCCGCCTCGCAAGACTTCACCCTGCTTGGTCGGTCGGCCGACCGGTCGGTGCAGGCTTTGTTCGACCCATCGCAGGTGGCGTGGGCACACACTCGCAATGAGTTGATTCTGGGGACTTCCGCTCCAGACTATCCGCCCTTTGACATGACAGCCAGCGGGCACGACTACGAAGGTTTCACGGCGGATTACGCCGTACTCGTTGGTCAGGCGATCGGTCTGCCGATTAGAGTCAAACGTTTCGCCTCGCGGGAAGCCGCCATACGGGCATTGATCGACGGTCACATCGACATGCTCGGCACCGCCAACGGATTTGAAGCAGAGAACGCCGATATCGTGCTGTCGAGGCCCTACGCCATCGATCAACCGGTGCTTGTGACGCGCGAGGGCGAAACCCGAACACTGACCGAAGGCCTGGCAGGCATGCGGCTGAGCATGCTGTATCACTACTTGCCGCTGGACGATGTCAAGGCGATGTATCCCAAAGCGCTCATCACCTCCTATCCGTCCTATCAGAACGCAATCAATGCGGTAGCGTTCGATCAGGCAGACGTGTTTCTCGGTGACACCATTTCCACCCACTACATGATCAGCAAGGGATACCTGAACAACATTCGCATGGCCAATTTCGGCAAGCACGAGGCCCACGGTTTCAGCTTTGCCGTGCATCGCAACAATCCACAGCTGCTCGCCATCATCGATACCGTGCTCAAGGCCGTACCGGGCAGCGAGCGCGAAAACATCGCCAAGCGCTGGAGTGTCGGCAGCGACACACTTCTGACCGACCAGAAATTGCAACTGACCAAACGTGAAGAGCAATGGCTGAAAAAACATTCGGTCGTGAGCGTAGTGGTCAACGAAGCGTTCGCACCTCTGACGTTCTTTGACAGTGACGGCAATTTTCGCGGCATCAGCGCCGACTTGCTCGAACTCATCCGGTTGCGCACCGGACTGCGCTTCGAAATCCGCCGCAGCCGCAGTGACGCCGAAATGATCAAGCAGGTCGAGCATCACCAGGCTGACCTGATCGCAGCCCTGCTGCCTACCGCCCAGCGCGAGGAAACCCTGAACTTCAGCCGCCCCTACCTGGAAAATTCATACGTACTGTTGACCCGAAAGGCCGCCGACAGTCCCACGCACCTTGGGCAACTCAAACGCAAGCGTCTGGCGATCGCTCAGGGCAATCCGATGATCGAATACCTGCGCAGCGAGTTTCCACGCATTCAACTGATCGAAACGCCAGATACCTTCAGTGCCGTGGCGCTGCTTGACGAAGGCCAGGTCGAAGGCGCAGTGAACTCCTTGGTCATCGCAAACTACTTCATTGCATCGCGAACCTTCGAACACCCCCTGCAGATCACCACCACCATCGGCACCCGACAGGCGGCGTTCTCACTGGCGACTGCGCGGGACAACACAGAACTGAGCTCGATCATCGACAAGTCACTGATGAGCATCACGCCCGAAGAACTGGGCATCATCAACGGGCGCTGGCGTGGCTACTCAAGTGTTTCGCAAGGCACCTGGCGCCAATACCAGCGCTTTTTCTATCAGGTGATCGGCGGCGCCTGCCTGCTGTTACTCCTGTCGCTGCTCTGGAATGCCTACATGCGCCGTCAGATCAAACAGCGCAAGGCAGCCGAACGGGCGTTGAATGACCAGTTGGAATTCATGGGTTCACTGGTCAACGGCACGCCCCACCCGATTTACGTGCGTGACCGACAGGGTCTTCTGCAAAGTTGCAACGACAGTTATCTCCAGGCGTTCAATGCCCGGCGCGAAGACGTCATCGGCAAAAGCGTGATGCAGGGTGCATTGAACAATGCTTTCGAGGCCCAGACATATCAGGCCGACTATCAACGGGTGATGGCGGAGGGCAGACCGCTGGTGCTTGACCGGCCGCTGCAGATCGGCAACCGGCAGCTGACGATCTATCACTGGATCCTGCCGTACCGGGACTCCAGCGGTGAAGTCCAGGGGATCATTGGCGGCTGGATCGACATCAGTGAACGCCGCGAACTGCTCGATGAACTCCGCGCAGCCAAGGAACGAGCAGACGATGCCAACCGGGCCAAGAGTACGTTTCTGGCGACCATGAGCCATGAGATCCGCACCCCGATGAACGCCGTGATCGGCATGCTCGAACTGACGCTCAAGCGCATGGATCAGACTCACCCGGATCGCTCCGGCATCGAAACGGCGTACCACTCGGCCAAGGACCTGCTGGGCCTGATCGGCGACATCCTGGACATTGCCCGCATCGAATCCGGGCGGCTGAGTTTGACCCCCGAGCGAATCAACCTGATCGATACCGTGGGCTCGGTGGTCAGAATCTTCGAAGGTCTCGCCCGGCAGAAGCAGCTCTCACTGGCGGTGTCCGTCTCTCCGCCTGAATTGAATGTCGATGTTCACCTCGACCCGCTGCGCTTCAAGCAGGTGTTGTCGAATCTGATCAGCAATGCCATCAAGTTCACCGAAGCAGGACACATCAGAATCACACTGGATGTTCTACCCACGGATGATCCGGAACGCTCGATGGTGCAGTTGACCGTACAGGACAGCGGCATCGGGATCACGACGCAGGATCAGTCGCGTTTGTTCGAACCCTTTGCCCAAGCCGCCAACGGCGGGCAGCGAACCTTCAGCGGCGCAGGCCTGGGGCTGGTCATCAGCCGCAACCTGTGTGAAATGATGGGTGGAAAACTGCGGTTGAGCAGCCTGCCGGGAATCGGCACCCAAGTCAGTGTTTCGCTGCCGGTGGTCATCCTGCCTGCACAAGTGGCGAGAGCAGAGGACGAACCGGAGATTCAGGCATCCCTCATCCCGTTGACCGTTCTGGTGGTCGATGACCATCCTGCGAATCGGCTGCTGATGTGCCAGCAGCTGGAATACCTCGGCCATCGTTTCTGTATCGCCGAAGATGGCCAGCAAGGGCTGGAACAATGGAAGAACGGCGAATTCGATCTGGTCATCGCCGATTGCAACATGCCCGTCATGAACGGTTACGATCTGACCCGGGCCATTCGCAAGCACGAAACGCTCACCCGACGCCCTGCCTGCACGGTGCTGGGGTTCACCGCCAATGCTCAGCCGGAAGAGATCCTGCGCTGCAAACAGGCGGGCATGAACGACTGCCTGTTCAAACCCCTGAGCCTGAACAGCCTGAGCGAATGGGTCAACAGTGTTCAGCCGCTGTTCCGTGCGCCGGTGTTCAATCTGCAAGGCCTCACACTGCTCACCGGAGGCAACCCCTCCCAGACTCACCGCCTGCTCGCAGAGCTGCTCAACAGCAGTCGCCTTGACCGACAGGAATTGCAGGCCCTCTCCCTCACCCGGGATCCCCCCGCACTGGCCATCATCGCCCACAAGATCAAGGGGGCCGCACGCATTGTCCAGGCCTCGCGCCTGATCGACAGTTGCGAGGCGCTTGAACAGGCTTGTCAGCAAGCGCTGCCGGGGGATGAGATCGAGCGTCGCTGCCAGGCCAGCCGTCTCGCCATCCTGGAACTGGAGCAGGCACTGGAACAGCAACTGAACCGGATCAGTCAAAGCAAAGTGACCCGGGCTTAACTATGCTTGGACGCTGAGCAGTGTGCTTACCTACACGGAGAGTCCGCAATGCCCAGCCCACTGCGCCCGGAACAACGCCGGTTTCCGCTGCATGTGCACATCAGCGTCATGTTCACCTTTTTGCTTTTGCTCACCGGGGTGGTGCTGGGTCTGTTCAACTATCGGCAGACCACGCAGATCATCCTGTCGAGCAGCGAAAAGCTGTTCAACCGCATCGAGCAGGATGTGCGCCTCGATCTGCAGGCCACCTATGCACCGATCAGACACCTGCTGAGCCTGCTGGCGGACAATCCCGCCGCCCGCTCTTCCGGCCTCGAACCACGCCTGGCGCTGCTCAAGCCGTTCAGCCAGTCCCTGACGGACAATCCGGATCTGGCCTCGCTGTACCTGGGGTATGGCAACGGCGACTTCTTCATGGTTCGTCCTTTGCGCACGCCGGCGCTGAAAACCCTGCTCAAGGCACCGGACGCAGCGGCGTTTCAGGTCTGGAGCATCGAACATGACGCCAGCGGTCAGGCGCATTCGCAGTCGCTGTTCTTCGACCAGGCACTGTCCCCGGTCGGCCGGCAGGACAACCCCGACGATCCTTATGATCCCCGCAGCCGAGCGTGGTACATCAACGCACGGCAGCAGACCGAACAGATCACTACCGAACCCTACGTCTTTTTTTCCACCCATAACGTCGGCACGACGCTGGCCCGGCGCAGCGGTGATGACGCAGTGATCGGCGCCGACCTGACCCTTGATGCACTCTCCGCAACCCTGATCAAACACGTGGTGACGCCGGCCACGGAAATTGTCCTGTTCGATGCCGATGGCAACGCCGTGGCCTACCCCGACAGCAGCCGGCTGATCGTCGATGACCGAACGGCGCGTCTGGCCAAGGCTGCCGACTTGAGCCCCGCCCTTAACGCCTTGTTGTCCGGCCATCAGGGCAATCGACTCAAGGCCGACGGCCGGCTATGGATCGTCGCCCGCAGCCAGTTGCAGGAAGGCGGGCCGAAAGGTTTGCAAATGGCGTTGCTGGTGCCGGAGGACGAGTTGCTGGTCGACGCCTATCGCATGCGCTGGCAGGGCGCGTTGATCACGCTGGCTACTCTGCTGCTATGCCTGCCGCTCGGGTGGCTGATCTCGCGAATTCTGGTCAAACCGCTACACGCACTGGTCAAGGAAGCCGATGCGATCCGCAGTTTCGATTTCAATTTTCCCGTGACCCGTCGATCGCTGGTACTGGAGATTGACCAGTTGAGCCTGTCGATGGCGCGCATGAAGGACACCCTGGCCAGCTTCTTTCGGATCACCGACAGCCTGACTGCTGAAACCCGCTTCGAACCGCTGCTGCAGCGGGCCCTGTTCGAGACCGTGCAGATCGCCCAGGCTCAGGCGGGCCTGATCTATCTGCGGGAAAACGACGGCAATCGCATGGAGCCCTACGGACTGGTGGTCGATGGCGCCTCTCAAGCCCTGACCGCGTTCGACATTCAGGGACGCAACCTTGACGCGACTCAGGGGCCCGAATGGTTTCGGCAATTGGCGAGCGCCGACACAGTCGTGAGCAATCTGGGCTTCGAACAGGCCACCGATCTGCGCAAAGTGCTGCTGGCCATGGCGTCACCGAGGGTTCATCTGATCGGTATCCGTTTGCATAACCGGCACAACGAAACCGTCGGCCTGCTGGTGCTGCTGATCAATGACAGCGGCACGGCAAGTGATCTGGAAAAGCTGCGGCCCGACCGCATCGCCTTCCTGCAAGCAGTGTCCGGGGCGGCGGCGGTGAGTATCGAGAGCCAGCGCCTGCAAGCCCGGCAGAAACAACTGCTGGACGCGTTCATTCAATTGCTGGCCGGCGCCATCGATGCCAAGAGCCCTTATACCGGCGGACATTGTCAGCGCGTGCCGGAACTGACCCTGATGCTCGCCCAGGCCGCTGCAGCCAGTCAGGCGCCGGCCTTCAGCGCTTACCAGCCGAACGAAGATGAATGGGAGGCCTTGCACATCGCCGCCTGGCTACACGATTGCGGCAAAGTCACGACCCCGGAATACGTGGTCGACAAAGCCACCAAACTGGAAACCCTGAACGATCGCCTGCATGAAATCCGCACCCGCTTCGAAGTGCTCAAGCGCGATGCCTGGGTCAGCTACTGGCAAGCCCTGGCCATGGGCGGCGAAGAGCGGCAACTGGCCGAGCTGCGCGACGCAACCCTGACAGCACTGGATGATGATTTTGCATTCGTCGCCCACTGCAATCTGGGCAGTGAAGCGATGGCCGAGGCCGACCTGCAACGTCTGCAAGGCATCGCCCGACGTACCTGGACGCGCACGCTGGATGATCGGCTGGGTCTGTCATGGGAAGAGAACCGGCGTCAGGCACGCACCCCGGCACCGCCCTTGCCGGTCACCGAACCGTTGCTGGCAGACAAGCCGGAGCATCTGCTGGAACGCGCCGAAGGCGAGTTGATTCCGGAGGACAATCCGTGGGGATTCAAGCTCGACGTGCCGCCCTACAAATACAATCGCGGCGAGCTGTACAACCTGAGCATCCCCCGGGGCACGCTGACCCGCGAAGAACGCTACATCATCAACCACCACATGGTGCAGACGATCCTGATGCTCAGTCATCTGCCCTTCCCCGGGCATTTGAACAGCGTCGCGGAAATCGCCGGCGGGCATCACGAAAAGATGGATGGCACCGGTTATCCCAAGCGCCTGAAACGCGAGGACATGAGCCTGCCGGCGCGCATGATAGCGATTGCCGATATATTCGAAGCCCTGACCGCCGCCGACCGTCCATACAAGAAGGCCAAGTCCCTCAGTGAGGCGCTGGGGATCATGGCCACCATGTGCCGTGAAGCGCACATCGATGCCGAGCTGTTCGGGCTGTTCATCCGCGATGGCGTGTATCTGCAGTACGCCACACGGTTTCTCGATCCACGGCAGATCGATGCCGTGGACCCGGCGGCCGTGCTGCTCAAGGCAGGCCTGGCGGCGTGATCAGCAGTCGGTCAGGCGCAGGAAGATCGCCGCCAGTTGTTCGATCCCGGCCTGATCGTCGGCACCGAAACGCGCGAGCTTCGGGCTGTCGAGGTCGAGCACGCCGATCAGACGGCCGTCCTTGACCAACGGCACGACCAGTTCGCTGTTCGACGCACTGTCGCAGGCGATATGGCCGGGGAACGCGTGAACGTCTTCAACCCGTTGCGTTTGCAAGCTGGCAGCCGCCGCGCCGCACACACCGCGTCCGAACGGAATGCGCACGCAGGCGATCTGGCCCTGGAACGGACCGAGCACCAGCTCTTCGTTGCGATTGAGGTAGAAACCGGCCCAGTTCAGGTCATCGAGCTGGTTGAACAGAAACGCCGAAAACTGCGCGGCGTTGGCGATGAAATCGCGCTCGTCCGCCAGCAGCGACTCCAGTTGTGCGGCCAACATGCCATAGCCTTCGAGGCCTTGGCCGCTCTGTTGCAAATCAATCATGCCTTGTGCTCCAACAATTTCAGTCCCACCCAGTAACGGGCGAATTGGTAAGCGCAACGTCCGTTGCGGTTGCCACGGCCGGTTGCCCAGCGCACGGCGAGGATGTCCAGTTGTTCGTCGCGCTGCCAGTCCAGACCGGCCTTGGCGGCCAACTGGCCGATCCAGTGCTCGACGACGTTGAGGAAATGTTCCTGGGTAAACGGATAGAACGACAGCCACAGGCCGAAGCGATCCGACAGCGCGATCTTGTCTTCCACCGCTTCGCTCGGATGCAGCTCACCATCGACGCGCTTCCAGTTTTCGTTGTCGCTTTCCTTTTCCGGCACCAGATGACGACGGTTGGAGGTAGCGTAAAGCAACACGTTGTCCGGCGCCTGTTCGAGCGAGCCGTCCAGCACGCTTTTCAGTACGCGGTAGTCGCCTTCGCCGGACTCGAACGAGAGGTCGTCGCAGAACAGCACAAAGCGCTGCGGCAGCTTGGCGATCTGCTCCACCACCCGTGGCAGGTCCGCCAGGTGATCGCGCTCGATTTCGATCAGACGCAAACCGGCCTTGGCGTGTTCAGCCAGCAGCGCGCGGACCAGCGACGATTTACCGGTACCGCGCGAACCCCACAGCAGCGCATGGTTGGCCGGCATGCCGTCGAGAAATTGCTGAGTGTTGCGGCCCAGTTGCTCCAGCTGGCGGTCGACGCCGATCAAGTCCGACAGGCGCATGTCGAGGCTGACTTCCAGCGGCAGCAGATAACCGCTGCGCCCGTCACGCTGCCAGCGTGCGGCGAGGCAGGTGCCCCAGTCGATGACCGGGCGTGGAGCCGGCAATAGCGGTTCGATCCGCGCCAGAACCGACTCGGCGCGCTCAAGAAAAGCATTCAATCGGGAATCCACGTCTTCTCCTCGGGCTCGTTCACAGTGATGATGGCGGTGCAGCAAAGACAGACAGCGTCCGAAACCTGTCCCGGGCCTTGTTACAAGGCGCTTCGGGAACCCCGGAATCCGTGCATGATCGACTATGCTTGAGCAGCGAAGGGAAACGGAAGTGGTTCAACACCCCATGGATATCAAATTCACCCACCGGCTGTCGTACAAACAGGCGCGGCTTACCGTGCTGGTCGGGTTCATTCTGGGCACGCTGCTCAGCCTGCTGCAAATCGGCATCGATTATGCCAGTGAAGACGCGTCCATCAACCGTGAAATCCTGTCTTTGCTGGAAATCAGCCATAACCCGGCCTCACGCATCGCCTACAACATCGATGCCGAACTGGCGCAGGAGCTGACCCTGGGCCTGCTGCGCTCGCCGGCCATCATTTCTGCAAGACTCACCGATAACAACCAGACCGTATTGGCCAGCGTCAAACGTCCGGAGCTGCAAAGCGGCTACCGGATGATCAGCGACTTCCTGTTTGGCGCCAAACGTCAGTTCGAAGACCGTCTTTATCTCGATCACTTGCCCAACGAATCCCTCGGCACCCTGAGCCTGGAAGTCGATACCTTCGCCTTTGGCAGCCGCTTTCTGCGCCGCGCGGAAGTCACGCTGCTCAACGGTTTCGCCCGCAGCCTGATCCTGACCGGGATCCTGCTCGCGCTGTTCTACGTGATGCTGACCAAACCCCTGGTGCGAGTGATCCGTGAACTCAGCGGCCGCGACCCGCGCAGTGCCGAGCCGACCACCCTGGAATGTCCGGGCGGGCACGCCAATGACGAGATCGGCGTGCTGGTCAAAGTTGCCAATCAGCAGTTCGAGAACATCGCCACGGAAATCCAGCAACGGCGCAATGCGGAAAACCGTCTCACCGACTACCTCGCACAACTCGAAGACATCGTCTCGGCGCGTACCGCCGAGCTCAAGGCGATCAACGCGCGACTCAGCCAGTCCAACCAGGAACTGGAAGTGGCCCGTAGTACGGCACTGGACATGGCCGAGGCTCGCTCGGCATTCCTCGCCAACATGAGCCATGAGATCCGTACCCCGCTCAACGGCTTGCTGGGAATGATCGCTCTGTCGCTCGATGGTCCGCTCAACGCCGAACAGCAGCAACAACTGTCCATCGCCCACGACTCCGGCAAGGTATTGGTGGAATTGCTCAACGACATTCTCGACCTGTCCAAATTCGATGCCGGGCAGCTGGAGCTCGAACACATTCCCTTCGATCTCGGCTCACTGATCGAAGACACTGCCAACCTGCTGTCGCAAAACGCGGCGCCGAGTGTGGAACTGACCTGCCTGATCGATCCGCACTTCCCGGCGCTGGTGCTTGGCGATCCGACCCGGGTCAGGCAAATCGTCAGCAACCTGCTGTCCAATGCCCTGAAATTCACTCGTTTCGGCCGGGTCGATGTGCGTTTGTCCACCTGGAAGGACGGCGTCCGGATCGAGGTCTGCGACACCGGCATCGGCATCGCCCAGGAAGCGCAGGTGAAGATTTTCCAGCCGTTTACCCAGGCGGGTGCCGGGATCACTCGCCAGTACGGCGGCACCGGGCTCGGTCTGGCACTGACCTATAACCTGTGCGAAGCCATGCAGGGGCGTCTGACCATCAGTTCCGAAGTGGGTTTCGGCAGTCAGTTCTGCGCTGAGCTGCCACTGCCCTGCCACACCCGCGCGGTGATTCCACCCCCGTTGCACGGAAAGGTGCTGGCGATCACCAACGCGGTCAG
Organism: Pseudomonas sp. lyk4-R2A-10; assembly: GCF_030209075.1. Classification (NCBI taxonomy): domain Bacteria; kingdom Pseudomonadati; phylum Pseudomonadota; class Gammaproteobacteria; order Pseudomonadales; family Pseudomonadaceae; genus Pseudomonas; species Pseudomonas sp. lyk4-R2A-10. Next base: position 219,671 of record NZ_JARVSR010000008.1, on the reverse strand, counting down.
CGGGCTGGCGGAGCTGCTGGAAAGCCTGCTGCCGGTCTGGGGGCTGACCTACGAACAGCGAACCCTCGACGACCCGCTGCTCGGCCTGTCCCCCGACGTCATCATCACCGATTGCCCCGAATGCCTGTTCGGTCTGCGTCCGGCGATGACGGCGCCGATTCTGCTGGTGACGGCTTATGGCAGTTTCATGCCGGGTGAAGAAGCCACTGCCCTTGCCCCATTGCAGCAGCAGGCTCGACCGCTGGCCCGCAACGCGCTGTATCAGAATCTGCGTCGGACACTGCAGCCGGACCTCACCACCATCGACCGCGCACGCCTCGAAAGCGTGCCGTCGCAGCGGCGCGGTCGGGTACTGCTGGTGGAGGACAACCCGGTCAATCAACTGGTGGCCAAGGGCATGCTGGGCAAACTCGGCTGCGATGTGGTGGTTGCCGCCCATGGCGTGGAGGCGCTGGATCAGTTGGAACACGACGAGTTCGATCTGGTACTGATGGACTGCAACATGCCGGTGATGGACGGTTACGAAGCCAGCCGCCAGATTCGTCAAAGCGGACGCTGGCCGCATCTGCCGATCGTCGCCCTGACCGCCAACGCCATGTCCGAGGAGCGCGAACGTTGCCGGGCGGCGGGCATGAGCGACTATCTGGCCAAGCCGTTCCGTCGTGAAGAATTGGCGGCGCTGCTGGACCAGTGGATTCCGACTACGACAGTGCTTTGATCTGCCCCAGCAGGTGATCGAGACCGTCGCGCAAGTCATTGAGCCGGTCCAGATCAACCCCGCTGTCGCACAACAGCCGCGCCTTCAACGGCCCGACCTGTTCACGCAGCGCCTGCCCTTGCCGCGTAAGGCTCAGATGAACTTCACGCTCGTCCCGGGCCGAGCGCTGACGCTGAACCAGTTGCAGTTGCTCCAATCGCTTGAGCAGCGGCGTCAGCGTGCCTGAGTCCAGTGCCAGACGCTCACCCAGCGCCTTGACTGTCGGTTGCTCCGGCGCAGTTTGCTGCCATTCCCACAACACCAGCATTGCCAGATATTGCGGATAGGTCAGGCCGAGCTGATCGAGCATCGGTTTGTAGGCACGGATCACCGCCCGCGACGCGGCGTACAACTTGAAGCACAGCTGACTGTCGAGTTTCAGCGAATCGGCGGACAGGTTGTTCATTTGAGCAGGGCTTCGATCTCACGGCTCAGATCCTGCGGCTTGGTGGCCGGGGCGAAGCGCTTGACCAACTGGCCGTCCTTGCCGATCAGGAATTTGGTGAAGTTCCACTTGATGCCCTGGGAGCCCAGCACGCCCGGCGCGCGCTTCTTCAACTGCACGAACAGTGGATGCGCGCCAGTACCGTTGACTTCGATCTTCTTGAACAGCGGGAAGCTGACACCGTAGTTCAGCTCGCAGAACTCGCTGATGGCGCCTTCGTTGCCCGGCTCCTGCTTGCCGAACTGATTGCACGGAAAACCCAGCACCACCAGGCCCTGATCCTTGTAGGTCTGCCACAGTTCCTCAAGGCCTTTGTACTGCGGAGTGAAACCGCATTTGCTGGCGGTATTAACCACCAGCACCGCCTTGCCGGCGAAATCGGCGAGGGTCTTCTGCTCGCCCTTGATGGTGGTGCACGGAATATTCAGCAGGTTATCGCTCATGGTGCGCACTCTTGAAAAATGGATAGACGGCAAAAATAGCGAGCAATTGAATTGCGTGCAATTTAATTATTCGAAAGGCGACCCGTGGATCGCCCGTATCGACTACTCGCGCGGCACCAGGTCCAGGCACACCGAGTTGATGCAGTAACGCAGGCCGGTCGGCGGCGGGCCGTCAGGGAAGACGTGGCCAAGGTGCGCATCGCACTTGGCGCATTTCACTTCGGTGCGAATCATGCCGTGGCTGGTGTCACGGATTTCGGTCATGGCGTTGTCGCCGATCGGCGCGTAGAAGCTTGGCCAGCCGCAGCCGGAGTCGAATTTGGTCTTGGAGTCGAACAGCGGTTCGTTGCAGCAGATGCAGTGGTAGACGCCATCGGTCTTGGTGGCGTTGTACTTGCCGGAGAACGGTCGCTCGGTGGCGCTCAGGCGGCACACGTTGAACTGCTCGGGGTCGAGCATCGCCCGCCATTCTTCCAGGGTCTTTTCAATCTTTTCCATCATCACACCTCAGCGGCTGAAAAAGCCCGATCTGTACCTTTTCCACGGATCGGGCGGCACGTATGATTGCGCCTCGTCACACGCCAGTCTGGCAGCGGGTTCCTGCGCATTCAAACGGATTGTTGGAAACCGCCGCTCGAGACACTTGCCTGTGTGAAGACGCAGGATTCCCAGCACGGTTGTCCACCCGCCGCCTGGATCGTTCATTTTCGGGATCACATCGCCATGCAGTTCAGCAAATCGAACAAGCTCGCCAACGTCTGCTACGACATTCGCGGCCCGGTGCTCAAGCACGCCAAACGCCTGGAAGAGGAAGGCCATCGCATCCTCAAGCTGAACATCGGCAACCCGGCACCCTTTGGTTTCGAAGCGCCAGACGAAATTCTCCAGGATGTGATCCGCAACCTGCCGACCGCCCAGGGCTACAGCGATTCCAAAGGCCTGTTCAGCGCGCGCAAGGCGGTGATGCAGTACTACCAGCAGAAGCAGGTCGAAGGTGTCGGCATCGAAGACATCTATCTGGGCAACGGCGTGTCCGAGCTGATCGTGATGTCGCTGCAGGCACTGCTCAACAACGGTGACGAAGTGCTGGTGCCGGCGCCAGACTACCCGCTGTGGACCGCAGCCGTGAGCCTGGCCGGCGGTAACGCTGTGCATTACCTGTGCGACGAGGGCGCCGACTGGTTCCCGGACCTGGCCGACATCAAGGCCAAGATCACCCCGAACACCAAGGCGATGGTGATCATCAACCCGAACAACCCGACCGGCGCGGTGTATTCGAAGGAAGTGCTGTTGGGCATGCTCGAACTGGCTCGCCAGCACAATCTGGTGGTGTTCTCCGACGAAATCTACGACAAGATTCTTTACGACGACGCCGTGCACATCTGCACCGCTTCGCTGGCCCCGGACCTGCTGTGCCTGACCTTCAACGGCCTGTCCAAGTCGTATCGCGTGGCGGGTTTCCGTTCCGGCTGGATCGCCATTTCCGGGCCGAAACACAACGCTCACAGCTACATCGAAGGCATCGACATGCTGGCCAACATGCGCCTGTGCGCCAACGTGCCGAGCCAGCATGCGATCCAGACCGCCCTGGGTGGCTATCAGAGCATCAACGATCTGGTACTGCCGCAAGGTCGCCTGCTGGAACAGCGCAACCGCACCTGGGAGCTGCTCAACGACATTCCCGGCGTTAGCTGCGTGAAGCCGATGGGCGCACTGTACGCGTTCCCGAAGATCGACCCGAAAGTCTGCCCGATCCACAACGACGAGAAATTCGTGCTCGACCTGCTGCTCTCCGAGAAGCTGCTGGTGGTGCAGGGCACGGCGTTCAACTGGCCGTGGCCTGACCACTTCCGCGTGGTCACCCTGCCGCGGGTCGATGACCTGGACATGGCCATCGGTCGCATCGGCAACTTCCTCAAGTCCTACCGCCAGTAACCGGCGCTCAGTGCGCAACGGCCCGAACGTTGCGCACTGTCTGATTCAGCAACACTTCTGCTGCGCCCCTACTCCAGCACCTTCTACACTTGCGACTCATACGAATCATGCGTGCCTGACGCAATGAGACCGGGTGGCGCGTGCCTGTCATCCATACCGGATTTAGAAGTGGGAAATGTCCCATAGCCCGGCAAATCCGGTGTAGGACACAGTTTGAAATAGTCACTCGGTTGAATCGCCAGGTGCCGCACCTTATATACCCCGCAGTACGCTACATCTTTAGCTTGAGGAGACTTCTACAACCATGATGCGCATCCTGCTGTTTTTGGCCACTAACCTGGCGGTCGTGCTGATAGCCAGCATCACCCTGAGCCTTTTTGGCTTCAACGGGTTCATGGCGGCCAACGGGGTTGATCTCAACCTCAGTCAGCTGCTGGTTTTCTGTGCAGTCTTTGGTTTTGCCGGTTCCCTGTTCTCGCTGTTCATCTCCAAGTGGATGGCGAAGATGAGCACCGGCACCCAGATCATCACCCAGCCACGCACTCGTCACGAGCAATGGCTGCTGCAAACCGTCGAGCAACTGTCCCGGGAAGCCGGAATCAAGATGCCCGAAGTCGGGATTTTCCCGGCCTACGAAGCGAACGCCTTCGCTACCGGCTGGAACAAGAACGACGCACTGGTTGCGGTCAGCCAGGGCTTGCTCGAACGCTTCAAGGAAGACGAAGTGCGGGCCGTGCTGGCTCACGAGATCGGTCACGTGGCCAATGGCGACATGGTTACCCTGGCACTGATCCAGGGCGTGGTGAACACCTTCGTGATGTTCTTCGCGCGGATCATCGGCAACTTCGTCGACAAGGTGATCTTCAAGAACGAAGAAGGCCAGGGCATGGCCTACTACATCGCGACCATCTTCGCCGAACTGGTACTGGGCATTCTGGCCAGCGCGATCGTGATGTGGTTCTCGCGCAAGCGCGAGTTCCGTGCCGACGATGCCGGTGCCCGCCTGGCCGGTACCGGCGCGATGATCAACGCATTGCAACGCCTGCGCGCCGAACAGGGCCTGCCGGTGCACATGCCGGACACCCTGAACGCCTTCGGCATCAACGGTGGCATCAAACAAGGGTTCGCCCGCATGTTCATGAGCCACCCGCCGCTGGAAGAGCGTATCGACGCCCTGCGTCGTCGCGGTTGATCAAACCGGCGCACCAATGAAAAGGCCCGCAGTGATGCGGGCCTTTTTTTGCCTGTCGTTTACACCCCGCGAATCCGGTAAACCCGTTCCTCAAGCCGGGTTACGCCGGCCTGCACGAACTTCCAGCTGTCACCGAGTACATCCTGCTGCTCCAGCATCTCGACGCGCCAGACACTGCCCAGCAAACGCTGCACTTCGGCATCGTCTACGGAAAATGGCGGCCCTGGCATCTGCGACTGGTCATAATCCAGCGTCACCAACAGCCCTCGACACGCCGGCAGAATGCTCTGCAGATGCGCCGCATAACGCTCGCGCATCGCTGGCGGCAAGGCAATCACTGCCGCACGGTCATACAACGCGGTGCAACCCGCCACGTCAGCCATCGTCAGCGAGAAGAAATCCCCGCACCACAACTCGACCGCGTCGGCGCGATAAACCTTGAAGTCGCCCTGCTCGCTCACCTGCGGCTGCAATTGCTGCTCATGGAAAAAGTCTTCCACTGCCTTTTCCGAAAGCTCGACGCCCAGCACCTGATGACCACGGCCGGCGAGCCACAGCAGATCCAGACTTTTACCGCACAACGGCACCAACACACGCGCCTGCACCGGGATGGCCAGATCGGGCCAGTGCCGCTGCAAATACGGGTTCACCTCAAGCTGGTGAAAGCCGATCTGGTTCGATTCCCACTTCTTGTGCCAAAACTCCGGCTGCATGCATCCTCCCAGGAATTCGATCAAAAGGCGTTAAAACTTATATTGGAATTAGATCAATGAACTGACTGAAGATGAGCCATCTTAACGCTCAGGAACCCTTCCATGTTTCCCAGCCTGTTTATCTCCCACGGCTCGCCCATGCTGGCGCTGGAGCCCGGCGCCAGTGGCCCGGCACTGGCGCGGCTGGCGGCCGAACTGCCACGCCCGAAAGCCATCATCATCGTTTCCGCCCATTGGGAAAGCCATGAACTGCTGGTCAGCAGCCATCCGCAACCGGAAACCTGGCACGACTTCGGCGGTTTCCCTCGCGCGCTGTTTGAAGTGCAATATCCGGCCCCGGGCAATCCGCAACTGGCCCGCGAGGTTGCCGACCTGTTGACTGCCAACAACCTGCCGGCGCGCCTCGACCCGCAACGACCGTTCGATCACGGCGTGTGGGTGCCGCTGTCGCTGATGTACCCGCAGGCCGATATCCCGGTGGTTCAGGTTTCCCTGCCCAGCCGTGGCGGCCCGGCGTTGCAGAACCGCGTCGGCCAGGCGCTGGCCAGACTGCGCGAACAGGGCATTCTGTTGATCGGCTCCGGCAGCATCACCCACAACCTGCGAGAACTGGACTGGCACGCCGGCCCGGAAAGCGTCGAGCCGTGGGCCCGGGATTTCCGCGATTGGATTGTCGACAAACTGGCTGCCAACGACGAAGCCGCATTGCACGATTACCGCCAGCAGGCACCGAACGCCGTGCGCAGCCATCCAAGTGATGAACATCTGCTGCCGCTTTACTTCGCCCAAGGTGCCGGCGGCGACTTCAGCATTGCCCATCAAGGCTTCACCATGGGCGCGCTGGGCATGGACATCTACCGCTTCGGCTAATGCCCAAATCGCAGGCAAAAAAATCCCCGAACCAGTCGGGGATTTTTTATGTTCGATCAATCAGCCCAGAGGCGGATCAATCTTCGCGGTAGCGACGCAGTTTCAGCTGCTTGCCGGCAACGCGAGTGTCCTTCAGCTTGGTCAGGAGTTTGTCCAGACCATCTTCCGGCAGCTCGACGAGGCTGAAGCTGTCACGCACCTGGATGCGACCGATGGCTTCACGTGCCAGACCACCTTCGTTGAGGATGGCGCCCAGCAGGTTTTTCGCCGCGATACCGTCACGCGCGCCCAGCGCGGTACGGCAACGTGCACGGCCTTCGCCCAGTGGCATCGGAGCACGACGCTCGCGGTCACCACGGTCCGGACGATCACCGGAACGCTCAGGACGGTCGCCACGTGGCGTGCTGTTCGGCACCAGTGGACGTTCCTTCTCGATCGCTGCCAGGTTCAGCGCCTGACCATTGGTGGCCTTGCGCAGCAGTGCGGCAGCCAGGGCGCGTGGGGTGCAACCGATATCAGCGGTCAGGCGATCCAGCAGATCACCGTGAGTCGATTCGGCGTCAGCCACCAGCGGCGACAGGCTGTTGGTCAGTTTCTTGATGCGAGCATCGAGAACGGCCTGGGCGTCCGGCAGACGCACTTCAGCAACTTTCTGACCGGTCACACGCTCGATCACCTGCAGCATGCGGCGCTCACGCGGCGTCACCAGCAGCAGCGCGCGGCCTTCGCGACCGGCACGGCCGGTACGGCCGATACGGTGCACGTAGGATTCCGGATCGTACGGCATGTCCACGTTGAACACGTGGGTGATGCGTGGAACGTCCAGACCACGGGCGGCTACGTCGGTCGCCACAACGATGTCCAGACGGCCATCTTTCAGCGAGTCGATCACGCGCTCACGCTGGTTCTGGGCGATGTCGCCGTTCAGCGCGGCGGCTTTGTAGCCTTTGGCGTCGAGGGCGCTGGCCAGATCCAGGGTCGCTTGCTTGGTGCGCACGAACATGATCAGAGCGTCGAAATCTTCCACTTCCAGCAAGCTGAGAACGGCAGAGGTCTTCTGGTCAGCGTGAACCAACAGGTGAGCCTGTTCGATCGCGGTAACGGTCTGGGTCTTGCTCTGGATCTTCACGTGCTTTGGATCGCGCAGGTGACGCTCGGCGATGGCACGGATCGATTGCGGCAGGGTCGCCGAGAACAATACGGTCTGACGGGTTTCCGGCATGGCCTTGAAGATCACTTCGAGGTCGTCCATGAAGCCCAGTTTGAGCATTTCGTCTGCTTCGTCGAGAACCAGGTGGTTCACGGTCTGCAGCACTTTTTCGTCGCGACGCAGGTGGTCGCACAGACGGCCCGGAGTGGCGACAACGATCTGTGCGCCATTACGGATTGCTTTCAATTGTGGGCCCATCGGCGCGCCGCCGTAGACAGCCACAACAGTCACGCCCGGCATTTGCTTGGCGTAGGTTTCGAAAGCGGTTGCAACTTGTAGCGCCAACTCACGAGTTGGGGCCAGGATCAGAGCTTGCGGCTCGCGCTTGGACGGATCAATGCGGTGCAGGATAGGCAGGGCAAAGGCAGCGGTTTTACCGGTACCGGTTTGCGCCTGACCAATCATATCGTGACCGGCGAGGATGATCGGGATCGACTGCTGCTGAATGGCCGAAGGCTCTTCATAGCCGGTAGCGACTACTGCAGCGACAATATTGGGATGAAGTTCAAGAGCGGCGAAGCCGCCGATTTCCTGGGTCATGGGTCTGCCTCTAAGTGCATCCGCAAAGACCCATGCTCCAAAGCTGCACATGCCGTGTTGAGACTCAAGAGTCGCCCTGGCAGCTTTGTCGGCGGGGATTTGCGAAAACGAATGAATGAAAAAGAATCGTCAAGGAAGAGCCCGCAGTGCGGACGTGCAGCCGAAGCTGACTTCGGGGAATTGCGCTACCTAAACGCGGCCCGGTTAAAGGCCGGCGCGCACTATACCGGAATTTGCCTAAAAAGGGAGCTTTTTTTATCGGCGAAATGCAGTTGTCACCGCTGTGTAACGGGGTTTTGCGGATAATCGGGCAAAGGTCTATTTTTCAAAGGGCCCGGCCCTGCGGGCGATGGCGCTTAAACGATTCACCGACGTGCGGCATCTGGTCGCTGCACCCTTTCTTCCCCTGCGAGGAAACACCCATGAATCAGCCCTGCCCCGGCCGCGTGAGCCGTGCGCGCCACGGTCATGTGCATTTGATCGGTCTGGACCGCGCTGCCAAGCGCAACGCCTTCGACCTAGACCTGCTCAACGACCTGGCCCTGGCCTATGGCGAATTCGAGGCCGACAGTAACGCACGGGTGGCGGTGGTGTTCGGGCATGGCGAGCATTTCACCGCGGGGCTCGATCTGGTCAACGCCAGTTCTGCCCTCGCCCAAGGCTGGCAGGTGCCGCCCGGCGGTTGCGATCCGTGCGGCGTTTTCGTCGGACCACGGGTCAGCAAACCGGTGATCGTCGCTGCGCAGGGTTACTGCCTGACCATCGGCATCGAGTTGATGCTCGCCGCCGACATCAACCTGTGTGCCAGCAACACCCGCTTCGCCCAGATGGAAGTGCAGCGTGGAATCTTTCCGTTTGGTGGTGCGACGTTGCGTTTCCATCAGATTGCCGGCTGGGGCAATGCCATGCGCTGGTTGCTGACCGGTGATGAATTCGATGCCCATGATGCGTTACGTCTGGGTCTGGTGCAGGAAGTCATGGCCAGCGAGGATCTGCTGCCGCGCGCCATCGAACTGGCCGAACGCATCGCCCGGCAGGCGCCGTTGGGCGTGCAGGCAACGCTGATGTCGGCGCGTCAGGCGCGCTATGAAGGTGAGACTGCGGCGGCTAAAAGCTTGCCGCCGCTGGTGAAGAAGTTGCTGGCCACCGAAGATGCCAAGGAAGGCGTGCGCTCGCTGGTGGAGCGCAGGCCCGGCGTTTTCAAAGGCCTTTGAAGATCAGGTCGCCGGACGTATGCAGTTGATCAACGTCTGCAACGAGTAGCCCAGCTTAGGCGCCAGCGCTTCAGCCCGGGCGGTCAGCGCCTGCATGTCCAGCACCTGATCGAGATCCGCCGGCACGATCAGAATCACGTTGCCCTCCTTCACCGGCAGCTCCCAGTAATGCCGGTGATAGAGCCCGCGCAGCAGCGCCGCGCCCAAGGGTTTGCCATCATCGGTGGCCCATTGGTTGATCACCAGCCAGCCACCGGGATTCAGACGTTTCTGACAGTCACCGAGGAAATTCCACGCAAGGTGCCCGGCGCCGGGGCCGACATCGGTGTACAGGTCGACGAAGATCAGATCCGCCGGTTCTGCCGTCGGCAGCAGTTCGAGAGCATCACCGACGCGAATGTACAGCCGCGGATCGTCATCCAGCCCGAGGTATTCGATGGCCAGACGCGGTACGTCAGGGCGCAGCTCGATGGCTTCGACATCTTCCAGCGGCAGGAACTTGAGGCAGGCCTGGGTCAGCGTCCCCGCGCCCAGCCCGAGAAACAGCGCGCTCTCCGGTTGCTCGTGGCACAACGCGCCGATCAGCATCGCCCGGGTGTAGTCATACTCCAGCCAGCTCGGGTCGGCGGTGAACACACAGCTTTGCTCGATCGCATCGCCGAACTCCAGAAAGCGGTAGTCGGCCACCTCCAGCACGCGAATCACGCCGAACTCATCCTGTACCTCGGCGAGCAACAGCTCGACGCGCTCCTCAGTCATTTCGTCTCCTGGTGGTCACCGGGCGCGGTGACGCGATGGCACCGCTATGGTGCCGTGGCAAAGCGGCGATTGTCGGCGAAGCGGCGGGAGCAGGTCACGCACTAATTGCTGCTAACATGGCCGTCCGTGCGTAGAACCTTAGAGACCGTGATGAGCCAACCCTGGAGCCCTGACAGCTGGCGCGCCCTGCCGATCCAGCAACAACCCCAATACCCCGATGCCGCGCATCTGCGCCAGGTCGAGCAGACGCTGGCCAGCTACCCGCCGCTGGTGTTTGCCGGCGAAGCGCGCGAGCTGCGCCGTCAGTTCGCCGAAGTCACCCAGGGCCGGGCGTTCCTGCTGCAAGGCGGCGACTGCGCGGAAAGCTTCGCCGAGTTCTCCGCCGCGAAGATTCGCGACACCTTTAAAGTGTTGCTGCAAATGGCGATCGTCATGACCTTCGCTGCCGGTTGCCCGGTGGTCAAGGTCGGGCGCATGGCCGGCCAGTTCGCCAAGCCGCGCTCGGCCAACGACGAAACCATCGACGGCGTGACCCTGCCGGCCTACCGGGGCGACATCGTCAACGGCATCGGTTTCGACGCCGCCAGCCGCGTACCGGATCCGGAGCGTCTGCTGCAGTCCTATCACCAGTCCACCGCCACCCTCAACCTGCTGCGCGCTTTCGCCCAGGGCGGTTTTGCCGACCTGCATCAGGTGCACAAGTGGAACCTCGATTTCATCGCCAACTCGGCGCTGGCGGAGAAGTACAGCCACCTCGCCGACCGCATCGATGAAACCCTGGCCTTTATGCGCGCCTGCGGCATGGACAGCTCGCCGCAACTGCGCGAGACCAGTTTCTTCACCGCCCACGAAGCGCTGCTGCTGAACTACGAAGAAGCCTTCGTGCGCCGCGACAGCCTGACCAACGATTACTACGATTGCTCGGCGCACATGCTGTGGATCGGCGACCGCACCCGTCAGCTCGACGGCGCCCACGTCGAATTCCTGCGCGGGGTGAACAATCCGATCGGTGTCAAAGTCGGCCCGAGCATGAACCCCGACGATCTGATCCGCCTGATCGACGTGCTCAACCCGGACAACGATCCGGGCCGCCTCAACCTGATCGCGCGAATGGGCGCGAACAAGGTCGGCGTTCACCTGCCGGCGCTGATCCGTGCGGTGCAACGTGAAGGCAAGCAGGTGCTGTGGAGTTCCGACCCGATGCATGGCAACACCATCAAGGCCAGCAGCGGCTACAAGACTCGCGACTTCGCGCAGATCCTTGGCGAGGTGAAGCAGTTCTTCCAGGTTCACGAGGCTGAAGGCAGCTACGCTGGCGGCATCCACATCGAGATGACCGGGCAGAACGTCACCGAGTGCATCGGTGGCGCGCGGCCGATCACTGAAGATGGCTTGTCGGATCGCTATCACACTCACTGCGACCCACGGATGAATGCCGATCAGTCGCTGGAACTGGCGTTCTTGATTGCCGAGACGTTGAAACAGGTCAAACGCTGAATTGCGATGGCGCGGGCTCAGTCAATTTGAGCCAGCGCCATCCGCAACCTCCCTGCACTTTCCCGCTGACAATTGAGCTGCACCTGCTCAAGCCCCAGCCAGTCCGCCATGCGCCGCAGGTTCAGCGCCAGCGCCAACATCCCCGCGTCATCCAGTCCGGTTTCTTCCTCGTGCACCGCATGCACGGCCAGTCGCCCCGCCGCCCGTTCGGCGCGCAGGTCAACCCGCGCGGCAATCCGCTCGTTGTGCAGGAACGGCAACACGTAATAGCCGAAAACGCGTTTATCCTGCGGCGTGTAAATCTCCAGCCGATAACGGAAATCGAACAGCCGCTCGGTGCGGCTGCGCTCCCAGATCAGTGAATCGAACGGCGACAGCAATGCACTGGCCTCGACCTTGCGCGGGATTTTCGGCTCGGGCAGGCAATAAGCGATCTGGCGCCAACCGGCGACTTCGCAGGTCAGCAGTTGCCCGTCCTCGACCAGTTCGGCCAGACGCGGGCGGGCATCGGAAGGATTCAGTCTGAAGTAATCACGCAGGTCTTTTTCCGTGCCGACACCCAGTGCCTGCACTGCATGCAGCAGCAAACCGCGCTGCGCCCCAGCCTCGTCGGGCAATGGCTGTTGCAGCACGGAAGCCGGAATCACCCGTTCCGGCAAGTCATACAATCGCTCGAAACCACGGCGCCCGGCGACAGTCACTTCGCCAGCGGCAAACAACCATTCCAGCGCATGTTTTTCCGCGCTCCAGTCCCACCACGGCCCGGCCTTTTCCTCGCGGGTCGACAGGCTGCCGGCGCCCAGTGCGCCCTGCTCTTCGACCGACGCCAGCACCCGGCGAATGGTGTCCTGTTGCTCGCGGCCGAACCGCGCCAGTTGCTGATAAATGTCTTCACCGCGTTTGGCCCGCTGCATGCGCCAGCCCATCAGCGGGTACATCGACAGCGGCAGCAACGACGCTTCATGGCCCCAGTATTCGAACAGCGAACGACGTCGCCCCGAACTCCAGGCAGCCTGATTGAGCAAGTCAGCAGAATAGGAACCGAGACGGGAAAACAGCGACAGGTAGTGCGAGCGCACCACGGCGTTGACGGAGTCGATCTGCAACAGGCCGAGGCGTTCGATCAGCCGGTTGATGTGCATCGCCTTGACAGCCGGCGGCTGGCGCCCGTGAAACCCTTGGGCAGCCAGTGCCAGACGTCGAGCCTGTTTAAGGGAAAAGGACAATGTCGCGGGCATGTGTACCTCCATGTCTGCTCGCAACCTACCTCACTACAAAGGGGTTTGTGTAGCGATGGCCTCATCATTTATGCATCGGATCGTCCCAGAACGGCCGCACCGACTCATGTTCGACATCGGCACGGCTGACCCCGATGTCCTTCAACGCTTCGTCGCTCAGACTGGCAAGCAACTCGCGTTCGCGGTGAAGTTCGTACCAGCGGCTAAACTTGTGCAGCAGATCGGAAATCAGATGGACCGGCACTCTTTCATCGCTCACATACAGTTTTTGACCTTTCATCGTGTTGCCCTCCTTTAGGGATGGCTCAAGTCTCGCGCCGGCGCTACGATCAATCCAACGAATGTTTCTGATGGCATGCATCACGGAGATTCATCAATTGTCGGCGTACCCCAGTATCGATACCGATGTTCTGCGCACCTTTGTCGCGATTGCCGATCAGGGCGGTTTTACCCGTGCCGGCGAAATGGTCAACCGCACCCAATCGGCGGTGAGCATGCAAATGAAGCGTCTGGAAGAGGACGTGTTGCAGCGCCAGTTGTTCGAGCGCGACGGGCGTCAGGTGCGCCTGACCGCCGAAGGCCAGGTGTTGCTTGGCTACGCGCGGCGCATCCTGAAATTGCACAGCGAAGTGTTCAACACCCTGCGCGAGCCGCACATGGTCGGCACGGTGCGGATCGGTACGCCGGACGATTACGTGATGCGGTTCTTGCCGGGGATCCTGTCGCGCTTCGCCCAGTTCTATCCGCTGATACAGATCGAAGTGCACTGCGAGTCGACCAAGCAATTGCTGCAACGCACGGACCTGGATCTGTCGATCGTCACCCGCGAGCCAGGAAACGAGATCGGCCAACTGCTGCGCAAGGAGCGCTTCGTCTGGGCCGAGGCGCAGAACTTCAGCGCCCACGAGCAGACGCCGTTGCCACTGGCAATGTTCAACAGTGATTGCTTCTGTCGCCTGTGGGCCTGCAATGCGCTGGACGCTATGGGCCGCGAATACCGGATCGCCTACAACAGCACCAGCCTGTCGGCATTGATGGCGGTGGTGAGCGCCGGCCTGGCGATCACCGCGCAGCTGGAAAGCCTGATTACCCCCGACATGCGGATTCTTGGAGATGCCGAAAATCTGCCGCTGCTGCCCGAGGCCAGCATCATGCTGATCCGCAACCTCAACAATCCCTCGCCGATCACCGAATGCCTGGCCGAGCACATCGTCGAAGGCTTCAAACTTTAAAGGCGAGCATCACCGCGCAAAGCACCAGGAACCCGCAGAACAGCCCACGCAGGAGTTTTTCCGGCATCGCGTGGGCCACTTTCACGCCCCAACTGATGCTGGCCAGACCGCCGATGGCCAGCGGCAGGCCGATCATCCAGTCCACTTCGTGGTGCACCGCATACGTCACCAGCGTGACACCGGTGCTCGGCAATGCCAGCGCCAGCGACAGGCCTTGAGCGACCACCTGAGTGGTACCGAACAGGCTGGTCAGCACCGGCGTTGCCACCACCGCCCCGCCGACACCGAACAAACCGCCCATGGTGCCCGACGCCGCACCGAGCACGCCCAGCCACGGCCATGAATAACGCATCTCCGACGTCGCTGCCGGACGCGCGCCGAACATGCGCACCAGGTTGTAGGCCGACAACGCCACAAGGAACGCGACAAAACCGATACGCATGGTCTGCGCGTCGATGCCCACGGCCCAGATCGAGCCGATCCAGGCAAAGCAGAATCCCATCACCGCCAGCGGCAACGCATGGCGGAGTTCGATGCGGTTGCGCTGGTGATAACGCCACAGCGCCAGCATCACGTTCGGCACCACCATCACCAGCGCCGTGCCTTGGGCGATTTGCTGATCAAGCCCGAACCACACGCCCAGCAGCGGAATGGCGATCAAGCCACCACCGATGCCGAAGATCCCACCCAGAGTGCCGAGGGCGGCGCCAAACAACAGGTACAGCAAAAACTCGATCACAGCAGAATTCCTCATACGTCAGGCAACTCATCCTACGCAGTCGGCGCTGGCACGGAAACGCACAGCAACGCACAATGGCTGTGCCAAATCCGCATAGGCACTGAGCCGATTCATGAATCCCAATCAATTGACCGAACAACTCGGGCTGTTTCTCGATGTGCTGGAGAGTGGCAGTTTTTCCGCCGCCTCGCGCCGACATCCGCTGACGCCCTCCGCCGTTGCCCGGCGTATCGACAGTCTGGAAAGCGCTGTCGGCAGCCAGTTGTTTATCCGCAGCACTCACGCGGTGCGCGCCACACCGGCGGGTCTGGCATTTGCCGAACGGGCGCGGCGGATTGTGGCCGAGTTGCAACTGGCCCGGGCTGAAGCGGTGTCCCTGAGCAGCGCTCCGGAAGGCCTGATTCGGGTGGATGCGCCGGCGGCGTTCGGGCGGCGGCATCTGGCGCCGGTGATTGCCGATTTTCTGGTGCTGTATCCGGGGCTCGACGTGCAACTGCATCTGATCGACAGCTTTGTCGATATGGACGGTTCGAACCTGGGCAAGGTCGATCTGGTGTTGCGCGCCGGGCAAATGGCTGACACCCGGTTGGTCGCCACACCGTTGGCGAGCATGGTACGCATCGCTTGCGCCAGCCCCGACTATCTCAAGCGTCGGGGCGTGCCGAGTGAACCCGCGCACTTGAGCGAGCATGACGGCCTCGATTGGGACGGCCTCGCTCCACCCTTCGCTTGGCGCTTCGAACAGAACGGGCAAATGCAACTGCACCGCCCGGCGCGGGTGCGCATGAGCGCCAACAACGCCGAGGCGTTGGTCTGCGGCGCGCTTGCGGGACTCGGGATCGCGCATCTGCCGACCTGGCTGGCCAGCGAATACCTGTTGCGCGGCGAATTGCTGCCGCTGTTCTGTGAAAACGGCCTGCCAAAACCGGAAAGCACCGGCATCTATGCGCTGCGATTGGAGCAACAGGCCAGCTCCCGCAGCCGCCTGCTGCTGGAATACCTCAAGACCCGGTTCAGCCCCGTACCGCCGTGGGATCTGGCATTGCAGCGGGAGTTGGGCCGGCACTGAACGATTCGCCACCGGGCACAATTGTCTGGCGCATTAAAGATTCGAGCGCTAGATTCATCTGCATTACCGTTCAAGGCACCGACATGACCACCGACCGCGACACCACCGATCTTTGCGAAGACCTGCTGCTCGACAATCAGGCCTGCTTCGCCCTGCATTCCACTTCGCTGATGATGACCAAGGTCTACAAGCCGCTGCTGCAAGCGCTTGGGCTGACGTATCCGCAGTATCTGGCGATGATGGTGCTGTGGGAGAAGGATGGTTTGACCGTCGGAGAAATCAGCACGCGCCTGCTGACCGATCCGGGCTCGCTGACTCCGTTGCTCAAGCGGCTGGAAGGTGAAGGTTTGCTCAGCCGAACCCGCAGCCGGGAAGATGAGCGTGTGGTGATCGTTGAACTGACTGCCCAGGGACGCGCCTTGAAAGACAAGGCCCGAACCGTGCCGCAATGCATCCTGGGGGCCAGCGGCTTCACGTTGGAGCGCCTGCAAAATCTGCAAGCCGAGTTGCAGGCCTTGCGTGGTCATTTGCAGGACAGCCTCGCTTAAGACTCCCTCCTTCCCTGTGGGCGCAGCCTTGCGCCTGCAGGCGTATCGCACCCTCCCCGCTGATCCCCGAAAAATTTTTTCCTCTCGTTTTACATTCAAAAAAACCTTCTATATCAAAAGCTTGAGATCACGACCCTGCCCGATCCAAGTATCGATTCGCGCTTTCTTCAAAAATTTATCTTGCGCACTAAATATTAGCGAAGTACATTTACTCCGCACCTACTTAGCGCGCAAACAATTAGCGCAACAAACCACACTTGATGAGGCTCACACCATGCAAACTCTCTACACCGCAATCGCAACCTCCACTGGCGGCCGTGACGGTCGTGCGATCTCCAGCGACAACATCCTCGACGTCAAACTGGCCACCCCGAAGGAACTCGGCGGTGCCGGTGGCGCGGCTACCAACCCTGAGCAACTGTTCGCCGCCGGCTACTCGGCCTGCTTCATCGGCGCCCTGAAATTCGTTGCCAGCCAGACCAAACGCAAAATCCCGGACGACGCCTCGATCACTGCTCACGTCGGCATCGGTCAGATTCCTGGTGGTTTCGGTCTGGACATCGACCTGCACATCAGCCTGCCGGGTCTGGAACAGGCTGACGCACAAAGCCTGGTCGACGCAGCCCACCAGGTCTGCCCGTACTCCAACGCCACCCGTGGCAACGTCGATGTGCGTCTGCACGTCACCGTGTAATCACTGACACTCAGGCCCGTACAGGAAATGAACATGAACACTTTCAGCAAAGTCTTGACCGGTACCCTTCTCGCCTTGTCCATCCACAGCGCATTTGCCGGGGAGGTTGAACACAACACCCAGGCGTTCCTCGATGTGTTGAATGCCGGCACCGGCAAACCGATGGAACAGCTGACGCCCAAGGATGCCCGCGCCGTGCTGACGGGCGCGCAGTCGGGGGTCAAACTGACGCTGCCTAAAGCGGACGTCAGCGAGAAAACCATCCAGGTCGATGGCCAACCGTTGAGCCTGACCATCGTCCGGCCGGCCGGGGTCAAAGGCGAGCTGCCGGTGTTCATGTTCTTCCACGGCGGCGGCTGGGTGCTGGGGGATTTCCCGACCCACGAACGTCTGGTGCGGGATCTGGTGGTCGGCTCGGGTGCGGCGGCGGTGTTCGTCAATTACACCCCTTCGCCCGAAGCGCATTACCCGGTGGCGATCAACCAGGCTTACGCGGCAACCAAATGGGTGGCCGAACACGGCAAAGAGATCAACGTCGACGGCAAGCGTCTGGCGGTGGCGGGCAACAGCGTCGGCGGCAACATGGCGGCAGTCGTCGCCTTGATGGCCAAAGACAAAGGCACCCCGGCGATCAAATTCCAGGTGCTGCTGTGGCCGGTGACCGATGCCAATTTCGATACCGGTTCGTATAACCAGTACGCCGAAGGGCACTTCCTCACCCGCAACATGATGAAGTGGTTCTGGGACAACTACACCACCGACGCCAACCAGCGGAACGAGATCTACGCCTCGCCGTTGCGCGCAACCACCGCGCAGTTGAAAGGTCTGCCGCCTGCACTGGTCCAGACTGCGGGGGCCGACGTACTGCGTGACGAAGGTGAAGCCTACGCCCGCAAACTCGACGAAGCCGGCGTGCCGGTGACCTCGGTGCGCTACAACGGCATGATCCACGACTACGGTTTGCTCAACGTGGTCAGCCAGGTACCGGCGGTACGTTCGGCGATGCTGCAGGCCTCGGAAGAACTGAAGCAGCACCTGAAAAAGTAACTTTCATCAGGCACAAAAAAGCCCGACTCGATGGTCGGGCTTTTTCTTTCCTCAAAAAGCAGTGCTTATTTGGCACGGCCTTTGTAGGAACCGCCTTCGCGGGTATCGATCTCGATCATGTCGCCGATTTCGATGAAGTCAGCAACCGACAGCTCGGTACCGTTCTTCAGCTTGGCAGGCTTCATCACCTTGCCGGAAGTGTCGCCGCGAGCGGAACCTTCGGTGTAGTCGACCTGACGCACGATGGTGGTCGGCAGCTCTACGGAAACCAGACGGCCTTCGAAGAATACGGCTTCGCAAACGTCGGTCATGCCTTCTTCCACGAATGGCAGAACGCTTTCGATGTCTTCGGCGTTCAGCTCGTACATGGTGTAGTCGGTGGTGTCCATGAACGTGTAGGAGTCACCGCTGATGAAGGACAGGGTCGCTTCTTTGCGGTCCAGGATCACGTCGTCCAGCTTGTCGTCCGCACCGTAAACGGTTTCGGTCTTGTAACCGGTCAGCAGGTTCTTCAGCTTGGTCTTCATGATCGCGCTGTTACGGCCCGATTTGGTGAATTCAGCTTTCTGAACCAGCCAAGGATCGTTGTCGATACGGATCACGGTACCGGGTTTGAGTTCTTTACCAGTTTTCATTGCGAATATCCGAATTTGGATGGGATTTACAAAAATCTAGGCCGCGTATCATATCCAATTTCGGTAAAACTGTACCAGCGCCGTCGCAAGATCCGCCTGCAAGGCCTGTTCCAGACACCACGCGCGGGCATTTTCCTGCAGTTCGGGCCAGTGTTTGCGGGCCTCGAGCCAGTGGTCGCCGATAGGCTGCCCGGCACTCCAGGCACGCCAGAGACCGTTCATCGCCTCGGCGGCAGCAGGCGAAAGGCGTTTTGTGTAGAGCGCAAGGAAGGCGTCGAGCTTGTCGAGATGGATGTCTTCGTCCTGCTGATAGATGTGCCACAGCATCGGCCGTCCCGCCCATTGCGCCCGGACAAACGAGTCCTCACCGCGCACCGCGTTGAAATCGCAGCACCAGAGCAATTGATCGTATTGATCCTGACGGACGAACGGCAGCACCTGCACGGTCAGCGACTGACGAACGTGCATTGCACCGACCGCCAGCGACTCGACTCCAAGCCAACGGGCGACATCGCCGAGAATCCGTCCTTCCGGCACCAGCAGATGGGTAGGCGTAGCGTCCGCCGCGAGCACATCCAGCCAACTGGCGAGTCCGGCATTCTCGTAGGCAAACAGCGAGATCAGTTGCGCATCGGGAGCAGGAACGATCCCCAGACCGTGCAAGAATTGTCGCTGCACCTTGGGATCCTGCTGAAACTGCTGACGCCGCTCCAGCAAACCCCTTTCACGCAACAAGCCGCCAGTTCCAGGCTGAAACCCCGGAAAGAAAAAGTACTTCTGCACCGACTTGTACTTCACCGACGGCAGTCCGTGGCAACCGACCACCCAGTCTTCGGCGCTGAGATAGTCGAGGTTCATCCACAACGGCGGTTCTTCCCTTGCGGCCATGGCGTCCATGTAGACGCTTGGCAACTGGCAGGCAAACGCAGCGATCACCACGTCGGCCGCATCGGCCTCCTGCCACTCGGCTGGCCAGTGCCGGACTTCGACGCCCTGCTGCCATTGCTGATCGAGGCCGATGTCGATTTCGGGACAAATGCGTTCGAAAGCGCGCAGGTCATCGACCCACAGTCGCACTGTCATTGCATGTTCGCTGACCAGTTGCCGGGCCAGACGCCAGGTCACGCCGATGTCGCCGTAGTTGTCGACGACCGTACAAAAAATGTCCCAGCGGGTGTTCAGTGGCGGCATTCAAGGCTCCCGTTGGCAAAAGCGCCGATTGTCCGCATAAATGTCTCAATGCAGAAGAGCCGACGACAATTAATCTTCGTGCGACAATCGCCGTTCGCCCGCATTCATCCGCCAGGAGGCAGCCATGCCCTATCGTCCCAACCCGCGTCGTCCCTTGCCTGTTCAGCTTAGCGCGCTGCAGTTGACCGGTAGCATTGCCCTGGGTCTGTGGCTGGGTTTTCTGGCTATCGCGATGACGTGCTGGCTCGCTTCACGCTTTTTCTTCAATGAACAACTGGCGCCGGTTGCCCAGGCCGTGCAGCAACTGGCCAATCCACCCGCCGCTCGAGCGGTGCCGGACATTCCGCCGCATAGCCCGCTGTTCGAACAGTACGAAGAAAACCTGCGCAAAAACGAGCAACAGGCACGTCTGGATCAGGCCCGTGGCAGCACACGTAATCTGTCGAACCCCAAATGCCAGTTCTGGCTACAACAGGATCAGACGGCCCCGAGCGAAAAAAGCCGCGCCAATGTCCTGCAATTTTGCGATTGATCATGAATAAACAGACGGTTCACCAACTGATTCTCGACAAGCTGCGCGTCGACCTCGACATCGCCGAACGCGCGGCGCTGACCGCTTACGAAACCGCGACCCACGAAGAGAACATCGCCGAAAACAAGTACGACACCCTGGGGCTCGAGGCGTCGTACCTGGCGGCGGGACAGGCGAAACGGGTCGAGGAGATTCGTCAGTCACTGGCGCTGTGCCAGAACCTGACGCTGCGCGCGTATGACGATCAGCGAGGGATTGAAGTCGGCGCCCTGTTCGGTCTGGAAGACGAAAAGGGTCGCGAGCAATGGCTGTTTCTGGCGCCGGATGCGGCGGGCGTGAAAGTCGACGTGGTGGGTCAGCCGATTACCGTCATCACCCCGCGCTCACCGCTGGGCAAAAGCCTGCTGGGCAAGTTCGAGGGGGACGAGGTGGAGATTCTGGTGGCGGGCACCCGGCAACAGTTTGCTGTCACCGAGGTGCTGTAGACGGGGACTTAATGGACGGGCAGTTCGACACCATCGAACAGTTCTTCCAGTTCCTGCTTGTTGTGGCACTGAATGGCCTTGGCCATGACCTCGCGGGTCAGGTGCGGCGCAAACTTCTCGATGAAGTCGCACATGAAGCCGCGCAGGAAGGTGCCGCGACGGAAACCGATCTTGGTCACGCTGGACTCGAACAGTTCGCTGGCATCGAGCACCACCAGATCGTTATCCAGTTTGGTGTCGACCGCCATTTTTGCCACGATGCCGACACCCAGGCCCAGACGCACGTAGGTTTTGATCACGTCGGCGTCGGCAGCGGTGAACACCACTTTCGGCGTCAGGCCGCGATGGCTGAAGGCTTCGTCGAGTTTCGAACGGCCGGTGAAACCGAACACGTAAGTCACGATCGGGTATTCGGCCAGCGCTTCGAGGGTCAGTTTCGGCAGCTTGGTCAGCGGGTGGCCCTGAGGCACGACCACGCAACGGTTCCAGCGATAGCACGGCATCATCACCAGATCGCCGAACAGCTCCAGCGCTTCGGTGGCGATGGCGAAATCGACGGTGCCGTCAGCGGCCATTTCGGCGATCTGCATCGGCGAACCCTGGTGCATGTGCAGCGCCACGTCCGGATATTGCTTGATGAAATTGCTGATCACCGGCGGCAGTGCATAACGTGCCTGGGTATGGGTGGTGGCGATCGACAGGGTGCCTTTCTTCTCGTTGGAGAATTCCTGGGCGATCTGCTTGATGCTTTCGACCTTGCGCAGAATCTCACCGGCAGTGGTGATGATACGCTCGCCGGCCGGAGTGACGCGGGTCAAGTGCTTGCCGCTGCGGGCGAACACTTCGACGCCCAGTTCGTCTTCCAGCAGACGGATCTGTTTACTGATGCCCGGTTGCGAGGTGTAGAGGCTTTGGGCTGTAGCGGAAACGTTGAGGTCGTGGTGCGCCACTTCCCAGATGTAGCGCAGTTGTTGAAGCTTCATATGAATCCCTCAAAGCAGGTAGACGCCACGGGCATCAGCGACGGTATATAACTATATTAATGGTTTGAAGAATAAATCTAGAACTTTTTTATCAAAGTGCCATTATTCCCGCTTCAGCGATCCTCCCGACGGCGACGCTCCACCAGCGGCACCAGATAAACCGGCACCTTGGACAATTGCAGCAGCCGGGCCGCCGTTCGCCCCAAAGGTGTTTCCGCCCCGACCCCGTGGCTGTGACTTCCTACGATCAGCAAATCGACAGAGAGTTTCTGCACCTGATCGAGAATCACCTGTGACGGATCGCCCTGCAGCACCCGCACCGCGCGTATCCGCTGCAGGTCCTGCTCGCCCTCATCCCCCAGTTCTTCGCGAAAACTGTCGAGCACCCGCTGCTCGATATTGGCAATGACCGTTTTCAGACCCTGACTGTGAAATTCGTTCAATGCCTGTTCGTCGAGATAGCTCTGCAACACCGATTCGGCGAACAGCCCCATGGGTTCCACTGCGTGCACTACGTACAGGTCGGCATTGAACGTTCGCGCCATCGCCAGGGCATGCTGCATCACTAACGGTGCGTACAGACCGAGGTCAGTGGCATACAGCATCGAACGAATCATATGACCTCCTCGCAAGCCAACATGGCGGAGATTTGATTCAGCTTAGCAGTGCCTTGACGAGTACGACGTGCGACGCAACGTCTTGAACCACGAGGGCTTTAGACCGCCGGTTCGTTGCTGATGCCGTGGGGCACGTGACCGGTTGCCACAACCTCCCGGGCCAGCTCGCAGTGACCGGCCTGATCATCGAAAAACACGTCGGCGGCGAACGCTTCGAGAAATGCCGACTTGGTCAGGCCACCGAGAAACAGCGACTCGTCCAGACGAATGTCCCATTCGCGCAAGGTGCGGATCACCCGCTCGTGGGCCGGCGCCGAACGCGCGGTGACCAGTGCGGTGCGGATCGGACACTCCTCATCGGAAAACTCGCGCTGCAACAGGTTGAGCGCCGCGAGAAAGCCCTTGAACGGCCCGCCGCGCAACGGCTCGCGAGCGGATTCACGCTCCTTGGCCTGGAAGGCTTCAAGGCCACCGGATTGATACACGCGCTCCGATTCGTCGGAAAACAGCACCGCATCACCGTCGAAGGCGATGCGCAATTCGTCGCTGGCCGCACGGCTGGCGCCGCCGGACAGAATGGTCGCCGCCGCGAAACCGGCATCCAGCGCGGCGCGTACGTCTTCGGCATGGGTGGAGAGAAACAGGTCGCAACCAAAGGCCTTCAGATAGGGATAAGGACTGCGCCCGCCGACAAACGCCGCGCGGGAGATCGCCAGGCCGTAATGCCCAATGGAGTTGAAAACGCGCAGGCCGGTGTCGGCGCTGTTGCGCGACACCAGAATCACCTCGACCCGGGCGCGACCGAGACGGCTGTTCAGGTTGAGGAGTTTTTCCACCAGCGGAAAGGCATCGCCCGGCGCGAGAATTTCGTCTTCGTGATCGATCTGATATTGCCGGTAGGCTTCGACGCCGCTCGACTCATACACCTTGTGGCTTTCGCTCAGGTCGAACAGGGCACGGGACGAGATCGCCAGCACCAGTTTGTCATCGATGTTCTTGGCCATGCCTTTCCCCCAGTGCGACCGGTTTAAACGTTGCGCCGGTCGATAAAGCTCAATGTGCGATACAACGATTCGATTCGCGGCAACTCGCAGCCTGCCGCTTTCGCCGCCGCCAAAGGACGAGCGTAGATCGCCTCCAGCTCCAGCGGTCGCTTGTGTAAAAAGTCGTGGTACATGCTCGGCCAATAATCGGGCATTTTCTCGGTCATCATGAACAGGTATTCGGCGTAACCGGGTGGCATGTCGTGGCCGCAGGCCTTGGCGCCCTGCACCACTTCAGCCATCAGCGCCTGAATCAATGCGCGGCTGTCCGTGTCGGCCATCAACGGCGTGGTGCCGGCGCCTAGCAACACCGAAAGGCCGTTGTAGGGAATGTTCCACACCAGTTTCTGCCAGCGCGCCTGATGCAGGTTCGGCATCGCCTGGGAATCAAGACCGGCGGCGCGGAACAGGCTGGCGCCCTCTTCGACGATTGCCATGCGCGCCGCGTCATCCGCTGCCGGGCCGCTGTGATAGCCGACGTTCACTGCGCCCAGCGCCTGGTGGGTGATCTGGCCCGGCCCCTCGCGATGAACGCAAATCAGGCACAAGCCGCCCAGCAAATGCAGGGAATCGGGCAGCAACGCACGCAAACTGTCTTCGACGTCGAGGCCGTTTTGCAGCACCAGCACTTTCGCGTCGGGCTTCGCCGCCTGAATGATCGACGGCGCCAACCCGGCATTGCTGGTGGTCTTGGCGCCAACCAGCAGCCAGTCGCAGGGCGGCATGTCTTCAGCCGACGAATAAGCCTGCACCGGGTTCAGCGCCAATGCGCCATGCACAGCACTGTCCACTTGCAAGCCGCGCTCGGCGACTGCGGAAAATTCACTGCGCAACAAAAAGTGCACATCGAACCCGGCCCGGGCCAGCATCACCCCGTAGAACCCTCCGATGGCGCCGGTGCCGATAATCCCCACCACCGGTTTTTTCACTGCTCCCATCACGGCAACTCCTCTGCAATTCGACCTAGCGCCTGCGTCACGGCTGCATTCAGCTCATCGACATTCAGACGCGTGTGCACAGCCCCAAAGAACTCGCCGTCACGCACCACAAACAGCGCCGGCAAATGAAAGACCTGATAACGCTCGACCAGTCCGCCGTTGTCACCGGCATCGATCCAGCACACGCGATCGACGGCAAGATCAAGTCCCGGCAACACTTCGCGGGCATAGCGGCAACTGGCGCAGCCGACGCTGGTGAAGATCACCAGCGAAACGCCATTCATCGCCAGCAGCCGTTGGTCGGCGTCAAAATCGGTCAGTTGCGATTCGACCACTATACTGGGGGAAACAATGTCAAATGGCCGACACAGGGAGTCTGTGCTCATGGGACGGTTTATTCCTCATCCGGATGATGTGCCCGTTGAATTGACCTTGCTCACACCGGAGTGTATTTCGCGTCAACGGCTGCACACTATCAGCCTCGGCGGCATCGCTTGCAATTACCACCGTGCCTGGCGCCATGGCACCGCGCTGCAGGTGCGCATGCCGACTCTCAATGCCGACATCTGTTATCCGGGCTACGTGGCCTGGTGCCTGCGTCGCAAGAAAGGCTATCTGGTGGGCATCGCCTTCACCGACGAACAGACGCTGTTCAGCGCGCGAATGGGTGAGCAGGTGTGTCAGATCGAACGCTATTGCCGACTCAACGACGCCCACGACGACCTCCAGGATATTCAGGCCCTGGCCCTGCAATGGG
Organism: Pseudomonas sp. lyk4-R2A-10; assembly: GCF_030209075.1. Classification (NCBI taxonomy): domain Bacteria; kingdom Pseudomonadati; phylum Pseudomonadota; class Gammaproteobacteria; order Pseudomonadales; family Pseudomonadaceae; genus Pseudomonas; species Pseudomonas sp. lyk4-R2A-10. The sequence goes on along the minus strand of NZ_JARVSR010000008.1, from coordinate 194,348 downwards.
TCGAACAACACGCCGACGAGTTCTCCCACGACACCGTTCGCAAGGCGTTTGCGCAGCCTGTGCTGGACTGAACAGTGACTTGCCCATTGTCTAGCAGGCGTCTAACGCGATAAGGTTCGGCTCCCCGACGCGCTTAAATCCGCTGTGCTCCGCCGCGCGGGGATCGCTGGCGGCCGGCACCCGTGACCTGACGAGTAAACGATGGCTGATTTACCGATCAACGACCTGAACGTCGCTTCCAACGAGACCCTGATCACTCCCGATCAGCTCAAGCGTGATATCCCTCTGAGCGACGCTGCCCTGCGCACCGTCACAAAGGGTCGCGAGGTCATCCGCAACATTCTCGATGGCACCGACCATCGTCTGTTCGTGGTGATCGGCCCCTGCTCGATCCACGACATCAAGGCTGCCCACGAATATGCCGATCGCCTGAAGGTGCTGGCGGCAGAAGTCTCGGACACCCTGTATCTGGTCATGCGCGTGTATTTCGAGAAACCACGGACCACCGTCGGCTGGAAAGGCCTGATCAACGACCCGTACCTGGATGACTCGTTCAAAATCCAGGACGGTCTGCACATCGGTCGCCAGTTGCTGCTGGACCTGGCCGAGAAAGGCCTGCCGACCGCAACCGAAGCCCTCGACCCGATCTCCCCGCAGTATCTGCAGGACCTGATCAGCTGGTCGGCCATCGGCGCCCGTACCACCGAATCCCAGACCCACCGCGAGATGGCTTCCGGCCTGTCTTCGGCGGTCGGCTTCAAGAACGGCACCGACGGCGGCCTGACTGTGGCGATCAACGCCTTGCAGTCGGTTTCCAGCCCGCACCGTTTCCTGGGTATCAACCAGGAAGGTGGCGTGTCGATCGTCACCACCAAAGGCAACGCCTACGGTCATGTGGTGCTGCGCGGCGGCAACGGCAAGCCGAACTACGACTCGGTCAGCGTCGCCCTGTGCGAGCAGGCGCTGAACAAGGCGAAGATCAAGCCGAACATCATGGTCGACTGCAGCCACGCCAACTCCAACAAGGATCCGGCCCTGCAACCGTTGGTGATGGAGAACGTCGCCAACCAGATCCTCGAAGGCAACCAGTCGATCATCGGCCTGATGGTCGAAAGTCACCTGAACTGGGGCTGCCAGGCGATCCCGAAAGACCTCGCCGACCTGCAATACGGCGTGTCGATCACCGATGCGTGCATCGACTGGTCCGCTACCGAAAACACCTTGCGCAGCATGCACGCCAAGCTCAAGGATGTCCTGCCGAAACGTCAGCGCAGCTGACAGGCGTTTCACAGGCATAAAAAACGCCGGGCATTGCCCGGCGTTTTTGTGTGTGCGGTGAGGTCAGTCAGATCTTGGCGGTGCGCCGCTGATGACGCTCCATGTAGCGCTCCACGTAGGAGCACGATGGAATGACTGTGTAGCCCATTTCATCGGCGTACTGCAACGCCCGCTCGGTCAGGGCTGCCGCGATGCCTCGGCCACGCAAGGCGTTGGGCACGAAGGTGCGGTAGATATCCAGGGTCTGTTTCCCCAGATCCATATAGGTCAGGTAGGCACGATGACCGTCCACATTGGTCTCGAACTGATGACCAGCCTGGTCATGGTGGATGGACAACGCCTCGCTCATCACTACTCCTCGCGGGTCTCGAATTCTGACCCCTACCTTACCGATGTTTTCCCGGCGAAGGAACATCTACGCCACCCCGTGCCTGATGGACACCGAGAAGAACTGCACCGATCTCGCGCAACCCGAGCACGTATCAAATAGTAGGCACCATTGGCGAAAATGCTCAAGGTACGCTCGTCAACATGCGGATTGACGGGGCAGTTCCGGTGGACTCAGGGCCGGTTCGGGAGACGATCTTCCCGAGCCGAAAGGCTGAACATCGCCGGATGTTGAGACTTAAGACGAGCCGCCTGTTTTAAAGTCACCTCAACATGGACAAAGATATGCGAGGCGCTGCGCAGATTCGCAACAAAAGTGTGGACGAATCCATATAGACAGACTTCGGCCACTACCTGCAAAACAGCGCACAGCAACGGGAACTTTTTCTCATTAACTCGCTCATCTCGGGGCTTACAGCTGGATATTTTTTATACAGCCCAGTTAAAAGTTGCTCGAAAAAGAATCAACGCCTACAATTTTTTTTGCTTCTTGCCTCACGTCAGTTTACTTACTACAAGTAATGGGTAGTATGTACGCCGGCTATTTCCTCAATCGGAGGAGACAGCCACTTAATTGAAAGTCCTTGAAGGGGAACACGATGAACAACGTTCTGAAATTCTCTGCTCTGGCTCTGGCCGCAGTTCTGGCTACCGGTTGCAGCAGCGCATCGAAAGAAACCGAAGCACGTCTGACCGCTACTGAAGACGCAGCTGCTCGCGCCCAGGCTCGTGCAGACGAAGCTTACCGTAAAGCTGATGAAGCTCTGGCTGCTGCTCAAAAAGCACAACAGACTGCTGACGAAGCTAACGAGCGTGCTCTGCGCATGCTGGAAAAAGCTAGCCGCAAGTAATAGTCCTTCGGGATTGTTATCAAGCCGACCCGTTTTTCGGGTCGGCTTTTTTGTGCCTGCAGTTTTCTGCGGGCAATAAAAAACCCGCCACGGCGCAAGCCTCGGCGGGTTTTGTCTTCCAGCTTATTGCTGCAGGTCGATCGGTGCGCTGGAGACCATCGGCGCCGAGGTGTTCGGTGTGCCGATTTCGGTTGGCAGGCCATCTTCGGCCGCCACCACATCACGCACCACATCCCAGTTCATGCGAAGGTTGTTGGTGATGTCTTCGCGCTTGAGCATCGCGTTGATCACGGCGGTGTGCTTGTCGACCACCGACGGGTTGCCTTTGTCATCGATCGGCGTGTGCGCCTCCAGATAGATCTTGCCGCCACTGCGACCGAACTTGTAGGCGTCGTTGAGAATCCGTACCGAAGTCCCCACCGGAACCATGCTGGCCATTTCCAGCACGTTGTTGTTGAACATGCGGAAGCAGCCGTGACTGGTGCGCATGCCGATACCGAACTTCTTGTTCGAGCCGTGGATCAGGTAGCCCGGCGTGCCCAGGGTGAACTTGAACGGCCCCAGCGGGTTGTCCGGACCGGCCGGCACCACGTTCGGCAGCGGATCGCCATCGGCAGCATGTTCAGCCTTGATCGAAGCTGGCGGCGTCCAGGTCGGGTTCGGCGTCTTCGCGGTAATCGTGGTGTGAGCGATCGGCGAGCCCCAGCCTTCACGGCCGATACCCAGCGGGAAGGTGTACACCACGTTCCGGCCTTTCGGGTAGTAATAGAGGCGGTACTCGGCCAGGTTGATCACGATGCCTTCACGCGGCCCCGGCGGCAGGATGAAACGGGTCGGCAGGACCACTTCGGTGCCGGCGCCCGGCAACCAGGCATCGACGCCCGGGTTGGCCGCGACCATTTCCGAATAACCCAGATCGTAGGTGGTGCCCAGATCGGCAAAGGTGTCTTCGTACTTGGCCTTGATCACCTGCACCTGGCCGATGATGTCTTCACCAGGCGGTGGCAGTGGAAACTCCAGTGCGGCAACGGGACCGGCCACACACAGGGCGGCAAGAGACAGGCAGCGGGTGACGGCAGGAAAACGCGGCAACATCCGGAGAATCCTTCGCAAGATCGACAAGGGTAATAAGAACGCGATTGTACACCGCGCCCAGAGAATTCGGGGAGATGCGCCGATGGGCTGGCATCACTCTTCATGGTTGAAGCTGCCGCTCGCCCAAACTGCATTCGAAAGAACGGTTGCGTTTAAAGTTCGAAACGCAGCTCAGGCCAGATCGGCGAGGTGCCGCGCTTCTGCGATTCGAGGATCGCCCGGCACAGCGAGCACAGGCGCTGATCCTGGAACACCCGGCGATCCACGCTGGACCAGCGCGGTTGCGCCGGCAGCAGACTGCCGCACAGGGTTCGGTCAGCCGAACCACCGAGTTCCAGCTGACGGGTCACCAGATGCACCCGCACTTCCTGGCAGGCGAACAGATCCAGCTGTTCGTCAGGCTCGATCAGTTGGTAGGCGAACAGGGACCAGGCAGGGCGCGGCATCGGGGGCTCCAAATTAGGGGGCGCCACATTAGCCGAAAGCCTGCCGCTAGAAAAGCCTCATAACAGCGGTTTTAGCGTCGGCCAGACATTTTCCAGCAACTTGCCCTGAGCCCCGGCCGCCGGGTGCAGACCGTCGGCCTGCATCAAGTCCGGATGCCCGCCCACACCGTCGAGAAAAAACGGCACCAGCGGGATTTTTTTCTCCTCGGCGAGTTTGCCGTAGACCTCGGCGAAGGCATCGGTGTAGCGCTTGCCGTAATTGGGCGGCAACTGCATGCCGAGCAACAGCACCTTGGCACCGCTTTGACGGGAGCTGTCGATCATCGAAGCAAGATTTTGTTGCAATTGCGTCGGCGGCATTCCGCGCAGGCCATCGTTGCCGCCCAATTCGAGGATCACCAGTTCCGGCTTGTGCTCTGCAAGCAGCGCCGGCAGCCGCGCCTGGCCTCCGGCACTGGTGTCACCGCTGATGGACGCATTGACCACTTTGTCGTCAAAACCTTCGCTCTTGAGCCGCTGTTCGAGCAACGACACCCACCCCAGCCGGGTATCCAGTCCGAAACCGGCGCTGATACTATCGCCAACGATCAGGACTGTACCCGCCGCTGCGTTCTGGGCCATGCACATCAAGGCCAGGCCAGCACTCAAAAACCACACACGCATCGGATTCTCCATGGGCGCAAGCATTCTCACCGCGAAGAACCTTAGCAAAGTGGTTCCCAGCGCGGAAGGTGAACTGACCATCCTGCACGAACTCAGCCTGGAACTGAACAAGGGCGATAGCCTGGCCATCGTCGGCGCGTCCGGTTCTGGCAAATCCACCCTGCTCGGCCTGCTCGCCGGCCTTGATCTGCCAAGCAGCGGCGAAGTGACGCTCGCCGGACAAGCCCTGAGCCATCTCGACGAAGACCAGCGCGCACGCATTCGCGCCGAACACGTGGGTTTCGTCTTTCAATCTTTCCAGCTGCTCGACAGCCTCAACGCGCTGGAAAACGTCATGCTGCCGCTGGAACTCGACGGCCGCAAAGACGCGCGAAGCCGCGCCACCGAGTTACTGCAACGGGTCGGACTCGGCCAGCGCCTGACGCACTCGCCACGTCAGCTCTCCGGCGGTGAACAGCAGCGTGTGGCGATTGCCCGGGCGTTCGCCGCCGAGCCCGATGTGCTGTTCGCCGACGAACCCACCGGCAACCTCGACAGCCACACCGGCGAGCGCATCAGCGACTTGCTGTTTGAATTGAACAAGGAACGCGGCACCACCCTGGTGCTGGTGACCCACGACGAACGCCTGGCCCATCGTTGCCGGCGCCTGATCCGTCTTGAAGCCGGCCTGTTGGTCGCCCCTCTGGAGCCTTGATGGCACGTCTGCCGCTGTTGCGTCTGTTCAGTCTCGCCCTGCGCCAACTGCTGCGCGATGCCCGCGCCGGTGAACTGCGGGTGCTGTTTTTCGCCTTGGTCGTGGCGGTCGCGGCGAGTACCGCGATCGGCTATTTCGGTGCCCGTCTCAACGGCGCGATGATGCTGCGTGCGACCGAGTTTTTAGGCGCCGACCTGTCGCTCGAAGGCAGCTCGCCGGCCCGCCCGGAACAGATCCGGAGCGGCACCGAGCTGCGCCTGGATCATGCGCAGGTGGTGGAGTTTTCCAGCGTCATCGCCACGGACAACGGCATTCAGCTCTCCAGTATCAAAGCCGTCGACCGCGCCTATCCGCTGCGCGGCGAACTGAAAAGCGCTCCCGCTCCTTACGCGACAGAGGAAGCCGGAGGCGAGCCGCAGCCCGGTGAAGCCTGGGTCGAAGCGCGCCTGCTGACGGCGCTGGACCTGAAGATCGGCGACAGCATCGACGTCGGCATGAAGACGTTGAAACTGACGCGAGTGCTGACTTACGAACCGGATCGCGCCGGCAACTTCTACAGCCTCACGCCACGAGTACTGATCAACCTTGACGACCTCGCCGCGACCGGCGTGGTACAACCCGGCAGCCGGGTGAGCTACCGCGAACTGTGGCGCGGTGAGCCGCAGGCGCTGGAAACCTATCGCCAACTGATCAAACCGGGCCTTGCCGCCAACCAGCGAATTCAGGATGCCCGCGATGGCAACCGGCAGATCGGCGGCGCACTGGGCAAGGCCGAACGCTATCTGAACATGGCCAGCCTGGTCGCCGTGCTTCTGGCCGGTGTGGCGGTCGCGTTGTCGGCCAACCGCTTCGCCAGTCGGCGTTTCGATGCCAGCGCCCTGCTCCGTTGCCTGGGTCTGTCGCGCCGGGAAACCCTGGTGCTGTTCAGTCTGCAACTGACGGTGCTCGGCCTGCTCGCCAGCCTCAGCGGTGCCCTGCTCGGCTGGCTCGCGCAATTGGGATTGTTCGCGCTGCTGCATGATCTGCTGCCGACCGACGTACCGCCGGGAGGCTTGCTGCCGGCGCTCGCCGGAATCGGCACCGGACTGGTCGCTCTGGCAGGTTTCGCCCTGCCACCGCTCGCCGCACTGGGCCGGGTTCCGCCATTGCGAGTATTGCGCCGGGACATGCTGCCGATTCCATCGAGCACCTGGATGGTCTACGGCGCGGCACTCGGTGCGCTCGGGCTGATCATGTGGCGCCTGAGTCTGGATCTGCTGCTGACATTCGCCCTGCTCGGCGGCGGTGTGGTCGCCGCGCTGGTGCTCGGCGGTTTGCTGCTGTTGCTGCTGCAAAGCCTGCGTCGTCTGCTGGCGCGCGCGTCCTTGCCGTGGCGTCTCGGGTTGGGTCAGTTGTTGCGTCATCCTTTGGCGGCCGCCGGCCAGTCATTGGCCTTCGGGCTGATCCTGCTGTCCATGGCGCTGATCGCCTTGCTGCGTGGCGAACTGCTCGACACCTGGCAAAACCAGCTGCCGAAAAACGCCCCCAACTATTTCGCCCTGAACATCCTGCCGGCGGACAAACAGGCCTTTACCGATCACCTGATCAATGTCTCGGCCCAGGCCGCTCCTTTGTATCCGGTGGTGCCGGGACGGTTGATCAGCATCAATGGCGAAGCGGTGCAGCAAATCGTCAGTAAGGATTCGGCCGGCGACCGCGCCATCCAGCGCGACCTGAGCCTGACATGGGCGGCCGACCTGCCGGCCGGCAACAAGATCACCGCCGGTTCGTGGTGGGCCGGGCAACCTTCGGACGACGTTCCGGGCGTCTCGGTTGAAGGCAAGGTGGCCGAGAGTCTCAAGCTCAAGCTGGGCGATCACATGGTGTTCAGCGTCGGCGGGGTCAATCGTGAAGCGAAGGTCACCAGCCTGCGGGAGATCAACTGGGACAACTTCCAGCCGAACTTCTTCATGATCTTCCAGCCCGGCACCTTGAAGGATCTGCCGGCGACTTACCTGACCAGCTTCTATCTGGCGCCCGGTCACGATCAGCAGATTGTCGAGCTGTCGCGAGCATTCCCGGCAGTGACCATTCTGCAGGTCGAAGCCTTGCTCGAACAGCTGCGCAGCATCCTCGCCCAGGTCACCCTGGCGGTGGAGTATGTGTTGTTGTTTGTGTTGGCGGCGGGGATGGCGGTGCTGTTTTCAGGGTTGCAGGCAACGCTGGATGAACGCATTCGCCAGGGCGCACTGTTGCGTGCGCTGGGTGCCGAGCGGCAGTTGTTGATCAAGGCGCGACGCATCGAGTTCGGTTTGCTCGGCGCGGTCAGCGGATTGCTCGCGGCGATCGGTTCGGAAGTGGTGAGTCTGGTGCTGTATCGCTTCGCCTTCGACCTGCCATGGCATCCCCATCCGTGGTTGCTGCTGTTGCCGTTGATCGGCGCGGCGCTGATTGGTGGCGCCGGGGTATTCGGCACACGGCGTGCGCTGAACGCCAGCCCGCTGACAGTGTTGCGCGAGGGTTGATAGACTCCAGCCGTCTTGATCAAAAGAAGTTGCCATGAGCCGTTATCGCCCTCCCCGCACCGCCGGCACTGCGCTGATCACCCCTGAAGGTGAAGCGCGGATGCGCGCCGAACTCCATGAGCTGTGGCACGTGCGCCGCCCGCAGGTGACGCAGTCAGTCAGCGAGGCGGCGGCTCAGGGTGATCGTTCGGAAAATGCCGAGTACACCTACGGCAAGAAAATGCTGCGCGAGATCGACAGCCGCGTGCGCTTTCTCACCAAACGCCTTGAGGCGTTGAAAGTGGTCAGCGAAAAACCCAGTGATCCGAACAAGGTCTATTTCGGTGCCTGGGTGACCATCGAAGACGAGGACGGCAAACAGTCGCGCTATCGTATCGTCGGCCCGGACGAACTGGATCTGAAGCTCGGCCTGATCAGCATCGACTCACCGCTGGCCCGCGCCCTTATCGGCAAGGCGCTGGATGCAGAAGTTCGGGTACAGACGCCGACCGGCGAACAGTTCGTCTACATCGTGGCGATCGAATATCCCTGACGCTCAGCGCCGGGTGATAAGGCCCTGGCGTGCGACGCGGGTCAGTTGGCGAATCATTTCCGGCGCCTCTTCACGGCTCGGGGCCTGAATGACGGCCAGATCGAAACTGTCATCGGCAAAACGCGCCAGCGACTCACCGTCTTCAACGAACTGGATCAGAAACGCGGCAGGACCACCGCTGCGACGTGGCCAGCCATCGAGATAACGCAACAGCGTCGGCTGATGTTTGCCGCCAAGCAGGATTTTCGGATTGCGCTGGGTGATGTGTGCCGTGATCGGCGCGGGACGTGCTGGAGGGCGTAGTGCATTCATCGTGTCGTGTCTCTGCCTCAAAAGTCTGCATGGCAGGTGAGAGGCAACACCGAACCAGCGCTTTAGCGGTATTTCGAAGCCCTGTTCCGGCTTCTGACGGCAACTGAAGAATAGTCACCTGGCGCCCCGCAAGTAGCTGTTTAAATCGGCGCATGAGCGGCATCCTAGAGAACGTGACCGGCCAGTGTCAAGAATCAGCCGCAACAAAAAAGGCCCGCACAATGCGGGCCTTTTGCTTGAGCCAGAGCGGTCAACCGGCGATGGCGCGATCCACCGAGAGCTTGCCGGCGCCTTCGATCAGCACCGCGAGGCTGCCGCCGAGCAGGGCCAGAGCGAACTCGTAACCGTTGTTGGCCATGAACAGACCGTTGCTGATATGCACGGTGAAGATCGCCACCAGCGACAGGAAGGTCAGACCCAGCGCCGCCGGGCGAACCAGCAGGCCGATGATCAGCGCCAGACCGGCGAAGAACTCGGTGCCGCCGGCGAGGGTAGCCATCAGGTAACCCGGGGTCAGGCCGATGCTTTCCATGTATTGCGCGGTGCCTGCCAGACCGTAGCCACCGAACAGGCCGAAGAGTTTCTGCGAACCGTGGGCGGCGAAGATCACGCCGACGGCAATGCGCAGAATGGTCAGACCGTAGCCGGCGCGTGTGAACAGAACCTTGTTGATCAGAGAGCTCATGTTGCGTTTCCTTGTTGTCAGAAGTGCTTGTTGGTTGGCCGCTATATTAATCAGTTATTTTCATGTTAAAAGCGCAAAAATTCCGCCATAACAATCAACTTATTTGATCATTTGCGTGAGACAACTTTCTGCCCCCCGGGCTCCAACGACTCCCGCTCCCGGTCGAACGCCAAGTAATACTTGTTCACGCTATTAACATAGCTGACGGCGCCCATTCCCACCTGCTCCATGGCGATGCGCTCGACCTGAAAGAACCATTGGTTGGGATTCAGGCCGCGACGCCGCGCCTCGGCACGCATGCCTTGCACCCGTTCCGGGCCGATGTTGTAAGCCGCCAGAGTGAACGCCATGCGCTCGCGCTCATTGAGTTTCGGACTGTTGAAGAACTTGCGGCGGATCATCGCCAGGTACTTGGCCCCGGCCTGCACATTCGCATCGAGATTCTGGATGTTGTTGACGCCAACCCGCTGTGCCGCCGACGGGGTGATCTGCATCAGCCCGATCGGCCCGCTGCCGCTGCGCGCGTTGGGCTGCAGCGCCGATTCCTTGAAGGCCAGCGCCGCCAGGTTGAGCCAGTCCATGTTTTGCGCTTCGGCGTGCTTCTGCAGGGTCGGGCGCAGCTTTTCCAGACGCTGACGGTCAGCCTTGGCCAACGGATAGTGCACTTGATAGAGGCGGCGGTAGATCCGCAGAAACGCCGCATCTTCGTTCGACGGCTTTTTGTAGCCGGTCAGAAAGCGGTCGATGCTGGCCCGCAACATCGACGCATCACGGCGCACGAACCAGTATTCCTCGCCCGGTTCGCTGATCATCACCTGACGGTCGAAACGCAGCTTGGGCAGGATCTTGCCCCACCGCTCGGCAATCGGTTGCTCGACAATGGTCAGGTGGAAGATCCCGCCCTGAACCATCTCCAGCACGTCTTCGACCGCAAGGGTCGGATCGACCCATTCGATCCTGATCGGCGCCAGTTTGTGCAGCGCCAGCTTCTGGTTGAGCTGACTGACCGCCTCCCCCGCCGCACTGCCGGTGGGCAGCGCCAGGGTTTTGCCGGCCAGTTGCTCGACCTTGGTGTAGCGTTTTTCACCCTTGATGCCGACCAGCACCAGCGGCACGTTGCTGGCAATCGGCTCGCTGCTGGCGACCGCGTGGCCCGGTTGCAGCTCGAGCAGTTCGCCCGGCGCCACAAGATCGCCTTCGCCGCGCTGCAACGCACCGAGCAATTGATCCTTGGCTTTGGGGATGATCTTGAGGGTGATTTCCTGGCCGTCGCGAGCGTGGCCATTGAGGTATTGCTCGAAGGCGCGCAGACGGTGGTATTCGATGCCGATGGCCTGGCCCTGGACTTCGCCGGAGCTGTTGCGGCTCTGGTTGACCAGCACCCGCAACACGCGGCTGCTGCGGATCTCGGTCAGGTCGCGGACCTTGGCGGCCGGCACGGCTTGCAGCGGTCCGGGCAGCCGCGCGACCGCCGTCATCGGCAGCAGCAGCGAACCACACAGCAGGAGCAAAACCGAGGGACGAACCATCCACTCTCCGGAAAGAATATGAGGCGTTTGCACCGCTGAGCGATCGCAAAACACCGACGAAAACAGAGCGCCTGGAGCGCTGATAAAGTGCGAGAGACTGGCACAGTGATGGCAACTCTGCCAGCCCAGCCTGCCTCGCGGCCTCAACAGACAGCCATAAGCCGTTGTAGTTCTTGGCTTTTCTTATAAATCTACAGCTCTGATATGCTTTCCGGCCTTCGGCCCGAGGTAGCACCATGCAACTCATCGATATCGGCGTCAACCTGACCAACCCCAGTTTCGCCGACAAACACCAGGCCGTGCTCGACCGCGCCTACGCTGCCGGGGTCTGCCAACTGGTGCTGACCGGCACCAGCGTCGAGGGCAGCGAACAGGCGCTGGAGCTGTGCCAGCAACTGGATCCGGACGGCCAGCGACTGTTCGCCACCGCCGGCATTCACCCGCATTCCGCCAGCGACTGGAACGCCGACAGCGCAAGGCGTCTGCGCAGTCTGTTGCAGGAATCGAACGTGGTGGCGGTGGGCGAATGCGGACTGGATTTCAACCGCGATTTCTCGCCGCGCCCGCAGCAGGAAAAAGTCCTCGAAGAGCATCTGGCGCTGGCTGCCGAACTGCAACTGCCGGTGTTCCTGCATGAACGTGATGCAAGCCAGCGCCTGCTGGAAATCCTCCGTGACTTCCGCGATCAGTTGCCGGCCGCCGTGGTGCATTGCTTTACCGGCGAACAGAAAGCGCTGTTCAGTTACCTCGACCTGGACCTGCACATCGGCATCACCGGCTGGATCTGCGACGAGCGTCGCGGCACCCATTTGCATCCGCTGGTGAAGGAGATCAAGCGCGGTCGACTGATGCTCGAAAGCGATGCGCCATATCTGCTGCCGCGCACACTGCGGCCAAAGCCGAAAAACGGGCGCAACGAGCCAGCGTACCTGACCGAAGTGTTGCGTGAAGTCGCGTTGCATCGAGGCGAAACCGAAGCAGACCTGGCCGCCCACACAACCGCGTGCGCACGGGCGTTCTACGGTTTACCTATCCTGCCCTGAAAGAGGCAGATGCATCGGTTGTTGATGCATATCAAGAACCGGACGCCTGGGTAGCGGCACAATAATGGCACCTTGCCAAAACTGTTTCCGCTATCAGAGAAGACCTCCATGGGTGCCTGGCTTAGCAATATCTCGCTGAAATACAAATTCTGGGCGGTCAACGCGGTCGCCTTTGTCACCACCCTGTTGCTGGTGCTGTACGCCGTGCAGCTCGAACAACAGGCCCGCAGCCACGCCGCGCAAACCACGGCCCAGGCCCAGGCGCAATTGCTCAAGGCCTGGCCGGTCGGGCAGGCGCTGCCCAAATCCGATCAGGTACTGACGTTTAAACGCGGTGAAGCGCCGCGCCTCAACGATCAACCGCTGCTGGAGATAACCGACAGCAGCGGCTGGATCGAGATCAGTCATTTGCCGTTGTTCGGCGAAAATCCGCTGCTCGGCGCCGAAGTCTTCAGCCGTGCCGATGGCCAGCAGGTCGCCGTGATCGCCTACGCCCCCAGCCTCAGCCAGGTCTTCAGCGAGCGCTTCGCCAACTACGCGGTGGCGGTGTTCATCCTGATGCTGGCGATGCTCGGTGCCTCGCAGCTACTGATCCGCTTTCTGCTCAGCCAGCTCAACACCCTCAAGGACGTGATGCTGCACGTGGAGAAAACCGGCGACCTCGCCGCCCGGGTGCCGCTGGCCTGCAAGGACGAAGTCGGGCAAATGGCCAACGCGTTCAATGCGATGCAGGCCGGTTATCAGCGAGTGGTGACCACCGTGGCCAACACCGCGCGGCAACTCGACGTCGGCGCTGCGCGACTGGCGTCGAGCATGAACGAGGTGCGTCACGGCATGCTTGGCCAGCAGAGTGAAACCGATCAGGCCGCCACGGCGATCAACGAAATGACCGCGACTGTCTACCACATCGCCCAGCACGCCGGCGCCACTCGCGATCTGTCGCAGACCGCCGACGGCCTGGCCGGCAGCGGCCAGCAAGTGGTGAGCCGGGTGCAGACGTCGATTGCCGGCCTGTCCAGCGGCGTGCAGCAGACTGCCGAGATGATCCAGCGTCTGGCCGAGGACAGCCAGAAGATCAACGGTGTGGTCAGCGTGATCCACAGCATCGCCGAACAGACCAATTTGCTGGCACTCAACGCCGCGATCGAAGCGGCGCGTGCCGGGGAAATGGGTCGCGGGTTCGCGGTAGTCGCCGACGAGGTACGCAACCTCGCCAAACGTGTGCAGACCTCCACCGATGAAATCACCACCATGGTCTCGGCGTTGCAGGCTGGCACCCGTGATGCGGTGGACTTCATGCAGGAGAGTTCGTACAAGGCCGACGACTGCGTGCAGCAGGCGCAGGAGGCCGGTGAAGCGCTGGCGGAAATCACCGGAGCGGTAGCGCAAATGCGCGAGAGCAACACGCAAATTGCGGTGGCGGCGGAACAGCAAAGTCAGGTGGCCGAAGAGATGAACCGCGCGGTGGTGAGCATTCGCGACGTGACCGAAAACACTGTGCAACAGACCGTGGATTCGGCGACCACGAGCAATGAACTGGCGACGCTAGCCGGGGAGCTGAACAAGGCGATCGGTCAGTTGAAGCTCTAGGGGGCAACATCGAGATTGGCCATTGTCCCTATCACTTCAATAGCCAACCTTGATTCGCCGCCCTCGCTGCCCGGGCCTATTCTTCAACCATGTACTGAACATGGATCGAGGAGCAGCAACATGGGCAAACGTCACCCCAACCTTCCCGCGTGGCAATGGCGCGCGTACCCGAACAACCATCAGCACCCGACCAATCTGGTGCTGCACCTGATTGCCGTGCCGCTGTTCATCGTCGCGTTTCTGTTGATCGTCTCGGGCGTGTTCAGCCTGAGTCTGGCCAGCGTGGCGATCGGCGTGATCGGCATCATCGCGGCGCTGGGTCTGCAGCGTCACGGCCACAGCCTGGAGGCGCAAGCCTCCGAGCCGTTCAGTGATCGCAAGGACGCCGTCTCGCGTCTGCTGGTCGAGCAGTTCCTGACGTTTCCGCGGTTCTTCCTCAGTGGCGGCTGGTTTCGCGCTTGGCGTGAACGCCATCGCCGGCATTGAGTCAGGCGAAGATCGTCACCGTCTGCCGACTCATGGCAATTAGTTCACCCTTCGCACTCCACAGCTTGGCGGCGACGTGGCCGTAACCGTCGGCGGCATACTCGATGTCCGCCAGGTATTGGCAAAAATCCAGCGTACTCAAATCGCGTAACGGCTGAACGAATTCGATGGTCCAGGTCAGCGTACTGCCCGGTGCCGGTTTCTTCAGGTACGGCAACAGCGCTGGTGGCCAGGCATCGACCAGCGCCAGCAGGTGCGCTTCGTTGACCGACTCTTCCTTCACATCCCCACGCAGGCGCACCCAGCCACCCATCAGCCGCGATTGATTGCCGGTGAACGGCATCCCGCCAACGCTCCAGCGCATCGCCAGATGACGCATGAACTCGGGGGTTACGCCTTTGATGTACGGCAGTTCCTGGCAATCGTCCCAGTGCTTCATTTCCGGCGCGGGATAGGCTTCAACCGCCACTTCCGATGGCCGCGAAGCCCCGAAGCTGCCTTGCACCATCGTCACCACCTGACCGTTCTGCACAGCACGCCCCAGCACCTGGCTGACCGCTTTGCCTTCGCGTAGTACCTCGACTTCAAAACTCACCGGCACTTCGGGCTCGACCGGGCCGACGAAGGTGATCGCCAGCGAACGTACCGGCCGATCGGTCGGAACCTTGGTGCGCATCACTTCAAATTGCAGCGCGGCCACCAGCCCGCCAAAACTGGCCCGGCCCTGGCCCCACTCCGCCGGAATCGTGACCTCCGGTTGACGACGGACAGCATCGATCAGATCGCAAAAGCGCATGGAAACCTCGGACACGAAAAAGGGAATGAGCGGATCTTAACCAGCGCGGCAGAGCGGCGCAGCGTCCATTCCGGTCAAAGAGACTGACAGATAAGACAGCGCTGCCGCGCGCCAGCGGGTTTCAGGACTTGAAGCAGGTCGCGCTGAGTTTTTCCAGCACCCGGTCGGCCTTGATTTCGGCCTTGGCCATGGTCGCCTGCCACGTGGCGACGCAGGGTTGCAGATCCGGCTCCAGTTCAGCGCGGGCCAGCCACTGCCAGCAATCGTGCCAGTCACCGAGAGCGCCTTGTGCGGATTTCAATCGGGGTAATGCGGCTTCCGGCAAACGATCCAGTTCCGGGTAGGCCTCGATGCCGTAACGCACGCGCTTGATCAGCAGACGCAGGCGATGGCGGTCGTGGGCCGGGTCGTGCAGCGCCACGTCGAGGTTTTTCCATTGTTTGCCCAGACGTTTCTCGATGCGTTTGTCCAGGCGCTTGAGTAGTCCCTGGCGCTGGGACGCGCGCAGAAAACGCGGAAAGGCATCGAGGATCATCAGCAGCGACGCCACTTCGGCACTGGCCGCCAGCGTCGGGTACGCCTCGGCCATCTGCACCATGCGGCGCTGCGCGGCTTCGGGCTGATCATGCTTGATCAACCACGCCGCCAGCACCTCGCGGTCGCGCCAC
Source organism: Pseudomonas sp. lyk4-R2A-10 (assembly GCF_030209075.1). Taxonomy (NCBI): domain Bacteria; kingdom Pseudomonadati; phylum Pseudomonadota; class Gammaproteobacteria; order Pseudomonadales; family Pseudomonadaceae; genus Pseudomonas; species Pseudomonas sp. lyk4-R2A-10. Next base: position 178,789 of record NZ_JARVSR010000008.1, on the reverse strand, counting down.
GGCGTGGTCAGTTGTCCGACGCTGGCCGCCGCGCTTTCCAACTGTTCGACACCTGGCAAGCCGCGCAACGGTCGCAACAGACTGCGCAAACGCCGTACGGTGGTGCGCAGATCGTGCAACGCTTCTGGGTCGGTCCGCGCGGACAGACGCGCCTGACAGGCCAGCAGCCGCACTTCCAGGCTCAGGACATGAGCCACCAGCCGATCAACCCACGCAGACATCGCTTGCTCCTGAATTCAATGGCTTTGCACGAGTGTGCACTTGCGCAAACGAGGTGCCTTGCGCCACGTCAGCAGCTTAGCGTCCGGCGCGGGATTCGCGAATGTAGAAACGCGCTTTTTCGGCTTTCCTGGTGCAACCTTCGAATCCCTCGAATTGCTGCTGGGTCTTGGCGGCTGTCAGCAACGACAACGCCTTGGAGTAACTGACCGTGCCGGCGAAACCCTCGGCCTTGGCCAGATCCAGTTCATGCCACGCCGCGTCGAGCTGGCTGCCACAGCTGTCGCGATAAGCGGTCTTGCCGGCGCAACCGGCCAATGCCAAAGCAATCAACGGCACACAGATCCAGGCTTTCATCACTCACACCTCAGAGATAGGTCAACAGTCGTGCAGGTAAGACGGTGCGCCAGCGAAAAAGTGCCTTGGGCCCCGCCATTGCGCCGCACTGCAAAAGATAACGCCGACGGGTCATGAAGTATCGAAAAAACGACGCCATCGCCGCCCCGAGCGACCCCGCCGATTGAAGCCCGGCCCTCGATGGGTGCATTGTGCAACCTTGTCGGGAGGAAGTTGGATGAAAAAGCGTGTCGCACTGGTGCTGGGCTCCGGTGGCGCCCGGGGCTATGCCCATATCGGGGTCATTGAAGAGATCGAACGACGGGGCTATGACATCAGTTGTATTGCCGGCTGTTCAATGGGGGCCGTGGTCGGCGGAATCTACGCCGCCGGCAAGCTCGACGAGTACCGCAACTGGATCGAAAGCCTGGATTATCTCGACGTGCTGCGTCTGGTGGACGTCAGCTTCCGCCTCGGTGCGATCCGTGGCGAAAAAGTCTTCGGCCAGATACGCAAGATCGTCGGCGAGATCAACATCGAAGACCTGCGCATTCCCTACACCGCCGTAGCCGCCGACCTCACCAACCAACAGGAAATCTGGTTCCAGGAAGGCTGCCTGCATCAGGCCATGCGAGCTTCGGCGGCGATTCCCAGCCTGTTCACCCCGGTGATGCAGGGCAACCGGATGCTGGTGGACGGCGGCATTCTCAACCCGTTGCCGATCGTGCCGGTGGTGTCGAGCCATTGCGATCTGATCATCGCGGTCAATCTCAACTCGACCAACCAGCGCCATTACAAACTGCCGGTGATCCAGCGTCCTGCCGCGTTCCGTACGCGCTTCGACAGCCTGATCACTTCGCTGGGTTCAAAGATGCCGTTTCGCCGCAAACAGGCCGAGCAACTGCTGATGCTGGAACAGGAAGCGCTGCGTGCCGAAGCGGCGGAGATCAATCCATGGGTCGAAGGCGCCGAACCGGAAGCCCAGCAACCGGCCGCCGCGCCAGAGCGCGACGGCGCACCGAAATCCGCCACCGGATCATTCATCGTCGATAACGTCGGGCCGGCTTCATTGCTTGATCTGATCAACCAGAGTTTCGAGGTGATGCAGACCTCTCTGGCGCAGTACAAGATCGCCGGGTATCCGCCGGACATCCTGATCAACGTGCCGAAGCGGGTGTGCCGGTTCTTCGAGTTCTACAAGGCGCCGGAGCTGATTGCGCTGGGTCGCGAGATTGCCAGGGATACGCTGGATCGCTACGAGAGCGAGCAGAACTGAGGAGCGTGAAGGGCATGAGTCGGCTCCGGGAGCGGGTGTCAGCTCCCGAAGCCAACTGCGGTCCTCGCAGGCGAGTCTCTACAGGTTCCTACCCAAAGCGGTGAACACATGCCCGCTGTCGTTGGTCTGCTCACCCCCGCTCTCCATGTCCTTGGTGTAGTAATTGACTCCGGTCTCGTATGGCGGTGGAGGTGGAGGCTCGGGCTTCTCCGCCGAGCCCGTCGTCGACCAGAACTGTCCGGCCCCCAATGGCCACACACGACCAAAACGCTGATGCAGAACCCTTAAATCTTCAAGAGTGGCCAACCTGACTTGTTCCCGGTTCGCGTCCTGAATCAAGGAGCCCAATCGGCCCGAACCGAAGGCAAAGAAGGCATGTCCGTTGGGGATAAACAAGCGGTAGCTTTTCGACTGACCTCCTGCTTCGGTAACTGTCACAGTAATCGGGTCCCGACCTGCACTCAACGCAACGACAAGGCCGTAACCGTCGACTTTAGCACGTCGGGTATTGCTCACATCGTACGTGTACGGTTTTTCGCCACCCTTAGGCTGTCGCTGATAACACGTATAGGCAGAAGCTTCCGGCATCAAATCGGAATGCGCCTGCAACCAGTGAACTGTCCCCAATATCGAGACATCCGATTCGTCCATTTCAAATCTTTTATCAGTGTCCATAAGCACTCCGATGCGATAGGCCCGCCAGGTTGATCGAACGAATAACCGAACCAATGGCCCTGATCATTCGATAGAGAACTTACAGCTGGCAACTCACGCATCGCACCTGACAGAACTGACAGTCACGATGAACGGTAACCCGGTAAAGAGCACTCAGATCCCATCGGATATTTCGATTGTCGATGGAACCTGATTATCCAACAACCGATACCCCACACCCGCCTCGGTCACGATAAACCGGGGCCGGGTCGGATCGTCTGCCAGCTTCTGCCGCAGATGCCCGACCACGATCCGCAGGTAGTGGCTGTCCTCGGTGTGAGTCGGGCCCCAGATGTCTTTGAGCAATTGCTGCTGGGTGATCACACGCCCCGGATGCCGCGCCAGTTGCGCCAGCACCGCGTACTCCTTGCGAGTCAGGCCGACTTCGACACCGTCGAGCAGCACCCGCCGATACGCCAGATCCACGGTCAGCGGGCCGAAATTCAACGCGGCCTGCTGCGCTTCCCCCGCCGGTGCCTGACGCAACAACGCGCGCACCCGGGCGAGAAATTCCTGAATGCCGAACGGCTTGGTCACGTAGTCATTGGCGCCGCCATCCAGCGCCTGGACTTTCTGCCCTTCGCTGGCGCGCACGGACAGCACCAGCACCGGCGCCGTGGCCCATTCGCGAAACTCGCGCAGTACCTGCTGGCCGTCCATGTCCGGCAGGCCGAGGTCGAGCACCAGCAGGTCCGGTTTGTTCAGCGCCGCCTGGGCCAGGCCCTCGGCGCCGGTGCCGGCCTCCAGCACTTTGTAGCCCTGGGAAGCGAGGCTGATGCGCAGGAACTTGCGGATCTGCGGTTCGTCATCAATGACCAAAATGGTCGCGGTCTGGCTCATGAATTCACATCAACACAAAAGAGTGGCAAGAGAGTAGCGCAGCGCGGATCAGGCTTCACCGTCCATCCCCGGTTGCGTCTGCAACGGCAGGTGCAAGGTGATGCAGGTGCCGCGCCCGTCGATGCCGTCGCCGACACTGATCCGCCCGCCATGGGCGCCGACCATGCCCTGACAGATCGCCAACCCCAGGCCGGTGCCCTGCCCGCCCCGATCCCCTCGGGCGGCGGTGTAGAACATGTCGAAAATCTTCGCTCGCTCATCGACCGGAATCCCCGGCCCTTCATCGCTGACCGAGAAAAACACTTCGCTGTCATCCGCCCCGGCGCGCAATTGCAGACGGCCGTGGGATGGCGAGAAGCGGGCGGCGTTTTCCAGCACGTTCACCAGCGCCTGCTCGATCAGCGCGGCATGCACGAACAGCAGCGGCAATTCGGCCGGAACGTCAATCGCGACCTGCAACGACGACAACACCGCCCGCAGACGATTGAGCGCACTGCCAACGATGTCCGCCGGCGACACCCAGTCCCGCGCCAGCTTCAGGGCGCCGTGGCCGAGACGGGTCATGTCCAGCAGGTTCTGGATGTAGCGGTCGAGACGTTCGGCTTCATCGCGGGTGCCTTCGAGCAACTCGCGGCGATCCTCCAGCGGGATCGCTTCGCCGAGAGCCAGCAGGCTGTCGATGCTGCCGCGCATCGAGGTCAGCGGCGTGCGCAGATCGTGGGACACCGAGGCTAGCAAGGCGCTGCGCAGTTGTTCGGTTTCGCCGTGCAGGCGCGCGGCTTCCAGGTCATCGGCGAGTTGCGCCCGGGCCAATGCTTGAGCCAGCGGCTGACTCAACGCGGTCAGCAAACGACGGCGTTGCCCGCTCAAGGTCTGGCCCTCTTTGGCACAGACACCGAGCAGCGCCAGCGGCCCGTCTTCCACCGACAGCGGCCACCACCACCAGCGCCCGAACGGCAACGTGCCGGTGCCCATGCCTGCCGGTTGATCGTGTTGCCAGGCCCAGTCGGCGGCGGCGCGCTCGGATTCAGTGAATTGCAGCGGGCCGCCGGTTTCGACTTTCCAGCCGCCCTGCCCGTCGCGATTGAGCAGACACAGTTGCAGATCGCTCCAGCCATTGAGGTGCTGCGCGGCGGCGCTGACCACGGCCTGACGGTCAGTGGCGGCAGTGAGTTTGCGCGACAGGTCGAGCAATTCGGTGGTCTCTTCCTGGGTGTCGCGCAACGCCTGCAATTGCCGGCGCTGGCGGGCCGCGAGGTTGCCGGTGAGCGCCGCCATCAACAAGAAGAACAGCAAGGTCAGCACGTCTTCTTCGCGCTGGATGCTGAAGGAGAAATTCGGCGGGATGAACAGAAAGTCATAGGTCAGAAACGACAGCGCCGCACAGGCCAGCGCCGGGCCGAGACTGCTGCGCACCGCCACCAGCAACACCGCCGCCAGAAACACCAGCGAGATGTTCGGCAGCGGCAGCACGCTGGACACCGCCCACGCCAGCGCACTGGCCAATACCGTGGCGACCAGCGCCAGCGCATAGTCGAACCACACCAGCGTCGGTGCTGAACGCGGGCGCGGTTGATGCTGTTGCTGATCGCTGTCCAGCACGTTGATTTCCAGACCGTGGGCCTGACGCAGCAAGCGCGCCGCCAGCCCACCACCGAACAGACGCCTGCGCAGGCGCGGTCGCGACTGGCCGACCAGCACCAGACTTGCCCGCCGTTCAGCGGCATGCTGGATCAGGGTTTTCGCCACCTCACCGGCCCGCAGCAGCACCACTTCGCCGCCGAGGCGTTCGGCCAGTTGCTGGGCGCTTTGCAGGCGCAGGCGCGATTGCTCGTCGCGCACGCTGCCGTTGTCGACGTGCACCAGACTCCACGGCAAATGCCGACGCTGGGCGACCCGGCTGGCATGGCGCACCAGCCGTTCGGCCTGGGCATCGCCGTCGACCCCAACCAGCAAGCGCCCGCGCACCGCTGGCGCCGCCTGACCGAGCTGGCGATAGCCCTGAGCGAGATCGTTATCGACCTGCGCGGCAGCGGTCTGCATCGCCAGTTCGCGCAGCGCCGTGAGGTTGGTCTGGGTGAAAAATGCATCGATCGCCGCCCGCGCCTGTTCCGGCACGTAGACCTTGCCTTCGCGCAAGCGCTCAAGCAGTTCCCGGGGTGGCAGGTCGATCAGCAGCAGTTCGTAGGCTTCTTGCAGTACCCAGTCCGGCAGGGTTTCGCGCACCTGCACGCCGGTAATGCCGCGCACCTGATCGTTGAGACTTTCCAGGTGCTGGACGTTGACCGTGGTGTAGACGTCAATGCCGGCGGCGAGCAGCTCCTGAATGTCCTGCCAGCGTTTCGCGTGACGGCTGCCGGGGGCGTTGCTGTGGGCGAGTTCGTCGACCAGCACCAGTTTCGGCCTGGCGGCGAGCAGGCCGTCGAGGTCCATTTCTTCGAGCGTCACGCCACGGTATTCCGAGCGCACCAGCGGCAGTTGCGGCAGGCCGCCGAGCAGCGCTTCGGTTTCGGCGCGGCCGTGGGTTTCGACCACCCCGGCGATGACTTTCACGCCTTGGCGCAGCTGGCTGTGGGCGGCCTGCAGCATCGCGTAGGTCTTGCCCACGCCTGGCGCTGCGCCGAGAAAAACCTTGAGCCGGCCGCGTCCGTCGCGGGGCAGTTCTGCTAACAGCGCGTCGGCGCGGCCGGAGTCACTCATGCTTGAAGCTCTCTCTTCCTGATGTCATCGCGATTCACAGCTTTTCCAGCGCCATGTTCAACGCCAGCACATTCACCACCGGCGGGCCCACCAGCGGCTGTTCGATGTGCGCGTCGAGCAATTGCTGCAAGGTCGCCACCGGCAGATTGCGCGCTGCCGCAACACGCGCCAGTTGATAGGCAATCGCCGCCGGTGGCAAGTGTGGATCGAGGCCACTGCCGGAGGTGGTCAACAGCGCCAGCGGCACCGGGCCCTGGCCGGGCACCTGTAGCTTGTTGGCGTCATCGATCACCCGAGTGGCCAGCGCCGGATTGCTTGGCGACAGGTTGCTCGCGCTGCTCGACACGGTGGCAAAGGCACCGGCCGATGGACGCGGATGGAACCAGGCATCGCCGACAAAATCCTGAGCGATCAGCGACGAGCCACGCACCTTGCCTTCGGCGTCGCGCACCAGACTGCCGTTGGCCTGCTCGGGGAAGGCAACTTGCGCGACGCCCGTAACTACCAGCGGATAGGCAACGCCGGTGACCAAGGTCATCAGCACCAGCAAGCTCAGGGCCGGACGTAACATTGTGGACATTTCAAAATCCTCGAATTCATGCTTGAAGCGGTGTGCCCGGCACACCGCTGTTCAGGTTCAAACCAGATGCAACGCCGTCAACAGCATGTCGATCGCCTTGATCCCCACGAACGGCACCAGAATCCCGCCCAGGCCATAGATCAGCAGATTGCGACGCAGCAGCGCCGCCGCGCTCGCCGCCTGCACCCGCACACCACGCAGGGCCAACGGAATCAGCACCACGATGATCAAAGCGTTGAACACGATGGCTGACAGGATCGCGCTCTGCGGGCTGCTCAACTGCATGATGTTCAGCACACCCAGTTGCGGGTAGATCGCAGCAAACAGTGCCGGCAGGATCGCAAAGTACTTGGCCACGTCGTTGGCGATGGAAAAGGTCGTCAGCGCACCGCGAGTCACCAGCAATTCCTTGCCGATCTGCACCACGTCCAGCAACTTGGTCGGGTCGCTGTCGAGGTCGACCATGTTGGCCGCCTCACGCGCGGCTTGTGTGCCGTCGTTCATCGCCATGCCGACGTCAGCCTGGGCCAGCGCCGGAGCATCGTTGGCGCCGTCGCCGCACATCGCGACCAGACGACCGTCGTTCTGCTCGTGACGGATACGCGCCAGTTTTTTCTCCGGTGTGGCTTCGGCCAATACATCGTCGACGCCCGCTTCAGCGGCAATCGCGGCAGCGGTCAGCGGGTTGTCGCCAGTCACCATCACCGTGCGAATCCCCAGTTTGCGCAGCTCGGCGAAGCGCTCGCGGATGCCCGGCTTGACCACGTCTTTGAGGTGGATCGCACCAAGCAGTTTGCCGTCGGCGCAGACCAGCAACGGGGTGCCGCCGCTCTGGGCGATCTTGTCGATTTCCCGGGACAGCGCCGGGGCCAGATCCTTGCGTTGCTGACCAAGGAACGCCAGCAGCGAATCCACCGCGCCCTTGCGGAACACACGGCCCTGGTAGTCGACACCGGACAAACGGGTTTCCGCACTGAACGGCACGGCAGTCAGGGTTTCCGGCGAAGGTTCCGGCTGCGGATTGGAGCCGCGCAGGTACTCGACGATGGACTTGCCTTCAGCGGTTTCGTCGGCCAGCGAGGCGAACAGCGCGCCTTCGGCCAGCTCACGGGCGTTCACACCCGGCGCGGCATATACCGCGCTGCAACGACGGTTACCGAAGGTGATGGTGCCGGTCTTGTCCAGCAGCAACACGTGCACGTCACCCGCCGCTTCCACCGCGCGACCGGACTTGGCGATCACGTTCAGGCGCACCAGACGATCCATCCCGGCGATACCGATCGCCGACAGCAGACCGCCGATGGTGGTCGGAATCAGCGTGACCAATAACGCCACCAGGAACACCAGCGGCAGGCTGCCGTTAGCGAAGTGGGCGAACGGTTGCAGGGTCACGACCACCAGCAGGAAGATCAGGGTCAGGCCGATCAGCAGGATGTCCAGTGCCACTTCGTTCGGGGTCTTCTGGCGTTTGGCGCCTTCGACCAGCGCGATCATGCGGTCGAGGGTCGATTCACCAGGATTGGCGGTGATCTTCACCAGCAGCCAGTCGGACACCAGCCGGGTGTTGCCGGTAACGGCGGAACGGTCGCCGCCGGACTCGCGGATCACCGGCGCCGATTCGCCAGTGATCGCTGCTTCGTTGACCGCCGCAATGCCTTCGATGACCTCGCCGTCACCGGGGATCATTTCGCCGGCTTCAACGCGCACCACATCGCCCTTGCGCAGGCTGCTGGCCGGTACGACCTGGAAGCTGCCGTTGGCCAGTTTGCGTCGGGCGCTGAGGCCTTCGCTGCCGGCCTTGAGGCTGTCGGCGCGGGCCTTGCCGCGACCTTCGGCCAGCGCTTCGGCGAAGTTGGCGAACAGCACGGTGAACCACAGCCACAGGGCGATTTGCGCAGCAACGAAGGTCGGCACGCTGCTGTCGGGAATGAAGCACAGCACGGTGGTCAGGATCGCTGTCAGTTCGACCACCAGCATCACTGGCGAGCGCTGCAACTGCCGCGGGTCGAGCTTGACGAACGCTTGCACCAGCGCCGGGCGCCACAGGGCGCTGATCGCGGTTTTCGGAGCTTCAGCCGACTTGGCAGCTGCCGCTGGTTTTGAAGCTGGAACATGCATATTCATGATGGATTCCTTAGAAGCCCATGCTCAGGTGTTCGGCAATCGGGCCGAGCGCCAGGGTCGGCAAGAAGGTCAGGCCGCCCAACAGCAAAATGGTCACGGTCAACAGGGTCACGAACAGCGGGCCGTGGGTCGGGAAGCTGTTCTGGCCAATCGGTGCGGTTTTCTTCATCGCCAGGCTGCCGGCCAGGGCCAGTACCGGGAGGATGTAACCGAAGCGACCGATCAACATGCCAAGGCCGAGCATCAGGTTGTGGAACGCGGTGTTGGCGCCGAAGCCGCCGAACGCCGAACCGTTGTTCGCACTGGCCGAGGTGTAGGCGTAGAGCAACTGACTGAAACCGTGCGGGCCGGGGTTGCTCACCGCCGCCACCGGGCCGGGCAGGCTCGCAGCGATCGCGCCCAGCACCAGCACGCCGACCGGCATCACCAGCAGGGTGACGACCAGCAGCTGCACTTCACGGGCCTGGAGTTTCTTGCCGAGGTATTCCGGGGTGCGGCCGATCATCAGACCGGCAAGGAACACCGCGATCAGCACGTTCAGCAACATGCCGTAGAGCCCCGCGCCGACGCCGCCGAAGATCACTTCGCCGACCATCATGTTGACCAGCGCGACCATGCCGCTGAGCGGGTTGAGGCTGTCATGCATACCGTTGACCGAGCCGTTCGACGCTGCGGTGGTGGTCACCGACCAAAGAACAGTGGCAGTGGTGCCGAAGCGCGCTTCCTTGCCTTCCAGCGGGGCGGCTTGTTCGACGGTGACGTTGTTCAGCGCCGGGTTCGGCTGATATTCGGCCCACAGCGAAGTGGCGCCGCCGATGATGAACAGCGCGAGCATGCAGCCGATGATGGCGCGGCTCTGACGCAGATCCTTCACGTAGTGGCCGAAGGTGAACACCAGCGCCACCGGGATCAGGATGATCGACGCAACTTCGAACAGGTTGCTCCAGGCGGTCGGGTTCTCGAACGGATGCGCCGAGTTGACGCCGAAGAAGCCACCACCGTTGGTGCCCAGTTGCTTGATCGCAATCTGGCTGGCAGCCGGGCCGAGCGGGATCACTTGATCAACACCCTGCATCGTCACTGCATTCACATATTGAGCGAAGGTTTGCGGCACGCCCTGCCACACCAGGTACAGCGCCAGCAGCAGACACAGCGGCAGCAGGCCGTAGAGGGTGGCGCGGGTCATGTCGACCCAGAAGTTGCCGAGGGTTTTGGTGGACTTGCGCCCGATGCCACGGCACAGGGCAACCAGCACGGCGAGGCCGGTGGCGGCGCTGACAAAGTTCTGTACGGTGAGGCCGACCATCTGGCTCAGGTAGCTGAGCGACGCTTCGCCGCTGTAGGCCTGCCAGTTGGTGTTGGTCATGAAACTGACGGCGGTGTTGAACGCGAGGGTCCACTCCTGACCCGGCAGGTTTTGCGGGTTCAGCGGCAGGTGATCCTGAAACAGCAGGATCGCGAACAGCAGCAGAAAACCGGCGAGGTTGAATGCCAGCAGCGCCAGCGTGTACTTCTGCCAGCTCTGTTCGTCCTGCGGATTGACCCCGGCGATGCGGTAACAGCCGCGCTCCACCGGGCCGAGAATCGGCGTCAGCCAGGTGCTCTGGCCCTCCATCACCTTGTAGTAGAAGCGCCCGAGGAACGGCGCCGGCAGCAAGACCACCGCGAAGAAAGCGAGGATCAGCCAATAGTCATAACTGTGCATAGCCGCTCCTAAGTCCGATCCGCGCGCAACAGCGCAACCAACAGATAAATGAACAGCCCCACTGCCAATAGCAGTGACACCCCGTCCAGAACGCTCATGGAAGATCTCCGTGTTACGGCGTATTGCCGCGTGTGGAGGCATTGTCGAAAAGGAGGCTGTAAAGGAACGAGAGCGAGGGTGCGCGCGGGGCATAAAGAAAGCGTAAAGAGTGGGTTTACGCGGGCGTTACAGGTGAGTTTTGCGTCGTGTGGACGGGCCTCTTCGCGAGCAGGCTCGCTCCCACAATTTGAAATGCGCGCGTCCAGGCACCGCTGACACCTGTGGGAGCGGGCTTGCCCGCGAAGACGGCAGCACTGACAACATCGCACCCAACTGGCGCACAACAATGCAGCCATCAAGCCGCGAACATCCCCGATACGACAGCTTTCAGCTCTTTACGACCCGCCAATACAAAATGGCACGCCCACTGCACACGCCCTTCCCCGAGCTTTCCAAACCGTTCAGGGAGCAAACACATGAACACACAACTCAAACCCACGCTGGGCACCTTGCACCTGTGGGGCATCGCGGTGGGGCTGGTGATTTCCGGGGAGTACTTCGGCTGGAGTTACGGCTGGGGCGTCGCGGGAACCCTGGGTTTCCTGGTGACCTCGTTCATGGTCGCGACCATGTACACCTGCTTCATTTTCAGCTTTACCGAACTGACCACGGCGATCCCCCACGCGGGCGGGCCGTTTGCCTACAGTCGCCGGGCTTTCGGTGAAAAAGGTGGATTGATTGCCGGACTGGCGACACTGATCGAATTCGTCTTCGCCCCGCCGGCGATTGCCTTGGCGATTGGTGCGTATCTGAACGTGCAGTTTCCGGCCCTCGACCCGAAACATGCGGCGGTCGGCGCTTACATCGTGTTCATGGGTCTGAACATTCTTGGCGTGAAACTGGCCGCAACGTTCGAGTTGATCGTCTGCATCCTGGCCGTTGCCGAATTGCTGGTGTTCATGGGCGTCGTCGCCCCGGCCTTCAGCTTCAGCAACTTCGCCCTCAACGGCTGGGCCGGTTCGGACGTCTTTGGTGCTCCGGCGATCGCCGGGATGTTCGCGGCGATTCCGTTTGCGATCTGGTTTTTCCTCGCCATCGAAGGCGCCGCCATGGCCGCCGAAGAAGCCAAGGACCCGAAACGCACGATTCCCAAGGCCTACATCAGCGGCATTCTGACCTTGGTGTTGCTGGCCATGGGCGTGATGTTCTTCGCCGGTGGCGTCGGTGACTGGCGCACCCTGTCGAACATCAACGACCCGCTGCCTCAGGCAATGAAAACCGTGGTCGGTGACAACTCCGGCTGGCTGCACATGCTGGTCTGGATCGGTCTGTTCGGGCTGGTGGCGAGTTTCCACGGGATCATTCTTGGCTACTCGCGGCAATTCTTCGCCCTCGCACGCGCCGGTTACCTGCCCGCCTCGCTGGCGAAACTGTCGCGCTTCCAGACTCCGCACCGCGCCATCATCGCCGGCGGCGTGATCGGCATCGCGGCGATCTACAGCGACGGCCTGATCAACCTCGGCGGCATGACCCTCACCGCCGCGATGATCACCATGGCGGTGTTCGGGGCGATCGTGATGTACATCATGAGCATGCTCAGTCTGTTCAAACTGCGCAAATCCGAACCGAATCTGGAGCGCACCTTCCGCGCGCCGTGCTATCCGCTGATCCCGCTGATTGCATTGGTGCTGGCCGTGGTGTGTCTGGTGGCGATGGCCTGGTTCAATGCGCTGATCGGGCTGATCTTCCTCGGCTTCATGGCGGTCGGTTTCGGCTACTTCCTGTTGACCGGCCAATTGCGCGCCAACGCCCCGGCAGACGCCATGCTCACCGGACTGTAAACCGCGAAGGGCATAACCGGCCTAGAATGGAACCACTGCGAATGCACTTCGCTCAAAGTGGTATGCAGCGTTGCACGGCGAAACCCTCGCCCGTCGACCTGCCTTTAAGGAGAGCCGTTATGCCCTGGTATGCCTGGTTGATTCTGGTCGTTGCAATCGGCTCGATCGTCGGCGGTCTGATGATGTTGCGTGACACCGCCAACAAGGTCGAACTGACCGATGAACAACGCAAGCGTGTCGCTGAACGCAATGCCGAAGCGGACATCAAGGACGCGCAGGACCGCTGAACGAAAAACCCCGCCTGAATCGGCGGGGTTTGTTTTTTTGTCGCGGTTACTTTTCCCAGTCGGCCTTGGCGATGTGCAACCCGTGCAGGCCTTTGTAAGCCGCGCGTTCAGGCTGGCTCCAGCCTTCGAGCAGCGCCTCGTCCAGACGATAAATTTCCACGCCGAGCGGGCGGCACACGGTCAATGGATCCTGCGCGTCCGGCCCCCACATCGCCAATGACAGGTCACCACCCGGGCAGGTCGACAAAGCGCACAGCAAGTCGATTTCGGCGAAGAACTCCAGGTAGTCACCTTTCTGCGCCGGACAGGCCTTCATGAAATACAGATCATCGTGATTCAGGCCTGTGCACTGAAAGATGTTCAGCACATCATGCACGTCGAACTCGGTCAGGCCATGAGGCAACACGGCACGAGTCAGGTTGGAATGGCAGTGATGATGGAAGTCCTCGCCAGTGAGCATTTTGTTCACATACGGATCGCAGCGCGTGCCGAGCAAATCGTGCAGGCGCCCGCCGTGCTCGTCGATGCCATAGTCGGCCAGGCTGTCATCGGTGATGGTCACCAGAGGTCGCAGAAAAGGCAGGTTCGACCACAACCGGTCGTGGGTGCTGACATGCGCGCCCTGCAACTGCCGGGTGCGTGCCGCCCACATCCGTTCACGCGGATCGTGTGCGTTCCACACATTGAAATCGCCCACCTGGGGCCCGACCGGTGTGGTGACACGAAACACATGCCCCGCCGGAACATGCCAGGCACGCCCGGTGCGGATCGGCACTTCGAATTGTTCGATCAGCGTGCGCCCGTCCTTGCGGTCGCGAATCCGTTCGTAGAAAGGTGTATTGACCTGTAACGCCGAGCCTTTGCTGACCTGATAGGCGGCCGGGTAGTCTTTGTACATGATTCTCCTGCTCCTCAAGTGATGGCAACTTTGCAAGCTGCAACCACTATCCGTGCCAACCGTTGATGGCTGTCACGAACATGTCGGAGTCACCGGCCGTTTTTTTAGAAGTAGAAGTACAGTCACCATTCAATTTGCATTGGTTAAGATGGCGCTCTTGTTGCGGAGAGTTTAAATGCGTTACTCGCAGGATCATAAAGCCCAGACCCATCAACGCATCATCAAGGAAGCGTCCGAGCGGTTTCGCAAGGACGGCATTGGTGCGACCGGCCTGCAGCCGTTGATGAAAGCACTGGGCCTGACGCACGGCGGTTTCTACTCGCACTTCAAGTCCAAGGACGAACTCGTTGAAAAGGCATTGCAAGCCGCCGGCGATCAGGTTGCGGGGTTATGTGCCGAACTCTTCGCCCAGGAAAAACCGCTGGAAGCTTTTATCGACACTTACCTGTCCGAATGGCATCAGACCACGCCCGACGAAGGCTGCCCGTTGCTGACCATTTCGTCGGAACTGGGGTTGCGCGGCCAGCCTAGCCCGACCAGCGATGCAGTGCTCAAGGCTCGCCTCGACCAGATCGAAGGCACCCTTGAAGGCGAGAGCACCGCCGAGCGCAGCGTCGTCATCATGGCGACACTGGTCGGGGCGCTCCTGCTGTCACGCAGTGTCGCGGATGCCGGGTTGGCGCAACGCATCCTGGACGTCACCCGCGAACACCTCAAACGCTCGGAAGACTAAGCCTGCCAGCGCTTGAACAGCACGCTGGCATTGACCCCGCCGAAACCGAACCCGTTGGACAACGCATACTCGATCGGCATCGACCGCGCCTGACCGTGGACGATATCCACGCCTTCGCTCACCGGATCCGGATTTTCCAGGTTGAGGGTCGGCGGAACGATTTGATCGCGGATCGCCAACAGCGTGAAGATCGCTTCCAGCCCCCCCGCCGCACCCAGCAAATGCCCCGTCGCGGATTTGGTCGAGGTCACGGCGATTGCGCTTTGCGCGCCAAACACCGACTTGATCGCCGCCAGCTCACCGAGGTCGCCCACAGGCGTCGATGTCGCATGGGCGTTCAGATGCTGCACCTGATCCGGCGTGATACCGGCCTGGGCCAGCGCCAATGCCATCGCCCGGCGGGCACCGCTACCATCCTCCGGCCCGGCGGTCAGGTGATAGGCGTCAGCGCTCGTGCCGTAGCCGACCAGTTCGACCAACGGCTGTGCGCCGCGCGCCAGCGCGTGCTCCAGCGACTCGATCACCAGCAGACCGGCGCCCTCGCCCATCACGAAACCGTCACGTCCGCTGTCGAACGGGCGCGAGGCGCGCTCAGGGGTGTCGTTGTAGCCACTGGACAAAGCCCGCGCTGCCGCAAAACCGGCAAGACTGACGCGATCGATGCAGGCTTCCGCACCGCCGCACACCGCGATGTCGGCCTCACCGGCACGAATCAATCGCGCAGCGTCACCGATCGCCTGCACGCCGGCGGCACACGCGGTGACCGGAGCGCCGAGCGGGCCCTTGAGACCGTGCTGGATCGAGACATGCCCTGCGGCGAGATTGACCAGAAACGAGGGAATGGTGAACGGCGACAACCGTCGCGGACCACGGCTGTCGGTGGTGCGCACCGCATCGGCGATAGCGCCGAAGCCGCCGACACCGGAGCCGATGATGGTGGCGGTGCGTTCCTGAGCGCCGGATTCGGTCGGGTGCCAGCCGGCCTGTTCAAGCGCCTGCCGCGCAGCCTCCATCGCGAACAGAATGAAACGATCCATTTTCTTCTGTTCTTTGGGCGGCGTGGCGCGATCCGGATCGAAACCGGCTTCGGCATCCTCCTCCATCGTCGGCACCACGCCGCCGACCCGGGTCGGCAGATCGGCGATGACCGCGTCCGGCAGGTTTCGCAATCCCGAACGCCCGGCCAGCAAGCGCTGCCAGACCACTTCGACGCCGCTTCCCAAGGGCGATACCAGGCCCATACCCGTGACAACTACTCGACGCTGATCCATATCGGGTTGACCTCTCGCGACTCAAAAGTCTTTTACTTGTAGCGGCTGGCCGCCGAACTGTGGGACAGGTTGGGCGCCATTACATGGCGGGCGGCGACAAAGGCTTGCCACTCGCCCGCATCGGGCAGCGAAGGAATCGTGACCAGTTCGCCCTGATCCAGACCGGACAGCGCGGCATCGACCATCTCGCCCGCCTCCATGACCATCTCCGCAGGGATACCGCTGGCATCGAATCCGGAACGCTCCCAGATTTCAGTGCGGGTCACACCGGGCAATACCGCTTGCACCTTGACCCCGGTGCCTTCGAGTTCGGTATTGAGCGATTGAGTCAGACTCAACACGTAAGCCTTGCTGGCGCTGTAGGTGGCGTTGAAGCGTTCGGGGAACAGTGCGACCACGGACGCGATATTGATGATCGTGCCGCGCCCGGCGCGGGTGAACGCCGAGGCGGCTGCGGCTGCCAGTCGGGTCAGCGTGGTGACGTTCAACTGGATCAGTTGCTCCAGGGTCTCGGGGTCGGCATTAGCCAACAAGCCATTGACCGCTACGCCCGCATTGTTGACCAGCAGGCTGATACTGGAATCGCTGCGCAGACGTTGTTCAAGCTTGAGCACTTCACCCTTTTGCGTCAGGTCGGCCTTCAGCACTTCGACCTGAACGCCATGTGCGTCTCGCAGCTTACTGGCCGCGGACTCCAGACGCTCCTGATCGCGAGCCACCAGCAACAGGTCAAAACCACGTGCCGCCAATCGCTCGGCATACACCGCACCGATGCCGGAAGAAGCGCCGGTGACCAGCGCCGTGCCTTGGGATTTCGGGGAATTCATGACGATACTCCTGGAATGCGTAAGGAATGGGCGACCGCTGAAAAGCAGAGGGCTTCAGGGGGACTGAAATTATTATAGGCATAATCTCACACTAATATGATAGCCGTAATTTTCCATTATCCGACGGAAAGGCAATCCACCTCCTTCGACGGTTCAAGGAACCCGGAAGCAAAAAGGGCCGGTCAATGACCGGCCCCTTGGCGTTGAACAATCAGCTTAGTTCACTTCCAGCTTGTCGCGATTGCGATCGAGGATCGCCTTGCCGATACCTTTCACTTCAAGCAGTTCGTCCACCGATGCAAAAGGTCCATTAGCCTCACGATAGGCAACAATCGCTTTTGCCTTCGCCTCTCCCACCCCGGCCAACTCCTTTTGCAGCGTCGCTGCATCGGCACCGTTGAGATCGACCTTTTCGCTTTGGGATGAAGCGGCAGCGTCAAGCACCAATGGCGCCCTGATGTTCTCGGAGGACACCCCTGGCGCCGCAACGGCGGCAATCGAGGCGCTGGCGAGAAAAGCGAAGAGCAACGAGTAGAAATAACCGGTACGCATAATTGACGCTCCATGACATGTTTTGAGAAAGCAGCTTTTCCGAAGCTGCCTCTCAAACTTAGGCGATGGATGGGCGATGTCAAAAACGCATCTGTTACCGCTTATGTAACAATCAGATCTTCAAGCAAACCCGATCATCAGCACTTATCCCTTGGGAAAAAAACGCTGCAGAAAATGTCTCGCCCGGGATTTCTGCTGACTCATGACCGCCACGACCCGGGGCCGCAGCACATCGATTTCCCCCAGCTCCTTCTGGTACCAGCGGTCATCCATCCCGTATTGCTCGACCATGACCTTGTGGTGCTCAGGACTGTTCAGCAGTGCATTGAGTTTCAGGATTCCGATCATCTGGTAAGGCTTTCCGAGCCACTGATTGTGAGCCAGGTATAGAAGTGCCTTTTCGATATCAAGGTGGATGTCGGACGCGATGGGCTTGATGCGCAACAGATCCGAGAACCCGTCAGTCAACTGCTCGGCCGTCACACCCTCAAAGAAATTCTCGGCAATCAGGTAATGTTCGTTGATGGTCCGGATCGAGTTGGTCACGGTCTGGCTGCTGGCGTTTTCACCCGGCATTAAACGGAACGTAATCATTTCCTTGTCGAAAATATGGATCTGGTAATGCTTGAGCAGACGTATCCACATATCCAGATCGGGGAGCTGGCGCATCCTGTTGCTGTACATGCCCAACTCGTCGTAGCACGCTTTGCGGATGAGCATGGTCGGATGACAGATGCAGTTGCCCAGCTCGAAGAACCGCCGCAGCCATTCACCCTGAGAGCGGTTCGGCTGGTCGAATACATCGCCGGACGGAATGCTCGCCTTGTCCATTGGGCGGCCGTCCTTATCGACAAAACGAGCCCGGCCAAAGCAGGCGCCTACCTGTGGGTTATCCCGAAGGAACTGAACCTGGACAGCCAGCTTGTCGCTGTCGCACCAGTAATCGTCCGAGTTGAGCAGTGCGATGAACTCGCCCGATGCACGCTGGATCAGTTCATTGGTGACGACACCGGCGCCGCGGTTGACTTCATTGGGATAGAACCTGATCCGCTCGTCCTTGATGGACGCAACCACGTCCCGCGTGTTGTCGGCCGAGCCGTCATCAGAGATGAGGAACTCGAAATCCACACCGGTCTGCCCAAGGACACTCTGGATCGCCTCGGCCACAAAAGGGGCGTGATTATAGGTCGCCATGATCACGGAAACTGTAGGGGAACTCATACCGACCGACTCCGCTTCACAACTCTGACAATAAGATTTTTGAGCGCAACAGGCATGAGCGCCTTGATCACGACAATCAGGATCGGCGGCATGAAGTTGAGCAGCGTCGGGACGGCACGAATGACCGGCTGACTGACCGTCTCGGCCACGTGTCCGATCTGCGACGCGGTAATGACGTGGCGCAGACGACTGGCAAGCAGTTCAAAGTCCTCATGGAACACGCCGTCGGTCAGTTCATCGTACGCAGGCAACACATCGAGCTGGGCCTTGAGCTTTTCCACGTGAGGTGTTTGCGTCCAGACGCCGGCGGTGTGCAGACGATAGACAGACATGGGCTCCTGTAGAAAACCGATCACGCTGGTGCGTGCCAGTACGATATTGGTGATCCAGTCGTAGGATTTGATATCGAACAAGGCATCCGGCAGCCTGGCAAACGCCGAGCGGCGATACATGCACGTGGAAAAATTGCCGATGATGTTGTCGGCAATCAGCTCTCTGGCGGTGATGAACCGGTGCCCGGTGGAAACAGGCACCCGCGGGGTAAGCTGGGCGCGGTCTTCTTCGTAGACAAAGTAGTTGACCCCGCACACGTCGGATTCCCAATGTTCCGAGAGGAATGTTGCCTGGCGACTCAACTTGTGCGGACTGACCCAGTAATCGTCGCCTTCAAGCACTGCCACGTATTCATTGGAACAGGCATTGAAGCCGCGTTTATAGTTTTTGGTAATACCGAGGTTTTCGCTGTAATCCAGATACTTGAATGTAAAGCGACTGTCGATTCCTTCATATTCCCTGATGATGGAAAGCGTACTGTCCGTCGATTTGTCATCCGCGACCACCAGTTCTATCGGCCCGTCGAAAACCTGCCCGAACAAGGCATTCAACGCCTGACGGATATGGTTTTCATGGTTGTAGGAAACCAGTAGAACCGAGAGAGCAACCTTTTCCTTAAGCACTTACCGAACCCTCTGCAGCTGCTGGTTTCTTCGGAACATAGATTTGCGCCTCACCATCAATGACCAGTTGGTCCTTGACCGTGCAGTAGGTACGGAACGTGACAATTCTCTTGCGCACGTTGACGTCTTTGACACAGACGATGGCAACGACGGTGTCCTGCAGATAGACCGGCGCCTTGAACACCAGATTCTGCGAGACATACACACAACCCGGACCCGGCAATCGGGTGCCGAACAATGCGGAAAAGAACCCGGCGGAAAACAGCCCGTGAGCAATACGCGCCTTGAACCGCGAGTCCTTCGCGTACTCGTCGCTCATGTGCACCGGGTTATTGTCTCCGGACAACCCGGCATAGGCTTTCACATCGGCATCCGTGATGGTCTGGGAATAGGAAACCTGCATCCCGACTTCAATCTGCTCGATGGAGAGCCCGCTCAGAAAATCATTCAGCGTTGTCATTTGCGCAGCGCCTCGCGCAGAGGCCGTGCGGGGTTGCCGATGACCGTGTCGCCTGGCGCGACACTCTTGGTCACCACGGCCCCCATCCCGACAATGGCCCCACGCCCGATCGTCAAGGGTCGCTTGGACGTGCCTTGCTTGAGCACGGCGCCAGTACCGATGTAGGCATGATCTTCGATGACGACATTGCCGTTACATTTGACGCCAGGGGCAAAGGTCACGAAGTCGCCGACCACACAGTCGTGCGCCACATAGGAATAGAGGTTGGCGTGAAAATGTTTGCCGATCTTCGCGTTCGACGTCACGGTCACGAACGGGGACAGCACCGCCCCCTCACCGATTTCATTGGCATCGAGGATCACGACGTTTTGAGCAATCACGGAAAAAGGCATCGCGCCCTGTTCTTCGCACAGCCGGGCGATACGCTCCCTGACATCGGAAGCACCAATAGCGATACTGAAATAACGCTCCCCGGACAGCGCCAGGAACGCATCCATGCTCACCACCGGAAAGCCATTGACCGTTTCGGCCGAACCCTCGCCCTCAACAACGAAAAACAGCTCCGCGTCACCGCCTGCAAGCGATGCTGAAAGAGAAGCACGCGCCAGGGGAATGACCTCTCTGCCATAACCTCCTGCACCGATGATTCCGTAATACTTTTTCATCAAAATCTCCTGATCCGAAAATTCACTCAATACCTGACAGAGCGCTTGATGAGTCGGCAGATCATGTCGATCTCTTCCCGCGACAGGGTGTGGTAGAGCGGCAGGCAAATGATGCGGCGGGAAACATCCTCCGAGATCGGAGAACTTTGCCCCTCGACGTACGGAAGCTCGGAAAGCGACGGGTAAAAATAGCGCCGAGGATAAATATTGTGGAGGTTGAGCACTTCCATGACAGCCAGAAGCACTTTCTCACTTTCGAAGATCACCGGGAAGTAGGAGTGATTGTATTGCGTATCCGCTGCAATCTTCTGGAACTCGACAGGCAGGTCAGTCAGGTTCTCTTTGTAGTAGTCGCAGAGTTCCTTGCGCTTCTCCAGGATCTCTTCGACGTACTTCAGATTCGTCAGTCCCATTGCAGCGTGAACTTCCGAGTTCTTGCCATTGACGCCGACGCCACCGAAATCAGTCAACGAGGTATGGCCGAAGTTTCTCTTCATGGCCATGCTTTTCAGGATTTCAGGATCGGAAGTAACGACCGCGCCACCTTCGATGGTGTGAAAAAGCTTGGTTGCATGAAAACTGCAAGTTGCAATATCGCCGTACGCCAGCAGGGAACGCCCTTTATGGGTCGTACCAAAGGCGTGAGCGGCATCATAGATGACTTTCAAGCCAT
Source organism: Pseudomonas sp. lyk4-R2A-10 (assembly GCF_030209075.1). Taxonomy (NCBI): domain Bacteria; kingdom Pseudomonadati; phylum Pseudomonadota; class Gammaproteobacteria; order Pseudomonadales; family Pseudomonadaceae; genus Pseudomonas; species Pseudomonas sp. lyk4-R2A-10. The sequence goes on along the minus strand of NZ_JARVSR010000008.1, from coordinate 157,872 downwards.
GCTTTTTGGCCACCGCATCGATCGCTTCGACATCGCAGGGATTGCCGAACACATGGGTAGCCAGAATGGCCGTGGTTCGCGGAGTGATCGCTTGTTCGATTTTCGCCGGATCGATATTCAGCGTGTCCTGGCAGATATCCACCATGATCGGCGTGCAATTTTCCCAGACGATGCTGGACGTCGTGGCTACATAGCTGAAAGGCGTGGTGATGATTTCACCTTTCAGTTCCAAGGCTCGAATTGCAATTTGCAGGGCAATGGTACCGTTACTCAGAAACAGCAGATGATCGACGTCGAGCTTTTCCTTGAGCTTCAATTCAAGCTCGTTAACCAATGGTCCATTGTTGGTGAACCATTCACGGCCCCAAACCCCTCGCAGGTACTTTTCATACTCGTCGAAAGGAGGAACAAACGGCTTGGTAACAGTAATATTCATGCGCGCCCCGAAATCGAAACTTATTGTGCAGTTCTGTTAAAGAAAGATTTGATGCGTCCACACCAGGACGCCTGATAGGCCTGCAGCTCAGCCCTGGCCTCATCGAGTTGCGACTTGAGCGCTTCGTTCGCCTGCACTTGAGCCGCTAGCGATCGGGAGATGCCCGCAACTTCCGCAACCCTTGCATCGGCATTGCCGGCCTGTTGCTGAACGAGCGCTTGCTGGGCAAGCAACTCCGCTTCGACCTCGCGAATGCGCGCGGACTGAACTTCGATGAACTCCGCGCGTGCAGCAGACTCCAGCGCCATTTGCACCGAAGCGTGTTCATTGGCCTGTACGCTGCCGGCGCCGCTTGAAAGCCAGGTCGCTTCATTTTCAGTGACCGCGGAAAAATCGACGTCCACGTCAACGGCCGAAGACTTGCGTGCCTCGACAATCAGCTCGTTGTGAAACGGACGGGACTCAAGGCCGGAAAAAACTTCATCCGCACTCTTGCGATACGACTGAAAGACAATGGACTTGAATCCGGCCTCACCAATCGCCCGGGTCAGCTCTTCCGCATCGTAGACAAACTGATGCCCCCAGGAACGCATTCCCTCGTTCATCATCTGGCATCGCGAATTCGGTTGCCAGAGATCGCCCCACTCGTTTTTGCTGTCCGAAAAATAGGAGTGGGTCAGGAAGCGCAGGTTGGGCGTGGTGATCCGAATCGCGCCACCAGGCGTCAGTACCCGAAAGCATTCTTTCAGGAACGCTACGGCCTGTTCCCGAGTGACATGTTCAATGAAATGCTCGTTGAAAATATGGCTGACCGAGGAATCCGCAAACGGCAATGGCTCAGTGAGATCGAGCAATCGATCGGCCGTGGGGGAGTCAAGATCGATATTGATCCAGCCGGGGAATGTGACCGAGCCACATCCGAGGTGAAGTTTCTGATCAGTCTGTGCCATTTTTGATTTCTCGCATGCTTACCTTGTTACCCCAGTACGCGGCTCCGTAAATCTGTGGATGTCCCGCGCTGGAAAGTGAGAACTTCGTCGAAATGGGAACAAAGTCCGCGACGACGACCTCACCGATATTCAGATTGACCGGTTCTGCGAGCATGGAAGAAACAGAGTAGTGTCCTTCTCTCAGATGCGCGGTAAACGTCCACTCAATCACGTGCACACTGCCGGCCTTGACATCGACCAGATGCCGGTTACCTTCGATACCGGTATCGGAGTAGATGATGTCCTGCCCATTCTTGTCACGGATGTGGTACGCCAGGCCAAGGCTGGGAACAGACTTGTGGACCTGCACTACCTGGCGCAGCACCACCTTCTGCCCGAAGTCCACAGTGTCGATCATCAGACCGCTTTCGTTCAGCAACGCTACGTTGATGAATTCGGCAACACCGTTCTGTATCCGCTGAAAACTGGCCATGGACTGGAATGACTCGACACCATCGGTATATTCCGACGCCACCGCCGCAGTCTGCTTGACAACTTCCTCGGGGCCTCGGTCCACACGCTGGCTTTCGATCAAGGCAGAGTAATACTTTTCCACTGCCGTGTTCACATCGCCCAGATACTGACTTCGCCCGGACTCGAGCAACAGGGCCCGACTGCAAAGTGACTTGACTGAGGCGGTGTCATGGCTGACGAACAAGACCGTCGAGCCTGCCGCGATGATCCCCTGGATCATTTTTGCGCACTTGGCCTGGAAGTAGGCGTCGCCGACCGACAACGCTTCATCGACGATCAGGATGTCCGGTTCCACGTGAATCGCCACCGAGAACGCCAGACGCACCATCATCCCGCTGGAATAGGTTTTGACAGGCTGCTCGATAAAGCTGCCGATGTCCGCGAACTCGACGATTCTGTCGTAGCGGGCGTCGGTTTCCTCGGTGCTCAAACCCAGCACCGCAGCATTCATGTAGATGTTTTCGCGTCCGGTGAACTCGGGGTTGAACCCTGAACCCAGCTCCAGAAGCGCAGCGATACGACCATGGGTCTGTACACTGCCGCTGGTTGGATTGAGCGTGCCGCAAATCATCTGCAACAGCGTGGACTTGCCACTGCCGTTACGACCGATGATACCGACTGTCTCACCCTTCCTGATCTCAAAGGAAACGTCGTTGAGCGCCCAGAACTCTCGATAGAATTTGCGGCCCTTCACCAGGAACTGCTTCAGACGATCGTGGGGCTGGTCGTAAATCTGGTAACACTTGCTCAGATTTTCAACCTTGATCGCAATATCCGAATCAGAGGACATCGGCAAACCCCTTGCGTGTTTTCTGGAACCAGGCAAAGCCTAACCACATGACCAGCAGCCCTATAAGGAAATAAATACCGATAATTGAAAAATCCGGAGCACGGCCAAAAAACAGTACATCCCGGGCCTGCTCGATGACTGGCGTCAACGGGTTAAGCATCAGTACCGGCCGATACGCCTCGGGCAACGCACTGGCCGGATAGAAAATAGGCGACAGAAACATCAGCACGGAAGTGAGAATGCCGATGAACTGCGCGATATCCCGCAAATAGACTCCCAGAGACGCCAATCCCCAGGAAAGCCCCATCATCACCAACACCAGGGGCATGATCACCAGGGGCAGATACAGAGCCGTCAGGTGTGGCACGCCGAAGAAAATCAGGTAGGCCAACATCCACACACCCAGGCTGATCAACGCATGGAACATGGCTGCGCCGAGGCTTACCCAGGGAAGAATTTCCAGGGGATACACCACCTTTTTCACATAGTTGGCATTGGACACGATAAGGCCCGGCGCCCGGTTGATGCATTCCGCAAACAGGCTGAATACCATCAGACCGGCGAACAGGATCAGGGCAAACTCGGTTTTCGAATCGCTGCCACCGCTCCAGCGCGCCTTGAATACAACACTGAAGACAAATGTGTAGACAGCCAGCATGAAGACCGGGTTGAAAAACGACCAGAGCACACCCAGAACCGATCCACGATAGCGCCCCAGTACCTCCCGCTTGATAGATGCCCTTATCAACGTCCGGTTACGAACCAGACTGGCAACCATTTCACGCGGTAATGTAGAAAAATCTTGCATCAGGCAATGGCCTCTGAGTTGACACCAAACTTACGCTGGACCGCACTGCCCGTCATACCAAACATCTTCCATTCTTTGAATACAAAAACGAACGACAAAAAAACGCGACATTCACAACAACGCCGCCCTTTTTATTGCAGTCCATGGCCACGAAATAGCATCTAAAGGTTTACAGTTCGAAAGTTTCTCGAAATATGAAAAATCCATGCCTTCATTATCAATGAGAAGCATGAGATTTGTTGAATCCGGACATCCGCGCAATCCTGTGCAAATATAAAAAACAGCGCCCTGACCCCAGCCAGAAAGGCCCGCCGAGGATACCGTAAAACGACATCGGAGAACACCGCCGCCCGGTTGGGGCTCCACCAACCGGGCGGCTGGCAATGACGCTTACAGGCCGGATCAGCTATCACTCGCAACGCGTTCTTTACTCACACGCGCACGTTCAAGGGTCGAGGCGACGCTGCTGATAGATCCAGTCGACAATTTCTCCATCAGGCGCATAGCCACTGACGGTTTCGCGCAAAATCTGCCGAACGCGGGAGTAGTCGTCCTTTTCGACTGCAGCCAGCAATTCCGACAGCCGAACCTTGAGCACGTCCCAGGGAATGAGGTCCTCGTTGGCACTCATGATCATGGGGTGAGGCGTCGCCGAAACATTGTCACCGATCAGGAGTTCTTCATAGAGCTTCTCCCCTGGCCGCAACCCGGTGAATTCGATTGCAATATCGCCGTGCACATTCTTTTCCGAACGCACACTGAGGCCGGACAGGTGAATCATCTTTTCAGCGAGCTCGACAATTTTGACCGGCTCTCCCATGTCCAGCACAAAGACATCTCCCCCCTGCCCCATGGAGCCGGCCTGGATCACCAACTGCGCGGCTTCCGGGATCGTCATGAAATAGCGGGTGATCTTGGGATGAGTGACCGTCAGCGGACCGCCGGATTTGATCTGGCTATGGAACAGCGGAATCACCGACCCCGACGAACCCAGCACATTTCCGAAACGCACCATGGTGAATCGCGTCTTGTTGACGCGAGACACATTGGCCTTGTCGCCGAACAGTACAGGGGCCAGCTCACGACTCAGCGCCTGCAGGGTCAGCTCGGCAAGTCGCTTGGTGCTGCCCATGATATTGGTGGGGCGCACAGCCTTGTCGGTGGAAATCAGAACAAAGTTGGAAACACCTGCCTGCAATGCTGCCTGCGCCGTATTGAGGGTGCCGATCACGTTATTCAGCACACCTTCGGCAATATTGTGTTCAACCATGGGCACATGTTTATAGGCGGCCGCGTGATAGACAGTGTCCACGCCCCACGTCTTCATGACATCCAGGAGTTTGTGAGGATGCCGGATGGAACCGAGAATCGGCAGTAGACGAATGGAGACAGACTCGCGCGCGATGCGCTGTTCGAGTTCGGACAGAATGCTGTATAGATTGAACTCACTGTGATCGAACAGCAGAAGCGTTATCGGCCCAAGCAGAAAGATTTGCCGGCAGAGTTCCGAACCGATCGACCCGCCCGCGCCTGTCACCATCACCACTTTGCCGGTAATGCAGTGAGCCAGCAGGTCGGATTGGGCCGGCACCGAGTCGCGCCCCAGCAGGTCCGCGATGTCGACTTCCTGAATGTCATCGACCTTCACCCGGCCGCTGGCCAGGTCGGTAAAACTTGGAACACTGCGAATATGCAGTGGGAATCCTTCCAGCAAATTGAGGATTTCCCGGCGACGGGCACGAGTGGATGAAGGCAGCGCCAGGAGAATTTCCTGCGCTCCCGTCACGTCGATCATTTGCTGAATGTGCTTGGGCTTATAGACCTGCAGACCCGAAATGGCCCGATCAGCGATACTCGCATCATCATCGATGAACGCCACCGGGCGCATGACTCGCCCCATTCGCAGAGCCGCGACCAACTGATTACCGGCGACTCCGGCACCATAGATCGCCACCTTGGTCAGGCCATCGTCGCGACTGGTGAACGGTACGTGCTGGGCTGCGGTGAACCAGTCACCCATGAAATACTGACGCATGCACAGGCGCAATCCGCCAATGATCACCAGACTCAGCCACCAGTAGTTGAAAATGATGGATCTGGGGACAACACTTTCATGATTGCTGTACCAGTAGACAACTACTGCGAGTATCAGTGAAGAAAGGCTGACCGCCTTGATGATGGCAATTAGTGCATCATTGCCGAAGTAGCGCATGACCGCGCGATACATGCCAAATCGAATAAACAGCGGTATTGCAACAAGCGGGGCACAGACGAATAGCCAGGCATGCACTTTGATGGGGTTGTACATATCATCGATTCCGAGGCGAACGATGAATGCCAGCCACAGCGCCCCCCAGACGAGAACGACGTCGGTGGCCACCTGCAGCAGTCGTTTTTGACGACGCGGCAAACCCAGCAGAAATGCTCGCATTTTATCCATTGAATCGCCCGATCACCGTCCCACTCCATGAACTATAAACCAACCTGCATTGTATCCTCCTTCAACCAGAGAATACGACTGCCAAGTGACCGGCCGGCGCCCCGCGTTACGCCATCTGCGCCCTGACCGCTCGTCAGCACCCCGGCGCGTCTGTTAAGCTGCACCCCTTTTCCGGCGCTCGACGCCTGCTGCTCAGCGACCCCGCCCGATATCAAAGCCAGCCGTTAACGCCTTTTTCTTTCCGTAATATCTTCATGTCGAATCGCTGCATGATCAGGGAGCCAGAGATCAAATTCATGGACAAGCCGAACCAAGAATCAACCCCTGAAATACAGCACTCCTCAGCACCCGATACGCCTGATCAAAACAACAAGAAAATTGCAATTCTGGTCTGTACCTATAACGGCGCGCGTTTTCTAAAAGAGCAACTCGATTCATTTATTGAACAGTCCCATCAGAACTGGGCAATCTACGTCTCGGATGACGGTTCGTCTGACGAAACACTGGACATATTGAAAGACTACCAACTTCGACTGGGCAGTGAGCGACTGGTCATTCTGCAGGGACCTCGAAAGGGGTTTGCCAGAAACTTTCTGTCACTTGTGAAAAACCCGTCAATCATTGCCGACTATTTTTGTTTCAGCGACCAAGACGATATATGGTTTAAAAACAAACTTAGCCGAAGTCTCGACTTGCTGCCTGAAGAAGGGAATGCCCCCGCCCTGTACTGCTCTCGAACTGCACTGGTCAATTCAAGTCTCGAGCCTATCGGCTATTCGCCTCTGTTTCTGCGAACACCCTGCTTCGAGAACGCACTGGTTCAAAGCATCGCCGGCGCCAACACAATGTTGATCAATAATGCTGCACGCGCACTTTTGCTGCGAGTAGCCGATGACGCTCCGGTCGTCGCACATGACTGGCTGACCTACTTGCTGGTCACCGGCTGCGGCGGACGGGTAATCTACGACCCGACCCCCTCTCTCCATTACCGTCAGCATGAAGGGAATCTGATCGGCGCCAACGCCGATCTGAAAAACCAGATCCTGCGACTGCGCAAAATGTTCACGGGACGCTTCAGCCAGTGGAGCACCCAGAACCTCAGCATCCTGCATACCGTTCGCGACAGGTTGACCGACAGAAACAGGCAGGTACTGGAGCTGTTCGAAACCGCTCGACGCAGCAGCCTGCCGGGACGGCTTTACCGGATGCGAAAAAGCGGAGTCCACCGCCAGACACTCAAAGGCAACATCAGCCTGATCGTCGCTACGCTGATGAACAAGATCTAAGCGGACGACTGACGGGCCCGCGCCTGTCAGTACGACGATTTACGCTGCCAGGCCAGCCCTGTACTTCCAGGCGATGAATGCCAACGGCACGTAGGCGACCATACAGCCCAGAACACCTGGCACAACACCGGTTCCAGCCAGCAACGCCCATGGCAACAACCAGACCACGTTGATCACCACCACCGCCGATGTGACGGCCAGATGACTCGAAGTGCGTTGCGCAGCATGCTGATAGGCATGACTACGGTGAGCCTGATACACCTTGTCGCCCTTTAGCAACCGCCGGACCAGCGTCCAGGTAGCGTCAACAATGAAAACCCCCAACAGAATCAACCAACTCCACAGCAGCTCCGGTTTCTCCCACGCCGCTTGAAGCGCCATGGCTCCCAGCACCATGCCGAGAAACCCGCTGCCCGCATCCCCCATGAAGATCCGTGCAGGCGGGAAATTCCAGCAAAGAAAACCGGCGACAGCCGCAGCCAGAACCAGCGCGCCACCGATCAAGTCGGGATGGCCGCACCAGCCGTAAACAACGCAGACCGCCAGACAGACACTGATGGCTTCAGCACTGGCCAGGCCGTCAATGCCATCCATGAAGTTATACAGATTGAGCATCCACACCAGATAGATCACGGCAAGCAGGTCGCCAAGCAATCGCAGGTCAACCAGTGCGCCAAACAATGGGACAGGCGCCAGACCCTTGATCCAGAACAACGCCCAGCCGGCAGCAATAAAGTGCCCAAGCAGACGCCAACGGGCAGCGATATGTCCGTGATCATCGGCGAAGCCAATCACTGCAACCAACAATCCGGCGCCCAGAATACCGATCATCGCGGCCTGTTCGAAAAGCCCTGCCGCGACCAGCAACGGCAAAGCCAGGGCAAATGCCACCACAATCGCAACACCGCCTCCCCTGGGCGTTGGAATCGAATGGGAACTGCGCTCATTCGGCACATCCATCAGGCTTCTGGCCAGCGCGTAACGCCGCAAGACCAGCGTCAACCCCCAGGACAGGAGAAAAACGACAAGCAAAATACTCCAGAAAATCATCTGTTCTTGGTATCCAGGTAGTAGTCAGCGGTCTGGCGCAATGCCCTCTCCACCCTAGAGGGAGGTGTCCAACCCAACACCTCTCGTGTATGCCTGATATCGACTTGCAAGGAGCCACAGAGCCTCTGCGCCAACGCTCCTTTTCCAAGCAGCTTGGCAGGCCATGTCAGCAATACCGCAGGGAGCGGCACCAGCGCCGCTGTTTTCCCGAGCGCACGCGCCATGCCGCTCAAGAGCGTGGTCGTCGACAGATCCTCGCCATCACTGACAAGAAACACCTGCCCCGCAGCCTTCGGGTGATCGATACAGGTCACCACGAGATCGACAAGATTGGTCAGCGAAACCAGACTTCGACGATTATCGATCGCACCGAACGGCAACGGCACGCCTTTATCGAGCCAGCGCATCATGCTGAGAAAGTTTGCCCGGACTCCCGGCCCGTAGACCAACGGCGGCCGGATGATGACCACTTCCATGCCGGTCTCCTGAGCGAGCTTTTGCAAGGCAAGCTCCGCCTCCAGCTTGGAAACGCCATACGGGTCTTTCGGCATGGGCCGATCCAGCGCAGTAAATGGCCGATCAGGCTCGGTCTGCTCGCCATTGACCTTGATACTGCTGATGAAAATAAACCGTTTGACGCCCGCCGCTGAGGCCTGCTGCGCCAGCTGGAGGGTCCCATCGACATTCACCCGCCGATATTCCGCCAGCGGATCAGAGGACGAATCGTCCATGACGTGCACCCGCGCAGCGGCATGCACAATGACGTCAATGCCGTTCAAATCAGGAAGCGCAGCTTGATCGCCGAGCTCCAGCGACACAATCGGACACAAACCCTTGAGACGCGTCTCGCCCCTGGCGGCAGCCACCGGAACCACTCGCCGATCAAGCAGCAACCTGAAGACCACCGCCTCACCGACAAATCCTCTGGCGCCGGTTACCAACACTCTTGGCATGTTCATTCGGCCTTGTTTCCAACCAGCGCGGTCAGCCAGCACACGAAGAAAAAGAACAACTTGTCCCTGCCCCGGCGCCGGCACCTGCAGGCACTCAGGGACAGCTTCAGTAACTGCCAGCGTCGCAAATCCTGCCAGCCACGAACGAAAGGATCCTGCTCCTTACCAACCAGCAGGGCGATCAGTCGAGCCTGGGAAAACCACCAACCGTTGTGGATTTTCTTGTACCGGACAACCAATGAACCGAGCCCAGTGTTGGCACCGACCTGATTGCGCTCATGCTGCCGGTATTGCAGGGTCGATTCAGGATCGATCACCCATGAATACCGATGACTTCGGGCAAATGCATAGCAATACCAGTCATGCAGACTGACCTCCTGCAACGCCTGCCAGTTGGCAACCATGGACGCCTTGATCGCGCCTGCCAATGACCGAGTGAAAACATAAGTGCAGCCGGGGCCGGCAGCCTCGAACAGATAATCCCATTCGACTTGAGCCTGAGCCTTGTCCAGCAAGTGAGTACGACCATCAGGCCAGAAAGCCGACACATTGCTCGAGTAAGCGTCCGCGCTCTGCTGGCGCAACAAACGGCAGGCACGCTCCAGCTTGTCGAGACGCCATATGTCGTCCTGATCGGCGAAAGCGACATAATCGTAAGCGCCCAGCTCGACATCACGCATCAAACGAAAGAAGTTGCGCGATGCTCCTCCGAAACGCCCTGCCGGCGGCAACAGAACGACATTCGAATGCCGAGCGGCGAACGATGCGCACCAGGATTCGGTGCCATCATTGGAGGGATCGACGCTGATGTGAATAGTCACATCAACGCCTGTCTGAGAAAGGATCGAGCAAAGTTGCTCCTCGATCCATTGCATGCCGTTGTAGGCCGCCAGCAACACGGCAACTTTAGGAGGGTTTACTGGCATGCCTATCCTGCTTACCGGTTGAACGCAGCATTGAAAGGAAAACGAATTTCCAATCAGTGAGCAGGTGAATCCAGCAGTTTCTGCAGGTATTGCCCGTATCCGGTTTTCTTCAACGCGTCGGCCTGAGCGGACAGCTGCTCGGCAGTGATCCAGCCATTGTGATAGGCGATCTCTTCGAGACATGCCACTTTCAAGCCCTGACGCTGCTCGATCGTATGAACGAAGTGACTGGCCTCAAGCAGCGAGTCATGCGTACCGGTGTCGAGCCACGCAAAACCACGACCCAACATCTCCACCTTGAGCGACTTCTGCTCGAGATAGGCACGGTTGACGTCGGTGATTTCCAGCTCTCCGCGCTCCGATGGCTTGATGCCTTTGGCGATCCTGACCACATCGTTGTCGTAGAAGTACAAGCCGGTAACAGCGTAGTTGGACTTCGGCTTCAGTGGCTTCTCTTCAATACTCAGTGCCTGGCCCGTCTTGTCGAACTCGACGACACCGAAACGCTCCGGATCGGAAACGTGGTAGCCAAACACGGTAGCACCGGACGCCTGGGCACTGGCAGAACGCAGATTGTCCGAGAAGTGCTGACCGTAAAAGATGTTGTCGCCCAGAATCAGGCAGCAAGGATCCTTGCCGATGAACTCTTCGCCGATGATGAACGCCTGCGCCAGACCATCCGGAGATGGCTGTTCGGCATAGCTCAACTTGATACCGTACAGGCTGCCGTCACCCAGCAGCTTCTTGAAACAGGGCAAATCTTCCGGCGTGGAGATAATCAGGATTTCACGCATGCCGGCCAGCATCAGTACCGACAACGGATAGAAGATCATCGGCTTGTCGTAAATCGGCAACATCTGCTTGGAAACACCAAGGGTCAACGGATGCAGACGAGTGCCCGAGCCGCCAGCGAGGATGATGCCTTTACGATTTGTCGTGGTCATTTATTCAGAACTTCCATAAGCATTCGGGTTACACCACTTTGCCAATCCGGCAAGTGTAGAGAAAAATTGTCACGCAGCTTCCGGGTATTCAATCGCGAATTCCGGGGACGACGCGCAGGCGTCGAATAGGCTGCCGTTTCAATCGGATTGATCGACATCACAGCCAGCGTCTCGCCATGCGCTTTCGCCACTTCGACAACATGTTGGGCATAGCCATGCCATGACACCTCACCCGCCGCCGCCAGGTGGTAGACACCTGCCAGATCCGGGCGCTGCAAAACCTGGCGAATGGCGTGTGCAGTGACATCGGCGATCAGATCCGCACCGGTCGGCGCACCGATCTGATCGTTGATCACATTCAGTTCTTCACGCTCTCTGGCCAGGCGAAGCATGGTCTTGGCGAAGTTGTTGCCGCGAGCACTGTAGATCCAGCTTGGACGAAAGATCAGGTACTTGCAGCCGGATGCAACGACCGCCTCTTCCCCGGCAAACTTGCTGGCACCGTAGTGATTGACCGGTGCAACTGCAGCGTCTTCCAGCCAGGGGGTAGTGCCCTCTCCGCTGAAAACGTAGTCCGTTGAATAGTGAACCAGCCATGCGCCCAGGGATAATGCCTCCTCGGCCAAGGCCTGCACCGCCTTGACGTTCACCAGATCAACCAGCTCCCGCTCGGATTCGGCTTTGTCTACGGCAGTGTAGGCGGCGGCATTAACGATCACGTCTGGCCTGACCGTGCGAATGGTCGCGCGCAGACCTTCGAGATCAGTGAGATCACCACACAAACCGCCCACGGTTTGACGATCAAGGGACAACAGCTCGCCCAGTGGCGCCAGGGAGCGTTGCAGCTCCCAGCCCACCTGGCCATTTTTTCCTAGAAGGAGGATTCTCATGCCTTTGTCGAACGACCTGCGTAGTTCTGGTCAATCCACTGTTGGTAGCTGCCACTCTTCACGTGAGCGACCCACTCAGTATTGCTCAAATACCACTCGACCGTTTTACGGATTCCACTTTCAAAGGTCTCCTCGGGCGTCCAGCCCAGCTCACGCTGGATTTTACTGGCGTCAATCGCGTAACGCTGATCGTGTCCCGGACGATCCTGAACATAGGTGATCAGGCTGGCATGCGGACGGTGAGCGGAGTCAGGACGCAGTTCGTCAAGCAGGGCGCAAAGGGTATTCACCACTTCGATGTTCTGCTTTTCGTTGTGGCCGCCAATGTTATAGGTCTCGCCGATAACGCCCTCGGTCACGACCTTGTACAGGGCGCGTGCGTGATCCTCGACATAAAGCCAGTCACGCACCTGGTTACCCTTGCCGTAAACAGGCAGCGGCTTGCCTTCCAGCGCGTTGAGAATGATCAGCGGGATCAGCTTCTCGGGGAAGTGGCAAGGACCATAGTTGTTCGAGCAGTTGGTAACGAGCGTTGGCAGGCCATAGGTACGAGCCCAGGCGCGAACCAGGTGGTCGGAGCTGGCCTTGCTGGCCGAGTAAGGCGAACTTGGCTGATACGGCGTGGTTTCCGTGAAGAGATCTTCGGGACCCTCAAGGTCTCCGTAAACTTCGTCGGTGGAGATATGGTGAAAACGGAAAGCGGCCTTGCGTTGATCATCGAGGGCCGCCCAGTAGTGGCGGGCCGCTTCGAGAAGAGTGTAGGTGCCAATGATATTGGTCTGGATAAACTCGGACGGGCCGGAAATGGAACGATCGACGTGGGATTCGGCCGCCAGGTGCATGATGGCATCTGGTTGATGTTCACGCAGAACACGGTCGATCTGATCACGATCACAGATATCGACTCGCTCGAATGCGTAACGCGAATCCTGGCTGACTTCGGCGAGCGACTCAAGGTTGCCGGCATAGGTGAGCTTATCGACATTGACAACGGAGTCGGTGGTATTGGAAATGATGTGTCGGATGACTGCCGAACCGATAAAACCTGCACCGCCGGTGACTAGAATTTTCACGCGAAACCATACCCTTGAGTTACTGAGAGGACCGCCAACCGGGCCCTGCCTGATCCATGAATGCAAAAGCCATCAACTTTGCGGAGGCTTTCGATAGAAACAGCCTGCACCGACAGGGATAACCACCATCGGAACGGCGTAGCATTTTACAGTTTACCGGAAGATTTACTAATGGATATGGACAAGCTGCTGTGCAATTTCATACGCACGTCTGAAGGGCATCGGCCTTAAACAGGCCGCTTGCGTGAAACACGCGGCACAATACGTAGAATACCTCTTATAAGCGGGCCAACTATCATGCCCGCCAGCAATGCCAGCACCACGATCAAAGAGACAGGCAACTGGGGCCCCGCCCATCCCAGAAACAGCAACGAGACCGATTGTTGATTCTCAAGGACAAATGCCAGCAGCATCAGGACCAATAACAGGAAAAATACGACGAAGCCTGCACGCTTGAAGTTACGCATGACCGACACTCCGAAATCTCGACGAAATCAAAGCTCGCCCTCCTCTTCCTCGTTCACGCGGTCACGCAACTCCTTGCCCGGCTTGAAATGTGGAACGAACTTACCGTCAAGGCTGACGGATTGCCCGGTTTTCGGGTTCCGCCCAACACGCGGTGCGCGATAGTGCAGGGAGAAGCTGCCAAACCCGCGGATCTCTATGCGATCACCGGTAGCAAGGCATTGGGACATTTGCTCAAGCATGGTCTTGATGGCCAACTCCACATCTTTGGATGAGAGCAGCCCTTGATGGGTGACAATTCGTTCGATCAACTCCGACTTCGTCATGTTTTTCCCTTCTTTTTCAAGCAGCTAGATCCGCGCTACAAAGGGTTTTAGCATGCGCTGAAGATTTTGAACAGCCTGAGTATTGACGAACCCGCAAGTTCAACTTTACAGGGCCCGGAGCCGCGGCGGGCGCCAGCCCGAACCTCAGGAACTCCGACCCCGTCCCGGCAGTGTTTTTCACGGTTTGCAGATCACAAACATCGTTCGCGTCAGGTATCCGGCCGGGTTCCAGCCGAATGGATAGTCCTCGGCGTCCTCCTTGGAATCACTGGACCTGGCCACGACCTTGTACCCCTTCGCCGGACACTCGCGAGCCGCACGCTTTTCGCACTTCTCCCAACTGGAGCCAAGCCCCGAACAATCGATACGTACACCGGTTTCGCCACGAACGACATGGGTTTTACTGTTGGTTGTACAGCCCGCCAGGATCAGCAACATCGCAACAACGATAAACCTGTTCATCCCCCTACCTACCCCCGACACAACCAACACCCTGCAAAGGCAGCTCAGATCCGCCCCGTCCAGAAAAGACCACAAGGCACCGAACTTGGTTTCCTTTTTAATGCCCGTCACTTGAAAAAGCCCATTTCACCTCAGGCAGAACGGGACGCACGCCTCACGAGAAAAAAGACGGATTCAGCCCGACCAACCCCCTTAAAACCTTACCCCATTCTTGTTACAAAATAATTCAATGAACACTTCCAAACACCACAAAAGCACAGCCTGTCACGCCCCAAACCTGCCGCCACGGGGGCGCGAAATGCAATCCACTTTCAGACGAGAACCGATACCAGTCGGATCCCAATGATGGTCTAGACCGTCATAAATGGTTATTATCGCCGCGCCAAGCGTAGGAAAAACCTGTACGCATCATCGGAAAAGTCACGAGTTAAGTGATGAAAAAGCCGACTTGGCCCCCACGAAAAGCGCTGATGTTTTACCTTGCATATAGGCAACTCACGAAGTTTTTCAAAGCCTCCGCAGCTCGAATGCCGAGGTTTGGCTCAAAAGCGTATACGTGTTTCTGACGTTGCGAGGCCAGCAGAGTCATTGCAAAAACTGACGTTCACCTGTGAGAAGACTTTTCTCCAGCTTTTACTGGAGTCGAGACATGGAGTTCACATATCTGCCAGCACCGCGATACCCAGCTTGACCGGATCCACCCTCAAAAAAATTGCGATCTGGTGTCGATGTCACCGCATTGATCCAGGTTCATACGCCCAACTCTTGCACAACCTCGATCGGTAAGTAAGGCAACCCCCCAGTTTGTAGCCTGATCTACCTATAAGGACATTCCATGTCGATTCAGCTGTTCGTACCAAAATTCCGTATTGATGAATGCCTCGCTGCCATTCGCGAATGCCTCGAAAAAGGCTGGACCGGTCTCGGCTTCAAAACCGCGACCATGGAAGAGGAATGGAAAACCTATACCGGTTTGCCGAATGCCCACTTCCTGAGCTCCAACACCGTTGGCCTGCACCTGGCAGTAGAACTGTACAAGACCAAGTTCGGCTGGAGCGATGAAGATGAAGTCATCACCACGCCACTGACCTTCATTTCGACCAACCACGCCATTCTGTATGCGGGCATGAAGCCTGTATTCGCGGACGTCGACGCATCGCTGTGCCTTGACCCGGAAAGCGTTATCGAGCGCATCACGCCAAAAACCAAGGCTCTGATCTTTGTCGGCATCGGTGGCAACATCGGCCAGTACCAGAAAATCGTCGAAATCTGCAAAGAGCACGACATCAAGCTGATCCTGGATGCCGCCCACATGGCAGGCACTCGCGTCAACGGCAAACATGTTGGCCAAGAAGCCGACTGCGTCGTGTTCAGCTTCCAGGCTGTGAAAAACCTGCCGACCGCCGACTCCGGCATGATCTGCTTCAAGAGTAAAGAAGACGACGAGCGGGTTCGCAAGCTGAGCTGGCTGGGCATCAACAAAGACACCTTCGCTCGCACCGCCGCACAAGGCGCGTACAAGTGGATGTACGACGTTGAAGAGCTGGGCTACAAATACCACGGCAACTCGATCATGGCGGCCATGGGCCTGGTTCAGCTCAAATACCTGGACCTGGACAACGCCTACCGTCGTCAGCTGGCGAGCTGGTACCGTGAGAACCTGGCCGGCCAGACCAAGATCGACATCGTCAACGTAACACCAGGTTGCGAGTCCTCGACCCACCTGCTGCAGATTCGCGTCAAGGATCGCGATGCTCTGATGCTCGCGCTGAACGAGCACCAGATCTACCCGGGCGTGCACTACCGCGATAACACCGAGTACTCGATGTATTCGTTCGGTGCCGGCACCTGCCCGAATGCAGCCAAGGCCAGCCAGGAAATCCTGTCGCTGCCGATGCATCTGGGGCTGACCCGTGCCGACGTCGACACCGTGTGCGAACTGCTGATCCGCTACGCAAAATGAAGCGCTCACTCCCCTCGTTTGATGAAGGCGCAATGCGCCTTCGCTTGATCGAAGAGAGTGACCTGCACGAGACCTTGTCCTGGAGAAACCGGGACGAGGCACGTGTCTGGTTCAAAACTTCGACGCCTCTCACTTACGAGCAGCATGCCAACTGGTTTCATCAGCGTTATCAGCCGAGCGAGACCGACTTTCTGTTTGTCGTCGAAGCAGACGGCAAGCTGGTCGGCCAGGCGTCCGTCTATGGCATCGACTGGCAGAACCGCACCGCTGAAGTCGGTCGTTTTCTGGTTGACGCCGATCAGGCGGGTCGCGGCCATATCGGTCGTGCCTGTGGTGTACTGCTGGATATCTGCTGGCACACGCTTGATCTGGACTATGTCTTTCTCGAAGTCATCGAGACCAACGATCGCGCCATTCACCTTTACCGCAAACACGGTTTTTGTGAAGAGCAGCGTTACGACGGCCTCATCAGAATGGGCCTTCGAAAAAAACAGGCGAGAACTGAATGACGAGTGTCACGAGGCTGTTTATCGATAGCACGCGCGCATTGAAAATGTGGCGCGTCTGGACTTACCTGGGCGTTCAGGACATCAAGGCAAAATTTCACCGGTCATTCTTCGGTCCCCTGTGGATCGTGCTGACGACCGGTTTTTTTGTGACGGGTGTCGGGCTCATCTACGGTCTGCTGTTCGGCCAACCTGTTCACGAGTTTCTGCCTTACCTGGCCTGCGGTTTCGCCCTTTGGGGCTTTATCGTGGCATCGATCACCGATGCCAGCGCCACGTTCGTCAGGGCCGAGGGCTACATAAAACAGTTCTCCTATCCAAAGCAGATTTACCTGCTGAGAACGCTGATCTCGAGCGTGATCGTATTGTTGATCGGCATTGCCGTCGTGATCCCCGTGCAACTGTTCTTCAACGAGATCACTCCGCTCGGCTGGCTGTACGCTCTTCCGGGGCTGGCCCTGCTGATCATGGCGGCACTGGGTCATATCGCGGTCAGCGCCTATCTGGGCGCACGTTTTCGCGACTTTCCCCATGCCATGGCCGTCATGCTGCAGATGATGTTCTTCATCACGCCGATCATGTTCCCGATCAAACTGCTCCATGAGAAAGGACTTGGGTTCATCTATCAGTTCAACCCGCTCTATTACCTCATCGACGTGGTACGACACCCCATCATTCAGGGTGAACTTGCCCTGCCGGAAAACTACCTGTACGCCGGTGTGTATGTACTGGCCACCTGGGTAGCCGCTTTGCTTGTCGCCTACAAGCTTGATTCTCGTGTGGTTTTCCTCTTATGACTCGTGCATCGCTGATTCTGAAAAACGTTGACATCACCTTCGAAGGTGCACTCAGCAGTGAAGAGGGACTGAAAAGCTGGCTCAAGCGCAAGTTGCTGACGCGCAATGTCGATACGGCCACCAACTATCGTATCGAAGCGCTCAAAGGCATCAACCTGGAAATCAACCATGGTGAGCGTGTCGGGCTGATCGGGCTCAATGGCGCCGGCAAGAGCACCTTGCTCAAAGTCATGGCGGACATTTATCCGCCCACCGCAGGATCGGTTTCGATCAAAGGGCACGTCTGCCCGATGTTCGAGTTCGCCACCGGTTTCGAGATGAATCAGTCGGGCTGGGACAACATCCGTATTCGCGGACTGTTGCTGGGCATGTCCGCCGATGCCATCGAAGAAAAGCTGCCGGAAATCGCCGCGTTCACTGAGCTCGGCGACTTTCTCGACTACCCGGTACGTACTTACTCCTCCGGGATGTTCATTCGTCTGGCATTTGCCGTGTCGACCAGCATCAACCCGGAAATCCTGCTGATCGACGAAGTCATGGGCGCCGGTGACATTTCCTTCGCGGAAAAAGCCAAACGCCGCATGTTCGAATTTATGGAACAGGGAAAAATCCTGGTGTTCACCACCCATAACTTCAATCTGCTGAATGACTTCTGCACCCGCACGGTGTGGCTGCATAAAGGCCAGATTGTCGCGGATGGCCCGACCGACGAAATCGTCAAGCGTTACAACGAAGCGCACACCAACGCTCAATAAAAATCTCAACCTTTTCCGGCCAAGACTTACAGCTAGGATAGCGAGCCAACATGACGACCCCCTATAACTTAAAGAACATTCAAGCCCTGCGGTGGCTTGCTGCACTGCTGGTTTTCATTCAACACGCGGTGTACTTCTCCGGACAAATCAATAACGATTCCCTGCAAGGCTTCTTGCGACTGAGCTTCGGATCGATCGGTGTCTTCGTATTTTTCATCATTTCCGGCTTCGTCATCGCCTTGCAGACAGACAAGAAACCAAGCCTGTTCGCTGCGCACCGACTCGCGCGCATCTACCCGGCCTTTTTCATTGCCGTCATTGTTGCCTCGCTGATTTTCCTTGTTTTCTCCAGTTACCGTCCTGTTTTGAACAGCGGCACACTTTCGATGCTGCTGATTCCGGTCGGCTCGCTGAACGGGACGTTCCAGATCCCATACTGGACATTGATCTACGAAGTATTTTTCTACGCACTGGTGTTCCTGGCGATGATTGCCTTCAAGGCCAGACCACAACTGTTGAACATTGCCATGTTTGCCTGGTTGCTGGTCATCCTTGGGTTTGCCAATGCAGGCATCAAGACCAGTGTCGCCATGCCGACATTGAGTGAAATCGTTATTTCGACGCTGAACATTTACTTCATCGTCGGTTTCTTCCTGTCGCGCCTGCTTTTCCAGCCGACAAACGGGATTGCCTATGCCGCTCTCTTCGTCATGGCATTGGAGGCGGTGTATTTTCCTGAACAGCGCTATACCGCCATCATCTGCACAATGGGCGCCATCGCTATCCTGGCACTGATCAGACTGCCCGCACTTCCAGCATTTCTCATCAAACTGGGCGACTACTCCTACGGCATCTACCTGATGCACATGCCGGTGATCTTTTGCCTGTTCCTGGCCCTCAAACCTCACGGTGTGGATCTCTACACCTCGATTGCGATCATGACCGCGATTGCATTGCCGGCAGCCTTTCTGTTCGGCAAGTTCGAGTACTGGCTCTATCAGACCAAAATTCGCCCGGCCGTAGATAAACTTCTGACCCGCCAAAGCTCGCTTCATCAGAACCAGCCCCTGGAGCAGCCATGAAATTTAGTGATTTCTCCTCTGACCTGAAGATTCATGCCAGTTCCAAGGCACCGTCGAAACCGAAGGTCACGGTGATTCTCCCGACCTATTCCCGCGGCCACGGGCCGCTGCAGGAATCCATCGACAGTGTATTGGCACAAAGTTACCGAAACTTTGAACTGATCATTGTCGACGACGGTTCACGGGACGGCTCTGCGGCCGTCCTGCAGGAATACCTGAAGAAAGATCCGCGCATCATTGTTCATTCGTACCACAAGAACAGCGGCCTGCCGGCCTTGCGCGTCAACCAGGCGGCACTGCGGGCGAAAGGCAAATACATTGCCTACCAGTTCGACGACGACATGTGGACCGAGCACAGCCTGCAAGTGCGTGTCGAGCAGCTGGAAAAGTGCACCAGACCTGCAGTGGCCTATGCCAACGCCAGCGTCGACATCGCTCTCGCCGACGGGTCGATCACTACCCGCAAGCTGGGCGGACCGTTCAACTATGGCCTGTTGATGAACGGCAACTACATTGCCAACAACACGGTCATGCACCACAAGTCCCTGTTTGATATCGCAGGCATGTATGACTCGCACGTCATGATGCGCCGTTACTCGGACTATGATCTGTGGTTGCGATTCGCCAAACACGCCGACTTTATCTGGGTCGACGAAGTGACGTCGCATGTACGGGCCAACCTGGTCGACTCGCTGGGCAAGGAAATTCCATTGTTCTTCGCGCGGTACAGAAAGAGCCTGGCGATACCACGCGATCATTTGCTGACCCCTGCAAAAATCAACGACTACGACGTCATCGATCTGTCGCAATTTGCCGATACGTTCACCGATGCGGAAATCATTGAATACCGGCGCATGGAAGCCGCGCCGTTCCTGACCAAGTTCAATGATTACTGCAGCGACTCCGAAATGGCGGTCGCAGCGGCCGCTCGAGGACGCAAGCTGCACTTGTTGACCGTGAAACCGGATTATTCGACATCGGTGGATGTCACGATCCACAACTTCACGCAACTGGCAGAACAGCGGGCGATCACCAGCACTTTCGTCAAGGAAAACGACCTGCCGGTCATCGATCTGGCGGGCGTGGATGTGACCGTGCTCTATCGCACTGTCGGCGTTGCCGGCAGCCAGTTCGTCAAGAACCAGAAAGGCAATATGCCTTTGGCCTACTTGATGGACGACAACATGCTGCACTTCCATGAAGTCGGTCCCCAACACAGCTTTCTTGCGCCTGGCACACCGACCTATCAGAACATCGCGCAACAGATCCAGTCGGTCGACACCTGCATCGGTTACAGCGATGCAATCAATGAAGACCTGCGCGAGCTCAACAGTAAAACAGTTCGGCTCAATACCAACATTCATGCCCGGTTCGTGCAAAAACGCACCTATAGCCGCGGCAAGCGTCTGAAAGTTGCAATCATGTCCGGTGCCGTGCGCGAGGATATTCTGCGCGAGCTCTGGCAAGCACTTGCGAACTTCGCCAGCGCCCACGCCAATTCGGTAGAGTTTCACTTCTGGGGTCTGGATCCGGAGAAATTCGGCACACTGGAATGTCCGGTCTTCTTCAAACCGTTCACTCACGTCTACGAAAGCTATATTCGCGACCTGAGCGAAACCAGCTTCGACATCGCACTGGTTCCCCTGGACTTCAGCACCCGCGCCGCGCGCAGCAAAAGCCCGGTCAAATTGCTGGAATCAGTCGCCGCCGGCGCCATCGGCATCTTCACCGATGCCGTACCCTACTCCGACATTCCAGATGCCTGTTGTGTGAAGGTCGAAAACACGGTCGAGGCCTGGGAACAGGCGCTGAATCATTGCTACGAAATGGGCCAGCAAAAGCGTGACCAGATGCTGGAAAACGCCCGGGAACTGGTGCTTTCGCGCTATACCACCGAATCGCAGTTCTACGACTTCCTTGCCAGCTGCGAAGCCGTTCGCCTGCATTCCAGACTGGGTGACAAAGCCATTGCCTATGCCTTCCACGAAACAGCGCTGGGCGGCGCCACGCTGCACCTGATCCGCCACGCCAGCCTCGTGGCTTCGCTGGGTTTCCGCGTTGTCGGCATCGTTCCGCAGGATGCCACCTACGGCCCGATCTTCAAGGCGCGCTGGGACGCCGCAACGAATGGGGCGTGCCTGCTCGAAGAGCAATGGCCTTCGGGGTATATCGACAGTCCGCAACCGCAGCGTCCGTTTCAGCCGCAGGATGAGGCGGCAGCAAGGCATCTGTCCAATTGCCTCGAGCCGGAAAGAGTCGGCTTCCTGCACTTTGCGACATGGTCACCGACCATGAGCCTGCTGGCCAAACAACTGGGCATTCCCTGCAGCGCCAGTGTCCACCAGTTTTATGAGGGCGCCGGCAACTCCATCGTTCACTTTGCCGACTCGATCCACTGCTCCTCGCTGACTCATGGCTTCAAATGGTCGAGCCTGTCGAAAAGTCCGGCCCGGCGTATCGTCTGCCCGGTCGCCGACGATTACTTCGCCAGTTTCGCTACCAATCGCGCCCGTGCAGCCAAGAGCGGCAATGCCTTGCGAATTCTTGTCTCCGGCACGCTGCAGCCGCGAAAGAACCAACTCGGCGCAATTCAGGCGGCAATCCTGCTCAACGATGCCGGCTTCGATGTTTCGCTGGACCTGATCGGCTACACGGTGTTTCACAATCAATACCTGGCCGAGTGCACTTCATTAATTGAAGCCAGCCAATATAAAGATAAATTCATCATTCATGGTTTTATCGATGATCCAAAACCGTTTTATGATAAGTGCGACTTGTTGTTGATATCGGCTACCGATGAGTCCATGCCTCAAACCATGTTGCAGGCAATGGCCATGGGTATACCCGTTGTTTCAACAATTGTCGGCGGCGTAGGGGAAATCATCAAACATCGCTACAGCGGCTTCCTCGCCCAGGACGACAGTCCAGAGGCCATGGCAGCGGCAGTATCGCAGTACATCCGGTTGTCACAATTGCAGCGTCTGGAAATCATCGATCGTGCGCAGCGATCCATGAAATTCCTTGCCCGCCCGACCTACGTCCGCTCCGAACTGGTGGATCTGTACAACCAGGCATTCGAGGAGTTCGCCCGGCACCGCAAAGCTGCACAAAAGCCCGGCGACAACTCGTCCAGGACCTCGGCGTCTTCGTATGAACAGATGCTGCTTGCAACTCTGAACACCACCCGCAGTCAGATCAGCCAATTAAGCAGAGCGCTGGATAAATGACATTAGAGAATGAAGTGGTGAACGTTGACCTGGGTTGCGGGAAACGCAAACAGGAAGGATTTTTCGGCATCGATCGATTCCCGATGCCGGAAGTCGATATGCTGGCCGATATCGATCTTGGCATTCCGCTGCAAGATGATTCGGTCGATATGTTGTTCTCGTCGCACTTCCTGGAACACGCCCGGGATCTGATGTTCACCATGCGCGAAATCTATCGCGTCTGTAAGCATGGGGCACAGGTATGCATTATCGCCCCCTATAACGAACAGAAACTGAATATCGCCAACCCTTACCACATCACGATTTTCAACGAGCACACGCCTCGCTTCTGGACTGACCACACGGAAACACCGGTGGATGAAGCGGACTATGCGGATCCGGTAAAGCGCCCCTGGGGACTTTCAAAGTCAGACAACTCCAATCCCGGTCTCGATATTCGACTGATCAACATGGAGTTCTTCTACTTCCCCGAGTACCTGCATCTACCGCTCGAGCAAAAGAGAAAGTTTCGTAACGAGCGCTTCAACGTATGTGACCAGATCATGTACCAGTTGATCGTTTGGAAAGGTGATGAATGCTCGCCTGGCGTCAGCTACGAAGATCACGTCAGCGCATTCAAACCTTATGAACCTCATTACATCAGGCACCTCAAGATGCACGAGCAAAACGAAATCATCCAGAAGTTCACTCAGTCGGAAGCCGCTCTTCGTCAGCGAATCGAGGGCCTGAAAACCGAACTGGCACAAGCGACAAACGCGGCACAAGCCGCGGCGGCGGAACAATCGACAGCAGCCGCAGCTGCTCAGGCACTGGCAGCACAAGCCGCTGCGGCGGCCTCGGCGATTACCACCGATACGCTGCTGGAGCGGCGCATCAATGAGCTGACCGAGGACCGTGCACTGACTGACCGTCTGCTGCATGAAGCCCGGGCGGACAACCACCAGTTGCGGTTGCAGGTGATGAGTGCCTATGAAAAGGCTGAAGCCCTCTCGGCTCAGATCCACGAAGGCAAGACCCGGTTGATGAAGTCTCAACTGGAACAGGAACAACTGAGCGAACAGATAAACCGCCTGAGCGAACAGAACGCCAAACTTGAAAGCGACAATGTCGACGCCTTGCTGCTCGTCAATGAACTGCATGAACGCCTGGCAGAAGCCCAGTCCAATACCTCGGCGGCTCATCAGGCCCTGCTGGATCAGACGCAGGAAAACAAGGAGCTGCGCTCCCGCCTGGAAGTGTCGGCCATTGCCAATGCCAAAGTTGCTCTGGTCAAAGCCGAACTCGTTGCAGCCAACGGCATCATCGACTGGTATCGCGCCAAGGAAGAAACCTGGAACATCGAACAGCATCGCCTCCAGCAGGACGTAATCAACGCCCAGCAGGCGACGAAGAAAGCAGCACTGACTCAATCGCCTCTCGCCCAGGAAGTGCAACATCTGAACCTGGCTCTCAGCACTGCAAAGAGCCAGGCCAGTCAATCGCGCCACGAAGCATTGCAGGTCATTGACAGTCTTCAATCGGAAGTCCGGGAGTATCGCTCCTCGCGTTCCCTGCAACTGGTGTCGCTGTACAAGAGTAAAAGCTCGCTGTGGAATTCGATTTCCCCGGCCTTCACGCCGCTCAGAAGCTTTACTGAGAAACACCTGCTCAAGACCTCTCGGCCCGTGCTGACACTTGGCGATGACTTGCGCAACGTTCCCTATCGCGAATACCTGATGCCACTTCGTCAGGAGAACCTGGGCGGCGTATTGCTCGCGGTTCGACCGTTGATGCGCGGGCAACTCGGCCTGCTGGGCGTAGAGATCGTCTCCAGCAATGACGAAGTTGTTGCCCATGTCGTTCTACCTCTCGCCGACATCGATCCCGAGGTGCCGACTCGATTCGAACTTCCGACAGCGGCCACCCTGGACGCCAATTGGTATCTGCGTGTCTTCGTCAGGGACTCCGATGTACCGGTTGCCCTTTACGAAGTCAGCCAGTATTCCATCATGAAAAAGCGCACCAAATACTTCCCGTTTGCTGCTCTCCAGTAATGGTCAAAGGTCGCAGCTTGATGAAGGGAAAAATAGATATCCTGATGGTTATCGAAGGCGAGATAGCAACGACTCATTTAATTGAGCACATGCTGTCCGCCTGTCGATCCTATGGTGTTGTCTACCGGAAGAAGTTTCTGTCCGAACTGACGATAGCGGATATTCGCAAAACCACTATTCCACTGTTCGTGCGCAGCGGCGATCCTTCCCTGCGACTGTGGATAGAGAAACTGCAGAACGCCAATCATCCTTACATTTACTACATCGATGACAACTTCTGGAAAATCGAAGGCGACTCACCGATCGCCAAGTATTACCAGCACCCATTGATTCGGCACACACTGGAAATGGCCGTTTCAAGCGCTCACAGAGTACTGACGAATTCTGACTTGCTTGCGGAGTTTTTATTTCAGTTCAATGAAAAGATCGAAATATTGCCTTCGTTCTTCGATTTTTCCTTGTTGCAGCCCACCCGAAAGATCGAGCTTGATGAACTGCGAATAGGTTTTGCCGGCAGCCCTTCGAGGGCTGACGATCTGGATATTATCAAGCCTGTCATATCCCCTCTTCTTCAAGCCTACCCGCAGGTCGTTTTCGAGTTTATCGGTGCTGCCCCAAACGATCTTGAGCTCAACGATCGTATTCGCTGCTTCCCCCACACTGCGGACTATGCGGGCTTCCTGCATTTCAAGCAGGAGCGCCAATGGTCGATAGGCCTCGCGCCGCTCATCGACAATGCATCGAATCGCTGCAAGACCAATAACAAGTACAGGGAATACTCGGCATGCGGCCTGCCCGGTGTCTATTCGGACATGCCGCCCTATCAACGATCAATCGTCCAGGGTGAAACCGGGGTTCTTTCGCCCAATACCTCCGACGCGTGGTATTCGGCGATCAGTCGGTTGATTGAAGACAAGACGCTGCGAGAACGCATCGCAGCAAAAGCCTACGACGATGTTTTCAAAAAACACTCGGTCGCCCACGTGGCGACCATATGGTCCGAGCACTTCGCTCAAGTTCATCAGCACATGAAACGCCGCAAGATCAGTCCGTTGCGAACCAACCGACTCAGATCCTACGTCATGACGCGCTTTCTTCGATTCGAATCGCTTTGGGTACGCGCAGCAACCGTGTATTCCCAAGGCGGAATACGTTTGCTGGTACACAAACTGATCAATCGGATCAAATTCGCCTTCTCACGCAGTGATTCTCTTTAATCAGCCCCTTGATAGCGGCCCCGAATTTATCAGGATGTAAATTATGCGAGTTACAGTTTTCGGCACCGGGTATGTCGGACTCGTCACGGGCGCTTGCCTTGCAGATGTTGGACATGACGTGATGTGTGTCGATGTCGATAACGCGAAAATCGAGAGCTTGAAGCAAGGCATCATCCCGATCTACGAACCGGGACTGGACGCACTGGTGGCACAGAACCAACGCGAGGGCCGCCTGCACTTCACAACCGACGCCAGGCAAGCCGTGGACTTTGGCCAATTGCAAATGATCGCGGTGGGCACCCCGCCCAACGAGGATGGTTCTGCCGACCTGCAGCATGTGCTGGCCGTCGCTCGCACCATCGGCGAGTACATGACCGAGCACAAAGTGATCGTGAACAAGTCGACGGTTCCGGTAGGCACTGCCGACAAAGTCAGCCGGACCGTCGACGCGATCCTGCAGGCCAGAGACGCCGGGCTCGACTTCGATGTCTGTTCCAATCCCGAGTTTCTCAAGGAAGGCTCGGCCATCGAGGACTTTGCCAAAGGTGCCCGTATTATCGTCGGGACCGAATCCGAAACGGTCAAAGCAATCATGCGCGAGTGCTACGCACCTTATAGCCGCAACCACGACAAATTGATTTTCATGGATGTGCGCGCCGCCGAACTGACGAAGTATGCGGCCAATGCGATGCTGGCGACCAAGATCAGCTTCATGAACGAAATCGCACAGATGGCAGAGCGGCTGGGGGCCGATATCGAACAGGTCCGGCTGGGTATCGGCTCCGATCCACGTATCGGTTTCCAGTTCATTTACCCCGGTTGTGGATACGGCGGCTCATGCTTCCCGAAAGACGTTCAGGCGCTCGCCCGCACGGCTCAGGAAATCGGCTATGAGGCGCAACTGTTGAACGCCGTCGAGGCCGTCAACAACCGCCAGAAGAACGTGATGTTCGAGAAGCTGTCCCTCGCCTTCGATCACGACCTGAAGAACAAGACCATCGCTGTCTGGGGCTTGTCTTTCAAACCCAACACTGACGACATGCGCGCAGCGCCCAGTCGCAATCTGATCGAAGCAATCTGGGCGGCAGGTGGAAAAGTCCAGGCATTCGACCCGGCCGCCATGAGCGAGGCCACGCGCATTTACGGAGCACGCGACGATCTGCAACTGACAGCCAATCGTGAAATGGCACTGGAAGGCGCCGATGCCCTGGTAATTTGCACAGAATGGAAACAATTTCGCACTGTCGACTTCAAGAAGCTGAAAACCTGCCTTAATTACCCGGTACTGGTCGACGGGCGTAACCTGTTTGACCCTGCCGCGGCCAAGGAGGCAGGGTTCATGTACTACGCAATCGGTCGTGCTGACTCGCTCATGCCCGTTCTGCAACCTTAAGGAGCTGTCCCATGAAGATACTCGTGACTGGCGCAGCCGGTTTCATCGGCTTTCATGTCAGCCAGGCGCTGCTTGCCCGCGGCGATGAAGTCGTTGGCATCGATAATCTGAACGACTATTACGAAGTGGCTCTCAAGGATGCTCGCCTCGCGCAATTGACGCCGCAGGAGGGCTTCCGGTTTATCCGCATGGATATCGGCGACCGGACTGCGATGGCGGAACTGTTCGAGACAGAAGGCTTTGAAAAAGTTGTCCATCTCGCGGCGCAAGCCGGCGTGCGGTACTCGCTGGAGAATCCTCACGCGTATGCAGACAGCAACCTTACAGGCTTCTTGAACGTTCTCGAGGGCTGTCGACAAACTCACGTCAAACACTTGGTATATGCCTCGTCCAGTTCAGTGTATGGCGCTAACGAGAGCATGCCCTTCGCCGTGCAAGACAACGTTGACCATCCCGTCTCGCTGTATGCCGCCACGAAGAAAGCCAACGAACTGATGGCGCACTCGTACAGTCATCTCTATCGGTTGCCGACTACCGGATTGCGCTTTTTCACGGTCTACGGCCCTTGGGGCCGGCCGGACATGTCGCCGTTCCTGTTCGTGCGGGCAATCCTTGAAGGCAAACCGCTGAAGGTTTTCAATTACGGAAAGCATCGCCGAGACTTCACGTACATCGACGACATCGTCGACGGCGTCATACGGGTCCTGGACCATGTGGCTGCACCGAACGCTCAATGGTCAGGACTCAAGCCGGATCCGGCCTCCAGTGCGGCGCCCTGGAGGCTTTACAACATTGGCAACAGTCAACCGGTCGAATTGCTGGACTACATCAAGCACATCGAACAAGCGCTCGGCAAAACCACTCATAAAGAGCTTCTGCCGTTGCAGCCGGGCGATGT
Organism: Pseudomonas sp. lyk4-R2A-10; assembly: GCF_030209075.1. Lineage (NCBI taxonomy): Bacteria > Pseudomonadati > Pseudomonadota > Gammaproteobacteria > Pseudomonadales > Pseudomonadaceae > Pseudomonas > Pseudomonas sp. lyk4-R2A-10. The sequence continues at coordinate 129,689 of NZ_JARVSR010000008.1, read as the reverse complement.
CGAACACACCTATGCCGATGTCGAGCAGTTGAAGATCGATACCGGGTATGCACCCGACACGCCGATTGAAAGCGGGATACAGCGCTTTGTGAACTGGTACAAGGACTTCTACAACATCAGCTGATGCTCTTATCGTTCAGCCATCAAAAGACGCCGGATATTGTGATCCGGCGTTTTTTTTGTCGAATTCCAGGCACAAAAAAGGGCGACCGAAGTCGCCCTTTTTAATGATCAGACAGAACTCAGTTCTGTTTGGCCATTGCTTGACGCAGCAGTGCCGCCATGGTGGTGTCAGCTGCTTCACCTTCCGGAGCTGCTTTCAGGCTCTGGATGGCTTCTTTCTCTTCAGCGTCGTCTTTCGACTTGATGGAGAGGCTGATCTGACGGCTCTTACGATCAACGCTGATGATCTTGGCTTCTACTTCCTGGCCTTCTTTCAGAGCGTTGCGCGCGTCTTCAACGCGGTCACGGCTGATTTCGGAGGCTTTCAGAGTCGCTTCGATATCGTCGGCCAGAACGATGATGGCGCCTTTGGCGTCAACTTCTTTCACAGTGCCCTTAACGATTGCGCCTTTGTCGTTAACCGAGACGTACTCGGAGAACGGATCGCTTTCCAGTTGCTTGATACCCAGGGAGATACGCTCGCGCTCCGGGTCAACCGACAGGATAACGGTGTCCAGCTCGTCGCCCTTCTTGAAACGACGTACGGCTTCTTCGCCCACTTCGTTCCAGGAGATGTCGGACAGGTGAACCAGACCGTCGATGCCGCCGTCCAGACCAATGAAGATACCGAAATCGGTGATCGACTTGATGGTACCGGAGATCTTGTCGCCCTTGTTGAACTGGCCAGAGAAGTCTTCCCATGGGTTCGACTTGCACTGCTTGATGCCCAGGGAGATACGACGACGCTCTTCGTCGATGTCCAGAACCATGACTTCCACTTCGTCGCCGACTTGTACGACTTTCGAAGGGTGGATGTTCTTGTTGGTCCAGTCCATTTCCGAAACGTGTACCAGACCTTCAACGCCTTCTTCCAGCTCAGCGAAGCAGCCGTAGTCGGTCAGGTTGGTTACACGAGCGGTAACGCGAGTGCCTTCTGGGTAACGGGCTTTGATAGCAACCCATGGATCTTCGCCCAGTTGCTTCAGGCCCAGGGAAACACGGTTGCGTTCGCGATCGTATTTCAGAACCTTGACGTCGATTTCGTCACCAACGTTGACGATCTCGGAAGGATGCTTGATGCGCTTCCAGGCCATGTCGGTGATGTGCAGCAGGCCGTCCACGCCACCCAGATCGACGAATGCGCCGTAATCGGTGAGGTTTTTGACGATACCTTTGACTTGCTGGCCTTCCTGCAGGGATTCCAGCAGAGCTTCACGCTCGGCGGAGTTCTCGGCTTCCAGGACGCTGCGACGGGAAACGACAACGTTGTTGCGCTTCTGGTCCAGTTTGATGACCTTGAATTCCAGCTCTTTGCCTTCCAGGTGCGTGGTGTCGCGCACTGGACGGACGTCAACCAGGGAACCTGGCAGGAACGCACGGATGCCGTTAACGTCGACAGTGAAGCCGCCTTTAACCTTACCGTTGATAACGCCCTTGACCACTTCCTCAGCTGCGAAGGCTGCTTCCAGAACGATCCAGCATTCAGCGCGCTTGGCTTTTTCACGGGACAGCTTGGTTTCACCGAAACCGTCTTCAACCGAGTCCAGAGCAACGTGAACTTCGTCACCGACGTTGATGTTCAGTTCGCCAGCGTCGTTGTAGAACTGCTCCAGAGGGATCAGTGCTTCGGACTTCAGGCCAGCGTGAACGGTTACCCAGCGAGCCTGGTAATCGATATCAACGATAACACCGGTGATGATGGAGCCTGCCTGAAGGTTCAGGGTCTTTAGGCTTTCTTCAAAGAGTTCCGCAAAGCTTTCGCTCATTTTAATTCCTGTTGATTAGGGCGAAAAATACGCCCATCTCCACATCCCAGACAATGTGGGTTAGTTTCATTTAAAAGAAGCGCCACAGGACTATGACTGGTCCCCTGCGGCCTTCTTGGTCACCCGGCGATATCGCGAATGGCGATCTCGCTCATGATGCGTTCAAGCACCTGATCGATGGACAACTCCGTGGAATCCAGCTGTATGGCGTCAGCCGCCGGCTTGAGCGGGGCCACCGCTCGCTGGGTATCACGCTCGTCGCGCGCACGGATCTCATCTAGCAGACTCGACAGACTAACACCCTCGACTTTGCCCTTCAACTGCAAATATCGACGGCGCGCCCTCTCCTCGGCACTGGCGGTCAGGAAAATCTTCAGGGGGGCATTCGGAAATACTACCGTACCCATGTCGCGACCATCGGCCACCAGGCCAGGGGCTTCCTGAAAAGCACGCTGGCGCTGCAACAGCGCTTCGCGTACAGCCGGCAATGCCGCCACCTGAGAAGCGCCGGAACCGACGCTTTCAGTGCGGATGACATCGCTGACTTCGTCACCTTCCAGAATGATGCGTTGCAACTGACCGTCGGTCGCCGCGATGAACTGCACATCCAGATGAGCGGCCAGTTTCTTCAGCAACTCTTCATTGGTCAGGTCGACACCATGGTTGTGCGCCGCGAACGCCAGCAGGCGATACAACGCACCGGAGTCCAGCAGGTTCCAGCCAAGACGCTTGGCCAGAATCCCGGCTACGGTGCCTTTGCCCGAGCCGCTTGGCCCGTCGATGGTGATGACCGGTGCAATGTTGTTCACGACTGAGCCTCTTGCGCCACACGAATGCCGACCTGCGCGCAGAGCGCCAGGAAGTTCGGGAACGATGTCGCGACGTTGGCGCAGTCATGGATGCGGATCGGTGCCGTGGCGCGCAGCGAGGCCACGCTGAAAGCCATCGCGATACGGTGATCGCCATGACCATGCACTTCGCCGCCGCCGATCTGGCCGCCGTCGATGATGATGCCGTCCGGGGTCGGTTCGCACTTGACGCCCAGCGCCAGCAGACCGTCCGCCATGACCTGGATACGGTCAGACTCCTTGACCCGCAGCTCTTCGGCGCCGGTCAGCACGGTGCGCCCTTCAGCACAGGCCGCGGCCACGAACAGCACCGGGAATTCGTCGATGGCCAGTGGAACCAGCGCTTCCGGAATCTCGATACCCTTGAGTTTAGCTGCTCGCACACGCAGGTCGGCAACCGGCTCGCCACCCACTTCACGCTGGTTTTCCAGAGTGATGTCGGCGCCCATCAGACGCAGGATGTCGATCACGCCGGTGCGGGTCGGGTTGATGCCGACGTGCTCGAGCACCAGCTCCGAGCCTTCAGCGATCGATGCGGCCACCAGGAAGAACGCCGACGACGAGATGTCGCCAGGCACTTCGATGTGGGTCGCGGTCAGCTTGCCACCAGACTCAACCGATGCCGTGGCACCGTTGACGCTCACCGGATAGCCAAAGCCGCGCAGCATACGCTCGGTGTGATCACGGGTCGGTGCCGGCTCGGTCACGGTGGTCTTGCCTTCGGCGTACAGACCCGCCAGCAGCAGGCAGGATTTAACCTGAGCACTGGCCATCGGCATGGTGTAGGTCAGGCCTTTAAGCTTGTGACCGCCACGAATGGTCATCGGTGGACGACCCTCGGCAGCGGTTTCGATCACGGCGCCCATTTCCCGCAGCGGGTTGGCGACGCGATTCATCGGGCGCTTGGACAACGAAGCGTCACCGGTCAGGGTGCTGTCGAAATCCTGCGCGGCCAGCAGGCCGGACAGCAGGCGCATCGAAGTGCCGGAGTTGCCCAGATAGATCGGGCCCGGCGCAGGCTTCAGGCCATGCAGGCCGACACCGTGGATGGTCACGCGGCCGTGATGCGGGCCTTCGATGACCACGCCCATGTCGCGGAACGCCTGCAAGGTCGCCAGGGCGTCTTCGCCCTCGAGGAAGCCTTCGACTTCGGTGACGCCTTCAGCCAGGGAACCGAGCATGATCGAACGGTGGGAAATCGATTTGTCACCCGGTACGCGAATCCGACCGGACAGGCGGCCACCAGGTTGAGCCAGGAAAATCAGATCGTTGGAATTCATAGCGTCCACATAGGCCCTGCGGGCCAGGATTTTACTGAAATGCTCGCGGGCAACCCGGGCGCGCGTGAAGACGCCCAACAATTGGTGCCCATCCCCTGCATCGACCGCGTCGCGCAAGGCGTCGAGGTCGCTGCGAAATGTATCGAGTGTGCGCAGGACAGCCTCGCGGTTGGCGAGAAAGATGTCATGCCACATGACCGGGTCGCTTCCGGCGATTCTTGTGAAATCACGGAAACCGCCCGCAGCGTAACGGAAGATCTCAAGGTTTTCATTGCGCTTGGCCAGTGAATCGACCAGACCGAAGGCCAGCAGGTGCGGCAGATGACTGGTCGCGGCCAGCACTTCATCGTGACGTTCGACCTGCATGTGCTCGACGTCGGCGCCCAGCTCACGCCACAAGCGATCGACCACGGCCAGGGCGGCCGGATCGGTCTGCTCCAACGGGGTCAGAATCACTTTATGACGACGGAACAGCTCTGAGTTGGAAGCTTCCACCCCGCTCTGCTCGGAGCCGGCAATCGGATGGCCCGGCACGAAACGCGCCGGCATGCCGCCGAACGCTTCGGTCGCCGCACGCACCACATTGCCCTTGGCGCTGCCGACATCCGTCAGGATCGCCTGCCCCAGATCCATGCCGGCCAGACGGGCCAGCACTTTTTCCATGGCCAGGATCGGCACCGCCAACTGGATCACGTCCGCGCCCCGGCAAGCCGCCACCAGGTCGTCTTCGCAACGATCCACCACGCCCAACTCGACCGCCAGCTTGCGCGATTGCGGGTCGAGATCGACCCCGACCACTTCGCGACAGACGCCGCTTTCACGCAAGCCTTTGGCAAACGAACCACCGATCAACCCCAGACCAACCACCACCAGGCGCCCGATCATAGGTGCAGCAGATTGCAGCGCAGTGACATCACCCACGAGCCAGAACCTTGCGCAGCGCTTCGAGGAAGCGGCTGTTTTCCGCCGGCAGACCGATGGTCACCCGCAGATGGTTCGGCATGCCGTAGTTGGCCACCGGACGCACAATCACGCCTTCACGCAGCAGGCCCTGGAACACCGGAGCCGCCACCTGACCAAGGTCGACGCAGATAAAGTTGCCCTTGGACGGAATCCAGCTCAGACCCAGCTCGCGAAAACCCGCCTCCAGCTGTTGCATGCCGGATTCGTTGAGCTGGCGGCTCTGCGCCAGATATTCCTCGTCTTTCAACGCCGCACACGCCGCGGCCAAGGCCAGGCTGTTGACGTTGAACGGCTGGCGTACACGGTTCAGCACGTCCGCCACCACCGGGGTGGACAAGCCGTAACCGACGCGCAGCGCCGCCAGACCGTAGGCCTTGGAGAACGTGCGCGAGACCAGCAGGTTCGGATAAGCCGCGAGGAAATCCAGACCGTCCGGCAGATCGCTGCCTTCGGCGTATTCGATGTAGGCCTCGTCCAGCACTACCAGCACATGCTCCGGCACGTCCTGCAGAAACTCGTCCAGCGCTTCGGCGCCGAACCAGGTGCCGGTCGGGTTGTTCGGGTTGGCGATGAACACGACACGGGTGTTCGCATCGATGGCCGCCAGCATCGCCGGCAGGTCATGCCCCCAATCCTTGGCCGGAACGACTTTGGCCTGCGCACCGACCGCCTGGGTCGCGATCGGGTAAACCGCGAACGCGTGCTCGCTGAACACCGCATTCAGGCCCGGCGCCAGATAGGCGCGCGCCACCAGTTCAAGAATGTCGTTGGAACCGTTGCCCAAAGTCACTTGGTTCAGCTCGACACGGCACTGCTCGGCCAGCAGGGATTTCAGGGCAAAGCCGTTGCCGTCCGGATAACGGGTCAGCTCATCCAGCGCCTCGCGGATCGCGGCCAGCGCTTTCGGGCTGGCGCCCAACGGGTTTTCGTTGCTCGCCAGCTTGACGATGCTTGCCGGATCCAGGTCCAGTTCGCGGGCCAGTTCGTCCACAGGCTTGCCCGGCACGTATGGCGAAAGTTGCTGCACGCCCGGCTGTGCCAGAGCGAGGAAGTTGCCACTCATTGCTACCACCCCTTAAAGAACTGCTTTCGGGTAGGAACCCAGCACCTTGAGTGCTACTGCTTCCTGACTGATCTTTTCCAGTACACCCTTGATCAGCGGATCACGGTGATGGCCCACGAAGTCGATGAAAAACACGTAGGTCCATTTGCCGCTGCGCGACGGACGGGTTTCGATCCGGGTCAGGTCGATCCCGTTGTCATGGAACGGCACCAGCAGCTCGTGGAGAGCGCCGGGCTTGTTGCTCATGGACACGATGATCGAAGTCTTGTCATCGCCGGTCGGCGGCACTTCCTGATTACCGATCATCAGGAAGCGCGTGGAGTTGTCCGGGCGATCCTCGATCTTCTCGGCCAGACGGGTCAGGCCATAGAGCCCGGCCGCCATGTCACCGGCGATCGCCGCCGAGTTCCATTCGCCCTTGACCCGCTTGGCCGCCTCGGCGTTGCTGGAAACCGCCACGCGCTCGACATTCGGATAATGGGCGTCCAGCCATTTGCGGCACTGGGCCAGCGACTGGGCGTGGGAATAGATACGGCTGATGCTGTCGGTCTTGGTGTTTTCACCGACCAGCAGGTGGTGGTGAATGCGCAGCTCGACTTCGCCGCAGATCACCATGTCGTGCTCGAGGAAGCTGTCGAGGGTGTGGTTGACCGCGCCTTCGGTGGAGTTCTCCACCGGCACCACGCCAAAGTTCACCGCACCGGCCGCCACTTCACGGAACACTTCGTCGATCGCCGCCATCGGCTTGCTGATCACCGCGTGACCGAAGTGCTTCATGGCCGCCGCCTGGGTGAAGGTGCCTTCCGGACCGAGATAAGCCACTTTCAGCGGGTTCTCGAGGGCCAGGCACGAAGACATGATTTCGCGGAACAAGCGCGCCATCTCTTCGTTGCCCAGTGGTCCCTTGTTGCGCTCCATCACGCGCTTAAGGACCTGCGCCTCACGCTCGGGACGATAGAACACGGGCTGCTCGCCTTCGGCCAGACTGGCCATCTTGACCCGGGCAACTTCTTCGGCGCAGCGCGCGCGATCGCTGATCAGCTGGAGGATCTTCTCATCCAGGTTATCGATGCGAACGCGCAGCGCCTTGAGCTCCTGCTCGGACATCAGGAATGCTCCTTCTCGAATTCAGCCATGTAGCCGACCAGCGCTTCGACGGCGTCCAGACCCAGGGCGTTGTAGATCGAGGCACGCATGCCGCCGACCGAACGATGACCCTTGAGGTTGAGCAGGCCACGGGCGTCGGCGCCGGCCAGGAACGCCTTGTCCAGACGCTCGTCAGCCAGGCGGAACGGCACGTTCATCCACGAACGGGCGTTGACGCTGATCGGGTTGGTATAGAAGTCGCTGTTGTCGATGAAGGCGTACAGGCGATCTTTCTTCGCCTTGTTGCGCTGCTCCATCGCGGCGACGCCGCCCTGCTCCTTGAGCCATTCGAAGACGAGACCCGAGAGGTACCAGGAATAGGTGGCCGGGGTGTTGTACATCGAACCGTTATCGGCCGAGATCTTGTAGTCGAGCATGGTCGGGCACGAACTGCGGGCGCGGCCCAGCAGGTCTTCACGGACGATCACTACCACCAGACCGCTCGGGCCGATGTTCTTTTGCGCGCCGGCGTAGATCAGGCCGTACTGCGACACATCGATCGGACGCGAGAGGATATCGGAGGACATGTCGACCACCAGCGGAACGTCACCGGCCTCGGGAACCCAGTCGAACTGCAGGCCGCCGATGGTTTCGTTGGATGCGTAGTGCAGATAGGCCGCACCCGGGGTCAGCTTCCACTCGTTCTGGCCAGGGATGGCCAGGTAGTCATAAGGCTTGGCGCTGGCAGCAACGTTGATGTTGCCGAAGCGACGCGCTTCCTCGATGGCTTTCTTCGACCAGATGCCGGTTTCGACATAGTCGGCAGTGCCGTTCTCAGGCAGCAGGTTCAGCGGAATCTCGGCGAACTGTTGGCTCGCACCGCCCTGCAGGAACAGCACTTTGTAATTGGAGGGGATGGACAGCAGGTCGCGCAGGTCTTGTTCGGCCTTCTCGGCGATGGCCACGTAGTCATCACTGCGATGGCTCATTTCCATGACCGACAGACCCTTGCCGTGCCAGTCGAGCATCTCGGACTGGGCACGCAACAGGACAGCTTCAGGCAGCGCAGCGGGACCTGCGCAGAAGTTAAAGGCTCGTTTGCTCACATCCACTCTCGCTATGCAATCACGGTAGCGGACAGAGCAAACACTCTGCCCTGCTACGATTTGGTTAGTCTTGCGACTCTTCTTCGTCTGCGGCGTCCGCCTGCAGGTTGTCGACCGCATCGTCCGGCTCGGCGCCGATCACGCCATCTTCCAGTTCGACACCTTCTTCACCTTCAAGCTCTTCACCCTCGACTTCCGACGGCTCCTGAACCCGCTCCAGACCAACCAGGGTTTCATCCTTGGCCAGTTTGATCAGGGTCACGCCCTGGGTATTACGACCCAGACTGGAGACTTCGTCGACACGGGTACGCACCAGCGTGCCCTGGTCGGAAATCAGCATGATCTCCTCGCCGTCGAGCACCTGGACCGCACCGACCAGACGGCCGTTACGCTCGTTGCTGACCATGGCGATCACGCCCTGGCCGCCACGCTTGTACTCAGGGAACTCAGTGATCGCGGTACGCTTGCCATAACCACGCTCGGAAGCGGTGAGGATCTGGCTGCCTTCTTCCGGGATCAGCATCGAAATCAACTTCTGCCCTTCCGGCAGACGCATGCCGCGCACACCGCGGGCGGTACGGCCCATGGCACGCACGTCGGATTCCTTGAAGCGGGTCACTTTGCCGCCGTCGGAGAACAGCATTACCTCACGCTCGCCATCGGTGATGGCCGCGGAGATCAACACGTCGCCTTCGTCCAGCTCCAGCGCGATCAGACCGACGCTGCGCTGACGGCTGAAGGATTCCAGCGGGGTCTTCTTCACGGTGCCGTTGGCGGTGGCCATGAAGATGTAGTGACCTTCGGTGTATTCCTCGACCGGCAGCATGGTGGTGATGTATTCACCGTCATCCAGCGGCAGCAGGTTGACCAGCGGACGACCACGGGCGGCGCGGGACGCCTCCGGAATTTCGTAGGTTTTCAGCCAGTACACCTTGCCCTTGCTGGAGAACAGCAGCAGCGTGGTATGGCTGTTGGCGACCAGCAGGTGAGCGATGTAGTCCTCATCCTTCACGCCGGTAGCCGATTTGCCTTTACCGCCACGACGCTGGGCCTGGTACGCAGCCAGCGGCTGGGTCTTGGCATAACCGCCGTGGGAAATGGTCACGACGCGCTCTTCTTCCGGGATCATGTCGCCCAGGGTCAGGTCGAGACGGGCATCGAGAATTTCGGTGCGGCGCACGTCGCCGTATTCGGCGCGGATCACTTCCAGCTCTTCGCGGATCACTTCCATCAGGCGCACGGCGCTGTTGAGGATGCGGATCAGCTCGCCGATCTGATTGAGGATCTCTTGATACTCGGCCAGCAGCTTTTCGTGTTCCAGACCGGTCAGGCGGTGCAGACGCAGTTCCAGAATGGCTTGCGCCTGCTCTGGCGACAGGAAGTACTTGCCGTCGCGCAGACCGTATTGCGGATCGAGGTTTTCTGGACGGCAAGAATCGGCACCGGCACGCTCCACCATCGCGACCACGGCAGTGGATTCCCACGGCGTGCTGACCAGCGCTTCCTTGGCTTCCGACGGCGTCGGCGAAGCCTTGATCAGAGCGATGACCGGGTCGATGTTCGACAGGGCAACGGCCTGACCTTCGAGGATGTGACCACGCTCGCGCGCCTTGCGCAGTTCGAACACGGTACGGCGGGTAACCACTTCGCGACGGTGACGGACGAAGGCTTCCAGCAGGTCCTTGAGGTTCAGGATCCGCGGACGGCCGTCGATCAGCGCAACGATGTTGATGCCGAATACCGATTGCAGCTGGGTCTGGGCGTAGAGGTTGTTGAGGATCACCTCAGGCACTTCGCCGCGACGCAGTTCGATCACGACGCGCATACCGTCCTTGTCGGACTCGTCGCGCAGTTCGGTGATGCCTTCGAGTTTCTTCTCTTTTACCAGCTCGGCGATCTTCTCGATCAGACGCGCCTTGTTCAGCTGGTAAGGGAGTTCGGTGATGACGATCTGCTGACGGCCACCGACCTTGTCGATGTCTTCGATGATCGAGCGGGCGCGCATGTAAATGCGGCCACGGCCGGTGCGGTAGGCTTCGATGATGCCAGCGCGACCGTTGATGATCGCGGCAGTCGGGAAGTCCGGACCGGGAATGTATTGCATCAGCTCATCGACGGTCAGCTCGGGGTTGTCGATGAGGGCCAGGCAACCGTCGATGACTTCACCAAGGTTGTGCGGCGGAATGTTGGTCGCCATGCCCACGGCGATACCGCTGGAACCGTTGACCAGCAGGTTCGGTACGCGGGTCGGCATGACCGCCGGGATCAGTTCGGTGCCGTCGTAGTTCGGCACCCAGTCCACGGTTTCCTTGTGCAGGTCGGCCAGCAGCTCGTGCGCCAGCTTGGTCATGCGCACTTCGGTGTATCGCATGGCCGCGGCATTGTCGCCGTCCACCGAACCGAAGTTGCCCTGGCCGTCGACCAGCAGGTAACGCAGGGAGAAAGGCTGCGCCATGCGGACGATGGTGTCGTACACCGCGGTATCACCGTGCGGGTGATACTTACCGATCACGTCACCGACGACACGGGCAGATTTCTTGTACGGCTTGTTGAAGTCGTTGCCCAGCTCGCTCATCGCGAACAGCACGCGACGGTGCACGGGCTTCAAGCCATCGCGCGCATCCGGCAGTGCACGGCCGACGATCACGCTCATCGCGTAGTCGAGATAGGACTGTTTCAGCTCGTCTTCGATATTGACCGGGAGGATTTCTTTGGCCAGTTCGCCCATGAGAAGCCTGATTCCTTTTTCTGGTGAAACTTCGCCATATCCATAGGGGACGCACGAAGCTCGTCGATGCAGGCCGAGTGCCATGCGCCGACTTACGACAAATCGACAAGTTGACCCTGGATTTGCGCAGTGAAGACAACCCCGTGGGACTGCCTCGGAAAACGCCGGATGTTATCACAAGAGCCGCCACGCACCTATCCCCCAGATGCGCATGGAGCATAGTTAGATGACCGATGACAGGCTTAACGGGGACGAGAGAGGCTCAGAGCTTCCCTGAATGCAAATTTCGGGACGAAATTGCGGATGTTTATTGACTTTCAAGGCCTCTTCGCGAGCAGGCTTACTCTCACAAGGTTCTGTAACGATCACAAAACCTGTGGGAGCGAGCCTGCTCGCGAAGAAGACAACGTAGACATCAAACCAATCAATGCAAGCGCTTGCGGCACATCAACTGCGCCATTTTCGCGGTGTCCGGGCGCTCGACGATGCCTTTTTCGGTGACGATCGCATCGATCAGATCCGCCGGGGTCACGTCAAACACCGGGTTGAACGCCTCAACGTCAGCCCCGACACGCTTGCCGCCAACCTCCAGCAACTCGGCGCCGTCGCGCTCTTCGATCGGGATGTCGTCACCGCTGGCCAGATTCATGTCGATGGTCGAGCTCGGTGCCACCACCATGAAACGCACGCCGTGGTGCATGGCGTTGACCGCCAGTTGATAGGTGCCGATCTTGTTCGCCACGTCACCGTTGGCGGTAATCCGGTCGGCGCCGACGATCACCCAGGTCACCCCTTTGGTTTTCATGATGTGCGCAGCGGCGGAGTCAGCGTTCAGGGTCACCGGAATGCCTTCGTTGGCCAGCTCCCACGCGGTCAGCCGCGAGCCTTGCAGCCACGGCCGGGTTTCGTCGGCGTAGACACGCTCGACCATGCCCTCGATGAACGCTGCGCGAATCACCCCGAGTGCCGTGCCGAAACCGCCAGTGGCCAGGGCGCCGGTGTTGCAGTGAGTCAGAATCGCCTGGGCATTGCCCTGATGCTTGCGGATCAGGTCGACACCGAGCTGGGCCATGGTCAGGTTGGCTTCACGATCGCTTTCATGAATCGCAATGGCTTCGGCTTCCAGCGCCGCCAGCGGATCGGCGTTTTCCTTCAAGCGGTCCAGCCGGTCGTGCATGCGGTTCAACGCCCAGAACAGGTTGACCGCTGTCGGACGGGAATCGGCCAGCAACATGAAATCCTCTTCCAGCGCCGCATACCAGTCGCCACCTTCGGCAATCCGGGCACGGGCCGCCAGCACGATGCCGTAGGCGGCACTGATGCCGATGGCCGGTGCACCGCGCACCACCATCGAACGAATCGCTTCGGCCACGCCGGCGGCGCTGGTGTAGGCGATCCAGTTTTCCTCGAACGGCAAAACGCGCTGATCCAGCAGGTGGAGCGCGCCATCACGCCAATCGATGGCCTTTACTTTCTCCGCAGCCAACAGTCGATCGCGCATCCCTCACCCCGCACTCATGAACAAAAGCCGCCGATTATAGCGATCCCCCCGCGAAGACGCTCGGGTATACTTCGCCATCCTTTACAAAAGCACTGGAACCGACCCTCGATGCCGAAACCTGCCATTGCGCTCGACTTATTATTGCTGCCGACCTGGCTGGTACCCGTCGAACCCGCAGGCGTTGTGCTCAAGGAGCATGGCCTGGGCATCCGCGACGGTCGCATCGTGTTTATCGGCCCGCGTGCCGAAGCGCTGAAGTGTAACGCCGCCGAAGTCCGCGAACTGCCGGACGTCCTGCTCAGCCCCGGCCTGATCAACGCCCACGGCCATGCCGCGATGACCCTGTTCCGTGGCCTGGCCGACGATCTGCCGCTGATGACCTGGCTGGAAAACCACATCTGGCCGGCCGAGGGCAAATGGGTCGATGAAGATTTTGTGCGTGACGGCACCGACCTGGCCATCGCCGAGCAGATAAAAGGTGGCATCACCTGTTTCTCGGACATGTACTTCTTCCCGAAGGTTGCCAGCGAGCGCGTGCACAACAGCGGAATCCGCGCGCAGATCGCGATTCCGATCCTCGATTTCCCGATTCCGGGTGCCGCCAGCGCCGATGAAGCCATTCGTCAGGGCGTCGAACTGTTCGGCGACCTGAAGCATCACGAACGCATCAAGATCACCTTCGGCCCTCATGCACCCTACACCGTAGGCGACGAGAACCTGGAAAAAATCCGCGTGATCGCCGAAGAACTGGACGCCTCGATCCACATGCACGTCCACGAAACCGCTTTCGAAGTACAGCAAGCGGTCGAACAGCGCGGCGAACGCCCGCTTGCCCGCCTCGGTCGTCTCGGCCTGCTCGGCCCGCGCTTCCAGGCCGTGCACATGACCCAGATCAGCGATGACGACCTGGTGTTGCTGGTAGAAAGCAACACCAGCGTGATCCATTGCCCGGAGTCGAACCTGAAGCTGGCCAGCGGCTTCTGCCCGGTGGAGCGCCTGTGGCAGGCCGGGGTCAACGTCGCGGTCGGCACCGATGGCGCCGCGAGCAACAATGACCTGGATCTGCTGGGCGAAACCCGCACCGCCGCCCTGCTGGCCAAAGCCGTCGCCGGCTCGGCCACCGCGCTGGACGCCCACCGGGCACTGCGCATGGCCACGCTCAATGGCGCGCGAGCCTTGGGAATCGAAGCCGAGACCGGCTCGCTGGAGCTCGGCAAGGCCGCAGACATTGTCGCCTTCGACTTGTCCGGTCTGGCGCAACAACCGGTCTATGACCCGGTCTCGCAGCTTATATACGCCACCGGTCGCGACTGCGTGAAACACCTGTGGGTCGCCGGCAAGCAGTTGCTCGACGACCGCCGCCTGACCCGACTGGACGAACAACAGCTCGGCGAAACCGCCCGGGCCTGGGGCCGACGCATCAGCGGCCACACCGAATCGTAAACACCCCGGGGCAAACTCCGGGGCTACAGCCTTTTTCAAGTTTTAGAGGATTGAATCATGAGCAACGTCGACCACGCCGAAATCGCCAAATTCGAAGCCCTGGCCCATCGCTGGTGGGACCGCGAAAGCGAGTTCAAACCGCTGCACGACATCAACCCGCTGCGGGTCAACTGGATTGACGAGCGCGTAAATCTGGCCGGCAAAAAGGTTCTCGACGTCGGTTGCGGCGGCGGCATTCTCAGCGAAGCCATGGCCCAGCGCGGCGCGACCGTGACCGGTATCGACATGGGCGAAGCGCCACTGGCGGTCGCGCAACTGCACCAACTGGAATCCGGGGTGAACGTCGAGTACCGCCAGATCACCGCCGAAGCCCTGGCCGAAGAAATGCCCGAGCAGTTCGACGTCGTCACCTGCCTGGAAATGCTCGAACACGTGCCGGACCCGTCCTCGGTGATCCGTGCCTGCTTCCGCATGGTCAAGCCCGGCGGCCAGGTGTTCTTCTCCACCATCAACCGCAATCCGAAGGCGTACCTGTTCGCCATCGTCGGCGCCGAATACATCATGAAGCTGCTGCCGCGCGGCACCCACGACTTCAAGAAATTCATCCGCCCGTCCGAGCTCGGCGCCTGGAGCCGTATGGCCGGCCTGACCGTCAAGGACATCATCGGCCTGACTTACAACCCGCTGACCAAGCACTACAAGCTGGCGGCGGACGTTGACGTCAACTACATGATCCAGACCCTGCGCGAGGAGTAAGCCGATGGCCATCAGAGCAGTCCTTTTCGACATGGACGGCACTCTGCTCGACACCGCGCCGGACTTCATCGCCATCTGCCAGGCGATGCGCGCGGATCGTGGCTTGCCGCCGATGAACGACAAACACATCCGCGATGAAATCTCCGGCGGCGCCAGGGCCATGGTCGCGGTGACGTTCTCGATGGATCCGGAGTCGCCGGGCTTCGAGGAACTGCGTCTTGAGTTCCTCGAACGCTATCTCGTGGGTTGCGCCGTGCACAGCAAGCTGTTCGACGGCATGGGCGAATTGCTGGCCGACATCGAGAAGGCCAATCTGGTCTGGGGCGTGGTCACCAACAAGCCGCTGCGCTTCGCCGAGCCAATCATGCGGCAACTGGGGCTGGCCGAACGCTCTGCCCTGTTGATCTGCCCGGATCACGTGAAGAACAGCAAGCCGGATCCCGAGATGCTGACGCTGGCCTGCAAGATGCTTGATCTGGATCCGTCGACCGTGCTGTTTATCGGCGATGATCTGCGCGATATCGAATCCGGCCGTGACGCCGGCACCAAAACCGCTGCCGTGACCTATGGCTACATCCACCCGGACGACAACCCTCGGCACTGGGGCGCGGACGTGGTGGTGGATCATCCGCTGGAGTTGCGCAAGGTGCTGGATAACGCTCTGTGCAGTTGCTGAGTGGTGCTGCAAAGCGACCATCGCTGCGTTCCCGCGCAAGACGCGGGAGCGATCAGAAGTTAATGGATTAGAGGTTTCTTATGTTTGATTACTCCGCTCGCCCCGAATTGCTCAAGGATCGGATCATTCTGGTCACCGGTGCCGGGCGCGGCATCGGCGCGGCTGCCGCCAAGACCTACGCCGCCCACGGCGCGACCGTATTGCTGCTGGGCAAGACCGAAGCCAACCTGACCGAAGTCTACGACGAGATCGAAGCAGCCGGGCATCCACAGCCCGCCGTGATCCCGTTCAACCTCGAAACCGCCCTGCCCCATCAATACGATGAGCTGGCGGCGATGATCGAAACCGAGTTCGGCCACCTCGACGGTCTGCTGCACAATGCCTCGATCATCGGCCCGCGCACGCCGATCGAGCAGTTGTCCGGTGAAAACTTCATGCGCGTCATGCAGGTCAACGTCAACGCGATGTTCATGCTCACCAGCACGCTGTTGCCACTGCTCAAACTTTCGCAGGATGCCTCGGTGGTGTTCACCTCCAGCAGCGTCGGGCGCAAGGGGCGTGCTTACTGGGGCGCCTATGGCGTATCGAAGTTCGCCACTGAAGGCCTGATGCAAACCCTGGCCGACGAAGTCGAAAACGTCGCTCCGGTACGCTCCAACAGCATCAATCCGGGCGCCACTCGCACCAGCATGCGTGCGCAGGCTTACCCGGGCGAAAACCCGCTGAACAACCCGACACCGGAAGAGATCATGCCGGTCTACCTGTACCTGATGGGACCCGACAGCACCGGTATCAATGGCCAGGCCTTCAACGCCCAGTAGTGCCATACGTCGCATTTGTTGCCGTGGCGGAATACCGTCGCGGCATGCAATTGCCGGTCTGAACGCGGCAAATTCAGTCAAATAACCACCGCCCCTCCTTTCGAAAGTATCTCAAGCCATTGATCCAAAACGGTTTTAATAAAATATGAACCGTATGGCACGACTTTCGCTCTACATTTCCTCAAAGCACGCCGTGTGAAGGCAGTCGGGCAAGGCCTGATTCGATAGCTGACTAATCGTCATCGGGCAGACTAAACTTACGCCAAATGTCCTACGGGACTGATGGATCAGTATGACGCGCAGCCCATAGCCGCTCTCACCCAGCCTGTAAGACAGACTTACTGCTTAGGGGCTCACGCCATATGAAATCACCCTCCCAGACCACTGCAATTGACTTCGACAATGCCAAATTGCAACGCCTGGGCTTTGGTCAGCAGCCACCTCTCTTGGCGCGACCTGTCAGCCTGGCGCAATTGCGCCAGCAAATGAGCCTGCAACTGCAAACCAGCCTTGAGCCTCAACGCATCCTCGGTCTGTTTTTCCGCGAAGTTCAGCGTCTGGTGCCGCTGGACGCCTTGACCTACGTGCACAACGGTTGCGACCTGCGCCTGGAGTTCGGTGCCCGCGGCCACCACTCGGCCAGCTACCGCCTCAGCCACGAAGGCGAGCACATGGGTGAGCTGGTGTTCCGCCGCAACCAGCGCTTCAGCGAACAGGAACTGGGCAATCTCGAATCGTTGCTGTCTGCGCTGCTGTATCCGATGCGCAATGCCCTGCTGTACCGCGCCGCCACGCAAAGCGCGCTGCGTGATCCGCTGACCGGTGCCGGCAACCGCATTGCCATGGAGCAGACACTGCAACGTGAAATCGAGATGTCCCGCCGGCACCTGCAACCGTTGTCGTTGCTGATGCTGGACATCGACCATTTCAAACAGGTCAACGACCTCCATGGTCACAGCGCCGGCGACGACGTGCTCAAAGCCGTGGCGGCATCGATCAAGGGCCAGTTGCGCAATGTCGATATGGTGTTCCGTTATGGCGGGGAAGAGTTTCTGATTCTGCTGTCCAACACCGGGCGTGATGCGGCCGCCATGGTCGGTGAGCGCCTGCGTCAGGCAGCCCAGGCCCAGGATTACTATGCCAATAATCGATTGATCGAACTGACCGTGAGTCTCGGCTGCTCGACCCTGTTGCCGGGCGAATCCGCCGAAAGCCTGCTGCGCCGTGCCGACAGCGCGCTGTATGTGGCCAAGCGCGAGGGTCGCAATCGCCTGACCATGGCGGGCTAGAAATTCGCTGCCAACAAAAAACGGGAGCCAGGGCTCCCGTTTTTTTTATTGATGTCGCCGAAACTAGCTCTCGACCAGTGCCCGACGCTCACGCCCGACCATCACCCGCTCCGACAGTTCGAGCTGCATGCAGCGCTCGAGGAACAGGTACATGTAGTCATAACTCTTGCAGATCGCCTGTCGCAGCTCCGCCTGCAAGGCTTTGCTCGGGTTCATCCCGGCCAGGGTGCAGATGATCTCCAGCGCTTCCCACGGATGGGCATCATCGTACTGGGCGTGCATCTTCAGCCACTTCATGGCCCGCTTGCGATCCTCTTCAGGAAAAGCGGCGGCATAGACACCCGTCGAACACACCAGCGCCGACCACTCCCCGGTCGCGCCTTCGATGGCGTAGTTGGTGGCTGCGATGGCCACGATCAGTGAATCCGCCGAACTGGTGTGCCAGCACCAGTGGCTCAGGGCGTGCAATTCCGGCGGCACTTGCTGCGCCTGCAGATCTTCCAGGCTCACCCCATGGGCCCGGCTCCAGTGCAGCCAATAATCGGCGTGGTTGAGTTCGACGCGGATATTGCGCATCAACCAGCGCCGCGCCATGTCTTCACCCGGGTGGCGGGCAAATTTGGTCTTGGTGAGATTCTGCGCCATGTACAACGCGAATTGCTCAACGACGGGCCAGCCCCCGATCAGGTACTGGCGCATGGTTTTGGCGCTGAGCTTGTTATCACGCATGCGCAGATAAAGTTCATGTTCGACAACCCGGCGTTTGCTCTCGCTGCAATCCTGGATCAACTGTTGCGCCCAGGCGGGATAACTTGCAGCTTCCATGAGTGGTCCGGTTCGGTTGAATGTGTCGATCACTGTTCGGCTCCTTTTGATTTGTGATTGTAAGGATCGGCAAGAGATTTCAACGGAACGTGCCAGGCGCCTTGAATAACAACGGCTGCGGTCTGGCGGGCCGACTTTGCAAACTGTCACAGGTAAACAACTGCGGACGCTCCACTACATAACCCTGAGCGTAATCCACGCCGATTTCAAGCAATGCCTGCTCGATCTGCGCTGTTTCGACAAACTCGGCAATTGTCTGCTTACCCATGACATGCCCGATGTGATTGATCACTTCGACCATTGCACGGTTAATCGGGTCGTCCAGCATATCCTTTACGAAACTCCCGTCGATCTTCAGGAAGTCTACAGGCAAATGTTTCAGATAAGCGAATGAAGACATTCCGGCGCAAAAGTCATCCAGCGAAAAATAACAGCCCAAGCCTTTGAGTTCATTAATAAATCTGATTGCGCTCCCGAGATTTGCAATGGCACTGGTTTCTGTAATTTCAAAACAAATCATTTCAGGCGGTATGCCGTAGTTATCAAACTGTTCCCGCAGAAAGTGCAAGAACGCGTCATCTCCGATAGTAATGCCTGAAAGATTAATCGCACACATTGCCAGAGGGCCTTCGCACTTATCGTTAATACATTGAGCAATAACCTTAAATACATTCTGAACAACCCATCGATCCAGCGAGGTCATCAAACCGTAACGTTCCGCCGCCGGTATGAAACTGTCCGGCAGAATCATCCGGCCCGCTTCGTCATGCAGACGCAGCAGAATTTCGATGTGTCCGCGGGTGCCCCCGGCAACCGACCCCAACGGGGCGATTTCCTGGGCGTAGAGACAGAAGCGGTTTTCCTCCAGAGCCATATGCAGGCGTTGCACCCAGGCCATCTCGCCAAAACGCAGGGACAGTTCCGAATCGTCGGCATGGTAGACCTGCACCCGGTTGCGGCCCTTTTCCTTGGCCATGTAGCAAGCCATGTCGGCGGCCCGCAACGAGGCTTCGAGGGTGGTCGGGTTCTGTGCGACGTGCACCAGACCAATGCTGACGGTGGTCAGGAATGGCCGCCCCTTCCAGACAAAATGCAGATTTTGCACGGTCTGACGCAGCCCCTCGGCGATCTTCTCCGCCGCCTCCGGTGCGCAGTTCTCCAGCAGGATGCCGAACTCGTCGCCGCCCAGCCGCGCCAGGGTGTCGCCTTCGCGCAGACCCGATTGCAGCAACGCGCAGATATGCCGCAGCAACTCATCGCCGGCCGCATGCCCGCAGGTGTCATTGACCAGTTTGAATTGATCCAGATCGAGGAACATCAGCGCATGCCGCCCGGCCTGGCGCGTCAGGTTGTGCAGCGCCTGTTCGAGCCGGTATTCGAACTCGCGACGATTGGCCAGCCCGGTCAGTGCATCGTGGGTGGCCTGCCATGACAGATTGGCGATGTATTGCCGCTCCTGGGTCATGTCATGCAGCACCAGCACCGCCCCACTGACCTTGCCGGCATTGCGGATCGGCGCGCCGACCAGGGTCACCGACACCGTGCTGCCGTCCAGTCGCTGGATCAGCTTCGAGTGTTCGCTGCCGCCGGTCAGCTGGCCACTGAGAATGTGCTCGATCAGGGTCAGCCCTTCCGTCTGGGCGTTGTCATCCAGCAAATTGAACAACGCCGCCAGCGGCAGACCGGACGCCTGCTCGGCCTTCCAGTGGGTCAACGCTTCGGCGGCCGGATTCATGTAGTCGATCGCCCCGCTCACGTCGGTGGTGATCACACCGTCGCCAATCGAATGCAGGGTGACATGCGCGCGATCTTTTTCCAGTTGCAACGCTTCGGCGAAAGCATGACGCTGCTTGAGCAGTTTGCGGGTGCGCAGCAGCGCCAGCACGATCAGGCCCAGTGCGGTGGCCAGGTTGGTAAACAGCAGCAGACGCAGAATCATCCGCGAGCCTTCACCCAGGGCATCGCTGAACGCCTTGGCGGCCGGGGCCACGCCGTCGTTGATCGCAAAGATCCGGTCCTTCCAGCGGCGGATATCGGCCTCGGTGGCGGCATTGGCGGTGATGCGCTGATGCATCTCCTGCGCCACGCCGTCGAGCTCTACCAGATAGGCATCGCCCAGGGTCCAGCGGTCGATGGCAATTTCCAGATAACTGAAGTGACGGAAATTCAGGTACAGCCAGATCAGGCTGGAGACATCGTCCGGGTGGTTGCCGCCCTTGAGAATGCCCTCGCGTGCCGCCTGCAGGTCGGGCGGTTGCTTGTCCAGTGCCAGACGCAACTGATGACCGCCCTGAGGCACGGCAATGGCGTTCTGGTACTTGAGGTAGATCGCATCATCACGGCTGTCGGCGTACAGGTTGAGGTAATAGATGGCGTCTTTCTGGCCCTTGGACCACAGGCTCTCGCCCGCCACATAACCGCGAACGGCCGACAGGACATAAAGACTCACGCCCCCCAGCAACGCCTGAAACAACACGACGGCGATGAATGGCCAGACGATGCCCAACAACCGAGGCGTTCCGAGAGTCCGCTTTTGCTTCATGGTATTCCTTGCATGAGCACTGCCTGATCGTCCTGCGAACATCCCCCCAAGACTAGGAGGCCTTCCCGGTTCCGGCAAGCGACGGATCCGCCTCAGTTCAGGACAGAAGCCGGATAGACATATATACGGCCACACTCGCAGGCGGGACCGATTAACTGGGCACTCCAGGCATTCTCCCTTTGTGGCGGGAATGCTTTCACAAGGAGTGTGACATGACCTCGACGTCTCCAGCTTCAATCGATCCATCGGCAATCGCAGAATCGAGCGCTCGCAAGACGCTGGGTCTGGATGCCGGCCCGGATATCGAATCCCTGGTTCCCCGACCGACCGCCAGGGACCGGAAAAGGTTCAAGGCCGCGCAGCTTGCGACACCAGCCCCTGCGCCCTCCATGACCCTTGAACAGTACACGGCGAAAAGCATCAATGAACGAATGATCGAAACGGTCAAATCCTTTCTGATCGGCAAGCCCTCGCTGATTCGTCATTTGAGCGGCGATATCCTGCGCCTCGCAGCCCCGGAAGCGCTGCGCGCAACACCTTCGGTTTTCCTCCAGCGAATACTCAATACCCCGGAATCACTGGATCTGACAGAACGGCTACTGAAAAAGCTCAAATGGTACGGCGCTTCCCCAGGCGAACAGACGCCGGCGTCGGTGCGTTATCAATTGATCTGCAAAGCCATCTGCCTCTATCTGCACACCCCCTCAGCTGACGAGCCGCAAGCGCTCGCCGGTTTTCACTGGCAAGACCCGGCCCACTGGGGCAAGAGCTACCAGACCTTGCGCCACGAATTCGAACAGCATTTGCTGCGCAGCGGCCGGGTTGCCAACACCAAAGAGGCGATCCTTCTGGCTCGGGTATTCCAGACCCGCCTTTCGAAAGACTTCAGCGTGCGCGATGTACCACCGGAGCTTCGTTACAAGACCTCCGTGGTCTGGGTGAACTTCATGCACGGCGTACTGCTGGCCGAGGAAACCGGTCTGGATCAATCAGCGCCCCTGTCCTTCCAGCAACTGGTTGATCTGCCGCTGCAACGCAGCGCCGGCGCATCGGCCGAACAACTCGAGGCGATTGCACGACTGCGTATGGCTCCTGCCCTGGAATGGGCCGTCTGCACGGGCGCCATTGCGCAGCGAACGACAACCACTTACGACCAGGAAGATATCAACCGCGCACTGTCGGCTCTGGAAGAACACACCGAGCGCCTGAACAACGCCGTGAAGACACTGGACTTGCGTCCACCTGAGCGACTGCAGATGGCCAGGCAGGTCATGACGAACGTTTTCAGAGGCGTCACGTTCGCACGGGACGGGCGCAAATTGTTGTCGGCGGATCCGAGTCACAGCCATTCCAGGGCACCACTGGATCTGAACAAGCAGCAGGGCCAGGACTTTCTCGACGTCTATGCAGACGGTCAGCTTGATGGCAGCAAGCGATGGATCGTCTCCATGCCCGATGGTACAACGCGTTCGACCACAGCACTGAGGCTCGATGGACAGCGAGTGCTCCATGCCGAGCGGGAAAACTGGCGCGGCGGTTATGACCGGGTCGAAGACGGCGTCTACAGTTGGGCCGGCAATTTCTTGCCTGACATCAACGCCCGGTTCGAAACTGCGTTCAACGACTACCTGACAACCATCAGACAGGCTTATCAATCGCTGATTGCCAGTTTGCTGAGATCACTGCCAGCGGCAGATCGCCGGGCGCTGGCTCAAGGTGAAGTCCAGGTGCTGAGCCTGCGGCAGAAAACCGCGCCGAACGAGAAGTCGGAGCAGATCCGGGCAAGGAAGGGATTCGTTCTGAAAGTGATTTACAACACAGACATCACTTACTACGAGCTCATCCCGAGCGCGGGCGTCGTTCGTCAGCGAACCGGTTTGAGGTTTTCCACAATCGATGGCGTTCGAACAGAGTTTCCACTGCACGCCTCGATCCCGGGACAAAGCTATTCGCCCGAGCGCAATCTGAGCACTTCCCTCCTGCTCGACTGGTCCGCCCACTTCCACGGCAGAGTGCCGGCAGAGCGGGCATCGTGTCCGGGATACCTCGATATCATGGGGTTCATGCCGGCAGCGGTATCATCCGGCTCGACGGATGCCGAGGGTGAAGCCCTCCTGACGACATCCCGACTGAATGAACTGGCGGGTTATATCGCAACGAACTTTCTCTATGTAGATGAACAGCAACTGCACATACAGGCCCGCGGCATGACGTCCTTCGACGCCGCTCGGGCGAAAACCGAGAAGCGCCTGGAAACGTTCGTGTCCATCGTCAAAGGATTCGTGCCTTTCTGGGGCAGCATCGATGATCTTCTGTCGGACAGCACCTCAGGCAAAATCATGGGCGGGGTCGGACTCCTGTTTGATCTCGCATCGTTCCTTTGCCCTATCGGCAAATTCATCTCGGGCTCGGTGCGCCTGCTTCGTGCCACTGTCGGCAGCAGTCGCATGGCTATCAAAGCGAGCCTGCCGTCCTTCTCGACGCTGACTCGCAAGCTTCTGACCAATTCACTGGCAAATCTCAACCCGCTCGATGGCATTCCCACACTGCTTAAAAGTCTGGGAAGCGGTGCCGGCAGAGGACTGCTGTTCATCGGTCGGGCGAGTATCGGCGGCATCAGAAAACTCACGGGACATGCTGACGGCTACCGACTGGTTCATAACCTGCCCCAGGCCATCGATCCGGGGAACTGGAAGCCGCTGGCCAATACTGACGAGCTGGCAACGGTCAACGGCATCGATGACGTCATTGTGCGTCACACAAATGCGTTGGATCTGGAACAACTGCATCTGGTCGACCCGTTGACATCCCTGCCCTATGGCCCGCGCCTGCGCAACAACAGCCGGGATCTCATCCAGGGCAGATCCACTTTCAGGAAGCTGCCGCCCACCGAATCCCACGCTCTGGCCGAAGTCCCGGAACACGCCCATGTTCGTGAAATGATGGAGGTCGATGGCCGAACCACGCTGTTGATTGATGACATCCCCTATCGTCTGGATGGCGATCAATTGCGTCGGGCCGATCTGATTGAGGAAAAGGCCCTCTTCAAACCCCTGCCATGTCGGGTGAGCCGTGCGCCAGGGGACGTTTGCCGAACAAGTTATGTCACCCGCAATCCGGCGCCGACGCCCGCAGCCGGGAGCTTCGATGACAGCAAAGGCTGGGCCCCCTGGTTCGGGGATACCCTCTATAGACCGGCCAACTCGACGCGACCCTTGCCGAAAAGTGTCATAAGGACCTACAAACAACTCAATGCCTCGATAGCGTTTCAAAAGGGAATCTATGCACGAATCAAGGTCAGCCTCCCGTCCAAAGGTTCAAAACGGTTCGATACGCTTGAGGTCGGGGCGATCATCGTGCCTGCGAAGGACGATTCAAAGCACTATGTATTTACCCGACTGAACGCCGCAGACTTCTACGTCACCGAGCGCTTGCCGACACAGGCCTTTTCCGACCCCTTGGTTTTGCGCAAGGCTCAAACCCTGCCCGCTGACCTGGCCGAAGAATTGAAGAGGGTTTATACCGGGTCGCTCAACGCCAACAACACCGCTCGAATCCATTCGGCTGCAGAGGTCGAACGCGCCCTGACAACCATGGACGACATTGCGATTGCGCTGGGCACCGCAGCCAGCCCGCCGGCCGGGATGAAATGGCTCAAAGTGGATACCAGCCCCGGCGAAGCCCTGATGTTCGACCATTCGACGCGGATGATCGTCGCCCGCCGTGCCGAAGGCGCCACGACCTGGGCGCGAAGCAAAGACGCACCAGAAGCCTTGCGAAAGCGCACAGCAGAAATTTTCGACACCTTGTTCCTGTCACCGGTGATCAAACCACCGGACACCAACGCGGCGCTGCGCATCGAGGTCACGATGCAAAAGTTGCAACATTTGATGCGCAGATTTGACCGTACAGGCAACGCTCGAAACATCGCCTATGCCGAAGTCATCAACGCAAAAGGCATGCGAGAGGTTTACGTCAGCGTCTCCGGTGCTCAGGGCACAACCAGACACCTGCCGGTTTTCCGCCATCTGGGTGCCAATCACGTAAAAATCGGCGACACCACCTACATCAACATCGACTACAGCCTGACTGTCGGCAAGACCAACCTGGAATTGACGGATAGAGGGCGTCTGGCTGCGGTACCGCTGACCATCAAGGACATCGACAACTACACACCTGAGCTGGCAGCCCGGCCAACCTCTCTGGACAGTGAAAGCAAGCTGATTCGCGTGATACGCGAGAAATATCCTGACCCGCTGGAATTGAAGTCGGTGGACGTCGCAACCACGATGCCACCCTGCGGGTCATGTTCACTGGTCATGAAGGAGTTCGGGCATAAAGGCGAAGCAGGCGCGCTACAGGTTTTATGGAGCTGAACTACAACCGCTGCAAATGCCCATAAAGCTTGGCGTACAACCCACCATCGGCAATCAGTTGCTGATGGTCGCCATCTTCGGCCACTTGCCCGCCGTCGAACACCAGCACCCGGTCTGCCTGTTTCACCGCCGACAAGCGGTGGGCGATGATCAGCGTTGTGCGGCCATGGAGGAAGCGCGCCATGGCCTGGTGCAGGTTGTACTCGGTCGCGGCATCGAGGGCTGACGTCGCTTCGTCGAGGATCACCACTTTGGGTTCGGCGAGGATCATCCGGGCGATAGCCAGCCGTTGCCGCTGCCCTCCGGACAGACGCACGCCGGAGCGGCCGACGATGCTGTCGAGGCCGTCCGGCAAGGCGCGGATGGTGGGTTCGAGCTGGGCGATTTCCAGTGCCTGCCAGCAGGCTTCATCGCTGCGGGTACGGCCCATGGTCAGGTTGGCGCGCACGGTGTCGTTGAACAGCGCCGGATGTTGCAACACCACAGCGACGTTTTCCCGAACCGTTTCCAGGCCGATTTCCTGCTGGCTCGAGCCGCCGAAACGGATCGTCCCCGCCAGTGGCGTGTACAGGCCCAGTAGCAATTGCACGAGGGTACTTTTGCCGCCACCGCTGGCGCCGACAATCGCCACTTTTTCACCGGGGGCGATGGACAGGTTCAACTGATCCAGCACCAGTTCGTCGCCGTAACCGAAGCTCAGACCCTGCACCTGAATCCCGACCGTATCGCGGCCCTTGAACGGGTCGACGCCGCCGGGGTATTGCGGCTCGTCGGCGCGGGCCAGCAGTTCATTGATCCGCGACAGCGCCCCGCCTGCCGCGTAATAGGCGTATTGCAGGTTCAGCAGTTGTTCGACCGGGCCGATCATGAACCACAGGTAGCTGAACACCGCGAGCATCTGGCCAATCGACAGGTCAGAGAACAACACCGTCAACATGGCTGCCGCGCGAAAGATATCGATGCCGAACTGAAACAACAGGCCGCTGGCGCGGTTCGAAGCGTCGGTCTTCCACTGTGAGTTGACCGCGTAGTTGCGCACTTCCTGAGCCCGCAGGCCAAGGCGCCCCAGGAAGAAGCCCTGACGGTTGCCGGCACGCACTTCCTGGATCGCATCGAGGGTTTCGCTCAGCGCCTGGGTGAAACGTGAGGTGCTGTCGTTCTCCAGTTTCTTCAGGTGTTTGACCCGTTTGCCCAACTGCACCGTGGCGTAAATCACCAAGGGGTTGAACAGCAGGATCAGCAGCGCCAGTTTCCAGTGCATCCACATCAGGATGCTGGCAGTGCCGACCAGCGTCAGCATCGCCACCAGAAAACGGCTGAGGGTTTCGCCGACAAACTTGTCGAGGGTGTCGAGGTCGGTGACCAGGTGCGTGGTAACGGTGCCGCTGCCCAGGCTTTCGTATTCACCCAGCGAGATCCGTTTCAGACGCTCGATCAGCCGAACGCGGATGCGGTAGACGATGTCCTTGGCCAGTCGCGCAAACAATCGCGCTTGCAACACGCCAAAACACAGGGCGCTGCAACGCAGGGTCAGCGTCACCACCAGCATCAGGCCGATATAGCCCGCCGCCTGCTGCCACATCGAGGGCAGCAGATGGTTCATGACTTTCAGCGCGGCGTCGCCATGGCCGAGCAAGACTTCGTCCACCAGCAACGGCAACAGCAGCGGAATCGGCACGCTGCACAGCGTCGCCAGTACGGCCACGCCGTTGGCGATCCACAGGGATTTTTTGTGATGAAGTGCCAGTCGCCGGACTTCAGCCCAGCTCAGCCGGTCGACACGCTTGACGGCTGGCGTGTCATCGGCCGGGTCAGACACAGGCCGCGCGCTCCAGCCATCGACCGAGCAGCGGCGACAGTTCACTGAGCGGCTGGTAGCCGTTGGTCAGCAACGCCAGTTGGCCGTTGCGTTCGGCGAGCAGGGTCGGGAATCCGGCGATGCCCAGATCCTGGACCCAAGTAAAATCGGCCTGGGTCGCCTTGTGTTGATCGGCATGATCGAACAGGGCAGCAAATTCGATGCGCGGGACGCCGGCCTTCTCCGCCAGCTCCACCAGAACGCTGGCCTGGGTGACATCGCGACCTTCAGCGTAAAACGCGTGCTGGATCAGCCCGACCAGTTTCCACGCGCAATCCGGCGCCAGGCTGCGCGCCGTAACGATGGCCCGGCAGGCAGGCTCGGTATCGTAGACAAAACCGTCGGGCAACGCGCCTTCGAACTTGAACGGCTGGCCGGTGGCCTCGGTGACCGCCTGCCAGTGTTCGAGAATGTAGCGCCGGGTGGTTGGCTCCAGCGCCGAACCGCTACCGGTGCGCAACCCGCCGACCACCAGGTGCAGTTCCACCCCGGCGGCCTGCGCCTGCTCCACCAATGCCTTGGCCACCGGGGCAAATCCCCAGCACCACGAACACATCGGATCCATCACATAGAGCAGGCGTGCAGACATGATTAAGCCTCGGTGGATGCTTGCTTATAGTTGTAGCCGATCGGGTGCGGCATGTTGCGCGCTTTTGCCAGTTCGATCTGCTTCTGACGGTCGATGGCGCTGCGGCGGGTCTTCTCGCTCAGGGTGTCCCAGCAATGCGGGCAGCTGATGCCGGCCACGTAATGCTCGGAGGCGCGATCTTCAACGCTGACCGGGGTACGGCAGGCATGACATTGATCGTAGTCGCCTTCGCTCAGGTCATGCCGCACGGTCACGCGGTTGTCGAAGACGAAGCAGTCGCCCTGCCATTTGGTTTCTTCCTGCGGCACTTCTTCGAGGTACTTCAGAATGCCGCCCTTGAGGTGATAGACCTCTTCGAAGCCTTCGCCGAGCATGTAGCTCGAGGCTTTTTCGCAGCGAATGCCGCCGGTGCAGAACATCGCGACCTTCTTGTGCACGGCCGGATCGAAGTGTTCTTTGATGTAATCGGGGAATTCGCGAAAACTGGTGGTTTTCGGATCGATGGCGCCTTCGAAGGTGCCGATCGAGACCTCGTAATCGTTACGGGTGTCGATCAGCAGCACTTCCGGATCGCTGATCAGTGCGTTCCAGTCCTTGGGCTCGACGTAGGTGCCGACTTTCTTGTTCGGGTCGACGCCTTCAACGCCCAGGGTCACGATCTCTTTCTTGAGCTTGACCTTGGTGCGATAGAACGGCTGCTCGTCGCAGTACGATTCCTTGTGATCGATATCGACCATGCGCGGATCGTTGCGCAGCCAGGCCAGCAGGCCGTCGATGCCTTCACGGCTGCCGGAAACCGTGCCGTTGATTCCTTCTTCGGCGATCAGCAGGGTTCCTTTGATGCCGTTGTCGACCATCGCTTGCAGCAGGGGCTCGCGCAGGTTGACGTAATCTTCGAGGGTGACGAACTTGTACAGTGCCGCCACGACAATCGGTTGTGTCATGGGTATTTCTCCAGGTGGCTACCCTCGTAAAGGGTGAACCGGATGCGAAAAAAAACGCGCCGGGTGAGCGGCGCGTTGCGGATTCTAGCAAAAAACCTCAGTTCATTGCTGCAAGGCTCAATGCTTGCTGCCGCCGGCACAGGTCGGCGACGCCGGAGCGACGCCTGTCTCTGCCCATTCCTGCGGGGTGTAGGTGTGCAGCGCCAACGCATGGAACTCGCCCATCAGCTCGCCGAGCGTGCCATAGACTTTCTGGTGGCGCTTGACCCGGTTCAGGCCTTCGAACTGCGCACTGACCACCACTGCCTTGAAGTGGGTCTGCAACCCGCGACTGTGCATGTGGCTTTCGTCCAGCACTTGCAGATGCTCAGGCTGAAGCAGCGCCAGCGTAGACTCGATGCGTTTTTGCATGGTCATCACGAACTCCGCTTACTTCTTCTTGGCTGGAGCTGCGCCTTTCGGTGCCAGCTCGTTGGTCATGTCGTCCAGCAACTTGTTGACCACCGGTACGGCGCTTTCCAGTTTGGCCTGGGTCATCTGAGCCGACTGCTGGGTCAGTTGCGGCATTTTTTCCAGGACTTTCTTGCCCAGTGGCGACTGGTAGAACGCGACCAGATCTTTCAATTCCTGCTCGCTGAAGTTGCTGGTGTAGAGCTTGACCATGTCCGGTTTCAGCTTGTTCCAGCCGATGGCCTGGTCCAGAGCGGCGTTGGCCTTGGCCTGGTAGGTATCCAGCACGGCTTTCTTGGATTCCGGCGCCTTGGTCTGTTCAAAACGCTGGGCAAACATCTGCTGCACCTGCATGTACACCGGAGTGCCCAGCTTGTCAGCGTGCGCCAGGGTCAGGAAAGTTTCGGCACTGGCGTTGTGGCTGGCGGTATCGGCAAGCACCTGGCCGCTGGCGCAGACCAGGGCAACCGCGGTGCAGATGGCACGAAGACGAGTCATCGAGTTTCCTTTTCAGCTAGGCGAGGTAAAACCCCAAGGGCGACCATTCTGCGCCTGAATAACGCTGCGGCTCAACCCCTGGCCCTTGCCGTGCTTGATTGGCGGGGGCCGGCGGGTCAACAATCGAAGGGATGGAACCACCCGGCGTGAGCCGGGCCTAAACTGCGCAAACAGACCAACAGGAGTGTGCACGATGAGCCGTATCGAAACCGACAGCCTGGGCCAGATCGAGGTCCCGGACGACGCTTACTGGGGCGCTCAGACGCAACGCTCGCTGATCAACTTCGCCATCGGTCAGGAACGCATGCCCTTGCCGGTACTGCACGCGCTGGCCCTGATCAAGAAAGCCGCGGCCCGGGTCAACGACCGCAACGGCGACCTGCCCGCCGACATTGCCCGCCTGATCGAACAGGCCGCCGACGAAGTGCTCGACGGCCAGCATGACGACCAGTTCCCGCTGGTGGTCTGGCAGACCGGCAGCGGCACGCAAAGCAACATGAACGTCAACGAAGTGATTGCCGGGCGCGCCAACGAACTGGCCGGCAACCCGCGCGGCGGCAAGACGCCGGTGCACCCCAACGATCACGTCAACCGCTCGCAGAGCTCCAACGACTGCTTCCCCACCGCCATGAGCATCGCCACCGCGCAAGCGGTGCAGACCCAACTGCTGCCAGCCATCGCCGAGCTGTCTGGCGGACTGGCCGAACTGTCGGCGCGGCACATGAAACTGGTGAAGACCGGTCGCACCCACATGATGGACGCCACGCCGATCACCTTTGGTCAGGAGCTTTCCGGATTCATAGCGCAGCTGGATTACGCCGAACGGGCGATTCGCGCGGCGTTGCCGGCGGTCTGCGAACTGGCGCAGGGCGGCACTGCCGTCGGCACCGGGCTCAACTCGCCCCACGGCTTCGGCGAAGCAATTGCCGCTGAACTGGCGGCGTTGTCCGGCCTGCCGTTCGTCACCGCGCCGAACAAGTTTGCCGCCCTTGCCGGTCATGAACCATTGACCACCCTTTCCGGCGCCCTGAAAACCCTCGCCGTGGCGCTGATGAAAATTGCAAACGATCTGCGCCTGCTGGGCTCCGGCCCACGAGCCGGGTTCGCCGAAGTGCGCCTGCCGGCCAACGAACCGGGCAGCTCGATCATGCCCGGCAAGGTCAACCCTACCCAGTGCGAGGCGTTGTCGATGCTGGCCTGTCAGGTGCTGGGCAACGACGTGGCGATCGGTTTCGCCGCCAGCCAGGGTCACCTGCAACTGAACGTGTTCAAACCGGTGATCATCCACAACCTGCTGCAATCGATCCGCCTGCTGGCTGATGGCTGCAGCAACTTCCAGCAGCATTGCATCGCCGGTCTTGAGCCGGATGCCGACGTCATGGCGAAACATCTGGAACGCGGCCTGATGCTGGTGACGGCGCTCAACCCGCACATCGGCTACGACAAGTCGGCGGAAATCGCCAAGAAAGCCTACAGCGAAGGCAAGACCCTGCGCGAAGCGGCGCTGGAGCTGGGTTATCTGACCGATGAAGAGTTCGATGCCTGGGTGCGGCCGGAGAACATGATCGAAGCCGGCGCCAAGGGCTGAGTCATACCGATCCTTCCCGTGCCCCGCACGGGAAGGTCATCCGACCAACAGTTTTGCCCGCCGGGCCTTGAGCCCGGCAATCAACGAAGGCCCCAGCGCCACCAGCGCCGAACCCAGCACCACCAGCACCGCCCCGCCATACCCCAGCAGATTGATTTGCTCGGCATGCACATATTCAGGCCACACCCCCGCCGCCACGGCCACCGCACCGAACGTCACCAACGGCGTGATCGCCAGCGTCGCACTGACCCGCGAAGCCTCCCAATGCGCCAGCGCCTCGGCAAACGCGCCGTAGGCGATCAGGGTGTTCATGCAGCACGCCAGCAGCAGCCAGCCCTGCAGCGGGTTCAGCGACAGTGCTTCGAGCGGATGCACCCAAGGCGTCAGCAACAGGGCGCAGAACAGGTAGATCACCATCATCACCTGCAGCGAATTCCACACGGTCAGCAGTTGTTTCTGGCCCAGCGCATAGAAGGTCCAGACGGTCGAGGCCAGCAGCACCAGCAACACACCAGCGGTGTAATCAGACAAAGACGTGAGCAATTCCGCCAGACGCTGATTGAAGAACAACGCAAAACCGATCAGCAGCACTGCCAGACCAATGCCCTGACCAATACTGAAGCGTTCCTTGAACACGAACAGGCTGGCGATCAGCAACATGATCGGCCCCATCTGCACCACCAGTTGCGCGGTGCCGGGGCTGAGCCGGTTCAGGCCCATCAGGTAAAGCACGTAGTTGCCCACCAACCCGAGCACCGCCATCAGCACCAGCCAGCCGCCCTTCGGTCCGAGCACCTTGCGACTCGGCAAGCGTTTGGTCGCCGCCAGATAAATGAACAGACAGCCGCCGGACACCAGCAGGCGAAACCAGGTCACCGTGACCGGGTCCATCACCACCAGCACCTGTTTGAGCTTGATCGGCAGGATTCCCCACAGAAATGCCGTCAATAACGCCAGGAACATGCCGTACACCCAACGACCCGATGAAACGTGCATGAGAACCCCAAGCGCCAGAGACAGGAGCGCTCATTCTAGGCGCACAGACCGACCCGACACAGGGACAGTTGCGCTCCAGCCGCAAATGAAACTGTGCAGGTCGCAGCAAAAAATTGACGACGGGCCGTTGATCGGCTGGCCGGGCAAGGTAAGTGGTTCAGGCATAAGCTGATTGGATCCTGCTCGGGACATCACCCACCAAGGAGACCCGTCATGTTAGGCATGCGCGCTCAGGACACCGCCCCCGCCACGCACTTTCGCAGCGACCGCGTGTGCCGGGTCAACGGCGAACTGTATTTCAGCACCCGGGAAAACACCCTCGAAGGGCCGTTCGACAGCCCCGAGAAAGCCGAGCAGGAAATCCGCGCGTACATCGCGCGGATGCGATTGATGGATTCCGGCAGGCCGGCCTAGCGTACGGCCTCAAACAACCCGGTCGCGCCCATCCCCCCGCCCACACACATGGTCACGATTCCGTAGCGCAGATTGCGCCGCTGCAACTCGCGCACCAGATGCCCGACCTGCCGTGACCCGGTCATGCCGAACGGGTGACCGATGGAAATCGAGCCACCGTTGACGTTGTACTTCTCGTTGTCGATTTCCAGCCGGTCACGGGCGTACAGGCACTGCGAGGCAAACGCTTCGTTCAATTCCCACAGATCGATGTCTGCTACCTGCAAGCCCTTGGCCTTGAGCAGCTTCGGCACCGAGAACACCGGGCCGATGCCCATTTCGTCCGGCTCGCAACCGGCCACGGTGAACCCCCGGAAAAACGCCTTCGGCTTGAGCCCCAGTTGCAGGGCTTTTTCCAGGCTCATCACCAGCGTCATCGAGGCGCCGTCGGACAACTGCGACGAGTTGCCGGCGGTCACCGACCCGTCCTCGGCGAACACCGGTTTCAACCCGGCGAGACTTTCATAGGTGGTGTCCGGGCGATTGCAGTCGTCGCGATCGACGATGCCGTCGAGGATCTGCACGTCACCGCTGTTCTTGTCTTCAACGCGGTACTTCACCGACATCGGCACGATTTCATCGTTGAACAGACCGGCTGCCTGCGCCTGGGCGGTGCGGATCTGACTTTGCAGCGAGTAACGATCCTGCGCCTCGCGGCTGACGCCATAACGGCGCGCCACCACTTCGGCAGTCTGGCCCATGGTGTAGTAGATGCCCGGCGTCTGCTGCTTGAGCAACGGGTTGATCAGGTGATCGGTGTTGACGCTTTTCAGGGTCAGGCTGATCGACTCGACGCCGCCGGCGACGATGATGTCGCTGCAACCCGACGCGATCTGGTTGGCGGCAATCGCAATCGCCTGCAAGCCCGAAGAGCAGAAACGGTTGAGAGTCATGCCCGCCGTGCCCGTGCCCAATTGCGAGAGCACCGCCACGTTACGGCCGATGTTGTAGCCCTGGGCGCCCTCGTTGGAGCCGGCGCCGACGATGCAATCCTCGACGCTGGCCGGGTCAATGTCGTTGCGCGAGAGCAACGCATTGACGCAATGGGCCGCCATGTCATCGGGACGGGTCTGGTTGAACTTGCCGCGAAAGGACTTGGCCAGGCCGGTCCGTACGCTGTCGACGATCACCACTTCACGCATGGCATACCTCATTGTTGCAATCGGTTGAGAGTGGACCGA
The DNA here is from genome assembly GCF_030209075.1 of Pseudomonas sp. lyk4-R2A-10. Lineage (NCBI taxonomy): Bacteria > Pseudomonadati > Pseudomonadota > Gammaproteobacteria > Pseudomonadales > Pseudomonadaceae > Pseudomonas > Pseudomonas sp. lyk4-R2A-10. The sequence goes on along the minus strand of NZ_JARVSR010000008.1, from coordinate 95,901 downwards.
GCATAAGTCCACCCGATCGCCGACCGCGACAATCATTCACCTCGCGTATGCGGGCCCATCGGTTCAGTCCTTGTGCTTTTTGGCTCGCTTGTCGGACTTCTCGAAAGCCTCTTCCAACGCGCGGTTGATCGTGCGCAGCACCTTGACCCGGGCCCAGCGCTTGTCATTGGCCTCGACCAACGTCCACGGCGCAATTTCGGTGCTGGTGCGGTCGACCATGTCGCCCACGGCGGCACGATAGGCATCCCACTTGTCGCGGTTGCGCCAGTCGTCTTCAGTGATCTTGAAGCGCTTGAACGGGATTTCTTCGCGCTCCTGGAACCGCTCCATCTGCGTGTCCTTGTCGATCGCCAGCCAGAACTTGACCACGATCACCCCGGCATCGGCCAGTTGCTCCTCAAAGTCATTGATCTCGCCATAGGCGCGCATCCAGTCGGCGGTGCTGCAAAAGCCCTCAACCCGCTCCACCAGCACCCGCCCGTACCACGAGCGGTCGAACACGGTGAATTTGCCCCGCGCCGGAATGTGCCGCCAGAACCGCCACAGATAAGGCTGCGCCCGCTCTTCTTCGGTCGGTGCGGCAATCGGCACGATGCTGTATTGGCGCGGATCGAGCGCCGCCGCGACCCGGCGAATCGAACCACCCTTGCCCGCCGCATCGTTACCTTCGAACACGGCCACCAGCGCATGCCGGCGCATGCGCTTGTCACGCATCAGGCCGGACAGCCGCGCCTGTTCGGTGATCAGTTGTTCTTCGTAGTCTTTCTTCTCAAGACGCTGGGTCAGGTCGAGGCTGTCGAGCAGGTTCAACTGGTCGACGGAAGTCCCCAGCGGTGCAGCGTTGACCTCATGGGGATGCACATCGGGACGCTTCAGCGCATTTTGCAGACCTTCGAGCAGGATCTTGCCGACCGTCAGGCTGCGGTAATACGGGTCGACCCCCTCGATGACATGCCACGGCGCGTAATCGCGACTGGTGCGGCGCAACACGCGCTCGCCGTACTTGACGAACTTGTCGTAGGTTTGCGACTGCTGCCAGTCCAGCGGACTGATGCGCCAGCTGTGCAGAGGGTCATCGGCCAGCGCCTTGAGCCGCGCTTTCATTTGTTTCTTGGACAGGTGGAACCAGAACTTGAAGATCAGCGCGCCTTCATCGCAGAACATCTTTTCCATGCGCTCGGCGCCGGCAATCGCCTGATCCAGACGCGGGTCCTTGAACAAGCCGTGTACCCTGCCCTGCAGCATCTGGCTGTACCAGTTGCCGAAGAAAATCCCCATCCGCCCCTTGGCCGGCAGCATCCGCCAGTAGCGCCAGGCTGGTGGCCGCGCCAGCTCTTCATCGGTCTGTTGATCGAAGGTGCGTACTTCGATCAGGCGCGGGTCCATCCACTCGTTGAGCAACTTCACCGTCTCGCCCTTGCCGGCGCCTTCGATACCGTTGATCAAAACGATCACCGGGAAACGCTTTTGCTGCTGCAACTCGAACTGGGCTTCAAGCAACGCTTCACGCAGGGCGGGCACGGCGGCTTCGTAGGTGTCTTTGTCGATGGCGTGACCGATTTCAGCGGATTCGAACATGGGACGGCTCCTTCCAGGATTCAGCAAGACTAGCGGATTGGGCTCTGACGCGGCACAGAAATTCCCGCCGGCGGCGGATTGTCCTTGAGTCATCTGTGGCAAGGTTTGCCATGGATCAAGCGCCGCCCGCGTGATCGGCTAGAATGGCCGCCTTGCCGTTGCCGAGCCTGCCATGAAACCTGTAATGCCCCACGCCCAACTCGACTGGGATGACCAGGGACGCCCGCGTTCGCGAGTGTTCGACGATGTGTATTTTTCCGACCAGTCGGGGCTGGATGAAACCCGCTACGTGTTCCTTGAACAGAACCGTCTGGCCGAGCGTTTTGCCGCGTTGTCGGCGGGTGGGCGACTGGTGATCGGTGAAACCGGCTTCGGCACCGGGCTGAATTTTCTCTGCGCCTGGCAGTTGTTCGAACAGCACGCGGTGGCCGGTGCGCGACTGCATTTTGTCAGCATCGAAAAATTTCCGTTGAGCCCTGCCGACCTGCAACGGGCGCTGGCGTTGTGGCCCGACCTGAAGCGATTCTCCGATCAGTTGCTCAAGCATTACGTGGCAATCCATCAGGGATTTCAGCGCATTGTTCTGGATAACGGGCGCATAACCCTGACCCTGTTGATCGGTGACGCGCTGGAGCAGTTGCCACAACTGGACGGCCAGATCGACGCCTGGTTTCTCGACGGTTTCGCGCCAGCGAAAAACCCCGAGATGTGGACCGCCGAACTGTTCGCCGAACTGGCCCGGCTGGCGGCACCCGGCTCGACCATCAGCACGTTTACCAGCACCGGTTGGGTGCGACGCCTGCTCAACGCCGCCGGCTTCAAGATGAAACGCACGCCGGGCATCGGCCACAAATGGGAAATCCTGCGCGGCGAATTTCTCGGCTGGCCCGAGGGTGTTGCGCCACCTGCGGCGGCAAAACCGTGGTTCGCCCGCCCGACACCGTTGACAGGTGACCGTCGAGCCCTGGTGATCGGCGCCGGTCTGGCCGGTTGTGCCACGGCGGCCAGCCTCGCGGCGCGGGGCTGGCAGGTCAGTCTGCTGGAACGGCATGACGCGGTGGCACAGGAAGCGTCGGGCAATCCGCAGGGCGTGCTGTATCTGAAACTGTCCGCCCATGGCACGGCACTTTCGCAGTTGATCGTCAGCGGTTTCGGCTACACCCGGCGCGTGCTGGAAACCTTGCAGCGTGGCACCGACTGGGATGATTGCGGGGTGCTGCAACTGGCGTTCAATGAGAAGGAGCGCGAGCGTCAGGCACAACTGGCAGCCGCGTTTCCCGAAGACCTGCTGCAATGGCTCGATCAACCCGAGGCACAGGCCCGCGCCGGAGTCGGTCTGGCTCACGGCGGTTTGTATTACCCCGAGGGTGGCTGGGTACATCCGCCGGCGTTGTGTCAGGCGCAATCGGCACAGCCGGGCGTCACACTGCTTCCCCATCAGGAAGCCGTCGAGCTACGCAAAGTGGGCGATCAATGGCAAGCCTTCGACGGTGAACGATTGATTGCAACAGCGCCCGTCGTGGTGCTGGCCGGTGCCGCCGAAATCAAGCGTTTTGCCCAAAGCGGCGAGCTGCCCCTCAAGCGCATTCGCGGGCAGATCACCCGCCTGGCGCAGACTGCGCAAAGCCAGGCGCTGGCCACTGTCGTGTGTGCCGAAGGTTATGTCGCACCGGCACGATGGGGCGAGCACACCCTCGGCGCCAGTTTCGACTTCAGCAGCGACGACCTGACCCCGACCACCGCCGAACACCTGGGCAATCTGGCGATGCTCGAAGAGATCTCCACCGATCTGGTCGCGCGCCTGCACGTCAGCGAGCGCGACGCCGAAAGTCTTCAGGGCCGGGCAGCCTTCCGTTGCACCAGCCCCGATTACCTGCCGATGGTCGGCCCGCTCGCCGACCGCGAAGCGTTTACCCGGATCTACGCCGCATTGAGCAAGGATGCACGGCAGGTGCCGGACATGCCTTGTCCCTGGCTCGACGGACTGTACGTCAACAGCGGTCATGGCTCCCGAGGTCTGATCACCGCACCCTTGTCCGGTGAACTGCTTGCGGCCTGGCTGGACAACGAACCGCTGCCCCTGCCCAGAAGTGTCGCAGAGGCGTGTCATCCGAACCGGTTTGCCTTGCGGCGACTGATCCGGGGCAAATGAGCGGATCATCGGGAGAATGATCAACCAGCGGGCAACACGCAGAGGTTGCCCTCCAGCAGCCGCAACACCTGGTCGGTCAGTTGCTCGAGCAAGGCGCTTTCCGTTCGCTCCTGTCGGGCGGCACACAGGTGCATCTCACTCAGGTAGTCGGCCGAGCTGAGTGTTTCAGCCTTCTCGAATAACGCCAGTGCTTCCTGTTGGTGAGGTGCGCGCGCATCGTCGAACTGCCGGGTAAAACTGCTTTTCACGTATTCACTCCAGAAGGGCTGGCGAACCAGAAACGCCAACCACTCGGAAGACAGCTCCGCGGTCTGGATTCGATTGATCGCCGCCACCAGATCCGCTCCTGTCACCTGCGCAAGCGAGGCATAACGCATGTGCGAAGGCTGCCCGGGCAGTTCAAGTGCCTGCGCCAGACCGGAGCGGTAAGCCAGCGTCACTTCCAGAGGATCAGCGGCCCCATGTGCCTGCGTATGTTCGGCTGCGATCCGGTCAATCTGCTCAAGCCGGAACAACCCTCGCGCCAGCTTCACGAGCGCCGCCGCAGAAGACCGTTGCCCCCTTGAGGCACGGGTCACATGGTGCACTTGCACCGCCACTTCCAGGTGGCTGAAGTTCAACGCCGCATTGTCCGTGCAATTGATCGGATTGGCCGCCAGATCGAAAATCTGCTCCCTCAGTTCGGTATCGGCCTGTGTCGCATCCAGCACCGTCCAGACCCGCCGGGTCATATCCTCGCGTACGCTGGCGGATTCGGCGGAATTGCCCAGTTCCGCCAGCAGACTGAACAGTCCTTCGGCCCTCGTATCATCCTTGATCGCGTTCCACGTCTGCAGATGCCGGGAGCCCTCCTCCCCTCCCGTTTCAGTCAGCCAGATCGAGCGGGCCTGGTTTTCGTCCAGTCGCGCGATATCGTTATCCAGATAGCCCATGCCGACTCCGAAGGTCTTCCGGTAGTCATCGAGGTGAATTCTGCTGGCAGCGGAAATCGGGTTGTGACGCAGATTGATGGTTTCACTGAAACGTCGGGGCGTTTCAAAAAGCCAGGCAGGCAGATCGCGTATTTCATTGTCACGCAGGTCCACCCAATCCAGGTTGGGTAGAAACTGCAGGCCTTCGGGCAGTTCTGTGGTGCGGGTATTGCGCAAGGAGAGGTGAGTCAACTCGAACAGACGACTGACATCCACTGTCGCCCCCAGGGGATTGCCACTCAGATTCAGGCTCTGCAGGGAGTACAACTTCGCCAGTTTCACCAGCGAATGCTCGGTCAATTGAATCCTGTTGTTGGCCAGGCTCAGTCGTTTGAGGTTGGGCATATGCGAAATGACCTCGGGCAACAAGGTCAGTTGATTACGGTCCAGTTCCAGCGATTCGACTTGCCTGAAGGCCTTGAGAAAGTAAGCGGCGTCGTTGTCCAGCTGCATGTCCCGCAGCGACAATTGCCTGACATGATCGAAATTCAGGCCGGTCGGCAAGGTCGGAAACTTGCCGAATTGCATGCCGTCGAGTTTCAGACCGTAGACGGGACGCTGAAAGTCATCAGGCAGGAAAACCAGACGTCGAAAACAGTCTTCGATTTCGAACGCCACGACCTGTCGACACTCGTGTACCTCATTCAGATCGCCGTCCAAGGCCTTCATGGCCGTTTCATCCTCGCTCCAGATGTCCAGAACTTCCTGCAGCCGGCGCAGATCCTCCTGCAACTGCCGAACCCGGATCGCCCTGGTCACTGGCTCGCTGCCCGCCTGGTCAAGAAACTCATCGGCTTGTACGTCAGTCATCAAGGGATAGAGTTTCTTCACTTTGCGCAGCAAACGTTGCGAATGCCTTGCCGGCCCGACGGGCGAATTGGCGAGCGTACACGCAGGCTCGGAAATCGCCGGTGGCATCCGACCGCCTGCCAACACCCGGGCACAGCCTTCACGCTCATCCAGAGCGCTTGCCAACAGTTTATGGCGCAAGCGCCAGCCATCTTCCGGCTTCGGCTGCGCAAATCCGATGGCCTTGCGCTGCCGCATTGGAAGGCCTTTGAGGATCGCGAGATAGACGTCCTCCGGTCCGGGCACCACTTTGCCGAGCGACTTCCTGTCGCTGCCGAACACTTCGTAACCATTGTCGAGTCGGACCAGCGTGCATGAATTCGAAGTCAAAAGCGGTTTCTCGCCTGACGTCTCCAGTACCTCACCGTTGAGTGTGTTGGCCCGCAGTTCAAGGTAGAACTCGGTATTCCAGCCAGCGAGCCGGGGTAACAGGCGCAGCGCCAGTTTCCTGGTATCGGCACTGGCGATGTCCGCCAGGTAAAAGCCGGCCAGCGCCCGATCCACACGGACATCGCTCAAGGCCTGACGGGCCCTCTGTGCCAGGCCCATGGGCACTCGCCCGGTGCTGCGCAGGTGCATCCGCTCGACAGTCGGCGTGCGCCTGAGCAATTCTCGCGCATACCGTACCGGCAGCCCGGGAAAGGCGCTGTGCAGCTTGACCGACTCACCGGCGAGAACACGATCGAACTGCCGGTACAGGTGCTCGAAAACCGAGCGACGATCAGCCTTGACCGCCGCCCCGATCACTTGCGCCAACTTGACGCTTGCATCAGCCGGGGCAATGTTCGCACCCACCAATGCTTCGGCTTCACTGGGGTAGATGCCGTCCAGAACGGTTTGCAGCAACTCGCCTTTTTCCAGTTGCTCATGGCTCACGACAATGCTCAGAGTGTCATCGTCAATTGACACGGGAGGATAGGTCGCGGTGAGACGGCCTTTTTCGTCCACGACCTTGATGTAGCGATCAGTCGGCCAGTTGGCGAGTTCGGGCAACGCGTGCAATTGCTCCTGAACATGACGGGCATCGGTTGCCTCGCCCCGTTCCATCGCGGAAACGAAATCACGCAATCTGCGTTCGATGCCAAAGCGCTCGATCATGTCGCGCAAACGCGGGGGCCAAGACAGATTGTCGTCACTCAGACGGTGCAACTCATCGAATCGAGTGTCGGTCAACCGCCGGATCATCTCCAGGCGACTGTCCTCGAACCTGCCCAGGCTCGGGTCGATGCGCCTGAGGGTGTAGGCACCGCTCCACTGCTCGCTTTCCTCCCAGGCATGGCGCCAGCCTCCATGTCGATGGGGCTTGAGTGGCGGAGCGTAAGCATCGGGACGGACAGGATGCCGGATACTCCAGGTATCGGAAGCCGGATCATGCACCACCTCATAGAAGCGTTGGTCGACACGGGCAAAAAACCTGTCGTCGCCCCGGTACAAGTCCATGACTTCAGAATCGGGGGCAGCCCCCACCGGTAAGGATTGTTCATATGCTTGCAGGTCCGGCTTCCACAACCGTGACTGCCCCTTCCCGTCGAGAATGGCAGTGAATGGCTGGAAGAAATCAGGATGTTTTCGAACCGTTCTGATCGCCAGGGATTTCAAGCCTTTGATGCCGGCCCCCACGACGGCCATCAGGACAAGGTTCTCGGCGACGCTCAGCAGGTGTGAAAACGCTTCCTGACGATCTCCCCGGCTCCAGTCATCGACGCCTTCATATACCTGGGCGAGCATCTGCCCGATGGCAACGCCCATCATCAACTCTCCCAGCACCGGTACGACAAAACCCGCTACGTTAGCCACCGTCATGCCGGCGTCCAGGTAATGCAGCAGTCGCGTCCTGCGCGCCTCCTCATCGACATCTTCAGTCGGTACAGCGAGCACACGGGCATCGAGTTGCAGCTTGCCGACATGACTCTTGAGCATGAACTCGAACAGCGGACCAGGCATCTCCAATTGCCTGACGTGCCCCAGGCTGCCGTTATCCGCGAAGGTCTTGAAAAAGTCGAGCCTGTCGCCTTCGCCGATGCAATGCGTGAAATAGCTTCTGTAGCTGCCCACCCTCAGCCTGAACTCAAGATACGCCATGAACGCCGTGAAACGGGTGTACTCGTAAAGGGGTTGATCCGGCTCTCCCGGCATGTACACCAGGCACCATTGTTCCGGGTCCAGCTCGACCGAAGACTCAGAGAACACCACCACACCCCAGATACAACTGCCGAGCAATTCGATCCCTTGCATGATCAGCGCACGCCCCTTGAACTGAAGGCTTCTGGCAGTGGCGACGCCACCGGCATCAATCAAGCGCTGTATCGTCTGCACCCCCTCCCGAGAGACGTGTTCCCTCAACATCGCCAGATGCAGGTCCAGTTGCAGCAGTTGTTTTTTCATTGCGGTGATGTCGAGAACCACGGGACCGGTGGCCGCCAGGTTTCCATCCACTTCCTTGACACCGAACACCTGCAGGAAGTGTTGCTGATACCGCTGCCCCAGGTTCAGCTCTCGACAAAAGGCGGCGAACGATGTGGGCGTCAGGCCAGGAACCCCGGCAGGCGCGCTGGAGATCCGTATCACACTGCCCTCGGGGAAATAATCGGGTTGCGCCTCGTCCTCCGTGAAGTTCTGCATCGCGGCCTCGAGCAGCGTGGGCGTGGCGAACGGAATGATCGCCGGACCGCCCCCCGGCGGGACCACGGGCTCGCATCCACAGTAATTGCCGGGCAATTGCAGATGATCTTTCTCGACATTGAACACTGCGGGCCATCGGGCGCTCAGAGCGCGGTTCAATACATCAATGCAAAAACTGTTCAGCGGTTGCAGCCGGTCAAGATGCGTCTCGACTTTCCACTGAATGGCCTGCAGATCACGCGCAGCCTTATCCAGCGCGGCCAGTGTGTCGGCACCGGTTTTGAGCAGCGCGGGAGGCAGGTTTTTCTGCAAGGCCTGGGCCGTGTCCAGATCGCCGGTGGCCTCCAGCAAAATGCTCAGTGTCTGTTCTTCCGTGAGGGTGGCCGGTGTCCCCGATAGCGGTGGAGTGGTCATGGGCAATATTCCTTTATTGCTATTGAGTCTCCCCACCCTAGCGATCCCGAGGGCGAATAAAAAACACGAAAACCTGCATGTTCGAGCCGGAAAACCAGCAGCAATCCGTATGTTTTGAATACATATCTACCACCCGCAACCTCAACCCAGATGTTAACGGCCCACCGGTCAGATCGATGTACTTATAACTTATCGTTCTAAAACTCCCACATCCGAGCCGGGTCAGTTTCTGGGTACCGGCCATTTCGGCGCGGTACAGCGACACCTTCCCCAACGGAAAAACCGGTAAGGACTTTATGTGCGGATTAGCTGGCGAGTTACGTTTTGATCAACAACCTGCAGACCTTGCAGCCATTGAGCGAATCACCCATCACCTGGCCCCTCGCGGCCCTGATGCGTGGGGCTTCCATGCCCAAGGGCCGATTGCCCTGGGCCATCGACGCCTGAAAATCATGGACCTGTCGGACGGTTCGGCGCAGCCGATGATCGACAGCCGACTGGGCCTGTCCCTGGCCTTCAATGGCGCGATCTACAACTTCCCGGAACTGCGCGCCGAACTCGAAGCGCTCGGTTATGCGTTCTACTCCGGCGGCGACACCGAAGTGCTGCTCAAGGGTTATCACGCCTGGGGCGAAGCGCTGCTGCCGAAACTCAATGGCATGTTCGCCTTCGCCATCTGGGAGCGTGATGCCCAGCGTCTGTTCATTGCTCGCGACCGTCTCGGCGTAAAGCCGCTGTACCTGTCGCGCACCGGCCAGCGCCTGCGCTTTGCTTCGGCCCTGCCGGCACTGCTCAAGGGCGGTGACATCAACCCGATCCTCGATCCGGTGGCGCTCAACCATTACCTGAATTTCCACGCCGTGGTACCTGCGCCGCGCACCTTGCTGGCGGGCATCGAAAAGCTGCCACCCGCGAGCTGGATGCGCATTGAAGCGGACGGCACCACCGAGCAGAAAACCTGGTGGACCCTGCCCTACGGCCCACACGCCGACGAGAAAAACCTGACCCTGGAAGACTGGCGTGACCGCGTACTCGACAGCACCCGCGAAGCCGTAGCCATCCGCCAACGGGCGGCGGTGGATGTCGGCGTACTGCTTTCCGGCGGCGTCGATTCGAGCATGCTCGTCGGCCTGCTGCGCGAAGTCGGCGTGGAGAATCTGTCGACCTTCTCCATCGGTTTCCAGGATGCCGGGGGCGAGCGCGGTGACGAATTCCAGTACTCCGATCTGATCGCCAAGCACTACGGCACCCAGCACCATCAACTGCGCATCGACGAAAAAGAGATCATCGAGCAACTGCCCGCCGCGTTCCGCGCGATGAGCGAGCCGATGGTCAGCCACGATTGCATCGCCTTTTATCTGCTGTCCCGCGAAGTGGCCAAGCATTGCAAAGTGGTGCAGAGCGGCCAGGGCGCCGACGAGTTGTTCGCCGGTTATCACTGGTATCCGCAGGTGGACGGCGCGGCCGATCCGTACGCAGCTTATCGCGAGGCGTTTTTCGACCGCAGCTACGACGATTACGCGGCGACGGTGCAGCCGAAATGGCTGACCGCCAATGACGCTGCCGGCGACTTCGTGAAGGAACATTTCGCACAGCCCGGCGCCGATGCGGCAGTCGACAAGGCCCTGCGTCTGGACAGCACGGTGATGCTGGTGGATGACCCGGTCAAACGTGTCGACAACATGACCATGGCCTGGGGACTGGAGGCGCGCACGCCGTTTCTCGACTATCGGCTGGTGGAGTTGTCGGCGCGCATTCCGGGCCAGTTCAAACTGCCGGACGGCGGCAAGCAGGTGTTGAAAGAAGCTGCGCGACTGGTCATCCCGAGCGAAGTGATCGACCGCAAAAAAGGTTACTTCCCGGTGCCGGGCCTCAAGCATTTACAGGGCGAGACCCTGAGCTGGGTCCGCGAACTGCTGCTGGATCCGAGTCAGGATCGCGGCCTGTTCAACCCGGCCATGCTCGACCAATTGCTGACCGATCCACAAGGCCAGTTGACCCCGCTGCGCGGCTCCAAGCTGTGGCAACTGGCGGCTTTGAACCTGTGGCTCAGCGAACAAGGAATCTGATTGATGAAACCTCACGCCACGGCTTACAGCCAGCGACTGCTGCGCGGCCAGACGCCGTCCTACGAACGCTTGCAGGCGCGTCTGGCCGAAGATGGCAGCGAGCCGGCTGCCGAGCCGATTGCAGTGCACTGCGGCTGGGGCCGGCTGCTGATCGGCCACACCTTCCCCGATCCGGCCAGCCTTGCCCGGGAACTGCTTAACGAGCAGCCGGGCGAACGCGATATCGCCTTGTACGTCGCCGCGCCGCAGCAGATTCTCGGGCTGGAACCGACCCAACTGTTTCTCGACCCGTCCGACACCCTGCGTTTGTGGTTCAGCGATTATCGCCAGGCCACCCGCGTGTTTCGTGGCTTTCGCATTCGCCGTGCGCAAAGTGACGCGGACTGGCAGGGGATCAATCAGCTGTATCAGGCGCGCGGCATGTTGCCGATCGACGCCACCCTGCTCACCCCGCACCATCAGGGCGGCCCGGTGTACTGGCTGGCGGAAGACGATGACAGCGGCGCGGTGATCGGCAGCGTCATGGGGCTCAATCACCAGAAAGCCTACAACGACCCGGAAAACGGCAGCAGCCTGTGGTGCCTGGCGGTCGATCCGCAGTGTTCGCGTCCCGGTGTCGGCGAAGTGCTGGTACGGCACCTGATTGAGCACTTCATGAGTCGCGGTCTGAGCTCCCTCGATCTATCGGTGCTGCACGATAACCGCCAGGCGAAAAACCTCTACGCCAAACTCGGTTTTCGCAACCTGCCGACGTTCGCCATCAAGCGCAAGAACGGCATCAATCAGCCGCTGTTTCTCGGCCCTGGCCCGGAGGCGCAGTTCAACCCTTACGCGCGAATCATCGTCGAGGAAGCGCATCGGCGCGGCATCGACGTGCAAGTGGATGACGCCGACGCCGGTCTGTTCACGCTCAGTCATGGCGGGCGACGGGTGCGTTGCCGCGAATCCCTGAGCGACCTGACCAGCGCTATCAGCATGAACCTGTGCCAGGACAAGAGCCTGACTCATAAGGTTTTGAAAGCCGCCGGGTTGAAGGTGCCGTCGCAGCAATTGGCAGGTAATGCGGACGACAATCTGGCGTTCCTTGATGAACACCAGCGTGTGGTGGTCAAACCGCTGGACGGCGAACAGGGTCAAGGCGTGGCGGTGGATCTGCAGACCATTGAGGACGTGCAGCAGGCCATCGAAGCGGCCAGGCAGTTCGACACTCGCGTGTTGCTGGAAAGCTTTCACGAAGGCTTCGACCTGCGGATTCTGGTGATCGGTTTCGAGGTGGTTGCAGCGGCGATCCGCCGCCCCGCGGAAGTGGTCGGCGACGGCCATCATTCCATCGGCGCACTGATTGAAGCACAGAGCCGGCGACGGCAAGCGGCTACCAGCGGCGAGAGCAAAATCCCGCTGGACCACGAAACCCAACGCACCTTGCACGCCGCCGGTTACGACTACAGCAGCATCCTGCCGGCGGGTGAGCATCTGTTCGTGCGGCGCACGGCGAACCTGCATACCGGCGGCACGCTGGAAGACGTCACGGCGATCCTGCACCCGACTCTGGCCGAGGCTGCCGTGCGTGCGGCCCGGGCGCTGGAAATCCCGATGGTCGGCCTCGACCTGATGGTGCCGGCGGCGGATCAACCGACGTACGTGTTCATCGAAGCCAACGAACGGGCGGGGCTCGCCAACCATGAGCCGCAGCCGACGGCGGAGCGGTTTGTCGATCTGCTGTTTCCGCACAGTCAGCCGGCCGTTTGATCTCTCTTCAGCGTCATTCACGCGTTCAACGCGCGAATGACGCCCCGCAACAGGAGTTTCCATGACCACCCAAATTCCCGAACCGGATCTGAACTACCTGCAGAAAGTCCTGCTGGAAATGCTCGCCATCCCGAGCCCGACCGGGTTCACCGACACCATCGTGCGCTACGTCGCCGAGCGTCTGGAAGAACTCGGCATTCCCTTCGAGATGACCCGTCGCGGCACGATCCGCGCCACCCTTAAAGGCAAGAAAAACAGCCCCGACCGTGCGGTCTCGGCGCACCTGGACACCATCGGCGCCGCCGTGCGCGCGGTGAAGGACAACGGGCGTCTGACCCTGGCGCCGGTGGGTTGCTGGTCGAGCCGATTCGCCGAGGGCAGCCGCGTCAGCCTGTTCACCGACAACGGTGTGATTCGCGGCAGCGTGTTGCCGCTGATGGCGTCCGGGCATGCCTTCAACACAGCCGTGGACGAGATGCCGATCAGTTGGGATCACGTCGAGCTGCGTCTGGACGCCTACTGCGCGACCCGTGCCGATTGCGATTCGCTGGGTATCAGCGTCGGCGACGTGGTGGCCTTCGATCCGCTGCCGGAGTTCACCGAAAGCGGCCACATCAGCGCCCGTCACCTGGACGACAAGGCCGGCGTCGCGGCGCTGCTGGCCGCGTTGAAAGCCATCGTCGACAGCGGCCAGGAACTGATGATCGACTGCCATCCGCTGTTCACCATCACCGAAGAAACCGGCAGCGGCGCAGCGGCGGCGTTGCCGTGGGACGTCAGCGAATTCGTCGGCATCGACATCGCCCCGGTCGCGCCGGGCCAGCACTCCAGCGAACACGCGGTGAGCGTGGCGATGCAGGATTCCGGCGGGCCCTACGACTATCACTTGTCGCGGCACTTGTTGCGTCTGGCGGGTGAGCACGAACTGCCTGTGCGCCGCGACCTGTTCCGCTATTACTTCAGTGACGCCCACTCGGCGGTCACCGCCGGTCACGACATTCGCACCGCCCTGCTCGCCTTCGGCTGCGACGCGACCCACGGCTACGAGCGCACGCACATCGACAGCCTGGCGGCGCTCAGTCGCTTGCTGGGAGCGTACATTCTGAGTCCGCCGGTGTTCGCCAGCGATGCGCAACCGGCCACCGGGTCACTGGATCGCTTCAGTCATCAGATCGAACACGAAACGCAGATGGAGAGCGACACCCGTGTGCCGTCGGTGGACAGCCTGGTGGGGCAGCGTTCGGACAGTTGAGTCTGGCCCTCGGCGATCATTCGCCGTAGCATCCCGACATTGATTTAGCCGAGGTGCCCATGCTGATTCCCTACGACGCGCTTGAAGTCGACACCCTCACCCGCCTGATCGAGGATTTCGTCACCCGCGACGGTACCGACAACGGTGACGACACGCCGCTGGAAACTCGCGTACTGCGGGTTCGCCAGGCGCTGACCAAAGGCCAGGCGTTGATTGTCTTCGATCCGGAAAGCGAGCAATGCCAGTTGATGCTCAAGCACGACGTGCCCAAGCACCTGTTCGACTGAAAACGGTCAGCGGGCCTTGCCGCTGGCCTGTTTGCGCTGGATCCGTTCGTAGACCTCGGCGCGGTGCACGCCGACCTGCTCCGGCGCTTCGACGCCGAACCGCACGCTGGAGCCGTTGACCGCCAGAACGCGCAGAGTGATGTTGTCGCCGATGGAAATCAGTTCACCGACAACACGGCTGAGTACAAGCATGGGAGGTGTCCTTCAAGGTTTGCGAGCCTTGAAGATGCGCGGGTTTCGACCGCCCTACAATGCGCTGTGGGCAATTCAGTCATTCCCTACACAGCAAGGCGCGCAAGCCTTCAGACATTTCCTTCAAGCCAGCCATTCAAGTCGCAGTGAATCGTGGACCGAACAGGATCACACTCGCCCCGATCACACACAGCGCCACACCGATCCAGTCCGACCCCAACGGGCGGATGCGTTCGACCACCGCCAGCCAGCCAATCGAAGCAATGATGTAGATGCCGCCATAAGCGGCGTAGGCGCGACCGGCGTAGGTCGCTTCGACGCGCGTCAACAGCAGCGCGAACAGGGTCAGGCTGATCAGCGCCGGGATCACCCACAAGGCGCTCTTGCCCTGGCGCAACCACATCCAGAACGCGAAACAGCCGGCGATTTCGAACAGCGCGGCGAGGAAAAACCACAGGTAATTGAGCATGCAAGACATCTCGTCAGGGTGACTGTTGCGGCCACCCTAACGATGCGGCGAACCCCGGGCAAGTTCAGCCGTTGTTCTGTTTGGCCTTGGCGCGCATCTTTTCGGCCATTGCGGTCATTTCGTTGTACAGCAGCTGCGGATTTTTCTGTTTGAGCGCCCAGGCCATGCGCCCTTGTTCGTGGGGGAGAATCATGAACTCGCCGGCTGCGACCTGTTTGTAGATGTAATCGGCAATATCGCTGGCGGTGATGGGCGAACTTTCCAGCAACTTGCCGACCTGGGCTTTCATCGCCGGCGTCGGGCCACGGAAAGAATCCAGCAGATTGGTCTGGAAGAACGACGGGCAGACCACATGAACCCCGACTTCCTGTTGGGCCAGTTCGATCAACAGGCTCTCCGACAGCGCCACTACCCCGGCCTTGGCCACGTTGTAGTTACTCATCGCCGGGCCCTGCATCAGCGCGGCCATGGACGCGATATTGATGATCTTGCCCTTGCTCTGCTCCAGCAGCGGCAGGAACGCCTTGCAACCCTTGACCACGCCCATCAGGTTGATCGCGATCTGCCAGTCCCAGTCCTCCAGCGACAGCTCGCTGAAGAAACCGCCCGAGGCGACACCGGCGTTGTTGACGATGATGTCGATGCCGCCAAGTTTCACTTCGCAAGCCTGGGCAAACGCGGTCAGCTGGCTGTAATCGCGCACGTCGCAGCGCTGGATGAAGCCGTCGCCGCCGGCCTCGCGAACCAGCTTCAGGGTCTCTTGCAAACCGGGCTCGCTGACGTCGGACAAGGCCAGTTGCCAGCCTTCACGCGCCCAGCGCAGCGCGATTTCGCGACCCAGGCCTGAGCCCGCGCCAGTGATCATCATGCGATTTTGCATAGCAGACAGCCTTGTTGTTCCGGGGAAGATCCGCGGAGTGTAGCGAAGGATACGGGGCGACCCACGCTCCATCAGATTGCTGAATGGCGAGAGCAAACCGCGACAGCAAACGAAATAAGAGCGCGAGCCAAATACCTTAAAAAAACATTGAATTTTCTTTCATGCGCACCAGTCGGAATTTATAAGCCGGCTGGATTTAGTTCAACTTCCAGCTGCCCTTGAACACCAAGACTTCTCAGACGCTATCAACAAGGAAATCGACATGGGCACAATTCTTATCATTATCCTGATCCTGTTGCTGATCGGTGGTCTGCCGGTCTTCCCGCACTCCAGAAGTTGGGGTTATGGTCCTTCGGGCATTATCGGCGTAGTGCTGGTTGTACTGCTGGTGCTGTTGTTACTCGGTCGGATATGACTGTTTGACCGACAAAAAAAGAGGCCCTCTAGAGGGCCTCTTTTTTATTGCGCCGAATGATCAGTCCGGCTTGCCGTTTATGACACCGGCGGTGTTGTCGATCAGGCTCTTGGTGGCCGTTTGCAGGAACGCTTCGAGCTTGAGTTTCAGCTCGGCAGTACGCGGGGCGTCCGGAATGATTTCGGCAGAAGGGTTCGCGCCCAGTTGGTACTGGTAGATCTTCGGCGCCATTTCCTTCTCTTTCGGCAGCACCAGAATCTGGTCGGCGGTAACGATAGCGGTGGTCTGCTCGCTGCCCGACGGTTTGATCACACCAAAACCGGTGTCGCCTGCCGGCAGGTTCAGCAGATCGCGGCCCCAGCACTGATGGCGCACTTCGCCACCCAGACGACCCATGATGGTCGGCACGATGTCGATTTGCGTGCCCACGGTGTGGTCACGGGTACCGAATTTTTCCTGGATGCCCGGTGCGATCATCAGCATCGGCACGTTGAAGCGGCCCAGGTCCATTTCGGTGATCTGACGCTCGTTGCCGAAGCCGTGGTCGCCGACGATGACGAACAAGGTTTCCTTGAAATACGGCTCTTTGCGGGCCTTCTCGAAGAACTGGCCCAGCGCCCAGTCCGCGTAACGCATGGCGGTCAGGTGCTCGTTGAGCGGGCCACGATCGGTGACGCGCTCGACCGGCAGCGGCGTCGGCAAGGCGTACGGCGTGTGGTTGGACAGGGTCTGCAGCAGCGCGTAGAACGGCTTGCCGTTTTCCCGCGCCTTGAGCTCCACCAGACCACGGTCGAACATGTCCTGGTCGGACACGCCCCAGGTCGGATCGGAGAACACCGGGTTTACGAAGTCGTTACGGCCGACGAAGTTGGTCATGCCCTGGTTGCTGAAGAAACCGGACTGGTTGTCCCAGGCAAAGTCGCCGTTGTAGACGTAGACATCGTCATAGTCACGAGCGCTGAGCAACTGCGGCAGGCCGGACAGTTTGTGGCTGCCTTCCGGGGTCTGCATCAGGTATTCGAAACCCGGCAGGTTCGGGAAGCACGCCATGGTGGCAAACATGCCCTGGTGGGTGTGGGTGCCGTTGGAGAAGAAACGGTCGAACAGCAGGCCTTCCTTCGACAGCTTGTCGAGGTACGGCGTGATGTTGCCCGGCGCGCCCAGTGCGCCCACCGAGTGACCGGCCATGCTTTCCATCAGGATCACGACGACGTTCTTGATCGGCAGGGTCTTGTCGGCAGGCGGTGTGTATTCACGACGCACGGCGGCGATATCGGCATCCACCAGTTTGTCGTCCGGCATCACCAGCATCTCGCGCACCACTTTCTGCGCCTGATCCTGCGGCAGTGTGGCTTTCCAGATGTTGTCACGATCTTCGCCCATCCGGTCCTTGGCTGCCGCGATCAGCGACAGCGTGCCGTTGAGGCCGAGCTGGTTGGCGAAGTTCGAATCGGTGGTGTACACGTCACCCCAGCGCAGCGGCGGGCCCTGACGCAGGGTGCCGCGAGCGGCCACCACGCAGATCAGCAGGCACACCACGAACACCGCCAGACGCGCATACCATGGCGCCACTTGACGGGTGCCGACGTTGCCGCCGCTGAACGGGCCACGCGGCCGGGTCAGACGGTCGGCGCCCTTGAACGCCAGGGTCAGGATCAGCGTGCCCACGGCCCACGCCAGCAGGTAACGCACCACCGGGAAACCGTACCAGAGCATGCTCATCACGGTTTTCGGGTCTTCCTTCACGTACTGGAACACCAGGCCGTTAAGGCGCTGGTGGAATTCGCGGTAGAAGTCCATCTCCATCAGGCCGAGGAACAGCGCGATGCTCGAAGCGATGGTCAGCCACAGACGGAAGAACCCGCGCGCCGCCATGGCCCGGGCACTGAACAGCGCCAGCACCAGCGGAATGCAGACATACACCACCAGGCGCACATCGAAACGCAGGCCGTTGGCGAAGGCTTCGAGGAAAGTCGAGGCCGGGGTGTCGAGGATCATCTCGCGGTTGTAGACCAGCAGCGCGAGGCGCAGCACGGAAAACATCACCATCATGACCAGCGCGCACAGAAGCGTGTAGGCCAGATGCGATTTGACGGTCGGTTGCAGCAGGCGACTGGAAGATCGCTGCTGACTCAGGGCGTCCGGGTTTGCCATGTCGTTTTAGGACCCATTGGAAGTTGAAGTTGCAAAAAATACGGCTGCGCCCTGCCCTCTGTTGGCCATTCCAGGCCCCGGGGCTTGCGCGGAGCGCAAATGTTGCACGATCACCGACGGCATTGCCATTGATTAGTGCCCGCCGCCGGACGCTTTCATTCAAGGCATGCTGCATCGATACAGGTGCGAACAGTGCGGGCGAATTGTCTTGAAGCGTTTGTGAAAATTTCGTTCAACGCATATTCGGAAACACAATAAAACCTGCACAACAAAACGCCCCGAGTTCTTCGGGGCGTTTACGGAGGAACGCGGTGCTTACTTCTCGGCGCGTTCTCTCAAGGCTTTCAGGGTATTGAACGGTGCGTCGACCACAAACTTGTTGGCGATCATCGACGGCACGCTGCCGCCCGGCTCGGTGTGAACCTGATAAGTCACTTCAACCTGATCACCCTTTGGCACGAACTTCCAAAAGCCTTTGACCTGCGCGACACGCACAAAGCCCTTTTCTTCAGGGAGGTACTTCGGAACGCCTTCCAGATTACGGGTCAGGCTGCCATCGGCGCCTTCAACAGTAGTGACGTGCAGGATCGAATCGCGCGGAGTCACCGGCCATGGCGTGTTGAACTGAGTGTAGGTCCAGCTCTGATCGCCTTCGTGCTTGAGCAGTTTCTGGGTCTTGCACTCGTGAATCCAGGCGCAGGCACCGGAGACGTCTTCCTGCAGGGCGCGCAGTTTGGCGATGGTGGTCTTCATCACGGTCACGCCTTGATAAGACTTGTAGTCCGAACCCGGCACTTCGCTCAGGGAGACTTTGATGCCGTCTTCGTTCTTGGCGACTTTCCAGTCTTCAGCCTGAGCAGCCGAGGTGGCCAGCACGGCAGTCAAACCACACAACACAGCGATACGATGCAGCGAACCCATAGTCTTATTCCTTATTGTTGAAGTTCCGTTCGTTTGACACATCACGCCGCCGTCATCTGCTCCCACCAGCCGAGCAGTCTGATCGCATCTTCCTGGCTGCTGCCGCAGACTTCCGGATCGGCCTTGAATCCTGAACAGACCGCCGGACGCTCCGGTCGGCCGAAAATGTTGCACAGGTTATCGACCGACAACTGAACGCAGCGTTCACCGGCAGGTTTGCCATCGGGCATGCCTGGAATCGGCGAACTGATGGAAGGGGCAATGCAGCAGGCGCCACAGCCTTCACGGCATTTCATGACGACGCGTTCCTCGCAGCGGGCAATGTGTTAAAGGGACGCGGAACAGGGTAACCGCTTAAACGGCTGTTTTAAATTGCCTGAACCGGGGTTTTTACGCAGAAAAGAAAGTGACTGACCAGTCTCCGACAAAGCGTCTGGTCTGCGGGTCACCGATGAAGACGATTTATTGCTTGAACTCGAAATCCAGCGCCGCGCCTTCGACTTCCCGACGCTCTTCATTGCGCAGTTGCAGCTGCATTTCGTTGCTGAGCAAGCGTCCATTGAGCTGGAACCCGCTGTTCTTGTCACCGAACATCTGCGGCAGGATCGCTTCGCGCTTGGGCAGCGTCACGGAGCCGGGGGGTTTCAATTCCTGAACCATGTCTCTGGGCAGACTCAAGTCGAGCTTCGCAGACGGCAATGGCGTCTTGGCCACTTCTTTCGCCGACTTTGACTTGGTAGCGACCGGTGCGCGCTTCTTGACCGGAGCAGCCTTTTTCTGATGCGTGGTTTTCGCTGGAGCGATTTTTTTGGTCGTCGCCGGTTTCTTCGCGTTGGCAGTGGCCGGCGCCTTTTCCTGCGCTGCAGCCGCCAAAACACCGGGTACATGACCCATCAACAGCAGGCATAGCACAACCCAGGCGGCAGAAAATTTCGCTTTCATGAACCCAACGAAGCTGACGGCAGAGGGCCATATGCTCGCCTGTTGGACGTCACATGACAAGCTCCGCCATTGTTTCAAAATCCGCCGGCCATCTCCTGGCAGAGCTGAGTTGCCAACATGCCGAGGGTCATCAGCGCCCGTTCCGCCTCGCGATTCCACGGGATGCCGCAGTTCAACCGGATGCAGTGGTTGAACTGTTCGGTGTTGCTGAAGATCAGGCCCGGCGCAATGCTGATGCCCTGTTGCAGCGCCCGCACATGCAATTCCTGGGTGTTGACCCGCCCCGGCAGGCTGACCCACAGAATGAATCCGCCGGTGGGCCGGGTCATCTGCGTGCCTTCAGGAAAGTACTGCTGGACTGCCAGCTGGAACGCGCTGAGATTTTTTCGGTATTCCTGGCGGATGTACCTTAAATGCCGGTCATAGCCGCCGTTTTCCAGGTAGGCCGCGATGGCCATTTGCGTGACGCTGCACGCCGAATGAGTGCTGAAGGTCTGCAAGCGCTGGATTTCCTGCTGGTACTTGCCGGCGATCATCCAGCCGATACGCACACCGGGCGATAAGGTCTTGGAAAAACTCGAGCAGTAGATCACCCGATCGAGCCGGTCGTAGGCCTTGAGCGACTTGGTGCGGCCCTGCTCGAACATCAATTCGCCATAGATGTCGTCTTCGACGATCTGGATATCGAAATCCGAGGCCAGGCGCAGCAGCTGTTTCTGCCGCTCTTCGGGCATGGTGCCGCCGAGTGGATTGCTCAGGCGGGTGGTGAGTACCAGCGCCTTGATCGACCATTGGTTGGCCGCCAGTTGCAGGGCTTCGAGGCTCATGCCGGTGGCGGGATCGCTGGGGATCTCGATGACTTTCAGGCCTAGCAGGTCCGCCAGTTGCAACAACCCGTAATAGGTGGGGGATTCGGCGGCGATCAGGTCCCCGGGGCGAGTCAGGACTCGCAACGACATCTGCAACGCATCGACACAGCCGTGGGTGATCACCACTTCCGAAGGGTCGACCACCACGCCTGCATCGCGCATGCGAATCGCCACCTGCCGGCGCAGCGGCTCGAAACCGGGGCTGAACATGTAGCTGAACGCCCGAGGGCTGTGAAAGCGGGTGACCTTGGCCAACTGCTGATGCAGGGCCCGCACCGGCAAATAATCGACACTCGGCACCGCCGCCCCCAGCGGGAACACGCCTTCACGACGGGATTCGACCAGCACTTGCTGAATGATACTGCTGCGGGTGACCAGGCCTGGCCGCTCGACCCGGGCGATGTCTGGCGTGGGCGCCGTCAGTGCGGGAGTCTGGTGCACGTAGTAGCCGGACTGCGGCCGCGCACGGATCAGGCCCTGATCCTCGAGGTTGGCGTAAGCCTGCAACACCGTGGCATGGCTGACGTTGAGCTGCGAACTCATCTTGCGCACCGAAGGCACGCGCTCGCCCGGTTGATAGACGCCACGGCGGATATCTTCGGCCAGCTGTTGAGCAATACGTTGGTAGAGCAAGAGATTGGTCATGACGCAGCACTCGATTTCACGGGCGTTTTATTCTTGTGTGAAACAATACCGGAACAGTTTGGAAGTGTACTGGGACAGTTGCCATATTAGTCAACCATACAGTGCTGTGTCGGTTAAATCTGTACTGCTTTGTGAGGTAATCGACAGACGTAAAAAAACCCGGTGCTGCCTGACAGCCCGGGCTTTCCAGTAACGCCACCCTCAGCGGGCGGCGCCGAGCTGGCCTTTTTCGTCGGAGAACACGATTTCCACTCGACGGTTCTGCGCACGCCCACGCTCGGAAGCGTTGGCGTCCACGGGATATTCATCACCGTAGCCTTCGACCTGAATGCGTTTTTCGTCGATGCCCAGGTCCGTCAGCACGTCAGCTACCGACTGCGCACGGTCACGGGACAGCTTGAGGTTTTCCTGCTTGCCGCCAGTGCTGTCGGTGTAACCCTCGATCCGCACGATGCGTTTCGGGTTGAGTTGCAGAAACTGCACGATCTTCAGCACCACGCGGTTGGCAGAGTTTTTCAGTTCAGCTTCGCCGGTATCGAACAGCACGTCACCGAGGGTCATCACCAGACCACGATCGGTCTGGGTGGTGGCCAGCGCAACGATCTGCTCTTCCAGCCATTTGCCCTGCTGTTGCACGCTCAGCAGTTTCGATTCGCGCAGGGCCAGTTGCAGGCGCTGGCGTTCAAGTTCCAGCTTCGCCACACGTTCTTCGTTGAGCACCTGATTGGTGTGCTCACGGGCGATTTCGCTGTAGCGCTGACTCAGGTAGGCGTAATGCACCACGTCCGAGCCGCTGCCCCAGTACGTCGACAGACGATCGGCGCGGGCCAGGGACTCACCGGCACGGATCACGTCTTTCGGCGCGATACGCAGCACGTTGGAATCTTCCTTGACCTTCTGGAAGTCGGTGCTGGCCTGCTGCAATGCGGATTCGCTGTGCTGAGCGGCGCAGCCGTACAGGCTGGCGCAACCGGCGAGGATCAGAGCGCCGAGGTTTTTGGACTTCAGGCTCATTGGGCATCCCCCAGTTGCTTGCGCAGTCGGACGATGCGGGTGTTGAGCACGTTCACTTGCTCTTCGCTCTTCTGGGTCAACACTTTGGCTTCCGCCAGACGTGCGTCGAGCTCAGCCTGTTCGAAGCGCATCCGCGCATTCTTGTAGGACTCACCCGCCATGCTGCCTTTGGCCCGGTTGAACTTGTCTTCTGCCAGTTTCATTTCCGGCACATCTTCGGCGGTGGCGCCCACGGCTTTGGCTTGCTCAAGGGCCTGCTCAGTCAGGCGCATTTGTTCGTTGGGCGCCGGATCGCTGGCGCAACCGGCCAGGGCCAGAACGGCCATGGCCGCGAAAAGAAGTCGATTACTCACTAAGAATCCCTACTGTTTTGGGGCGCTGACAGGTGGTTGCGGCGGCTGTTGCTGCTGCGCCTTCCAGCGCTCGATGTTGCGTTGCAGCGCGGCTTCCGTCAGGCCGGACGCGGGCAATTCTGTCATCTTTTTGGCCAGCTGTCCGCGCAACCACGGATCGTTGCAGGCCGAGTTGTGCGAAACCGCCAGGAACAGACCGGGCCGGTCGATGGGTTGTTCGAAGGCCAGCAGATCGTTGGCCATGCCCAAGGCCTGCGCGGCCGCCATGCCCGAGTAGCGACCGGCGAGTACATATTCCACTTCGCCCAGCAGAAGTTTCTGAAACGCCTGGGTCAGGTTTGCCGTACGGGTCAGGGTCAATTGCTGCTCGGCGATAGCGCCAAATGCCGGGGTCATTCGAGACTTTTCCGACAAGCCGCCGGTATGCCCGTGCAGATCCCTGGCTTCGGTATAAACCAGCGTCGAGCCCTTGCGCGTCCACACCAGGTAATCGTTTTCCAGCAACGGCGGGTGAATGTAGTCGAGGTTTTCCAGCTCATTGAAGGTCAGCGGCGCGTCGGCCAGCATGTCCATGCGCCCGCTGCGCACTTCGTCGAGGGCCTGGGAACGCTTGCCGGCGTACAGCAGGTCGACTTTGATCCCCAACTCCTTGGCCACCTGTTGCAACAGGTCGGCACTGGCACCCATCAGTTGTTTGGGGTTTTGCGGATCCTGCCATAGGTACGGCGGTGCATCCGGGCTGCCGGTGACGACCAGCCGTTCGCACTTGCCCGCCGCCACCGACAGACCTGGCAACAATGCCAGCCCCAGCAACCACGAGCAGCCCAACCGACGATGCAGATCCATGGCGAAACGCTCCCACTCAAATCCGAGACAAAAAAAAGCCCGACCAAAAGGTCGGGCTCTTTATAAGTGAAGCGGCCGGATTAGACCAGCTTCTCCAGCTCAGGTACGGCTTCGAACAGATCCGCCACCAGACCGTAATCGGCCACCTGGAAGATCGGCGCTTCTTCGTCCTTGTTGATCGCAACGATCACTTTGGAGTCTTTCATGCCGGCCAGGTGCTGGATCGCGCCGGAGATGCCGACGGCGATGTACAGCTGTGGCGCAACGATCTTGCCGGTCTGGCCGACCTGCATGTCGTTCGGTACGAAACCTGCGTCGACCGCGGCGCGCGAAGCACCCACAGCAGCGCCCAGCTTGTCGGCGAGCGCGTAGAGGTGTTTGAAGTTATCGCCGTTCTGCATGCCGCGGCCGCCGGAAACGACGATTTTGGCAGCGGTCAGCTCAGGACGATCGGACTTGGCCAGTTCTTCGCTGACGAAGCTGGAAGTGCCGGCGTTGTGAGCAGCAGCAACCGCTTCAACGGCAGCCGAACCGCCTTCAGCGGCAACCGGGTCGAAACCGGTGGCACGCACGGTGATCACTTTGATCGCTGCGGTCGATTGCACGGTAGCGATGGCGTTACCGGCGTAGATCGGACGCTTGAAGGTGTCAGCGCTTTCTACCGAGATGATCTCGGAGATCTGGTCAACGTCCAGCTGGGCGGCAACGCGCGGCAGGATGTTTTTGCCGTTGGAAGTAGCGGCAGCCAGGATGTGGCTGTAGCCAGCGCCCAGTTCGGCTACCAGAGGAGCAACGTTTTCCGGCAGCTGATGCGCGTAGGCAGCATTGTCAGCGTTCAGGACTTTGCTCACGCCAGCGATTTTCGCAGCGGCTTCAGCCACGGCGCCAGCGCCCTGACCTGCAACCAGAACGTGGATGTCGCCGCCGATTTTGGCAGCGGCAGCCACGGTGTTCAGGGTGGCCGGAGCCAGCACCTTGTTGTCGTGTTCGGCGATTACCAAGATAGTCATGATCAGATTACCTTCGCTTCGTTTTTCAGTTTCTCGACCAGTTCAGCCACCGACTTGACCTTGATGCCCGCGCTGCGTGCAGCTGGCGCTTCGACTTTCAGGGTCTTGTTGGTGGAGGCGGTGGAAACGCCCAAAGCGTCCGGAGTCAGCGTCTCGAGAGGCTTCTTCTTGGCTTTCATGATGTTTGGCAGGGACGCGTAGCGCGGCTCGTTCAAACGCAGGTCGGTGGTGACGATCGCTGGCAGTTTCAGGGAAACGGTCTGCGCGCCGCCGTCGATTTCGCGGGTCACGGCAACGCTGTCGCCGGAGACTTCGACTTTCGAGGCGAAAGTGCCCTGACCGTAGCCGCTCAGTGCAGCGAGCATCTGGCCGGTCTGGTTGTTGTCGCTGTCGATGGCCTGTTTGCCCAGGATCACCAGCTGAGGCTGTTCCTTGTCGACCACGGCCTTGAGCAGCTTGGCCACGGCCAGGGAAGTCAGGTCTTCAGCGGATTCGACGAGGATGGCGCGGTCGGCACCCAGAGCCAGTGCGGTACGCAGCTGTTCCTGAGCGGTGGACGGGCCGATGGAGACGACGACGATTTCAGTCGCAACGCCTTTTTCTTTCAGGCGTACGGCTTCTTCCACTGCGATTTCGCAGAACGGGTTCATCGACATCTTGACGTTGGCGAGGTCTACGCCGGAATTGTCCGCCTTGACGCGAACCTTGACGTTGTAATCCACAACGCGTTTGACAGCTACAAGAACCTTCATGGATTCCTCGTTACTCTCCGGTGAAAAGAAAGTCGCCTAGGCGAACCTGGCGGTTGATGCTCATCGGGCACAAGGGCACCTCTAAAAACGCCGGCTGAACGGGATGACCGTTCGTCAGTCGTGACCGACGAGTCATGCCGCTTCGCGGTGTGTAAACTGCGCGCCGAACCTGCGCTGCGCATCACCGGTTACCGCCTACGCCCTGTCTTTAGAGGTGCTCTTGAAACCACCATTCAGCCTACGGCGAGCGCAAAACCGCCCGTATCTTGACCGGAACGCCCATTCTGGTCAATACGCCAAAATGCCCTGTCATAAGCCGCGCTTCTTTGATTTCTCTGGGCTGGAGCCGATTCAAACAAACGTTTGTATTGGACGCTAGGAGTGGTGTAGATATAATGCGCCGCCTAGAGAGAAAGGTGGTTTGCCCATTATTACCCTTGACGTTAACGTAAAGGCAATAACGGATACGACACCGAACCTCCAAATTAGAAAAAAAACTGTTGAGCCTTGAGTAGGAGATAGCCTGTGGAACGCGAATACATGGAATTCGACGTGGTCATCGTCGGTGCCGGCCCCGCTGGCCTGTCCGCCGCCTGCCGTCTGAAGCAGAAGGCCGCCGAAGCCGGTAAGGAAATCAGCGTCTGCGTGGTCGAAAAAGGCTCCGAAGTCGGCGCACACATCCTGTCCGGTGCCGTATTCGAACCACGGGCCCTGAACGAACTGTTCCCGGACTGGAAAGAACTCGGCGCCCCGCTGAACACGCCAGTCACCCGCGATGACATCTTCGTGCTGAAAAACGCCGAAAGCGCGCAGAAAATTCCTGACTTCTTTGTGCCCAAGACCATGCACAACGAAGGCAACTACATTATCTCCCTCGGCAACCTGTGCCGCTGGCTCGCTCAGCAGGCCGAAAACCTGGGCGTGGAAATCTACCCGGGCTTCGCCGCTCAGGAAGCGCTGATCGATGAAAACGGCGTGGTGCGCGGGATCATCACCGGCGACCTCGGCGTCGACCGCGAAGGCCATCCGAAAGAAGGCCTGTACACCCCGGGCATGGAACTGCGTGGCAAGTACACGCTGTTCGCCGAAGGTTGCCGTGGCCACATCGGCAAGCAACTGATCAAGCGCTATAACCTGGACAGCGATGCCGACGCCCAGCACTACGGCATCGGGCTGAAGGAAATCTGGGAAATCGACCCGGCCAAACACCAGCCAGGCCTGGTGGTGCACACCGCCGGTTGGCCGATGGACATCATGGGCACCGAGAACACCGGCGGCTCCTTCCTCTATCACCTGGAAAACAACCAGGTGGTGGTCGGTCTGATCGTCGACCTTTCCTACAGCAACACCTACCTGTCGCCGTTCGACGAATTCCAGCGCCTCAAGCATCACCCGGTACTCAAGCAGTATCTGGAAGGCGGCAAGCGCATCAGCTACGGCGCACGTGCGATCTGCAAGGGTGGCCTGAACTCACTGCCGAAAATGGTCTTCAAGGGCGGCGCACTGATCGGTTGCGACCTCGGCACTCTGAACTTCGCCAAGATCAAAGGCAGCCACACCGCGATGAAGTCCGGCATGCTCGCCGCTGAATCCGTGGCCGACGCGCTGTTCGCTGAAAAGGACGGCACGGAAGAGCTGACCACCTACGTCGACGCCTTCAAGAAGAGCTGGCTCTACGAAGAACTGTTCGCCAGCCGCAACTTCGGCCCGGCGATCCACAAGTTCGGCGCTATCGTCGGCGGCGGTTTCAACTGGCTGGACCAGAACATCTTCGGCGGCAAACTGCCGTTCACCCTGCACGACACCAAGCCGGACTACGCCTGCCTCAAGCTCGCGGCCGACTGCAAGAAGATCGACTACCCGAAACCCGACGGCAAGATCAGCTTCGACAAGCTGAGCTCGGTGTTCATCTCCGGTACCAACCATGAAGAAGAACAGCCGTGCCACCTGAAACTGACCGATCCGACCATCCCGCTGAGCAAGAACCTGCCGCTGTACGACGAGCCGGCGCAGCGCTACTGCCCGGCCGGCGTGTATGAAGTGATCACCAAGGAAGACGGCGAGAAGCGCTTCCAGATCAACGCCCAGAACTGCGTGCACTGCAAGACCTGTGACATCAAGGATCCTTCGCAGAACATCACCTGGGTGACGCCGGAAGGCGCTGGCGGTCCGACCTATCCAAACATGTAAGTCGAATTGCTGAACATCAAGGCTCCCGAAACGGGGGCCTTTTTGTTCCCCGCGATTTGGTGAAAATCACGCAGCACGCTCATCCCCCGGACTGCGTTCGAAATAGCGTTTGTATTCGCGACTGAACTGCGACGTGCTCTGGTATCCCACCCGATGCGCCACCTGCGCCACTCCCAGTCCTTCGGCGATCAACAACGTCTGCGCCTTCAACAAGCGCAAACGCTTCAGGTACTGCACCGGCGACAGCAACGTGCTGCGTTTGAAGTGTTCGTGAAAGGTCGAAACGCTCATGTTCGCGCAACTGGCCAATGTCTCGACGTTCAACGGTTCGGTGTAATGCGCATGCAGATGACTGATCGAAGCCGCCACCCGGGCGAACTGCCCCTGCTGCTCCACCAGCGCTCGCAGCACATCGGCCTGGGGACCGCGCAACGCGACGAACAACAACTCCCGCACCCGCGCCGGTCCGAGAATCTGGCATTCCAGCGGATCGTGCAGACAACGCAGCAAGCGCTCGACGCATCCGCGCATGTCATCGTCGAGCACCACCGAGGTCATCGACTCAGGTGTCTGCGCCGGAATATGCCGCCCCGGCGCCAGCCCCATGGCCAGCACCAGTTCACCGAGCAGCACCCGGTCGATCGCCACCGATACGCCAAGCAGCGGTGCGTCCGGCAACGCGTAGGTCTCGCACTCAAAGGGCACCGGCAAAGCCTGAATCAGGTAATGCCCGGCGCCGTATTCCATGGTGCGCGGCCCCAGATACGCCAGTTTGCTGCCCTGGGCGATGATCATCAGGCTCGGCTCATAAATGTGCGGGCCACGGGCGACGTCGCAACTGGCGCGCAACACCTGCACGCCTGGCAGCCCGGTCTGGCTGTAACCATCGCGCAGCGCCAGCGGTTCGATCAGCGAAACCAGGGTGGCGTTGGCATCAAGGTGACGGGTCAATTGCATCGGGTGGCTCTTCAGAAAAAATCACGGAAAAAGGGATAAAAGCATCATCGCAGATCCTTTTGCCAATGCGGCCGATCAACCCCGCATGCCGGAGGATTAGGCATGACACCCGGAGGAATCGCCATGGCCGGACGACCGGACGGCGCCCAGAATGCGCCGCCTCACCTGTCACTGCTTTTGCGAGGTTTCACATGTACACCGCCATCGGCTATGCCGCTCAAACGGCCACCACCCCCCTCGCCCCGATGAAGTTCGAACGCCGCAGCCCACGGGCCGACGACGTCGCCATCGAGATCCTGTACTGCGGCGTCTGCCACTCCGACATCCACCAGGCGCGCAACGAATGGGGCATCGCCGTTTACCCGTTGATGCCCGGCCACGAGATCGTCGGAAAAGTCACCGCCGTCGGTGCGAATGTCACTAAACACAAAGTAGGCGACCTGGTCGGCGTCGGTTGCATGGTCGACTCCTGCCGCACCTGCGAAGCCTGCCAGTCGAACCTCGAGCAATACTGCCTCGAAGGCCCGACCATGACCTACGCCACTCCGGACCGGGTCGATGGCAGTAACACCATGGGCGGTTATTCGGACAGCATCGTGGTCAGCGAACACTTCGTGGTGCGCATTCCCGAGAAGCTGGATCTGGCGGCTGCCGCGCCGATTCTCTGCGCCGGCATCACCACCTACTCGCCGCTCAAGCACTACGGCGTGAAGGCCGGCGACAAGGTCGGGATTCTCGGCATGGGCGGCCTCGGCCACATGGGCATCAAGTTCGCCAAGGCCATGGGCGCCGAAGTGACGCTATTCACCCGTTCGGCAAGCAAGGCCGAGGAAGGTCGTCGACAGGGCGCCGATCACGTCATCGTCTCCACCGACGAAGAGCAGATGCAGGCTGCAGCCGGTCGTTTCGACTTCCTGCTCGACACCATTCCGGTGCAGCACGATCTGAACCCGTACCTCGACACCTTGCGCTTCGACGGCGTGCACATTCTGGTGGGTCTGATCGAACCGATCGATCCGCCGGTCCACGCCGCGAAACTGGTGCTGGGTCGTCGCGTATTGGCCGGTTCGCTGATTGGTGGCGTCGCCGAAACCCAGGAAGTCCTGGATTTCTGCGCCGAGCACAACATCAGCTGCGACATCGAAATGCTCGACATCCGCCAGATCAACGAGGCCTACGCCCGCATGATCGCTGGCGATGTGAAGTACCGCTTCGTGATCGATATGGCGACTCTGAAGCTCTGATTCCTCAGACCTTCAAGCCAAGCTCCGCCGAGAGCCGGGCCGTGACCCCTTTGATCAGGGGAATCAGCTCGGCCATTTTTTCCAGCGGCATGTACGGCACGGTGCTGGCGATGCTGATGGCCGCGACGATGCGCTTGCTCGCGTCGCGGATCGGCGCCGCCACGCAGCGGATCGACGGCTCGTTGTCTTCCAGATCGAACGCGTAGCCGCCGGCCACGTATTCGGTCATCCGCTGCTCCAGCTGTTCCCACGACTGCTGAGGGTGCTGCGGCCAGAACTGACTTTTCCCACCCGCCGGCAGGCTGATGTCGTACAGACGCTGCCAGTCCTGCGGTGCGTCATCCAGCATCAGCGCCTTGCCGATCCCGGTTCGCGCCAGCGGCATGCGATGGCCGACCCGCGAGCGCATTTCCGGGCCGTTGCGCCCCGGATTCTTCAGCAAATAAAGCACCTCGTCGCCTTCACGAATGCCCAGGTGAACGGTGTCGCCGGTCAGCGCCGACAACTCGTCAAGATACGGCCCGGCCAGGGTCACCAGCGGTAACTCTTCGCGCGCCTGGAAACCCAGTTCGATCAGCTTCGGCCCCAGCAGATAACCGACTTGCGGCACGACGCGCAGGTAACGTTCGTCCACCAGACAACTGGCCAGACGATGGGTGGTGCTGCGCGTGGTGCCGATCAGGCGGGCGATCTCTTTGAGATCGCGGGCGCCACTGGCGACGGCCTGCACCACACCCAACCCGCGAAGCAGGGTCTGGGTGCCGGTCGGCGCGGCGTCCTTGGCGGTTTTCGGGGCGTCTTCCTGCATATCCAGCCTTTAGCGTTGAGCGAGGGAACGGGCGGCATTATGGTCGCCCGACATAGCCGACTACAACTCGATGCGCTCGACCTTGCCCACCAGCAGCACGTAGGACAAAGCACCGATCAATGCCAGAACCGCGATGTAGGTGATCGCCGGAGCGAACGAATCGCCGCTGGCGAGGAAGCCGATGACAATCGGCGTGGCAATCGCCGACAGGTTGCCGATGAAGTTGAACACCCCACCGGTCAAGCCCAGCAACCGCGCCGGCGCCAGTGTCGAGACCAGCGACCAGGTGATCGACGCCAACCCGTTGCCGAAAAACGCCAAGGCCAGGAAGGCAATCACCAACGGCGTCGACTCGACGAAGTTGGCACCAATGATCGAGGTGGAAATCAGCAGCCCGCCAATGATCGGCAGCTTGCGCGCAAACCCGACGGTGCAGCCGCGACGGATCAGGAAGTCGGAAAAGAACCCGGAGCACAGCACGCCGATGAACGCGGCGAGAAACGGCAGCGACGCCAGCAGACCGGACTTGATGAAGTCCATGCCGCGATACTTCACCAGGTAGGTCGGGAACCACGTCAGGAAAAACCACAGCGTCGAGTTGAGGCAGAACTGGCCGAGGTAGATCCCCCACAACTTGCGTTTACTGAGGACGATGCCGAGATCGGTCCAGCTGAATTTCGCCTTCACCTTGGCGGTTTCGGCGGCGATGTCCACCAACCCGCCGCCCTCGCGGATCAGGTCGATTTCGCCTTGGTTGGCGCCTTTGAAATCACGCGGCTCGCGATACACCGCGTACCAGATCGCCGCCCAGATGATGCCTACCGCGCCGGTCACGACAAACACCATGTGCCAGCCAAATTCATGCTGCAGCCACGCCAGCACCGGGGTCAGAAACGCCAGCCCGACAAACTGCCCGGAGGTGTAGAAACCGATGGCCGTGGCCCGCTCACGCTCGGGGAACCAGGTCGTCACCACGCGGCTGTTGATCGGATACGCCGGCGCTTCCAGCGCACCGACCGCCATGCGCAGCACGAACAGCGCGATGAAACTGGCGGCGAACCCGAGCATCACCGTAGCCAGCGACCACAGCAACAGTGCGACGCTATAAAGGATGCGCGGCGGCACCCGGTCCACCAGCCAGCCGCCGGGGATCTGCATGGCGGCGTAGGTCCAGCCGAACGCCGAGAAGATCAGCCCGACGTGCACCGGGTCGATGCCCAGATCCGTCGTCAGAGCCGGGGCGGCAATCGACAGGTTGCTGCGGTCGAGGTAGTTGATGACCACGGTGATGAACAGCAACACCATGATGAAAAATCGCTTGCGGCTGGGCGTGACTAACGTCGCTTGCCCGGTGAGGGTTTGCGGTTGCATGGGGAGCGCCTCTTTTTATGTTTATTGAGGTCGAGGGTTATGCAGATCTCCGCTCCCTGGAGATCTGACTTACTGGATGCGGCAGAGAGTCAGCGACTCACCACTCGGCAAAACTGCCATCGGCATGCCGCCAGATCGGGTTGCGCCAGCGATGACCGACCGCCGCGCGTTCGATCACGTATTCCTCGTTGATCTCGATCCCCAGGCCCGGGCCGTTCGGGATTTTCACGAAGCCCTTGTCGTAGTCGAACACCCGCGGATCCTTCACATAATCGAGCAAGTCATTGCTCTCGTTGTAATGGATGCCCAGGCTCTGCTCCTGGATAAACGCGTTGTAACAAGCGGCGTCCAGTTGCAGACACGCCGCCAGTGCAATCGGCCCCAGCGGGCAATGCAGTGCCAGCGCCACGTCGTAGGCTTCAGCCATGTTGGCGATCTTGCGGGTCTCGGTGATGCCACCGGCGTGGGAGGCATCCGGCTGGATGATGTCGACGTAACCTTCGCTCAACACCCGTTTAAAGTCCCAGCGCGAAAACAGCCGCTCACCGAGGGCAATCGGGGTGCTGGTCAGCGGAGCCAGTTCTTTCAGCGCTTCGTAGTTTTCGCTGAGCACCGGCTCTTCGATGAACATCAGTTTGTACGGGTCAAGTTCCTTCATCAGCACCTTGGCCATGGGTTTGTGCACCCGGCCATGGAAGTCGACGCCGATGCCGACGTTCGGCCCGACCGCATCGCGCACAGCGGCAACGTTGGCCAGTGCCAGATCGACCTTTTCGAAGGTATCGAGGAATTGCAGTTCCTCGGTGCCGTTCATTTTCACCGCCGTAAAACCTCGGCCCACCGCCTCTTTCGCGGCCCGCGCAGTGTCCGCCGGGCGGTCGCCGCCGATCCACGAATACACGCGGATCTTGTCCCGCACCTGACCGCCGAGCAGATCGCTGACCGATACACCGAGGGCCTTGCCCTTGATGTCCCACAGCGCCTGATCGATACCGGCCAGCGCGCTCATGTGGATCGCGCCGCCTCGGTAGAAGCCACCGCGATACAGCACGGTCCAGATGTCTTCGATATTGCGTGGGTCTTTGCCGATCAGGTAGTCGGACAATTCCTCAACCGCAGCAGCGACCGTGTGGGCGCGGCCCTCGACCACGGGCTCGCCCCAACCGGTCACGCCTTCGTCGGTTTCGACTTTCAGGAAGCACCAGCGCGGCGGGACGATGAAGGTGGTGAGTTTGGTGATTTTCATCTGCTTGTCTCTCTTGTTAGATGCAGCGCACGCAGCGCCGGAAAAGTCTTAGCGAAGGGCTTTCCAGGCCGCCACGTAGGCCTTGGCATTGGTCGCCACTTGCTCAGTCGTCATGCCCGGCTTGAACAGCCCGGAACCGAGGCCAAAGCCTTTGACGCCGGCGTCGATAAACGCCTGCATGTTGTCCGGCGTGATGCCACCGACCGGCGCCAGGATCGTCCCGACGGGCAACACCGCCAGCCAGGCTTTCACCACCGCCGGACCCATCTGTTCGGCCGGGAACAGCTTGAGAATGTCAGCACCCTCCTCCAGTGCCGCAAAGGCTTCGGTCGGTGTGGCAACGCCCGGCGACAGGTACAGCCCCGCCGCTTTCGCCGCCCGCAGCACCTTGGCATCGCTGTGGGGCATGACGATCACCTGGCCGCCGGCCTCCTTCACCAATTCGACCTGTTCCGGGGTCAGCACCGTGCCGGCACCGATCAGACAATCGGCGGGCAAGGCCTTACGCAGAATACGGATGCTTTCGTACGGCGAGGGGGAATTGAGCGGTACTTCGATGACGCGAAATCCGGCCGCATACAGGACTTCTCCGACAGCGGCGGCTTCCTGCGGATGCAGGCCGCGCAGAATCGCGATCAGACCGTTTTGCGCCAGTGCTTGCTTGAGCATGTCAGGCCTCCAGTCAGGGTTAACGGGATGAGGAATCGATCAGTCCGGCGGCGAGCGCCAGTTGCCACAGTCCACGCTCGGTGGCTTGCTCGGCCAGGGTCAACCGGGCAAAACCGCAGGTGTCGAGGGCACGGCTGTAGCGGGCGCACAACTGTGCGTTGCCGATGAGGATGATCGAAGGAAGATCTGTGCTGTTGCGTCGGCGCCGTTGCACGGCGGCCAGCGCCGTCAGCTCGTGGCCGATCAGCAGGCCGGACAGATAGTCCGGTTGCGCGGTGGCACTGAGCTCACCGGACAGCCCCAGGCTGCGGGCGCTGAACAGCGTCGACAGCACGCCAATCTCGCCCTCTGCCGACAACGCCACCTGTACGCCGCGATCGAAGGCGGCGGCGTCGAACGTCGCGCTGTGCTGTTGGGTACGGCCGAGAATGCTGTGTTCGCTGAGCACGGCGAACACTTCGCCGGTCATGAAGGTGTCGAAACGGGTGATGCAGCCGTCGGCCACTTCCACCCATTTCGAATGACTGCCGGGCAGGCCGATCAACAGATCAGTGCCCGCCTCGACCGGCAGATTCTGCAGGACGCCGAGGACCTGGGTTTCCTCGCCGCGCATCACGTTCGGCAGCGCCGAACGCTGAATCACACCCGGCACGATATGCACGTCGACACCGCGAAGACTGTGAACGGTTTGCAGGGATTTTCCGAGATCGGCCACGTTGGCCGGCGTATCGCGGTAGGACGCTTCGCGCCAGCCCTGGGCGCTGCCGACCATGCCACAGGCAATCACCGGCAAGTCGGGTTGCGCGTCGAGCCAGTCGCCGCACGCCTCGTCGAACGCCAGTTCAAAACCATCAGCGCATTCACGACCGTTGATGACCCGCGGCGTCTTCGGCAACTGCATGATCCCGAACGACAGCGACCGCTGCGCCAGCACCTGCCCGCCCGCTGCGAGTTTGTAAGCACGTAGTGAGGTCGTCCCCCAATCGAGCGCGATCAATTGCGCCAGCATCGCTTCACCTGTTTTGTTATTGGCAGTGAGTGAGCTGGACTATAGACCTCTCAGGCGGGAAATCTCAATATGTAATTTTGCATCCCATATTTTGGGATTTGCCTTTCTTAAAAGCCCGGACAGCGAATTGAGCAACGAGCACCGCCTGTCCGGACGGATCGCATCCCGTTTAAAACTTATCGATCTCTCTTAACAGATCTGCCGTTGGAACTTTCATGTCCTCCGACAAATATATTTTATAGGAGTAGGAATTAATTCTGACCTTACAGACAATAGACTCTCGGCCCACTAATAAAGACCTCAATGCCTCACCTTCAATGATTTTTTCACTGGTATCGTTTTTTCTTTTGAAAAATAAAACATCCGCCCTGTAAACCGGCCCGGCACTTGAAATTTCAGGCTCGACAAAACCCTCTCCGTATCTACCCGCAGAGTGAGGTGCCGAAAAATCAAAATCGTCCTCAAAAGAACACAGCAGCGTCTGGCTTATTTTTGATTTAAAAAGATTGACAACATCAACATCAGACGTAAAACGCACCTGATAAATATTCCTATCCAAATAACGTTCAACACCAACGTATTGTAAATGAGCAATGGGCTTACCATGATTCATCGCACAGGAAGTGCAAAGCAAGAAAGCCATACATAAAATTATATTACGCACATTTCCGTCCTTTAAAATGAGTAACAACAACCTGCATCAAAGCGTCTCTGGCCGAGAGGCCACTTTGCAGGACTGATGTGAAGATGACCCAGGCATCGGCGTGATTCACATTCACTCGCCCGTTCATATTGGGCCCACTTTTCATATCCCATTGCTCTCCAAAATCGGCTACGAGATCGGAAAAATTCCAGTCTTTGGCATCGGCTCTGACGTTAACCCAATATTCCGCCTTCGGCTTCGGCTCCTGACGGTAGATGTTAGAAACTCCCC
The DNA here is from genome assembly GCF_030209075.1 of Pseudomonas sp. lyk4-R2A-10. Classification (NCBI taxonomy): domain Bacteria; kingdom Pseudomonadati; phylum Pseudomonadota; class Gammaproteobacteria; order Pseudomonadales; family Pseudomonadaceae; genus Pseudomonas; species Pseudomonas sp. lyk4-R2A-10. The sequence goes on along the minus strand of NZ_JARVSR010000008.1, from coordinate 60,068 downwards.
ACACAATTTTTCCTTCGCCAACCGGATCGAGTGTAACCAGACACGGAATTCGATATCCCTTATCAGTCAATACAGCTGACAGGTGCGCACCATTCCATCCGCCCAAGCTATGCCCAATGATATATACAGGCGTGGTCACATCAGCAATCTTCTCCAGCACATTCTTTTTCAGATCATCTTCACTAATAAAATAGTTATAACCAACATGGTGGATATCATAATTATCAGAACAAATACCCTCAGCCTCCATATCCCTGACGAACACCTTCATGACGTCAGCAACGTTATTATTGGGGCCTGTGCCGTAATAACTTTCTTTATCACCCGCACCACCCACAAAAAACAGAACAATCTTTTTGGGAGTGATCGTGGCCTGCTTGACTGTTCCGTCCGTTTTGCAGGTCAGGTCATGGGTCACGACCAGTCTTTTACAGCCTTTCAGAGCAGGATTTTCAGTAGTCATATCTTCCTACTCCACGAACAGCTTGATCGACTCAGGCAAATGCGAACTCACGGTATGGGTAAACCCCGCGTCATTGGTTACGCCGTGCTCCACGCTCCCATCAGCGCGTTGAATCGCGTAAGGGTGATTTGGCATGGGCTCACCAGTAATTTCGTTAATCACCTGCATCCGATCATTGAAATGCACCGGCATCGGCGACAACCCGCTAAACGCCGCCCCTCCCCCGCTCTGTCCAATAATCACCGTCCCCGACCCACCGACCACGACATTGCCGTGCCCGCCGGTGCTGTCGAGCATCGCGGCATTCAGGCCGTTGATGAAGACCGTGGCGGAAACACCGCCGGTTATCGGGCTGCCACACGCCGATTTATCGGTCATGCGCGCGGCGGGGAGCCCGTCGAAGAACACGTCCGGCGAGCCGGAGACGATCGGGTTGTTGCCATGACCAGGCAGTGGGCAGCCGGTTGGGTCGGTGACGCGTGCAGCGGGTTTACCACTCAATTCAAAGCTCCTTGCTTCAGAGGTTCCAGGTGTGGCTGATAGAGGTCGACATCGGTCGCGGCGAAACGCCAGCGGTTGTCGACGGAATCGAAAAGCGCGTGACAATGCTCGCGGCTGTTCGGGGTGAGGGTTTGCAGTTGTTGCCAGGTTTCATCGGCAAACCAGTTCAGCTCGGTAGATGTGGCGTCGTCGAGCTGGTTGAGCAAGGTGTTGTAGCCGGTCAGTCGATGCTGGTCGTAGGTGGTTTGCACTAGGCGTCATCAGCTCGGCATCGAGGCCCGAGAAAAACGCACGGATGGCTTTGCCACCGAGGCGGTTAACGGTGCAGAGGATGTCCACCAGTTGGCGGTTCGGGTTGTCGCTTGAACCGAGTTTTTTGACCAGACCGTACAGGCGGATCGACGCCCGTAGTCCGCTCATCGCCGGTCACTCGTTGACGCAGCGAAGGCTCCACGGGCGTGGAGAAAGAGTGCCAGAGGCATTGCAGGTGTCGTCCGTGAGCGCGCAAAAATGGCGCGTAGAATGCCGGACCAGAGCGGTTTGGACAATCGAATCAATAATCAGATTGCCACTATTTATTCAGCCCTCGGCAAACTCCCGCAATACCTTGCCATCCATGCGATACCTCACCCACTCTTCCTGCGGCTGGGCGCCGAGGGATTTGTAGAATTCGATGGCCGGGGTGTTCCAGTCCAGCACGCTCCATTCGAAGCGGCCGCAGTCGTTGGCGCAGGCGATTTTTGCGAGGTGGCGCAGCAGGGTTTTTCCGGCGCCGCCGCCCCGTTGTTCCGGGGTGATGTAGAGGTCTTCGAGGTACAGGCAGTTGCTGCCCAGCCAGGTCGAATAGCTGAAGAAGAACACCGCAAAACCGATCGGCAAGCCGTCGCGCAGGCAGATCAGGCCATGTGCCGTGGCGCCTTCGCTGAACAGGCTGCGTTCAATGTCCGCGACGCTGGCGATGACTTCGTGACGGGCCTTTTCGAAGTCTGCCAATTCGGTGATGAACGCGAGGATTTGCGGTGCATCGCTGGGGGTCGCCGGGCGGATCTCGATCGTCATGGACGGGCCTTGTCGGAAAAAGTAAAACGCCATACTAAGGCGGCGCGCGGCGCTCGTCACATGGCAATCCACGGATTAGGCTAGCGCGGCCGATGACTCGCAAGGACTCCCATGAACAATCTCGTTTTTTCACCTCTCACGGAGCTCGCCGCCGAACTGCTGCCCCACGCGCTGGAACCGTCGGAGGACGGCGCCCACGATCTGTCGCACCTGCAACGGGTCTGGCACAACGCGCGCACCTTGCAGATCGAGGAAGGTGGCGACCTTGAAGTACTGCTCGCGGCCGTGCTGCTGCACGATTGCGTGGCGGTGGAAAAGAACTCGCCACTGCGCTCACAGGCATCGCGTCTGGCAGCGGAAAAAGCTTCAAAGGTGCTGACAAACCTGAACTGGCCCGAGGCCAAAATAGATGCCGTCACCCACGCCATCGAAGCCCACAGCTTTTCCGCCAACATCACCCCGCTAACCCTCGAAGCCCGACTGATGCAGGACGCCGACCGTCTCGATTCCCTCGGCATGCTCGGCGTCGCCCGCACCTTCTACACAGCCGGACGGATGGGCAGCGCGCTGTATGACCCGCACGATCCCGAGGCCCGGGACAGGGACTACGACGACAAGCGATTCTGCCTCGACCATTTCCAGATCAAACTGCTGCACCTTGCCGACGGTTTCCACACCGCTGCCGGTCAACGTCTGGCACAGCTCCGCCATCAACGCCTGAAAGGCTTCATGGAGCAATTCAATGAAGAGATCGGCCTCGAAAGCGCTCAGCCCTTCTGAACCGTTCGTCGCTCATCAGGCACCAATCTTTCACGAGGGCAGACCAACGTGAGGTAAGGATTTCAATCACTGGAGACCCCCTATGATCCCGTCAAGGTTGACTGCGCTCGTATTCGCAACCCTCCTCAGTCCGGCGGTATTCGCCGCCTCGACTACCGCCGCCGGCACCGGGCCGACCGATCCGGTTACCCAGCCAAGAGCCCCCGCCATCAACAGTGCCCCCGGTATGAATACCGACGGTTCGGGTGTACCGCTGATCAATCAGCCACCCGCGACGGGAACCGATCCTCGCACCCAGGGCAGCGATCCCGGTCGCCAGGGCGGCATGAACACCCCCGACGCTCCGGCCGCCCCCGACAACGCCGGTCCCGGCGTCGGCTCGAAAACCACCACGGGTGGTTCGGGTTCTGAAGGCGCAGGACAGTGATCCATGCTTCATCCACGCAACGTGTCTTATCCACTTCCCTGAAGAGGTAACCATGAACGTCGATAAAAACCTGGAAAAAGAAGTCCTCACCCGCCTGTTGCATGCCCATCCGAGCGGCCTCGGCAAAGAGGTGCTGGACAATTATCGCGGCGAGAAAGTCGTGGCCAGTGCCCTCGCCGCCCTGCAGGAGCGTGGACTGATTCACCACGGACACATCACGTGCAATGAAGCGGGAGAGCATTCGCTGAATCTGCCGATCAAGCTCAGCGCTGCGGGTGTGGAAGCGGCCCGTAAACTCGATACCTGACGCCTCCAGTCACTGGCGCAAGCAGTGTTCGAATGCAATGCCTGCGCCGGTTCATACCGAGATTCATCCAACCACCAGGAGACTCGCCATGCCTCGTGGAAGCAAAGCCAAATACACTGAAGAACAGAAGCGCAAAGCCGAACACATCGAAGACAGTTATCAAAACAAAGGGATGTCCAAGGACGAAGCCGAGGCCCGCGCCTGGGCGACGGTGAACAAACAGTCCGGCGGCGGCGAGAAGGCCGGAGGTTCCGGGCGTCGGAAACCGGCCAGCGCCAAAGCTGCGGATCGCAAGGAGTCGGCGCGGCGCGCGACAGCAAGCCGCGAGGGACATTCGCGCGATAGCAAGGCTTCACGCGAAGTGCAGACGGTCGACAGCCTGCGCAAGGAGGCCCGGGAGCGGAAAATCCCCGGGCGTTCGTCGATGCGTAAAGATGAGTTGATTGCGGCGTTGCGCAGAGCCGGCTAGGTCCAGACTGGATGTAACGGATGAAGGCCTTATCGCTGGCAAGCCAGCGATTGCGATCGTTCAGTCAGTGCATTTTTTGCTGATCAGCACATCAACCTCCGCCGTGCCAGGGGCGGTCGCCGGGCCCCAGCGAGTGACCGCTAACGCAGCCGCAGCGTTGGCGCGCCTTGCGGCTTCGTGAGCGGCCAGTCCTTGTGCCAGCCCGGCGACGAATACGCCGGCATGCGCATCGCCCGCGCCGTTGCTGTCCACTGCCTGCACCTTGAAGCCCGGCACATGCTGACGTTCACCGCACTGATGAATCCAGCAACCCTGCGGGCCGTCGCGCACGACCATCAGCACCTCAAGTGGCAGGTGCATGGTCAACCGGTCCAGCGCGGTTTCGATATCCGCCGCGCCAGTGAAGCGCAGTGCCTCGACGCTGTTGCTGGTCCACACATCAATGCGCGGCAGCAACGCCTGCATCATCGGTGAGTCCGGCGATTCCACCAGCGGGCCCGGATCGAACACCACGTTGATCGTCCTCGGCAGCGCCAGCGTCCAGTCCAGCAACGCCTGGGCCTTGCCGCTGTGCAGCAGGCTGTAGCCGCTGACGTAGACGTAGTCCCCCTCCTCGGCGGTGACGCTGTTCAGCTCCGCCGTCGTGACCTCGCCTTCGGCGCCGATGTAGGAAATGAAACTGCGCTCGGCCGACGCATCGGTCAGCGCCACGCAGATCCCGGTGTCACGTTCTGCAGGTTGTTCGATGCCGATGCGGATGCCTTCGGCGTTCATCGCCTGCCGTGCCAGATCACCGAAACGCCCATTGCCATGACGACCGAGATAGACCACCGGCAAGCCGTTGCGCGCAGCGGCAGCCATCACATTGAAGCCGCCGCCGGCTTCGAAACTGGCGGACTGCGCCAGCACGTCACCGCCGATCTGCGGCAGCGCATCCACGGCCATGACCAGGTCAATGATGACTTGGCCGGTGTGCAACATCTTAGGCATGAGCATTCTCGGATTGCGCGGCGCGGCGATCTCTCGCCCCGCCGAGTACGAAGTAAATGCCGCCGGCGACCACGAACGTCACGATCCAGCCGAGGCCGTTGTGGCCCAGCCACGAGTCGGACAGGAAGCCCTTGAACCAGACATTTTCAGCCGTGGTGCCGATGGTGGTAAAACTGAAGCCCAGCACGATCGCGATCGCCCACGCGCCGAATGCGCGCCACTCGATGCCGCCGCTGTACCAGTAGGCGCTGCTCGGACTGACGTCGAGCAGGTCTTTGGGGCTGTAGTAGTGACGGTGAATCAGGTCGACCACGAAGATCCCGACCCACGCGGTGATCGGCACCGCCAGCAGGGAAATGAAGGTAATGAACGGGCCGTAGAAGCTGTCGGCGATCAGCATGAAGTAGATCGAACCGGCGAATATCGCAACGATGTCGACCACTACCGCGTACACGCGCTTGACCTTCAGGCCAAGGGTCAGCGTGGTCAGACCGGCGGAGTACACCGACAGGTTGTTCGACAGCAGCAGACCACCGAATGCGGTGATCAGGTACGGCACGGCCATCCAGGTCGGCAGCATGTCGCGGATCGCCACGATCGGATCAGTCGCCGACGCCAGATCGTTGTTGCCCACCGACAGCAAGCCGCCGAGGGTGATCAGCAGCACCAGCGGAATCCCCGCGCCGAACGCCGCCGAAGCGACCAGGCGCACGGCTTTGACGCTGCGATGCTGATAGCGCGACATGTCGGCACCGGCATTCGCCCAGCCAATCCCAGTGCCGGCGGCCATGGTGCCGATACCGATGATCATCGCGCTCATTGGTGCCGGCGTGGCGTTGAACACCGCGCTCCAGTCGATGGTCGCGCAGAGGAAGCCGCCGACCAGAATGTTCAGGGCGCCGAACACGTAGGTCGCCCACTTCTGGATCACCAGCAAGGTGGCGTGGCCGAGGCCGGACACCGACAGGGTCAGCAGCACGAAAATCGCGATGAAAATCAGGGTCAGCACCGGCGCGCTTTTGGCTTCCACCGGCGAGCCGAACAGGATCGAGCACAACGACAGCAGCACGAACGCCGCCGTGGTGGTGTTGACGGTTTCCCAGCCCAGGCGCGACATCAGCGACACCAGCGTCGGGCCGATATTGCCGCGCACACCGAAGATCGCCCGCGACAGCGTCAGGCTCGGCGCACGACCGCGACGGCCGGCGATCGAGATGATCCCCACCACCGCGAACGAACCGGCAGCGCCGAGGATCGCGACGATGATTGCCTGCCAGATCGCCAGGCCGCGAAACGCAACCAGCGTGGCGCCCAGCGGCAGGCCGAGGATGGAAATGTTGGCAGCGAACCAGACCCAGAACAGTTGCAGCGGATGGCCGTTGCACTCGCCTTCCGGCACCGGTTCGATGCCCCGGGTTTCCAGTTGCCCGGCGCTTTGCCCGGTGTTCGATGAACTCATGAAAAATGCTCCTGTTTGCCTTTATTGTGGTTGTGGCAATGACGCAGAACGACAAGACATCCCGCCCCTTCCTGGGCCTGTCTGCGCGATCCATTGCGGGTGAGTATTCAGGATTTGCGGCGCGGCCATCTCGAGCAAGCTCGCTCCCACAAGTACGGCGTTACCCCTGTGGGAGCAAACTTGCTCCGGGCGGCGATCCGACGATAACGTCAGTTCAATCAGCGCAAGGCCAACAGCCCTGTCACCAACGGTTCCAGCTCCAGACCATTGACGGCCTTCACCGTCTCGATCATCGGCACCGGCCAGCTCTGCAGGCCCAGGCAGGCCCCGAGCATGGCGCCGAGAATCGCGGCGATGGTGTCGGTGTCGCCACCCAGGCTCGCGGCCATGCACAGCGCATCGAACGGCGTCATTTCACCGACCGCGACTTGCTGCGCGAGGGCGAACGACACTACGACCGATTCCTGCGACGCCACCGAGGTGCCGATCACGTCGTACAGCAGATCCGCGAGCAACACCGGGTCGCTTTCGACACTGATGCTGCGCGCCCAACTGATCCGCGACGCGATACGCCCGCCGGCCACCCAGTGCCCGTGAGACTCCGCTTGCTGGGCGATCTGTTGGCCGAGGTTCAGCGCCTCACCCAGATCCAGACCGTTGATGCCGGCCGAAACCACCGCCGCCACCGCCGCTGCGCTGGAAATCCCCAGCGTAGTGTTGTGAGTGACCTGACAGGCCTGCACCACCGCCGCGATAAAGCGTTCGGAGTCGGCGACATCCGCCGCGATCCCCACCGGGGTGATGCGCATCGCTGCGCCGTTGGTGGTGCCGTAACGTCCGGCCTCTTCCGGCGAGTGGCCGGCGAGGATCATTTCGATCGCACGTTTGGTCGACGGACCGAGCAAGTCCTGCGAGCCCTTGGCCTGCATCTCGGCTTCCCATTCGATCAGCCGTTGCGCGAGCACCGCCGGTTCGATCCGGCCCTTGCCTTCAACCAGCAACTCGCCGACCAGAATCGCCTGTTCGGTGTCATCGGTAATCGAGCCCTTGGGCATGTTCGCGGCAATCGGCTGCAAGGGGCCGGCGTCCTGCAGTTCGGTAATCTGGCCGAAGCGCTGCTTGATGGTTTCGCGGTTCAGGGATTGGGTCGGCATGCCCAACGCGTCGCCGAGGGCCAGGCCGTAAAACGCGCCCAGGGCACGGTCAAGGGCGGTCATTTCGATTCTCCAAATTGCAGGTGCAGCCGGAAATGCACCGGGTCGAGCAGGCTTTCGACCTGTTCCATGAAACGGTTTTGCCGGTCATACGTGGTGCGCAGCGCCTTGAGGAATACCGTGCCTTCGGGACGGCCGAGCAGTTTGGCATCCACGGCGTTGAGCGGTTCGGCACCGATCCACTGATCGCCGCGCTCGCCGATGTAGCCGTAGGCGGCCAGGGTGATGGTCAGCGAGTTATCGATCAGGCCCACTCGCGGCAGGCTTTCCAGGCCTCCGCTGGCGGGCATCAGAGAGCGTTCAAGGGACACCGCCGTGCCATCGTTGGAACGGCGGCGACGTTCGAGAAGAATGAATTGATCGGAGCCGAAACGCGGCAACAGATCCTCGCGGGTCACGGCTTCCAGGCGCAACACGTCGGTATTGATCAGCGCCCCGCTGTCGGCCAGGGCCTGGGCCCAGCCGCTGCGCTGGTCGAGTACCACCCCGTCAAACGTGACGATGGAACCGACCCCGCTTTGCGTGGCGATGTAATTGCGCCGCTTCAGTTCGGCCAGCGCTTCGCGCAACGTGCCTCGGCTGACGTTGAATTCCTGAGCCAACTGATGCTCGCCGGGCAACAGAAAGCCGTCCTCCATGAGGCCGCTTTCGATGCGTCGGACGAGCTCGTCGACCACCCGTTGTTTCTTGTCAAATCGTACCTGTCTAATCATGTACAAAGTGATAACCGAAACGGGTTGAGACGGGCAAGGGAAATTTTGGGTGGGGTGACGGAAGGCGGGAAGATCAAGAGCGCCCTCATCGGAACGCCGCCCGCCTAGCCCTCTCCCGGAGGGAGAGGGAACTGAATGGGGGATATTTGGGAGATACGCCGACCTGAGCCCGCTCGCTGAATCCATAATCGACTGAATTCTTCAGGTCAATGTAGAGCGCAAGACACCTCGGTCAGCTCCCTCTCCCTCCGGGAGAGGGCGGGGGGTGAGGGAGCTCTTGATCTCAGCGCTGTTTCAGACGGTCAATGACAACAGCCAACAGCAGAATCGACCCACGAATCACATACTGATAAAACGTGTCGATATTCTTCAGGTTCATCGCATTCTCGATAATCGCCAGAATCAAGACCCCGGCAATCACATGCCGGATCATCCCGATCCCGCCACTCAGCGACACCCCGCCCAGCACGCAAGCCGAAATCACCGTCAGCTCAAAACCCTGCCCGATCATCGGCTGCCCTGAAGTCATCCGCGAAGCCAGAATCACCCCCGCCAACGCACCAATCACCCCATGCACCGCGAAAATGATGATCTTCGTGCGATCAACATTCACCCCCGCCAGCAGCGCCGCTTCCTGGTTGCCGCCAATGGCCATGGTGTTGCGCCCGTAGGTCGTGTAGTTCAGCAGCCAGCCGAAAAACAGGAAGCAGACGATGGTGATCAGGATCGGCACCGGCACGCCGAACAACTGGCCGTTGCCGAACACGAAGAACGATTCCTGGGACACGCCCACTGCTTTGCCGTTGGCAAAAATGTAGGCCAGGCCACGGACGATCTGCATGGTCGCCAGCGTCGTGATCAACGCGTTGACCCGCAACTTGGCGATCACGATGCCGTTGATCAGGCCGACGATCAGGCCCATCACCAGCGCGGCGCTGACGCCGAGAAACACGCTGTTGGTGTCGCGCATCACCACCGCCGCGACCACCCCGGCGCAGGCGATTACCGAACCCACCGACAAGTCGAAATGCCCCGACGCCAGGCAGTACAACATGGTGCACGCGGCGATCCCGGTAGTGGAGATCGCCAGGCCCAGGCCACGCATGTTCAGCGGCGAGAGGAAGTTGTCGATCAGCAAGGTGCAGGCGACAAAAATGCCCACCGCCGCCAGCAGCATCACCCAGTCGTCGAGGAAGCGCCGCATATCCAGAGGTTTGCGCTCGGTCGGCAGGGTTTCGTTTTGGGTTGTCATCATAGTCACCTCTCAGTTCGCCACGCCGTCAGCGCGGTGGCGCGGCAAAGCCAGTTGCAGCAGGTTGGATTCGTTGGCCTGGTCGCGGCTGACTTCGCCACGCAAGGCGCCCTCGCACAGCACCAGAATGCGGTCGGAAATACCCATCACTTCCATCAGATCGCTGGACACCACGATTACCGAAATACCGTCGGCGGCCAGGTTATGGATGATCTGGTAGATCTCGGCCTTGGCGCCGATGTCGATACCCCGGGTCGGCTCGTCGAGCAGCAGGACTTTCATCGGCATCGACAGCCAGCGGCCGAGAATCGCCTTCTGCTGATTGCCGCCGGACAGGAACTTGATCTGTTGCCCGGCGTGGGGCGTTTTCACTTTCAGGGCCTTGATCTGTTTCTCGGCGTTGCCCTTTTCCCAAATCCCGCGCAGCAGGCAGCCGAGCCCGGAATGCGCACCGCGCGCACTGATGTTGATGTTCTCGGCGACACTGGCAAGCGGAATGATGCCTTCCTTCTTGCGATCCTCCGGGCACAGCAGAATCCCGGCGGCAATCGCATCGCGGGGCGAACGCAGCTTCAGTTCATGGCCGCGCAATTCCAGGCGTCCGGCGGTGTTGCGCTCCAGACCGCTGAGCAGCCGGAACAGCTCGGTGCGCCCGGCCCCGACCAGCCCGAACAAACCCAGAATCTCGCCCTTGTGCGCATCGAAACTGATCGGCTCGCGCAGGCCCGGGCCAAGCAAGCCATCGACTCTCAGCGCCACGGCACCGCGCGGGCGACCGCGATAATCGTAGATGTCCTGAATGTCGCGACCGACCATGCAGGTCACCAGTTGATCGTGGGTCAACTGGCTCATGTCGTCGAAGGTGCGCACGTAGCGACCGTCCTTGAACACCGTCACCGCGTCGCAGATGCGGAACACTTCTTCCATGCGATGGGAGACGTAGAGCACGACTTTGCCCTCGTCGCGCAGTCGGCCGATGATCGCCATCAAGCGGTCGATTTCCCGCGCCGAGAGGCTGCTGGTCGGTTCGTCAAAGGCAATCACATGCGCGCCACGGGACAACGCCTTGGCGATTTCCACCAGTTGCCGCTGGCCGAGGGACAGGCGTCCGACCTTGGTCTGCGGGTCGATTTCATCGGCCAGGCCTTTGAGGCAAGCCAAGGCTTGCTGGCGCAGCGCGCCGCGATTGATCAGGCCGAAACTGGCCGGCAGGTGACCGAGAAACAGGTTCTCGGCCACAGTCATTTCCGGCACCAGATGCAGTTCCTGGTGAATCACCGCCACGCCGCTGCCGATGCTGTCGGCAGTGGACTTGAAGGCCATCGTCCGCTCGCCAATCTGCAGCTCGCCGCTGCTCGGAATGTAGGCGCCACCGAGGATTTTCAACAGGGTCGATTTGCCGGCGCCGTTCTCGCCCATCAAGGCGTGAACCTGCCCGGGATGCGCGACGAAACTGATGCCGTCCAGCGCCTTCACGCCCGGGAAGGTCTTGCCGATCCCGTTGAAACGCAGGCTGCCGCTGGCGCTGTGTTCTTGTGTCTGTACTTGCGCGTGCATTTAAGCCACCTCATCACACCGTTCAAGCGGCCCGGCTGGCCGGGCCGCCGCTGCCGTCAGTTCCACAGACCGATCTTCTCCAGCTCCTGCTTGAAGTTGTCGCGGGTGATCAGGGTGACGTCGTCCATTGCGGTGTACTTCGGCGGTTCCTTGCCGGTGGTGACCCACTCGTACATCATCTCGGCGGTCTTGTAGCCTTCAATGTGCGGGCTCGGCAGCATCGAACCGTAGAAGCCGCTGTTGGGCTTTTTCAGCTCGCCGATGGCGTCGGTGCCGTTGATGCCGATGCCGATCACGTTGGCCGCGGCAAAACCGGCGGCTTCAGTGGCGCGCACGCCGCCGAGCACAGTGTTGTCGTTCATGCCGCCGATGATCAGGTTCTTCGCCGCACTCGGCAGCTTGACCAGCGCCGAGTTGGTGGCGTCCATGCTGCCTGGTACGTCGAGGGTTTTCAGGGCGGCGGTCAGAATGTGATCTTTCGGCATGCCCGCGTCTTCGAGGGCCTTCATCGAGCCGTCGGTGCGCTTCTTGCCGGTGTCGAGTTCGTTGTAGGTGTTGACCACCGCGTAGGTGTCTTTCCAGTCCCAGTTACGCTTTTTCGCCTCGGCAGCCATGGCGGCGCCCTGCTTCTGGCCGACTTCGAAGGCGGCCATGCCGAGGTACGGTACGTCTTCCATGAACTTGCCGTTGGCATCTACGAAACGGTCGTCGACGGCGATCACTTTCAGGTCGTTGAGCTTGGCCTTGGCCATGATCGCCGGGCCGAGCGACACGTCCGGCGGGCAGATGACGAAGCCCTTGGCGCCGTTGGCCGCAAGGCTGTCGATAGCGGAGAGGGTTTTCTCGCCGTCCGGCACGGCGATCTTGATCAGCTCGAAGCCTTTGTCTTTGGCAGCTTTCTCGGCGAAGGCCCATTCAGTCTGGAACCACGGCTCTTCGGCCTGCTTGACCAGAAACCCGATCTTCACCGGATCGGCGGCCAGCAGGGCACTGCTCAGGCTGAACGCAGTGACCGCCAGCGCGGTACTGCACAGGGTACGAATCCCGAAACGACGTTTCATAAGCAGACTCCTTGTTATTTTTCTTGAGCGTTATTTGAAAAACGTTAAAGCGGTCAAAGCGTTTCCTGCGAATCATGACGACAATAGTCATATCGTATGATGATTGGATTTCAGGCGGACCTTTCCACCTGGAACCCGCTTTTGTCAGTCGTGGTACATGACCGAGCGACCGCCATCGATGGTGATGCACGAGGCATTGATGAACGGCGCTTCATCGCTGGCCAGGAATACAGCAGTCATTGCCACTTCGATCGGTTGGCCGATGCGTTTCGGTGGGTGCAGATCGAAGGCGCGCTGACGTTCGGCGTGTGGGTCGGCGAAGCCGTTCCAGTAATCGACGTTGAGCTGGGTTTCGATGTAGCCCGGGGCGATGGCGTTGACGCGAATGCCTTTCGGCGCGTACTCGATGCCCAGCGCGCGGGTCAACCCGAGCAAGCCGTGCTTGGCCACCGGGTACGGAAAGCAGCCGGGAATGATGTTGGTGGAATGAGTCGACGCAATGTTGATGATGCTGCCGATGCCCTGCTCAATCATCTGCGGCAGCACGGCCTTGCAGCCATACCAGGCGCCGTCGAGGTCGATGGCGAAGCAGCGTTTCCAGTCTTCTTCGGTCATTTCCAGCGGATCGCGGAACACGTTGACCCCGGCGCAATTCACCAGCACGTCGATGCGACCGTGCAGCTCGATGGCCAGTTTGGCCATGGCGTGCAGATCCTGCTGACGCGAGACGTCGGCCTTGATCGCCTGCACATCGGCGCCCTGCTCGCGCCAGTGGGCGGCGACTTTCTCGACCTTTTCGGCCTGGATATCGCTGATCACCAGTTTGGCCTGCTGCGAGGCGAAGGTCGCGACGATTGCTTCGCCGATGCCTTGAGCGGCACCGGTCAGCAGCACGACCTTGTTTTTCAGGCGCTCACCTTTCGGTGGCTCGGGCACCGGTGGCAGGGACAGAGGTTCAGCCATGAATCAGGACTCCTGTTCGAAAGCATAAAAAAACCGGGCATCTGACGATGTCCGGTCTGGAAGGCTTATGGAACAAAACAGGCGCGCGCACGCCGCGGCACCGAAACGGCCCGAAGCGCTGACTCCGCTGTGGAGTGCGATGAAAATTCGCTGCATCACTTCACCTGTTTTGTTCTTTTTAAGTGTGAGTGCGTGTTACTGCTGGAGCCGACTATAAACCCGACCGCCAAATAATCTCAATATATAATTTTGCATCCCATATTTTGGGATTTAACCAGCGAATCGCGTACAAAGCTTTCCGGCGACGTCCACTCGCAAAGACAGCACGGCGCCGTCCAGCGGGTGGTTCAGCGGACTTTTAGCGCTGGTGATGTACAGGGTTTTCAGGTCGGCGCCGCCGAACACGCAACTGGTCGGGCGGCTGATCGGCAGTTCGATCCTGCGGTCGATCTGGCCATCCGGTGTCAGGCGCAGCAGGCAGCTGCCGTCCCAGCGGGCGTTCCAGACGTAGCCTTCGGCGTCCATCGCCGAACCGTCCGGGCCACCGTGCTGATCGGCGCTGTACCAGGGCTGGGCGGTGTCGAGGTTGCCGTCGGTGTGAATGAAATAGCGGTACAAGGTGCTTTCGAGGCTGTCGCCGAACAGCAGCGTGGTGCCGTCGTCGCTCCAGAGCAGCGTGTTGGGAATGCCCAGCCCCCGTAACAAGGGTGTGACCCTTTTATCCGGATCAATCCGGAACAGCCCGCCGGAACGACGGATGATCGGCAGATCCTCGCCCTGCTCGCCAATGTTGTTTTGCATGGTGCCGAGCCACAACCGGCCCTGGCCATCGCAACGCGCTTCGTTGGCACGGTTGCCCGGTTGCGGATCGGCGACGCAGAACAGCGTCAGTTGCGGTTCAAGCCCGGGGGAATCCAGATCAAGCCGGTAGACGCCGCTGCTCAGAGTCACCAGCGCATCACCGCTGGCGCAGGGAATGAACGCCGAAACGTGTTCCGGCATCTGCCAGATCTGCACGTTCTGCCCGATCAGCCGCAGCGCCTGCCTGCCGGCAATGTCGACCCAGTACAGTGCCTGGGTCGGTGCGTCCCAGAACGGGCCCTCGCCCAGTTGCGCCCGATGCTCTGTCACCGCAGTCCACGTCATGCAACCTCCTGTCTTGTTGTTTTTGTCAGCTGGCTTTCTTGTCGGCCATCACCTGCGGGTAGAACCGCTTGATGGCCAGGTCGGCATTGTCGATCAGGGTCATGCAGGCCCACACCCCGCGCGCGGCATCCCGTGCGGCGATGGCGTCGGCCATGTCTTTGTGAATAGGCAAGGTGCGGCGCAATTCGTCGGGGTCGGCTGCGGACACTTCGAAGGACACGGCAAGCAGCGCGCCGAGGGCCGGCACCATTTGCTCGATGAATTGATTGTGGCTGGCGGCGAGAATGCATTCGTGGAAGAACTGGTCGGCGCGGTTGTAATCGATGCCGCTGTCGACCGCCCGTTCCAGCGCGTTGTAGGCCTGCCGCACGGCTTGCACCTGTTCGACGGTCGCCCGCTCGCAGGCCCAGCGCACCGCCATCGGTTCGATGGTGCGGCGCAGGTCGAGCAGGTCATCGACGAAATTTTCCGGCAGGCCGCTGCGCGACAGCCAGCCGACGACTTGCGGGTCGAACAGATTCCAGCGCTTGATCGGCAGCACCCGCGTGCCGACTTTCGGCCCGACTTCGAGCATGCCTTTGGCGACCAGAGTCTTGATGGCTTCGCGGATCACGGTGCGGCTGACCCCGAGCTGCTCGCCCAGATCGGCCTCGACCTTGATCGCCTGCCCCGGCTTCACCTGGCCGGCAGCAATCCAGGCGCCCAGCCAGTCAACCGTTGATGCGTGAAAACTGCTCGACATGGACACCCCGAAGCGATTCGCTGTGGGTGCCTACGCTAATCATCATACGATTGAGAGTCAACGACAAAAAACCGCAGCCTGTTTTCACAGACTGCGGTTTTTTATGGTTCGAGGCCGATGCGGAAGAACTCGCCGCCGCTCCAGACGCCGAGCCAGCGTTGACCTTCGATTTCACGGCTGACTGCGAGCTCGACCAATTGGTAGAACACGTTGCGGTGGATCAGCGCTTCGAGGTTGGTGCGCACATGCACGTAAGGGGCAGGTTCTTGCGTTGCAGGATCGATCTCGACGCGGATCGGATGTTCCGCGCCGGCCTCGGTGATTTCATCGACATTGGTGGTAAAGCGCAGCAGTTGCGCCTCCCCCTCGCCTTCCACCTCGACGGCAATCGCCACGAATGGCGCGTCGTCGACCTTGATTCCGACTTTCTCCACTGGAGTAATCAGAAAGTAATCATCGCCGTCGCGGCGGATGATGGTGGAGAACAGCTTGACCATCGGCTTGCGCCCGATCGGCGTGCCCAGGTAGTACCAGGTGCCGTCGCGGGCGATGCGCATGTCGATGTCGCCGCAGAAATCCGGGTTCCACGAGTGCACCGGCGGCAAGCCTTTGGTTTTGGGGATTTGCCCCAGCAGGTCATTGGCTTTTTGCGGGCCACTCATGGCGTACTCCTTGAATTACTGGTCCCCGACGCCCAGCAGGCTACGCGCGTATTGCGCAAGCGGTGGGCCGATCAGGTCTTCGGGCTTGTTGTCGTGGAACGTCAGTAAACCGCCACGACTCTTGATCCGTGCAGTATCAATCAAATACTGGGTGCTGGTCTCGATCAACATGATCTGAATCACGCCGCCGTCGATACCGAGGCGATCCACGGCTTCCTCGTCCAGCCATTCATCGGAGTTGCCGATGCGGTCGTCGGCCTTGGCGAAACGGGTGTACAGCAGGTAGTGAGCACCGGCATCGCGGGCCTCACCCATCGCCTGGTCGAGGCCTTCCGGCGCACGGGCGCGGCGGACCATCGGGAAGTATTCGACGAAACCTTTGAAGGCTTCTTCGGCGACGACGTTTGGACGCGGGTAAGAACCACCCGGGGGTGCGAACGAGCCTTGCGCAATGTAGATGAACGAATCCGGCTGAATGCGGAAATTGTTTACGCGACGGCTGTCGCTGTGATCCAGCAGCCCCGCGTCGCTCATCTGGTAGCGAGTCCCTTCGGCCATGTCACTGACAGTCATACAGCCGCCCAGCGCCAAAACGGCCAGCAGCAAAACCAGGCTACGCATCCTAATCCTCCAGAAGCCGGTGACGGAAAACCGGCGAATGGCCGTAGGATGCAGCTTTTGCGCCATTTCCAGATCTTCGTCGATTGTTCGATCGTAATCGCGAGCAGGCTCGCTTCCACAGGAGTCAGCATTTACCTGTGGGAGCGAGCCTGCTCGCGATGAGGATTTTCAGCCGCCGATGATCTTCATGACGGTCGCACCGCCGGAGAACGCGACTTCCTGCTTGTCGCCCAGCGCCTTGACCAGCAACCGCTGCAACGCCGGCAGCGCCTCGTGACGTGGCTTGTCGAGCAGGTCACCGACGTAGTGGCGGTTGCTCGACGACAGGCAGCCATGCAGCCATCCGGTGGACGACAGGCGCAGGCGCGAGCAGGTTCGGCAGAACGGCACGCTTTCGTTGGCGATCACGCCGAAGTTGCCCCGGCCGGGAATCGCATAGCGAACTGCCGTGGCATCCACTGGCGCATCGGTTTGCGCGTACTCGTAATGTTCACCGATCAGGCTCAGCAGCTGTTGCAGGCTGACGAACTGTTGCAGGAAGGCGTTGGAATCGGTGGCCAGGTGGCCCATGCGCATCAGCTCGATGAAGCGCAGCTCAAAACCGCGCTCGAGGCAGTAATCGAGCAGTGGCATCACCTGGTCGAGGTTCTGCCCGCGCAACGGCACCATGTTGACCTTGATCTTCATCCCCGCCGCGGCCGCCTGATCCATGCCATCCAGCACGGTGGCCAGATCACCGCCACGGGCAATGCTGCGGAACGCGCCGGCGTCCAGGGTATCGAGGGAAACGTTGATGCGTTGCAGGCCGGCATCGACCAGCAACGGGAGCTTTTTCGCCAGTAGCTGGCCGTTGGTGGTCAGGCTGATGTCTTCCAGCCCCATCTTGCCGACGGCGCTCATGAACGATTCGAGTTTGGGACTGACCAGCGGCTCGCCACCAGTGATGCGCAGGCGCTCGATGCCGGCGGCTTCGATCAGATAAGCCACGCCGCGCGCCATGGCCTCGGCCGACAGTTCATCCTGCGCAGCCACCAGCCGCTTGCCGTTGGGCACGCAGTAGGTACAGGCGTAATTGCAGGCTGAAGTCAGACTGATCCGCAAATTGCGAAAACGCCTGCCTTGACGGTCAACGATCATGAAGCACTCCGGCGATGGAAAATCGAGCGGCTAAAACTTGACTCACAATTCAAGTTTTAGCAAGCCCTATGCCTGAGTATATTCCTGCGGTACTGCGCCATGTAGCGAAAAACACGGCGCATAAGGCGACTGAATGATTCAGCCGCTTGGCGTTTCAGGGTCGCGCTTGCGCTTGTTGCCCATGCGCACGCCGATATCCATCAGGAACTGGAAGAAACCTTCCTGATCTTCCAGCACATTGCTCCAGAACGGCGAGTGATACAGCGCCACCGCGCCGTGCACCAGCGCCCAGGATGCGCAGTAGTGGAAATATGGCGGCACGTCTTCGAGCTTGCCTTCGCTGATGCGGCCCTTGATGAGCAGGGTCAGGCGTTCAAAGTTCGAGGCACGGATCTTGTGCAGCTCCTCGACCATCTCAGGGACCTGATTGCCCTTGACCACCTTCTCTTCCAGGCGATCGAACAGCCGATAGCGCTGCGGGTCGCGCATGCGGAATTCAAAGTAGGCACGGGACAGCGCTTCCTTGTCCTTGTCGACATCGGCCGAGTGCAACAGCTCGTTCAAGTCGCGCTCGTAATCGAGCATCAGGCGCAGATAGATCTCGGCCTTGGACTTGAAATGCTTGTAGATCGTGCCTTTGCCGATACCCACGGCATCAGCAATCATCTCGACGGTGACACTGTCTTCACCTTGTTCGAGGAACAGCTTGAGCGCGGTATCGAGAATTTCTTGCTCGCGGCGACGAAACTCACGGACCTTACGAGGTTCTTTGTGCATAAGAAAAGGTCTGTAGGGGTCAAAATTCGAAGCCGCGTATTATGCCTAACTTGCGCAAAAATGCACGGATCATCCGACCATATCTGTGTTTCTTGTTCATTTCACGAACGTTTCGGGGGGAATGAGAACATAACCGAAGCGAACGTATTCCAAATTTGTTTAAAAACCCCGGCCGGCCAACTGGACTCGGCGCCAGACTGATCAATACTTGAACTGTCGGGCGACATCTCCCCCAAGTGTCGCGCCGGTAAAGGTACCAAGGGACCGCGTGCCTTTGTTTTACTCCTAATGGTCTTAACCCGGATTCACCCCCCAGAACCCGGGTTTTTTTTGCCTGCGATTCAGGCTTTTACATGCGCCAGCGGAAACAGTCGCTTGAAGTTCTCGGTGGTCTGCTCGGCAAAACGCTCGTAGTTCTCGCCGCGCAGCATCGCCAGAAACTCTGCCACTTCCCGCACGTATTGCGGCAGGTTCGGTTTGCCGCGATACGGGATCGGCGCCAGGTACGGCGAATCGGTCTCAACCAGCAGCCGATCGGCCGGAACCTTGCTCGCCACATCGCGCAACGCATCGGCGTTGCGGAAGGTGACGATGCCCGACAGGGAAATGTAATAACCCATGTCCAGTGCCACCTTGGCCATGTCCCAGTCTTCGGTGAAGCAATGCAGCACACCCGCCTGAGGCAACGCGGCTTCGCGCAAAAGTTCGAGTGTGTCGGCGCGGGCGCCACGGGTGTGGATGATCACCGGTTTGCCGGTCTGCTGCGCAGCTTGCAGGTGCAATCGGAACGATTCCTGCTGCAGCTCGGCGGCTTCCGGCTCATAGTGATAGTCCAGACCGGTTTCACCGATCGCTACCACTTTCGGGTGATTGAGCTCGTGCAGCAGCCAGTCCAGCGCCGGCGCCGCGCCCGGCTGCACATCCAGCGGATGCACGCCGACCGAGCAATCGACGTCGTCGTAACGCTCGGCCAAGGCTTTGACATCGGCCGCGTTGTCGGCGCTGACGCCGATGCACAGGAAATGCCCGACGCCGCGTTCGCGGGCCGCATCCAGCGCGGCATCCAGGGAACCGTCGTGAGCAGCGAGGTCGAGGCGATCAAGATGACAATGGGAATCTACGAGCATAAAAAGGACTGCAACTTACATCGTATGAGTGGGACGGTCGGATTTCAGGGCTCCGGCCAGATGAGTTTCGATGCGACTGCGCGCAGTGTTGTCGCCATCGTTGAATTGCACGCCGACGCCGGCCGCGCGGTTGCCCTGGGCGCCTTTGGGGGTGATCCAGGCCACTTTGCCGGCCACCGGAATCTTCTCCGACTCGTCCATCAGGTTCAGCAGCATGAACACCTCGTCGCCCAACTTGTAGCTCTTGTTGGTCGGGATGAACAGGCCACCGTTCTTGATGAACGGCATGTAGGCGGCGTAAAGGACCGACTTGTCCTTGATGGTCAGGGACAAGATGCCGTTGCGCGGCCCCGGGCTGACAGGTTCATTCATGTTGACCTCCACTACTGATGTTCAGAGTCTAGGTACACATTCTTATCTTTGGCCAGGCAAGCTCGCCCATTGCACCAGCAACGCTTCCAGCAGCAACGCCGCATTGAGGTTGGCCTTGCTCAGGACTTTCTGACGCTGGGCGAGGATCCAGTCCTGAATATCCAGCACTTTAGGCTGGGCACTTTTCTGCGCCAGGTACTGCACGACCTTGCGCATGTCGGTCAGGCCGAGGCCTGCTTCATCCTGGGTCAATTGATAGCGCAGGATCAGGCTCGACCAGTCGCAGAACCAGTCGAACAGCCGCAGCATCGGAATGTTTTTCCACTCCTCGGCCAGTTGCGTCGGCGATTGCTGCTGCTTGAGCAGCTTCTTCACGCCTTCCACCACCTGCGCGCGCTGTTCACGTACGCCCTGCCCCTGCAACGTGACGGCGGCCAACGGCGAGCCGGCGGCCAGGGTCAGCAGTTCGACACGTTCGTCTTCGGAACATTCCGGCAGTGCCTGAGCCAGCCATTGCAGGCTCACGGATTCGCTCGGCAGCGGACAGGCCTGTTGCACGCAGCGGCTCTTGATGGTCGGCAACAACCGGCTCGGCTGGTGGCTGACCAGCAACAGCACGGTATCGCCGGACGGCTCTTCAAGGCTCTTGAGCAAGGCGTTGGCGGCGTTGATGTTCATCGACTCCACCGGCTCGATCAGCACCACCTTGCGCCCGCCCAGTTGCGCGGTCTGCACCACGAAACTGACCAGATCGCGCACCTGGTCGACCTTGATCGCCTTGTCCGCTTCTTCCGGTTCGAGGATGTAATTGTCCGGATGGCTGCCGGCCTTGAGCAGCAGGCAGGATTTGCATTCGCCGCAGGCTTCAGGCGTCGGACGCTGGCACAGCAGGCTGGCCATCAGCCGCTCGGCCAGCGCGCGCTTGCCGATCCCGGCCGGGCCGTGCAGCAGATAAGCGTGGGCATGCTGAGTGCGCCCCGCCAGTTGCTGCCAGAGGCTGTCCTGCCACGGATAGGCCTCAGCCACGGCTCAGCTCCAGCAAATTCGGAATCAGGGTATCCAGCGATTGTTGAACCTTGACCAACGGCTGACCGGCGTCGATCCGCACGTAACGCGCCGGATCGTCTTCGGCACGCTTGAGGAACGCATTGCGCACGGCCTCGAAAAACTCACGGCCTTCCAGCTCGAAACGATCCAGACGACCTCGGGCACTTGCGCGGGCCAGGCCGATTTCCACCGGCAGATCGAAAATCAGCGTCAGGTCGGGACGCAGGTCGCCCTGCACGAAAGTCTCAAGCGCCGCGATGCGCTCCAGCGACAAACCGCGACCGCCACCCTGATAGGCATAAGTCGAATCGGTGAAACGGTCACACAGCACCACCGCACCACGGGCCAGTGCCGGGCGAATGACTTCGGCCAGATGCTGGGCACGGGCGGCGAACACCAGCAGCAGCTCGGTGTCCGGGTTCATCACTTCGTCGACCGGGGCCAGCAACACCTCACGAATGCGCTCGGCCAGCGGTGTACCGCCGGGCTCGCGGGTCAGCACCACTTCGATACCGGCGGCGCGCAGGCGCTCGGCGAGGTATTCGCGGTTGGTGCTTTTGCCGGCGCCTTCCGGGCCTTCCAGGGTAATAAACAAGCCAGTCACAGGCAGTCCTTAATCAAAGTCATTGCGTGTTTTGGGGAGCGGAGGCTTCCGGTTCCGGCGTCGGCGCAGGCGCTTGAGCAGGCGGCTGCGGCAACGATTCCGGTGCGGTATCGGGCGAGGCGGCAGGAATCGCCTCCTCGGCTGCCGGAGCGGCGTCGGGCGCTGTTGCAGGCGCCGGGCTGGAGCGGTAATCCGCGCGCCGCTTGAGCTGGTATTCGCGCACCGCGTTGTTGTGCGCGTCCAGATCATCGGAGAACACGTGGCTGCCATCGCCACGGGCCACGAAGTAGAGGCTGGTGCCATCCACCGGGTTGAGAGCCGCGTGAATGGCTTCACGTCCGACCATGGCGATCGGCGTCGGCGGCAGGCCGGGAATCATGTACGTGTTGTACGGCGTGGCTTCCTTGAGATGGGCGCGGGTCAGTTTGCCGTTGTAGCGGTCACCCAGGCCGTAGATCACCGTCGGATCGGTCTGCAACTGCATGCCCAACGCCATTCGGCGCACGAAGACGCCGGCAATCTGGCCACGTTCTTGAGGCACGCCGGTTTCTTTCTCCACCAGCGACGCCATGATCAGCGCCTGATAAGGCTCGGTGTAAGGCACGTCGGCGGAGCGTTTCTCCCACTCCTTGGCCAGCACTTCGTCAAGGCGATCAAAGGCTTTTTTCAGCAGTTCGGTATCGGTCACACCGCGCACGAAGCGGTAGGTGTCGGGGAAGAAGCGCCCTTCAGGGAACAGGCCCTTGTGACCGATTTTGGCCATCACATCACTGTCGCTCAGACCGTTGAGGGTCTGCTCGATCTTTTCATCTTTGGCCAGCGCGGCGCGCACTTGATGGAAATTCCAGCCTTCGACCAGGGTCAGGCTGTACTGAACCACATCGCCGCGCTTCCACAGGTCGATCAGGCCGTTGACGGTCATGCCCGGCTGCATGCGGTATTCACCACTGTGAATCGGCGTGCCGGCCAGATTGAAACGCCAGTAGACCCGCAGCCAGAACGCGTCCTTGATGACGCCATCGGCTTCAAGTCCAAGAAAAGTACGGGTCGGGGTGGATCCCTTGGGCACATCCAGCAGTTCTTCCTGCGTGATGTTCAGGGGCTGTTCCAGTGCCGAATGAATCTTCCAGGCGCTGGCGCCCAACAGCAGCCCTGCCAGAACCAGTCCGGTTTCCAGCAGCAGCAAAAGTTTACGTCTCACGAATCAGGCATCCAGTAGCGCGCGGGCAATGGTTTGCAGTTTACGGGTGAGCGGGCCAACCGGCCAGCTCAGAGCAGCACAGGCGCGTACCGGCCAGACGCCATACACGCTATTGCAGACAAAGACTTCATCGGCCCATTGCAGCTGTTCGAGGGGGATGTCGGTGATTTGTACGGGAATGCCCAGGGACTTGGCCTGAAACAATATTTCTGCGCGCATCACACCGGCTACGCCGCAGCGTTTCAGGTCCGCCGTGATCAGCACACCGTCACGCACCAGAAACAGATTGCTGAACACACCTTCGATTACCCGACCGGCCTGGTCGAGCATCAAACCTTCGGCATGCTCACTGTCCTGCCATTCGGCGCGGGCAATGACCTGCTCCAGTCGATTGAGGTGTTTGAGCCCGGCAAGCAACGGCTGAATCGACAAACGCGTGCTGCACGGGAAAAGGCGAACGCCCTGCTCGGCGTAGGCAGCCGGGTAAGCGGCGGGAGGATTGCCTTGCAGAATGCGTCGGCCCTGCGCCGAAGGATCCGGTGCATAACCGCGCAATCCGTCGCCACGGGTGAGGATGAGTTTGAGCACGCCCTCACCCATCGCGGCGGCATAGGATTGCAGCTCATGGCGAACCCGCTCGATGTCGGCGGCAATGGCCAGACGTGCACAGCCGTCGGCCAGACGCGTCAGATGCCGATCCAGCAGCAATGGCTGGCCACCTCGCACGGCGATGGTCTCGAACAGACCGTCGCCGTAAGCCAGGCCGCGATCTTTCAGCGACAGAGCGTCAGCCGGCAGACCGTCGACCCAGCAGTCCATCAGCCGGCGAACCGACGGAACGCCAGCGTGCCGTTGGTGCCGCCAAACCCGAACGAGTTGGACAGCACGACATCGATATCCATATTGCGCGCGGTGTGCGGCACGAAATCGAGGTCGCAGCCTTCGTCCGGCTCTTCGAGGTTGATGGTCGGTGGCGCCACCTGGCTGTTGATCGCCAGGACGCTGAAGATCGCCTCGACCGCGCCCGCCGCACCCAGCAGGTGACCGGTCATGGACTTGGTGGAGCTGACTGCCAGTTTGTAGGCGTGATCACCGAACACCGACTTGATCGCGTTGGCTTCGGCAAGGTCGCCGGCCGGGGTCGAAGTGCCGTGGGCGTTGATGTATTGAACTTGATCGACGTTGATCTTCGCATCGCGCAGCGCGTTGGTGATGCAGCGTGCAGCACCGGCGCCGTCGGCGGGTGGCGAAGTCATGTGGAAGGCGTCGCCACTGGTGCCGAAACCGATCAGCTCGGCGTAGATGGTCGCGCCACGGGCCTTGGCGTGCTCGAGCTCTTCGAGCACCAGCGCACCGGCGCCGTCGGACAGCACGAAGCCGTCACGGCCCTTGTCCCACGGACGGCTGGCGCGGGTCGGCTCGTCGTTGCGGGTCGACAGCGCACGGGAAGCACCGAAGCCGCCCATGCCCAGACCGCACGCGGCCATCTCGGCACCGCCGGCAATCATCACGTCGGCTTCGTCGTACATGATGTTGCGCGCCGCCATGCCGATGCAGTGCGTACCGGTGGTACACGCCGTGGCGATGGCATAGTTAGGCCCCTGTGCACCCAGGTGGATGGACAGGAAACCGGAAATCATATTGATGATCGAGCCAGGCACAAAGAACGGAGAAATCCGGCGTGGGCCAGTCTCGTGCAGGGTGCGGCTGGTTTCTTCGATGTTGGTCAGACCGCCGATACCCGACCCCATGGCCACGCCGATGCGTTCACGGTTGGCATCGGTGACTTCCAGACCGGCATTGCGTACGGCTTGAAAGCCGGCCGCCAGACCGTACTGAATGAACAGGTCGAGCTTGCGCGCTTCCTTGACCGACAGGTATTCCTCGACATTGAAGCCCTTTACCGAGCCGCCAAAGCGGGTGGAATAGGCAGAAAGGTCGGTGTGTTCGATCAGACCAATGCCACTGCGGCCAGCCAGAATGCCCTGCCAACTGCTCGGCACATCCGTGCCCAGTGGCGACAACATACCCATACCGGTGACTACGACGCGTCTACGCGACACAGCACTCTCCTTTTTCAAATGACGACTTTGCATCAGGCCTAAAGAAAAAACCGCACGCCATGATGGCAGTGCGGTTTTTCCATGACAGCAAGCAACGATTACAAACTATTACGCCTGGTGGCTAGTAACGTAGTCGATTGCAGCTTGTACAGTAGTGATCTTCTCAGCTTCTTCGTCAGGGATTTCGGTCTCGAATTCCTCTTCCAGAGCCATCACCAGCTCAACGGTGTCAAGGGAGTCGGCACCCAGGTCTTCTACGAAGGAAGCGGTGTTGACCACTTCTTCTTCTTTAACACCCAGTTGCTCGGCAACGATTTTCTTGACGCGCTCTTCGATGGTGCTCATACCTTGTTTTCACTCCTAATGGACAAATTCAGGCAGCTGGCCAGTGGGTAAGTGTATAGAAAGACTTTTCAGCTTTTCAACTGAAAGCTTCACTCCTCAAACCCTGCGGCCCTCTGCCTATAAATAGATTGCAGCTTTATAACGGATTTTAGACAGCTCGTATGACATTTTTTTGAAGCAATCCGTCACATTTGAATTACATGTACATCCCGCCGTTAACCGGGATTGTAGCCCCGGTCACGTATGCCGCACCGTCGGATGCAAGAAAAGCGACCACGGACGCGATCTCTTGAGCTTGTCCCAGACGACCCAGCGGAATCTGCGTCTGCAAGGCTTCACGCTGTGCTTCAGGCAGCTCGCGAGTCATATCGGTGTCGATGAACCCTGGGGTTACCGAGTTGACCGTAATCGAACGCGAACCGACTTCACGCGCCATGGCACGGCTGAAACCTTCCAGACCGGCCTTGGCGGCTGCATAGTTTACTTGGCCAGCGTTGCCCATGGCACCCACCACCGAGCCAATACTGATAATTCGGCCCCAACGCGCCTTGGTCATGCCGCGCAGAACGCCCTTGGACAGGCGATACAGACTGTTCAGGTTGGTATCGATCACGTCGTACCACTCGTCGTCTTTCATGCGCATCATCAGATTATCGCGGGTGATGCCGGCATTGTTGACCAGAATCGCCACCGGCGCACCGAATTGCTCCTGGATGCTCGCCAGCACTTTGGTAACCGATTCGTCGCTGGTGACGTTCAGTTCGAAACCTGCGCCCTGTATGCCGTTTTCCTTCAGGGTCGCAGCAATGCGCTCGGCGCCCGAAGCGGAAGTCGCGGTGCCAACAACAATGGCGCCCTGACGACCCAGTTCCAGTGCGATAGCCTGGCCGATGCCACGGCTTGCGCCGGTGACCAGTGCAACTTTACCTTGCAGACTCATGCAAGCTTCTCCTGATTCAGACAGCCGCTGCGCGAGCAGCAGCGAAAGCGTCTGGGGTATTGAGGTTGGAAGTCGAAACGCCTTCGGCGCAACGTTTGTTCAGACCGGCCAGCACCTTGCCAGGGCCGCACTCGACCAGATTGGTCGCGCCTTTGGCGGCCAGGGTCTGTACGGACTCGACCCAGCGGACCGGCTTGTAAAGCTGCTCCAGCAGATCACGCTTGAGGGTTTCCAGATCCGCCGGCACCTGGGCGCTTACGTTCTGTACCACCGGGATCTGCGGCGCCTGCCAGTCGATGGCAGCGATGGACTCGGCGAAACGCTCGGCAGCCGGGCGCATCAGTTCACAGTGCGACGGCACGCTGACCGGCAGCGGCATGGCACGCTTGGCGCCACGGGCCTTGCAGCCTTCGATGGCGCGCTCAACGGCTGCCTTGGCACCGGCGATCACCACCTGGCCCGGGGAGTTGAAGTTCACCGCACTGACCACTTCGCCTTGCGCCGCTTCAGCACAGGCCGCCAGCACGTCGGCATCTTCCAGACCGAGGATGGCAGCCATGCCGCCCTGACCGGCCGGAACGGCTTCCTGCATCAACTGGCCACGGCGCTCGACGAGTTTTACCGCGTCAGCCAGGCTCAGACTGCCGGCAGCGACCAGCGCGCTGTATTCACCCAGGCTGTGACCGGCAACGAAGGCCGGACGCGCGCCACCTTCCGCCAGCCACAGACGCCACAAGGCGACCGAAGCGGTCAGAATGGCCGGCTGGGTTTTGTCGGTTTGATTGAGCAGCTCTTCCGGACCCTGCTGGGTCAGCGCCCACAGGTCATAGCCCAGAGCATCGGATGCTTCTTTGAAGGTTTCGAGGATCAGTGGATGTTGCGCGCCCAGCTCGGCCAGCATGCCGAGGGACTGCGAACCCTGTCCTGGAAAGACGAATGCGAGGGAAGCAGACATGTAACAAGCCCCTAATGATCTTGTCGTCGGAAAAATGGCATCCCGCTAGAGGGACGCAAGAAACTGACAGTTGGATGGCCCTTTGAACCGGGCGGTCACATTTAAGCATTGTCCGACGAAAACGCCTAAGACAACAAATCCTCCAGACGGCCGTGCAGGCGCTCGGGAAGATTCTCCTGAATCTCGATCAGCGCCCGCTGAATGGCACTTTGAAATCCCTGAACTCCGGCCGAACCGTGACTTTTCACGACAATACCCTGCAAACCGAGGAAGCTTGCGCCATTGTGTCGCGCGGGTGCCAGATCAGCCTGCAGTCGCCTCATCAATGGCAGCGCCAGTGCGCCGACCGCGCGGGAAGCAAGATTCTTTTTGAACAACGCCTCGATGCGTGCAGCGATCATGGTCGCCAGGCCTTCGCTGGACTTGAGCAGGATATTGCCGACGAAACCGTCGCAAACCACCACGTCCGCCTCGCCGCGATACAAGCCGTCACCCTCAATGAAACCGATGTAATTGATGCCCCGGGCCGCCTGCAACAACGTCGCAGCCAGCTTGACCTGCTGATTGCCCTTGATGTCTTCGGTGCCGATATTCAGCAGCGCAACGCGCGGGCGGGCAATGCCCAAGGTCTGCGCCGCCACGGACCCCATCACGGCGAACTGCAACAAGTGCTCGGCACTGCAATCGACGTTGGCGCCCAGATCGAGCAACTGGCAGTAGCCTTTCTGAGTAGGAATCGCAGCGACCATGGCCGGACGATCAATCCCCGGCAGGGTCTTGAGCACAAATCGCGACAGGGCCATCAACGCACCGGTATTGCCGGCACTGACACAGGCCTGAACCTTGCCGTCACGCAGCAACTCGAGGGCGACACGCATCGACGAGTCCGGCTTGCCACGCAGGGCCTGGGCAGGTTTTTCGTCCATGGTGATGACTTCGGACGCCGGAACAATCGTCAGGCGCGCGCGATCGGCAGCCGATTGGCCAGTGATCAGTTCTTCAAGAAGGGAGGGTTGACCGACGAGGGTCAGGTGCAGCGAGGGCGTAGCAGAAAGGCAAGCAAGGCTGGCCTGAACAATGCTGCGGGGACCGAAGTCCCCGCCCATTGCGTCAATCGCGATGACTTGAGCGGACAAGTGATTACTCGTCAGCGCCCTTGTCGATCACTTTACGGCCACGGTATACGCCTTCTGGCGATACGTGGTGACGCAGGTGAACTTCACCAGTGGTTTTTTCTACAGACAGGGTGCTAGCCTCGAGAGCGTCGTGCGAACGGCGCATGTCACGGGCAGAGCGGGATTTTTTGTTCTGCTGAACAGCCATAATTGATTAACTCCTAAACGTTTGGGTCACGCTTTAACTGCGCCAATACACTGAACGGGTTGGACCGCGTTACCTCGTCCTCGCTCGGTTCGGGCTCATCTGCTCCCGCCGGCTGCTGGCATTCTTCCGGATGATGAGCAGGCACAATGGGCAAGGCGAGCAGAAGCTCCTCCTCGATCAGTGACTGCAGATCCAATGGATCTTCGCCCAGTTCCAGCACGTCATAACCTTTCGGTAACGACTGGGTATTCGCACCCTCCTTCACAACAGCGTAACTGCATTCGCTGTGGATCGGCAGGGTGACCAGCTCAAGACAACGCTGGCAAACCATTTTGACTTCGGTGTCGATAAAGCTGTGGATCACCACAGATTTACGTTCATCTCGTTCAAAAACGAATTTGGCCTGCACCGTACCGACATCGTCGGAAAGCGGGTCGCAGAGTCTCTTCAAATCGGCCAGCAGCAGTTCACCTTGAAGGGTGGTGCCACGGTCAGCCAATTTGCGCGGGTCAACGTGAGGTGGAATCGGGTCATTCAACATAGGCGCAGCATTATAGGGATGCACCCACCCATGTCAAAGGAAATTGTGCCCTGTCCGTCACTTGCGCGGCTCCGCTAGAATCTGTCGCCTGCCTCTGGAGATGCGAATGCTGCCTTTATTACTCGCTTCAAGCTCGACCTATCGTCGGGAATTGCTCAGCCGCCTGCGCCTGCCGTTCGTCTGCAGCTCGCCGGATATCGATGAAAGCCATCGCCCGGACGAGTCGGCAATCGAGCTGGTCAAGCGCCTCGCCGAACAAAAGGCCCGAGCTTTGGCCGACAGCCACCCTGCTCATCTGATCATCGGCTCCGACCAGGTTGCGGTACTCGGCGAGCGCATCATCGGCAAGCCACACACCTTCGAGAACGCTCGCGAACAACTGATGGCCGCCAGTGGCGCCAGCGTGACCTTCCTCACCGGCCTTGCCCTGCTCAACAGCCAGACGGGCCACTGCCAGGTCGACTGCGTGCCTTTCACCGTGCACATGCGCGTACTGGATCAGGCCCGCGTCGAGCGCTATCTGCGCGCCGAGCAGCCCTACGACTGCGCCGGCAGCTTCAAGGCCGAGGGACTGGGCGTTAGCCTGTTTCAATCCACCGAAGGCCCGGACGCTACCAGCCTGATCGGCCTGCCACTGATTCGCCTGATCGACATGCTGCTGGCGGAAGGCGTACAGATTCCCTGACCCACAAAAAACCGGCCCTCAGGCCGGTTTTTCTTGCAGCATTCGATCAGCGTAACGACGGGCCGTTGAAACCCATCCACATTGCCAGTTTTTCGGCAACGCTTGCTCCGAGCTTCTTCGAGAAGCGGTCGAACGGCGATTCCTGAACGGTGAAGTCCACCAGCTCTTTTTCGCCAATCACATCACGCGCCACCGAACTCGCATTGCCCAAGCCATCGATCAAGCCCAGCGGTAACGCTTGCTCACCCGACCAGACCAGCCCGGAGAACAGCTCCGGATGCTCCTTGTCCTTCAGTCGATCGCCACGCCCCTGCTTGACGCTGTTGATGAACTGCTTGTGCGTGGTATCCAGCACACTTTGCCAGAACGCCGTCTCTTCCGGCTTCTGCGGCTGGAACGGATCGAGGAAAGCCTTGTGCTCGCCGGAAGTGTAAGTGCGGCGCTCGACACCAAGCTTCTCCATGGTGCCGACAAAGCCGTAACCGGCTGCCGTCACACCAATGGAACCCACCAGACTGGCCTTGTCGGCATAGATCTGATCCGCCGCACTGGCAATGTAATAGGCACCGGAAGCGCCCAGGTCGGAAATCACCGCGTACAGCTTGGTGTCGGGGTGCAGGCCGCGCAGACGCTTGATCTCGTCATACACGTAACCCGACTGCACCGGACTGCCGCCCGGACTATTGATGCGCAGGATTACGCCCTTGACCTTCTTGTCCTCGAACGCCGCGCGCAGACTACCTACGATATTGTCGGCACTGGCAGGTTCTTTATCAGCGATCATGCCGGTAACGTCGATCAATGCGGTGTAGTTGCCACTGCGCGTGGCGCTTTTCTCCATATCCATCAACGGCGTAAACAGAATCAACGCAACAAACAGATAAATAAAGGTCAACAGCTTGAAGAAGATGCCCCAGCGCCGCGAACGACGTTGCTCCTGCACGCCGGCCAGCAGGGTCTTTTCCAGGAGCTTCCAGCTTTTCGCATCACCGTCGTCGGCAGTTGCCTTGGCCGGTGCTTTCCATTCGTCGGTCATGCCATCCACCCCAGCAAAAACGTATTAAGCCTGCTGCCCCAGCCAGGCATGCAATTCGGAAAAATGGTCGATCGACAGTCGCGGCTCGAACTGTTGCAGCGATTCGATCGATTGCGCGCCATAGCTGACCGCCACCGAATCCATCCCCGCATTGCGCGCCATCAACAGATCGAAGGACGAGTCACCGACCATCAGCGCCTGCTCGGCACGCACACCGCAGTGAGCGAGGATCTGCTCCAGCATCAGAGGGTGCGGCTTGCTCGCAGTTTCATCGGCAGCACGGGTGATATCGAAATAATCTTCCCAGCCATTGGCCTTGAGCACCCGATCCAGCCCGCGACGATTCTTGCCGGTCGCGACCGCCAGGTGATAGCCCTGCTCGCGAAAGGACTCCATCGACTCGACTACGCCTTCGAACAACGGCGAAGGTACGGCTTCTGCAGCGATGTAGTGATCGGCGTAATACTCGCGGAACAAGGTCATTTCGGCATCGCTGATTTCGGGATACAGCGTGCGGATCGCCTCGGGCAAGCCCAGACCAATAATGCCTTTGACTGCAAAATCATCACGCAACTCGAAACCTGAACGCCCGGACGCCGAGTGCATCGCCTCGACAATCCGATGAATGGAATCGGCCAGCGTGCCGTCCCAATCAAAAATCAGCAGTTTGTAATCAGATGGGCGCACTCAATCGCTCCACAGTCTTGGCCCACATTTCATCGACCGGCGCCTGCAACTTGAGTTCACCGCCATCGGGCAGCGGCACGGTCAACATGTAGGCGTGCAAGAACAGGCGCTTGCCGCCTAGATCACGGATTTCCTTACTGAAATTGTCATCGCCGTATTTGGTGTCACCAGCAATGCAGTGTCCGGCGTGCAACGTGTGGACGCGGATCTGGTGCGTGCGACCGGTAATCGGCTTGGCCTCGATCAAAGTGGCAAAATCGCCAAAGCGACGCAGAACCTTGAACACGGTCACAGACTCCTTGCCCTCCTCCTCGTCGACCTCGACCATGCGCTCACCGGAGCGCAGATTGCTCTTGCCGAGCGCCGCGCGAACTTGCTTGATCGAGGTCGCCCAGTTGCCGCGAACCAGCGCCATGTAGCGCTTGTCGACACCGTCACCGCGCAACGCGGCATGCAAGTGACGCAACATGCTGCGTTTCTTGGCGATCATCAGCAGGCCGGAGGTATCGCGATCGAGACGGTGAACCAACTCGAGCTCCTTGGCATCGGGGCGCAACTGACGAAAGGCTTCGATAACGCCGTAATTCAGGCCGCTGCCACCGTGAACCGCAATGCCGGCCGGTTTGTTGATCACGATCAGGGCCTTGTCTTCGTAGACAATCGAGGCTTCCAGGCGCTGCAACAGGCCTTGGGCCAAAGGCACCGGTTCGTCACGCTCAGGCACGCGCACCGGCGGCACGCGCACGATATCGCCGGCCTGCAGCTTGTATTCGGGCTTGATCCGACCCTTGTTCACGCGCACTTCGCCCTTGCGCAAAATGCGGTAAATCAAGGTCTTGGGCACGCCTTTGAGCCGGGCGAGGAGGAAATTGTCGATTCGTTGGCCGGCATATTCCGGCGAGACCTCAAGCAGTTGAACGCCTGGAGTCGAGGGGGCAGTAGTCGTCATGGCGCGGATAATAACAATTTTTTATGGAATTGAAGCACTTAATCATTGCTGCTATAGTCGCGAACGCCGCCAAAAGCGGCCTGGACAGCGGAACCACGGTCAAAAACCGGCCCTGACCAACGCAATTCACCAGGACGCGAGGCCGTCCTACGGGGCTTTTGCTACGTAACGGTGGAGTTTGCAGCTGTAACAAGCGCAGGTGACATGAGGCCTGAATCACGCCGCAAAGCAGAGTTTTCACTCGCCACGCGAGCCATATTCACGGCCAGTTCACAAAGTGCAGTCAGCCGCGGATGACCCCGAGCGAAGGCTCCGGAAACACCGCCTGAATTAGCCATGATGCGTGACCTCCCCTTTCGGAGCTCACGGTAAATGCCAACCCGCTGCGGATTCTGCGCGCGGCAGCACCCGAATTATCAGGGATACGTGTAGGGTGGAGATGCACAACCGCTGGACTGTGTAGCAACAGGCTTTATCAAGACGCTTCATCTCGTCCACAGCCACCGGTTGATTCCTCCTCCTGACTGAGTGCTTAAGTAGCCACAGCAAGCAGGACGCGTACGTCGCGATAACGGCCCAATTGGCCGGACATCGCTGGACACGGGAATGGCCAACCACTCCCGACGCACCTGACACCGACCGTGAGAAGTCGTGTGTGCCGAACGCCGTTTCCGGCAGCCCGGAAACCGACGGTACTACATGAAAAGAATGCTGATTAACGCAACTCAACCCGAAGAGTTGCGTGTTGCACTGGTAGATGGCCAGCGCCTCTACGACCTGGACATCGAATCCGGTGCACGCGAGCAGAAGAAGGCCAACATCTATAAAGGCCGCATCACTCGCATCGAACCAAGCCTTGAGGCTGCCTTTGTCGATTTCGGCTCCGAGCGCCACGGCTTCCTGCCCCTCAAAGAAATCTCCCGCGAATACTTCAAGAAAGCCCCTGAAGGCCGCGTCAACATCAAGGACGTCCTGAGCGAAGGCCAGGAAGTCATCGTTCAGGTCGAAAAAGAAGAACGTGGCAACAAGGGCGCAGCCCTGACCACCTTCATCAGCCTGGCCGGTCGTTACCTCGTTCTGATGCCGAACAACCCGCGTGCCGGCGGCATCTCCCGTCGCATCGAAGGCGAAGAGCGCAACGAACTGCGTGAAGCGCTGAACGGCCTGGTCGCGCCAGCCGACATGGGTCTGATCGTGCGCACTGCAGGCCTTGGCCGCAGCAGCGAAGAAATGCAGTGGGACCTCGATTACCTGCTGCAACTCTGGACCGCTATCAAGGAAGCCTCGCTGGATCGTTCCGCGCCATTCCTGATCTACCAGGAAAGCAACGTGATCATCCGCGCGATCCGCGATTACCTGCGCCAGGACATCGGCGAAGTGCTGATCGACAGTGTTGAAGCCCAGGACGAAGCCCTGACCTTCATCCGCCAGGTGATGCCGCAGTACGCCAGCAAGATCAAGCTGTATGAAGACAGCGTTCCGCTGTTCAACCGTTTCCAGATCGAAAGCCAGATCGAGACCGCTTTCCAGCGCGTCGTCGAACTGCCGTCCGGCGGCTCCATCGTCATCGATCCGACCGAAGCCCTGGTGTCCATCGACATCAACTCGGCGCGCGCCACCAAAGGCAGCGACATCGAAGAAACCGCCCTGCAGACCAACCTTGAAGCCGCCGAAGAAATCGCCCGTCAGTTGCGCCTGCGCGACATCGGCGGCCTGATCGTCATCGACTTCATCGACATGACCCCTGCCAAGAACCAGCGCGCCGTGGAAGAGAAAGTCCGCGAATGCCTGGAAGCCGACCGCGCTCGCGTGCAGATCGGTCGCATCTCGCGCTTCGGCCTGCTGGAAATGTCCCGTCAGCGCCTGCGTCCTTCGCTGGGCGAAAGCAGCGGCATCGTCTGCCCGCGTTGCAGCGGCACCGGCATCATCCGTGACGTCGAATCCCTGTCCCTGGCGATCCTGCGCCTGATCGAAGAAGAAGCCCTGAAAGACCGTACCGCCGAAGTTCGCGCTCAAGTGCCGATCCCGGTGGCCGCGTTCCTGCTCAACGAAAAACGCAACTCGATCACCAAGATCGAACTGCGCACCCGCGCCCGCATTGTCATCCTGCCGAACGATCACCTCGAAACCCCGCATTTCGAAGTTCAGCGTCTGCGTGACGACAGCCCGGAAGCCGCGACCAACCAGTCCAGCTACGAAATCGCTGCCGCCGCTGCCGATGTCGAAGACGTTCAGCCAGCCGCCGCGACCCGCACCCTGGTTCGCCAGGAAGCCGCGGTCAAGACCGCTCCGGCTCGCGCCAACGCTCCGGTTCCGACCGAAGTCGCCGCACCGGCCCCGGCACCTGCTCCGGTTGCCGCGCCAGAGCCAAGCCTGTTCAAAGGCCTGGTGAAGTCGCTGGTCAGCCTGTTCGCCACCAAGGAAGAGCCAGTTGCTCCGGTGGTGGTTGAAAAACCTGCCACCGAGCGTCCGGCCCGCAACGAAGAGCGTCGCAACGGTCGTCAGCAGAGCCGCAACCGTAACGGTCGCCGCGATGAAGAACGCAAACCGCGCGAAGAACGTGCACCGCGTGAAGAGCGCGCACCACGTGAGCCGCGAGAAGAGCGTCAACCGCGCGAACCACGTGAAGTCCGCGAGCCACGCGAATCCCGTGACGA
Organism: Pseudomonas sp. lyk4-R2A-10; assembly: GCF_030209075.1. Taxonomy (NCBI): domain Bacteria; kingdom Pseudomonadati; phylum Pseudomonadota; class Gammaproteobacteria; order Pseudomonadales; family Pseudomonadaceae; genus Pseudomonas; species Pseudomonas sp. lyk4-R2A-10. Next base: position 25,236 of record NZ_JARVSR010000008.1, on the reverse strand, counting down.
AGCACCGGTAGCCCGCGAAGAACGCGCACCACGCGCCCCTCGTGAAGAACGTGCACCACGTGCTCCGCGTGAAGATCGCAAGCCGCGTGGCGAGCGTGAAGAACGCGTACGTGAACTGCGCGAGCCGCTGGATGCCGCTCCGGCCGTTGCTGCCGCCGCCACCGCTGAAGAGCGTCCGGCCCGTCAGCCACGTGAAGAGCGTGCGCCACGTCCTCCGCGCGAAGAGCGTCAACCGCGCGCCGAACAGGCCGCTGCTGCCGTCGCTGAAGAAGAAATCACCACCAACGAAGAGCAACTGCCGGAAGACGGTTCGGAGAACGCCGAAGGCGATCGTCCACGCCGCCGCTCCCGTGGTCAGCGTCGTCGCAGCAACCGTCGCGAGCGTCAGCGTGATGCCAACGGCAACGTGATCGAAGGTTCGGAAGAGTCCGAGTCCGGCGAAAACGCCCAGGCGCCAAGCACTGCCGATCTGGCTGCTGGTCTGGCTGTTACCGCTGCTGTTGCCAGCACCGTGATCAGCGCTCCGGCTGAAGCTCAGGCCCACGAGCAAGCTGAACGCGCCACCGCTGCAACCCTGGAAACTGCTCCAGTAGAAGCGCCGGTTGTTGAAGCAACCACTCCGGTAGAAGCAGCTGCCGCTCCGGAAGTCGAAGTGGCTCCGGTTCGCGAAGCTCAGCCTCAGGTTGAAGCAGCTGCCGAACCAGCGGTGACCTTCGAAGCACCAGCCGTAGTTGAAGAGTCGGTTGTCGAAACCGGCGCTGAAACCGTGACCGAAACCGTGCGTGAAGTTCGCGAAGAACAGACCGCGTTCAACTGGGTCGCCGAGCCGGCTGTCACTGAAACACCAGCGCCAGTGGTTGAAGCGCCTGTTGTTGAAGAAGCCAAGGCTGCCGAGCCAGTGGTGGTTGCCGAACCGACTCCTGTCGCAGAAGCACCGGTCATCGAGGCGCCAGTGGTTGCCGAAGCGCCAGCCCCTGTGGTTGAAGCTGCTCCGGTCAGCGCCCTGACCCCAAGCGGCCGCGCGCCGAACGACCCGCGTGAAGTGCGTCGTCGCAAGCGTGAAGAAGAGCGTCTGCAGAAGGAAGCCGAACTGGCTGCCGCTGCCGCCGCTGCTGCTCCAGCTGCCGAAGTGGTCGAGGCGGCTCCTGCCCCGGTCGCTGAGGAAGTGGCCGTTGAAGCCGTGATTGCCGAAGCACCACGCTCCGTTCAGGAAGCGGTCGAGCAACACGCAGAGGCTCAGGAAAAAGAACACGAGCCTAAACCCCTCGTCTGATTCCAGAAGCCACTAAAAAGCCCCGTCTGGTGATCCAGGCGGGGCTTTTTTATATCTCAAGGTTTTATCAGGACGGCGGGAAAACCAGCGCGTCGGGCACATCGATATCCCACAACACACCCGGATCATCCACCGCGACTTCAATCACCCGCCCTTGGGCGAACAACGGCCGCGCGCCCCGATCACCGGACAATGCCATCAATCCTGCGGCGAACGAGCGACCAAACCCGACCGGATGCCCATAATCACCGTTCAACGTCGGTACGCTGACCGCATCCTCGGCAATCGCCGCCACGACCCGCTCAATACTCGACGGCAGGATGAACGGCATATCCCCCAGCACAATCAGCCAGCCATCGGCATCCGGGCAAGCCGCCACACCCGCCGCGATGCTATCGCCCATTCCCATGGACTCGATCGCGACAATGTCACACCCGTAAGCCTGCGCCATGCGCATCGCCTGCGGTCGCGCCTCGGTCGTTACCAGCACTCGCTGATCAAGGCTCGCCGGCAGATTCACCAGCACCTGCTCGATAACCGAACGCACCGCGCCATCGCGCCCGGTGCAATCGGCCAGCAGCTTGTCCTTGTCGGCGCCCGCCACTTTGCGAAAGCGGCTGCCCTCGCCCGCTGCCAGCACAATCACTCCGATGGATCGGCTCATACACTCTCCACTGTCTTCTTCTGCTTGAGCTCGACACCATTCTTGATCGCGACGATTTCCGCCAACAGCGACAGGGCGATTTCCGCCGGGGAATGGCTGCCAATATGCAAACCGATCGGCCCGTGCAAACGGGCGATGGCCGCTTCTGACAAGCCTAGCTCAGCGAGATTTTCCCGACGCTTGCGGCTGTTGATCCGCGAGCCGAGCGCACCGACGTAGAACGCTTTGGAGTCGAGCGCCGTGAGCAGCGCCATGTCGTCCAGACGTGGATCGTGAGTCAGCGCGACAATCGCCGTGCGCTCATCGGTCTGGATATTCAGCACCGCTTCATCCGGCATGCCGGGGACAAACCGCCCATGCTGCTCTTCCCAGCCATAGACGAATTCGGTGCGCGGATCACAGATCAGCACTTCGAAATCCAGCAGCCGCGCCATCTCGGCCACGTACCGCGACAACTGCCCGGCGCCGATCAACAGCAGGCGCCAGCGCGGGCCGTAAATGGCACGCAAAGTCTGGCCGTCGAAACTCAAGGCGTCGCTCTTGCCGGCCGGTCGCAGCACCACCTCACCAGTGCCGATGTTCAGCTCGCGAGCGACGATTTCGTGGGCTTCGCAGCGATCCAGCAACTCGGCGACCCACGCCGGATCGCCGACTCGCTCCTCAGTCAGGCGCAGAGTACCGCCGCACGGCAGGCCGAAACGCGCCGCCTCTTCCTGCGTCACGCCGTAGGTAATCAACTGCACCGGCGGCCCGTCGGCGGGAATCCGTCCGTCGTGCAGCCGGGCGATCAGATCGTCCTCGACGCAACCGCCGGACACCGAGCCGATCACCACGCCATCTTCGCGCAACGCGAGCATTGCGCCGGGCGCTCGGGGCGCGGTGCCCCAGGTCTGCACCACGCTGAATAACATCACTCGCTGCCCGGCACGACGCCATTCGAGCACACTGCGCAGGACATTCAGATCGGCGCTGTCCATCACGCTTGCGCCTTTTGCCAGCCCTGCAACTGGTAACGCACCGGCAGGTTGCGAATGCGCTGACCGGTAGCGGCGAAGATCGCGTTGCACAGCGCCGGCGCAATCGGCGGCACGCCCGGCTCACCGACACCGCCCAACGGCACCTCGCCCGGCGGCGTCACCAGATGCACCGCAACTTCCTTCGGCGCCAGCGACATACGCGCCACTTCATACATATGGAAGTTGTCTTGCTGCACCTTGCCGTCCTTGAAGCTGATTTCGCCCCACACCGCGTTGCCCAGGCCCATCACACAGGCGCCTTCGAACTGCGAACGGATGCGCTCGGGGTTTATCTGCGGGCCGCAATCCACGGCGATATCGGCCTTGTGCACGATCAGCGTGCCGTCGTCCTTGACCTCGACTTCGATCACCGCCGCCACGTAGGTGACGAAGCTGTAATGCACGGCCAATCCGAGACCACGACCCTTGGGCAGTTGACGACCCCAACCCGCCGCCTTGGCTGCCGTTTCCAGCACGGTGCGCATGCGCCCGGTGTCGATCGGATAACGCTCGGGGGATTCGCCGTAATTCCATTCTTCACTGAGCGTGCGTGGGTCGATCTGCCGATCCGGGCCGAGCAGTTTGATCTGGTACTTGAGCGGATCTTCCTTGGCCTTGTGCGCCAGTTCGTCGACGAAACTCTGGATCGCAAAACCATGGGGAATGTTCGACACCGAGCGATACCAGCCCACCCGCGTATGAACCGTGGCTTCAGGGTTTTCCAGGCGCACGTTGGGAATCGCGTAGGCCATGTTGGTAAAGCCCATGCCCAGTTCGAATGCGGCCTCGTGGTTCATGCCCGGCGCAAACAGCGCGGTGATGCTCGGCGCCACCGTGCGGTGCAACCAGGCAGACGGCAAGCCGTCCTTGCCGACGCCGGCCTTGAGGTATTCGGCGGACACCGTGTGGAAATACGAGTTGTGGATATCGTCTTCCCGGGTCCATTGCACGCGCACTGCCTTGCCAGGGAATTCCTTGGCGAGCACGGCCGCTTCAACGACGAAGTCCGGTTTGGACTTGCGCCCGAAACCACCGCCCAACAGCGTGACATTGAAGGTGACGTTATCGAACGGCAGCCCCAGGCGTTCGGCGATCCGCTCGCGGGTGACCTGCGGCGCCTGGCTCGGTGCCCAGGCCTCGCAGGTGCCATCCTTGTAACGGGCGATGGCGACCATCGGCTCCATCGGTGCCTGGGCCAGATGCGGCAAGTAATAAGAGGCTTCCAGCGTGCTGGCGGCGCTGCCGATGGCTTTGTCGATGTCACCGGTATTGCGCACCACTTTGCCCGGTTTCAGCGAAGCGGCTTCGATCTCTTTGCGATAGGCGACCGAGTCATAAGTGGCGTTCGGGCCATCGTCCCACTCGATCTTCAGCGCTTCACGGCCCTTCAATGCCGCCCAGGTGTTGCTGGCCACCACGGCCACGCCGCCCAATGGCTGGAATTCGGAAGGCAATGGCCGAGGCTCGATCTGGATGACTTTGAGGACGCCCGGCACTTTCAGCGCGGCGCTGTCGTCCACCGATTTGACCTTGCCACCGTACACCGCCGGACGCGCAATCACCGCAAACAGCATGCCGTCGAAATGCACGTCAGCCCCGTAAACCGCGCGACCATTGACGATGTCGGCACCGTCGATGGCTTTGGTACCTTCCTTGCCGATATAGCGGAATTCCGACGGCTGCTTTAGCCGCAGGCTGTCACGGGCCGGCACCGTCAGCGCACTGGCCGCAGCGGCCAGCTCACCGTAACCCAGCTCGCGTCCGGACGGTGTGTGAATGACTTTATGCAGTTGCGCGCGGCATTCGCCGACCGGCACCTTCCACTGGGCGGCGGCCGCTTGTTCCAGCATGGTCCGGGCGGCGGCGCCGCAACGGCGCATCGGTTCGTACCAGTGACGCATGCTGCGCGAGCCGTCAGTGTCCTGGTTGCCGAAGCGCACTTCATCACCCGGCGCCTGCTGAACCTTGACGTGCGCCCAGTCGGCTTCCAGCTCATCGGCAACCACCATGGTCAGGCTGGTGCGCACGCCCTGGCCCATTTCCGAACGGTTACAGACCACGGTCACCGTGCCGTCGGCGGCAATGCTGACGTAGACCTTCGGATCGTCGATCCAGCCGTTGGGCATGCCGTCGGCGCCGAACTGCTTCGATTTGTCTTCGGCCAGCGCATCCTGCCAGCCCCAGCTCGCCGCCAGCACCAACGCCCCGGTGGCGCCGACGCCCTTGAGGAAGCCCCGACGGCTCAGGTTGCTCAGGGCGAAATCGTTCGGTAGACGGCTCATGCCTTGGCCTCCTTCAGGTGAGTGGATGCCTGACGGATCGCGGTCTTGATCCGGTTGTAGGTGCCGCAGCGGCAGATGTTGCCGACCATCGCCTCTTCGATCTGCTCGTCGCTCGGGTTCGGGTTGGTCTTGAGCAACGCGGTGGCGGACATGATCTGCCCGCCCTGGCAGTAACCGCATTGGGCCACGGCGGTGTCGAGCCAGGCTTGCTGGACGATCTGACCGACCGGGTCGGCATGCAGGTTGTCGATGGTGGTCACGTTCTGCCCGACCACCGAACCGATCGGGGTGATGCAACTGCGCGCCGGCGCGCCGTCGATATGAATGGTGCATGCACCGCACAGGCCCATGCCGCAGCCGAACTTGGTGCCGTTGTAGCCAGCGACGTCACGGATCGCCCACAACAGTGGCATGTCCTCGGTGACATCGAGTGGATGATCTTGACCATTGAGTTTCAGGGTAATCATGGGCACGCCCGCATATTCTTGGAGGTTATGGGGTCGAGCCATCTGCCACCGCAGGGACGGTAGTGGTTCGCGCAGATCGGCTCAGGCTAATCAGGCTCTCTTGTACCGACGGGAACGTCTGCACCGGGCCTTTGGTGAAGCAAATGGCTGGTATCGTTAGCTGGCTACGTTAACCCGCGATTAACAAAAAAGCCCTGCACTTTTTTAAATAGTGCAGGGCTTTGGGTCCAGACTTGAAAGCGTAGCCTCAATAGCGATTGGGCTCCATTTCCAGTTCGACATTGAAACGTTCTGCAATGTCTTTCTGGATGCGCTGGGCCAGATCGAGCAATTGCAGCCCGGTCGCCGCGCCGTAGTTGACCAGCACCAGCGCCTGCAATTTATGCACGCCGGCATCGGCCTCGCGGAAACCTTTCCAGCCCGCTCGCTCGATCAACCAGCCGGCCGCCAGTTTCATCTGCCCGTCCGGTTGCGCGTAGGCCACCAGATCCGGGTGCTGCGCCTTGATCTGTGCGACCACGGCCGCCGACACCAGCGGGTTCTTGAAGAAGCTGCCGGCATTGCCGAGCACCGCCGGATCCGGCAGTTTTTCACTGCGGATGCTGCAAATGGCGCGGCTGACATCCGTCGGCGTCGGCTGCTCGATGCCCTGCTCGGTCAGGCGCTGCCGCACCGGGCCGTATTCCAGGTGCAGATGCGCGACTCGATTCAATGCGAAGCGCACTCGCAGGATCAACCAACGACCCGGCTGCTGTTTGAACACGCTGTCGCGGTAGGCGAACCGGCACTCCTCCAGACTGAAGTCACGCAGCTCGCCGGTCTGGCGATCCAGCGCCGTCAGGCCGGCGAACACATCCTTGATCTCGACACCGTAGGCACCGATGTTCTGCATCGGCGCGGCGCCGACAGTGCCGGGGATCAGACTGAGATTCTCCAGCCCGGCAAAACCCTGCGCCAGCGTGTGCTGCACGAACGGGTGCCACGGCTCGCCAGCTTCGGCTTCGATCACCACGCGGTTGCCGTCGTCGCTGATGACGCTGATGCCACGGCTGGCCATGCGCAGCACCAGCGCCGGGATGTCCGCCGTGAGCAACAGATTGCTGCCGCCGCCGATCACCAGCAACGGCACATCATGGGCACTCGCATATGCCAGGGCTTCGCGCACATCGGCGTCGCTGTGGGCTTCGGCAAACAGCTGCGCGCGAACGTCGACGCCGAAGGTATTGAAGGGTTTCAGGGAAACCTGCGGCTGTACCTGCAAACTCATAACCGCCCCTTCACTTCGATCAGCAACTGATCGCAGGCACGCTCGATCAGATCCAGCACCTGCTCGAAACCCTGATCGCCGTCGTAGTACGGATCCGGCACCTCGTCGACCACGCCTGCATAGCGGCGCAGAAACAGGTCCAGCTCGGCCTTGCCGGTGGACGGTTGCAAGGCCTTGAGGTTGCGCAGGTTGCTGTTGTCCATGGCGAGGATCAGGTCGTAACTGGCGAAATCGGCGCGGCTGACCTGCTGCGCGCGTTGCGCCGACAGGTCATAACCGCGCAGCTTGGCCGCAGCCTGACTGCGCTTGTCCGGCGGATTGCCGACGTGCCAGTCACCGGTGCCGGCAGAGGCCACTTCGACCTGATCCGCCAGCCCCGCTTCGCGCAACTTGTGGCGCAAAACGCCTTCGGCGGTGGGCGAACGGCAGATGTTGCCCAGGCACACGAACAGAACGCGCATCAGGCCTCCAGCAGGCGACGGACGCGCTCGAGGTCTTCGGCGGTGTCGACCCCGGTCGGCGGCGCGATCAACGCGTCAGCCACATGAATCCGCACGCCGTGCCACAGGGCACGCAGTTGTTCGAGGGATTCGGTGTTTTCCAGCCAGCACGGGCCCCAGCTCACAAAGTCCTGAAGGAAACCGGCGCGGTAGGCATAGATGCCGATGTGGCGACGATACGGTACGCCTTCCGGCAGCACGTCGCGGCGCTTGGCGAACGCATCGCGAGCCCATGGCAGGGTCGCGCGACTGAAGGTCAGCGCCAGACCGTTGAGGTCGCTGACGACCTTGACCACGTTCGGGTTGAACAAGGTTTCCACGTCTTCGATCGGCTCGGCCAAGGTGGCCATGCGCGCTTCGGTGTGGGCCGCGAGGTTGGCGGCGACCTGATCGATCACGCTCGGCGGGATCAGCGGTTCGTCACCCTGCACGTTGACCACGATGGCATCCGGCTCCAGACCCAGCTTGGCAGCCACTTCAGCCAGACGATCGGTGCCGGAGTTGTGATCTTCACGGGTCAGCACCACTTCGGCGCCGAAGGCCTTGCAGGCCTCGACAATCCGCGCATCGTCGGTCGCCACCACCACACGGCTGGCGCTGCTTTTGCTCGCCTGCTCCCAGACGTGCTGGATCATCGGCTTGCCGGCGATGTCCAGCAGCGGCTTGCCCGGCAGGCGGGTCGAGGCGTAACGCGACGGGATGACAACGGTGAAGGCGGTGGTCATTTATCCAGACGCTCGTCGGTGGTCAGGGTACGGGCTTCGCTTTCCAGCATGACCGGGATGCCGTCGCGGATCGGGTACGCCAGACCGGCGCCCTTGCTGATCAGTTCGGTCTTGTCGGCGCTGAGTTTGAGCGGGCCTTTGCAGACCGGGCAGGCGAGGATATCGAGCAATTTGGTGTCCATGAACATTCCCTGGATAAAAACGGATTAAGGCAAAAGACGATCCGGCAACAGGCGCATCAACTGCGTGTCGAACCAGGCCACGAAGGCCGGCGACGGCACGGCATCGACCGTCAGATACCACCAGTCGTCGGCGGCGAAGGCACGGCACTTCACCGCGTCCTTCTCAGTCATCACCACTGGCAATGACGGCGTGAAACTCAAGGCCTGCACGCTGTATTCGGCGTGGTCGGCAAACGCGTGGGGCACAGGCCGCCAGTCTAGCGCTTCGAGGGTATTGAAGAAACGTTGCGGATTGCCGATCCCGGCTACCGCGTGCACGGCCTGACCGGGCGGAAAATGATCGAGCGGCCGGCGTTCGCCGCTGCGCAGATTGACCAGCGCCGACGGCTTGAGGCGGAAAGCGAATCCGCCGTCGCGGTCCTCAAGGGCGCCGTTGAACAGCACACCGTCAACGCTTTGCAGGCGCTCTGCCGGTTCGCGCAGGGGGCCGGCGGGCAGACAGCGCCGGTTGCCAAGCCCTCGGGCGGCGTCGATCAGCACCAGTTCCAGATCCCGCGCGAGGCGGTAATGCTGCATGCCGTCATCGGACAGGATCAGGTCCAGCGGCTCGCTGTCCAGCAGGGCTCTGACGGCGGCGCTGCGATCGGGGTCGATCATCAGCGGTACGCCGGTGCGCTGCACGATCAGCAGTGGTTCGTCGCCGGCGATGTCGGCAGTCTGATCGGCTTGGACTCGCCATGGCAGTTGCGCCGGTTTGGCGCCGTAACCACGACTGACCACACCGACCCGCAGCCCGTGGCGTCGGCAGTGCTCGATCAACCACAGGATCATCGGCGTCTTGCCGGTGCCGCCAACGGTGATATTGCCAACCACGATCACCGGCACCGGTGACTGATAGATCTCACCTTCGCCGTCGAGAAAACGCTGACGCTTGCCGGCCACGACGCGGCGGTACAGCCACTCCAGCGGCCGCAACAGCGTCAGGGCCGGGTGCCCTTGGTACCACGCGGCGAGCAGACGATCGGACATGGCCATCAGGATTTGGGCGCCGCCTCGACCGTGGTCATGCGCAGATGGCTGAAACCGAGCTTGCCGGCCGCGTCCATGGCGGTGATCACGGATTGGTGCTGAGTCTTGCCGTCAGCACTGATTGACAACGGCATGTTGGTGTCGCCGTTGGCTTCTTTCTGCATGGCTTCCATCAGGGTCGCCAGATCGTTCTTCGGCAGAATCTTGTTGTTCACCGAGAACACGCCTTCGGCGCTGATGGCCACGTCCAGTTGCTTGACCTGCTGATCCTCGGCCGGCGAACCGCTGACCGCTTCCGGCAGATCGACGCGCAACTGGGTTTCGCGGGTGAAGGTGGTGGTCACGACGAAAAACAGCAACAGGATGAACACCACGTCAATCAGCGACGCGAGGTTGATGTCGATGGTTTCCCGGGGCTTGCGACGGAATTTCACGCTTTGCCCCCGGCCAGATCGACGTCACGGTCGCCCTGCACCACTTCCACCAGTTTGATCGCTTCCTGTTCCATGCCCACCACCAGTTCATCGATGCGGCGTTGCAGGAAACGGTGGAAGAACACCGCCGGAATACCGACCATCAGGCCCGCTGCGGTGGTGATCAGGGCCTTGGAAATACCGCCGGCCAGGACCGAAGCGTTGGTGGTCATGCCGGCGCCGGTGAAGGCACTGAAGATGTCGATCATGCCCAGCACCGTACCCAGCAGACCCAGCAGCGGCGACATGGCAGCGATGGTGCCCAGCGCGTTGACGTAGCGTTCCAGCTCGTGGATGACCCGGGCGGCGGCTTCTTCAATGCACTCTTTCATGATCTCTCGACCATGCTTGGAGTTGGCGAGGCCCGCGGCGAGGATTTCACCCAGCGGCGAGTTGGCGCGCAATTCCTTGAGTTTTTCCTTGTTGAGCTGCTTGTCCTTGATCCAGACCCAGACCTGACCCAGCAGATGCTCCGGGGTGACGCGACTGGCGCGCAGGGTCCACAGGCGCTCGGCGACGATCGCCATGGCGGCGATGGAACTCAGAATGATCGGCAACATCATCCAGCCGCCGGATTTGACCAATTCCCACACAGTGACAGCCCCCTCGAAAAAGTGCGCCACTTTACCATACCGGTTCGCGATAAAGACTCGTCGCCCCGACGACCGTGCTCAACGGTACTCCGCCCCCGGCAACGGCGGGTCGCGCCAGAACCGGCGTTGTTGACGCATCGACCGGGCCGGCTGAAACCGCCCCAGTTGCAGATGAATGGCACCCTGCTCGGCGCTGTCATGGATTTGTATGCCCTGTTTGCGGTAGCGGGCGATGACCGTCGGGTGCGGGTGGCCGAACGAATTGCCCTGCCCTCGGGAAATCAGCACGGCCTGTGGCTGCAAAGCCTTGAGCAAGGCCATCGACGAAGAACTGCGGCTGCCATGGTGGGGGGCTTGTAGCCATTGGGTATGAACTGCCAGTGCGCTGTTGAGCAGGTCCCGTTCGGCGGCGCTGTCGATGTCACCGCTCAGCAGCAACCGTTCGCCATTGGCTTCGATCTGCAACACGCAGGAACGCTGGTTGCTGTCATGGGCGTCGGTCCACTGCCATAGATGAAAGGCCACGCCGTCCCACTGCCATTGCCGACCACTTTCACAAGCCTCGGCGTTCAGCGCTTCGGCTAGCCCCGACGGATCGCCGCTGATGACCCGACTGACCGGCAATCCTTTCGCTACGGCGAGTGCGCCACCCGCGTGATCGGCATCGGCATGGCTGAGCAGCATCAGGTCGAGTCGCTCGACGCCCAACTTGTGCAGGGCTGGCAACACCACCCGCTCGCCGACATCGAAATCGCCGAAGCGCGGGCCGCTGTCGTACAGCAAGGCGTGATGGCGCGTGCGGATCAGAATCGCCAGCCCTTGGCCAACATCAAGCTGCCAGACATCCGCCACGCCTTCGGCCAGTCGCTCCCGGGGCGGAAATGCCAGCACCAGCAGCAACGGCCAGCCCAGCGGGCGCAAAGGAACGCCCCGGGGCAGCAATAACAGCACTGCACCGATGCAACCCAGCGCCACGATCCAGCCCGGCATCGATTCTGCAACCCACGCCGGCCAGCGTCCGGCAATCAGGGCCAGCGCCCGGAACAATCCATCGATCAGTCCGCCCGCCAGCCACAGCAGCCCTTCCCCGACATAAGGGATCGGCAGCAGCAATGTGCCCAGCAACGCTGGCGGCAGCACCGCAAAACTGACGCATGGCACCGCCAGCAGATTGGCCAGCGGCCCGCTGAGACTGATCGGCAGGCTCAGCGCCAGCAGCACCGGGCACAAACCAATCGCGATCAGCCACTGCGCGCGCGTCCAGGTCTGCCACCAGCGCCACGGCCCCAGACGGCCGCCGAAGGTGAAGATCAACACAGCCACCGCCACGAACGACAGCCACAACCCCGGGCGCAGGCTGGCCAGCGGATCCATCAGCAACACGCCGTCGAACGCCAACAGCAATGGCCACCATGCACCGAGGTGGCGGAAGCGCAAACGCCACAACAGCACCAGCGCAACCATCACGCAGGCTCGCCGTACCGGCACGTCGAACCCGGCCAGCAGTCCGTAACCCAGCGCCGCCGCGAACGCCAGACCACACGCCCAGGGCAGCCAGGGCCAACGCAACGGCCAGATCCCGACCCGCGCCAGCCCGACGACCAGCGCATACATCAACGCAGCCAACAGCCCGATGTGCTGACCGGAAATCACCAGCAGATGCACGGTGCCGGTGTCCTGCAATATCTGCCAGTCTTCGCGGCCGAGACCCGAACCATCACCGAGGACCAACGCAGCCAGGGCGCCGTTACGTCCCTGGGCATCCACCGCAAGCAGGCGCTGGCGAATACTGTCGCGCCAGGCCCACTGCGCCGGCGCCAGACGCTGGCCATCTTTCACCGTCCCGGTGGCACCGATGCGCTGCGCCAGCAGCCAGGCTTCGTAATCGAACGCATCCGGATTGAGCAGGCCGCCGGGACGCTTGAGCTTGACCGCCAGTCGCCAGCGTTCGCCACTTTTGATCTCAGGCCCGGCGTACCACGCCAGACGCATCAGCGACGGCAGTTTCTCGTGACGCGAGCGCGCATCGGCCAGTTCGAAGCGCACGACGCCCTCGGCATTCTGCGGCAAGCCGACGACCCGTCCTTCCACCCAGCGTGTTTCTCCATCCAGCCGGGAAGGCAGTCGATCATTCAACGCCAACTGCGCGTTGAAACTCGCCCATGTGAATCCAAGCAGTAAAAAAGCCAGTGGATAGCTGCGAAACGGCAGCAGCATCAGCGCCACCCACGGCAACAGCAGCAATAACCCGACCGGCGGCAAGGCCGGTAAAAAAACCGGAGCCAGCAGACCGACCGCCAGCGCCATCATCCCTGTGCGCATAAGCCCGTCCTTGAGAGTCCCACCCTCAGGCATAGCGGTTGCGGGGCAAGGGCGTCGTTATCAATTGTCACAAAGTCTGAATGGGCGGTTCGTAGAATCCAGACATACTTGCCGCCTTAACCGACCGAGAAGCCTTATGCCCCGGCGCTTATTCAAACGTTACATGCCCGACCCGACGAGCATCAGGGAACACAAATCCTTACGCTTTCTCGGTACGTTGCTGCATGACCCGAACCTCTGGCACCTCAACCGTCACTCGGTGGCCCGCGCCATGGCCGTTGGCCTGTTCGCCGCGTTCCTGCCGATTCCCGCGCAAATGCTGGTGGCCGCCGTCCTCGCGATCATGGTGCGCGGCAACATGCCGATTGCCGTCAGTCTGGTCTGGCTGACCAATCCGATCACCATGCCGGCGGTGTTCTTCTGCACGTATCAGGCCGGGGCCTGGCTGATGGATGTGCCCGCCCGCACGCTCCCAGACGAATTGACCTGGGAATGGATCAGCGGCGAGCTCTCGACCGTGTGGCAACCGTTCCTGCTGGGTTCGGTGGTGGTCGGGCTGGCACTGGGCGCCCTCGCCTACTGTCTGGTGATGATGTACTGGCGCTGGTGGGTGGCCCGGCAATGGGCGCGGCGCAAGAAAAGTCGTCAGTCCTGAACGCAAAACGGCCTCCACTGTGGGAGGCCGTTTTTCATTGCAACATCGAAGGGATCAGGTGCGCATTCCGCGCCCGCTCACCAGCAGCCGCGCACAACCGAAATACAGCACCACGGTCGCCACCAGCATGAAGGTGATCGCGATACCGATGCGAATGTCCGACACACCGAGGATGCCGTAACGGAAGGCGTTGACCATATGCAGCACCGGGTTGGCCAGCGACACGGTCTGCCAGAACGGCGGCAGCAAGGTGATCGAATAGAACACGCCACCGAGGTAGGTCAGCGGGGTCAGCACGAAGGTCGGGATGATCGAGATGTCATCGAAGTTGCGCGCAAACACCGCGTTGATGAAACCCAGCAATGAGAAGATCGTTGCCGTCAGCACCACCACCAGCACCGTGACACCGAGGTGGTGTACCTGCAAATGGGTGAAGAACAACGACAGAATCGTCACGATCACACCCACCATCAGGCCTCGCAAGACGCCACCGATCGTGTAACCGATCAGGATCGTGTGCGGCGACACCGGCGACACCATCAGTTCTTCGATGGAGCGCTGGAACTTGCTGCCGAAGAAGCTCGACACCACGTTGCCGTAGGAGTTGGTGATCACCGACATCATGATCAGACCCGGCACGATGTACTCCATGTAGGTGAAGCCACCCATGTCGCCGATCTGCCGGCCGATCAGGTTACCGAAGATCACGAAGTACAAAACCATGGTGATCGCCGGCGGCAGCAGGGTCTGCGGCCAGATCCGGGTGAAGCGTCTGACTTCGCGGTAAACGATGGTGTTGAGGGCAACGAGGTTGGGGCGCAGCTCGGAACTCATACCGCCACCTTCGACAGATTTTTCTCCACCAGGGACACGAACAGCTCCTCGAGGCGATTGGTTTTATTGCGCAGGCTCAGCACTTCGATATTCTGCAGGGCCAGTTGGCCGAACAGCGCGGTAATGCCCACGGACTTGTCGACCTGGACTTCCAGGGTGTGGCCGTCCAGCAGACGCGCTGGATAACCCGCCAGTTGCGGCGCGGCGCTCAGGTCGTTCTTCAGGTCCAGCAGGAAGGTCTCCACATGCAACTGACCGAGCAGCTGACGCATGCTGGTGTTCTCGACAATGGTGCCGTGGTCGATGATGCCGATGTTGCGGCACAACTGCTCAGCCTCTTCCAGATAGTGCGTGGTGAGGATGATGGTGATGCCTTTCTGGTTCAGTTCGGTGAGGAACGTCCACATCGAGCGACGCAGTTCGATGTCGACGCCGGCAGTCGGCTCGTCGAGGATCAGCAGACGCGGTTCATGCACCAGCGCCCGCGCGATCATCAAGCGACGCTTCATGCCGCCGGACAGCGAACGTGACGGCACATCGCGCTTGTCCCACAGGCCGAGCTGGGTCAGGTATTGCTCGGCGCGCTCCTTGGCGATCCTTGCCGGAATGCCGTAGTAACCGGCCTGGGTCACGACGATGTCGAAAGTCTTTTCGAACTGGTTGAAGTTGAACTCCTGGGGCACCACGCCGATGGAGCGCTTGAGCGCCGCCGGGTTCTTGTCCAGGTCGTGGCCGAAGATGTTCACGGTGCCGCTGGTCTTGTTGACCAGGGTCGAGAGAATGCCGATGGTCGTGGATTTGCCGGCGCCGTTGGGGCCGAGCAATGCGAAGAAGTCACCTTCGGCGACGTCCAGATCGATACCACTCAAGGCCTGGAACCCGTTGCCGTAGGTTTTGGTTAGCTGCCGGATGGACAGAGCGGAACTCATATCGGATTTACGCACCCAGTAAGGAAAAAAGGACTGATAAAAAGCCGGCGGCGAGGAAGACAACCGCAGCGCTCGAGCGCAATGGTGCTTGCCGTCGCCGCACAAGTACAGTCAAGTGTGTCGATAGTAGGTATTAAGTCAACGCGGTCATGACGGCTTTCTGATACGCCGGACGCTGCTTCAACCGCGCGTACCAGGCTTCGAGATTGGGCTGTGGCGCGCGTTCGATCGGCATCTCGAACCAGGCATAAATGAAACTGCCGAGCGGGATATCGCCCATGCCGATTTCACTCCCGGACAGATAAGGCTGGTGCTTCAGCGCCTGATCGGCCATCGCCAGCAAGCTGTCGCACTCCTTGATCGCCGCATGGATTGCCGGCCAGTCCTGCTTGTCTGCCGGGGTACGCAAAACGCCCCAGAACACCGTGCGAAACGGCCCTGCGAAACTGGAAGTCGTCCAGTCCATCCACTTGTCGGCGGTGGCGCGGGTCTGCGGATCCGCCGGGTACCACGAGGTATCGGCCGCATGTTTTGCCAGCAGGTAACGCACGATGGCATTCGATTCCCACAACACGAAACCGTCGTCCTGAATCACCGGCACCCGCCCGTTCGGGTTCATCGCCCGATACTCCGGCGTGTCGACCACACCAAACGCGCCACCGGCATCGATGGCCTCGTAGGCCAGCCCGAGCTCTTCGGCCGCCCACAACGGTTTTCTGACATTCGACGAATTCTTGCGACCCCAGATCTTCAGCATGTCCGCCTCTTTTCCAGTAAATGGGCAGGCAGCATACGCCGGATCAGAAGCGGCCGACATCACCACGCATGTCACTGGACAGGGGCGTCTGCTGATCGTTGAACAGGTGCGGATAACATTTCTGCAGATGCTCGAAGAAAAAAGATTCCGGTACATCAGCGAACTGGCCGTGATCGACGAGGTACTCCATCAGCAGCGCGCCATCGCTGTTGTACGGGTGGAAAACGCTGTCGTTCATGCCGTCGAATTCCAGCGGTGCAACGTTGAACATTTCGCAGAGCTTCTGGTTGAACGCGGGTGTGGCTTTGACCCAGCGATCATTGAGAAAAAGCTCGGTATAACCATGCATGGCGAACACTTCGCTTCTCAGCAGTTCAAGCAGACGCGGCGTCGACAGATGATTTTTCACATCCGCCAGGCCGATGCGCGCGGGGATCCCGCAATGGCGCGCGCAACCGGCGAGCAACGTGGCCTTGGGCACGCAATAACTCTCACCCGCCGCCAGCGCGTAGCTGCCGCGCAAGGTCTGCGGGTCGCGGCTGAAGGTGTACATGTTGTAACGCACCGCCTCGCGCACCGCGTAATAAAGACTGATCGCCTGCGCGAGCGGATCGCGACTGGCACCACGGTGCTGCTCGGCGAACTCCACCACCGAGGGGTGGTCACTATCGATGAAGCGGCCGGGGCTCAGATACTCGTGCATGACGACATTCTCCTGATTGAGCCCCGAGTCTAGCGAGAGGTTCAGCACAGAGATAACGACGTTTCGGCCAAACATGCACGTAAAGACGCGGAAGCTGCGAACGATTTCCCACGCGTGTTGCCCACCGAACCTACAAAAGACATCCGGGGTTTCCCACGATTTCAATCACCTTGCTCTGACCGCCCCGTTTTGCAGATGCCGTCTAAGCTCTGGAGGGTCGGTTCGCCCTGGTTCACGGAGGATTAAATATGCTGTTGTTGTGGATACTGGTTCTGATCGTCGGCGTGGCGTATCTGGCCCACCGGCGCATCGCCCCGCTGCCGGCACTGGGTATCGTCGCCGCTTACCTGTTGGCGATGGGGATTTTCAGCCACGCACCGGGCTGGTTGCTGCTGATTTTCTGGGTCGTGCTGGCCCTGGTGGCCGTCCCGCTGCTGTTGCCTGACCTGCGCCGCAAACACTTTACCGCGCCGCTGTTCAGCTGGTTCCAGAAAACCCTGCCACCGATGTCGCAGACCGAACGCGACGCGATCGACGCCGGCACGGTGTGGTGGGACGGCGAACTGTTCAGCGGCCGCCCGGACTGGGACAAGCTGCTGTCCTATCCCAAGGTGCAACTGAGCGAAGAGGAACAGGCGTTCATCGACGGCCCGACCGAAGAACTCTGCGCGATGGTCACCGACTGGCAGATCGGCCAGTCGATGGACTTGCCGGCCGAAGCCTGGACCCACATCAAGGAACACGGTTTCTTCGCCCTGATCATTCCCAAGGAGTTCGGCGGCAAGGGTTTTTCCGCCTACGCCCACTCCCAGGTGGCGATGAAACTGGCGACCCGCAGCGGCGACCTCGCCTCCACCGTGATGGTGCCCAACTCCCTCGGCCCGGCCGAACTGCTGCTGCATTACGGCACCGACGAACAACGCAATCATTACCTGCCACGGCTGGCCCGGGGCGACGATATTCCGTGCTTTGCGCTGACCGGCCCGCTCGCCGGTTCAGACGCGGGCGCCATGCCCGACACCGGGATCATCTGCAAAGGCGTATGGGAAGGCCAGGAAACCCTCGGCCTGCGCCTGAACTGGGAAAAACGCTACATCACCCTCGGCCCGGTCGCGACCTTGCTCGGCCTGGCCTTCAAGGCCTATGACCCGGATCACCTGCTCGGCGACAAAGAAGACCTCGGCATCAGCCTCGCGCTGATCCCGACCGATACTCCCGGCGTGGAAATCGGTCGCCGCCACCTGCCGCTGGGCGCCGCGTTCATGAACGGCCCCAACTCCGGCAAGGACGTGTTCATCCCGCTGGACTACCTCATCGGCGGCCAGGACATGCTCGGCAAAGGCTGGATGATGCTGATGAACTGCCTGTCGGTCGGGCGTTCGATCTCGCTGCCGGCAGTGGGTACCGGCGCGGCCAAGTTCACCAGTCTGGTGACCGGGCAATACGCGCAGATTCGCGAGCAGTTCAACGTGCCACTGTCAGCGTTCGAAGGCATTCAGGAAGCCATGGCGCGGATCGGCGGCAACGCCTGGATGATGGACGCCGCACGGATGCTGACTGCCAATGCGGTGGATCTGGGCGAGAAACCTTCTGTGCTGTCGGCGATCCTCAAATATCACCTCACCGAACGCGGTCGCGAGTGCATCAGCCACGCCATGGACGTGCACGGCGGCAAGGCGATCATCATGGGCCCGAACAACTACCTGGGCCGCAGCTGGAACGGCGCGCCGATCTTCATCACCGTGGAAGGCGCGAACATTCTTTCGCGCAACCTGATGATCTTCGGCCAGGGCGCCATCCGCTGCCATCCGTTCGTGCTCAAGGAAATGGCCCTCGCCGGACGCGAGGACAAGGACCAGGCGCTCAAGGAATTCGATGGCCTGCTGCTCAAGCACATCGGATTTGCCGTGAGCAACGCCGCCAGCACGCTGATGCTGAACCTCGGCTTCGGTCATTTCGAACATGCACCGGGAGACAAGCTCAGCCAAGGTTACTTCCGCGCTCTCAACCGTCAGGCTGCCGCGTTTGCCATGCTCGCCGACCTGAGCATGATGCTGCTGGGTGGCGAGCTGAAACGGCGCGAGCGTTTGTCGGCGCGTCTAGGTGATGTGCTGAGCAACCTGTATCTGGCCTCGGCGGCGCTCAAGCGTTACCACGACCTCGATTCCCCGGCGTACATGGAACCGCTGTTCCGATGGGCCATGGAAGAAAGCCTCGGCCAGTCGGAAAAAGCGCTGGATGAACTGCTGACCAACTTCCCGAACCGAGTCTTTGGCTGCCTGCTGCGCGTGATCGTGTTCCCGTTCGGTCGCCGTCACAAAGGCCCGTCGGACAGACTCGGCGCCGAAGTGGCTGCGGTCATCGGCCGGGCCAAGGGCGATCCGGCGCTGGAAGAACTGCTTGCCGGCTGCTATCGCCCGCAATCGGCCGACGATGCGGTCGGTGCTCTGCAACACGCCTGCGATCAGTTGAACGCTGCGCAACCGCTGCACAAAAAGCTGCACACGTCGCTCAAGAGCGGTCAGGTCAAACCGGTTGCCGGCGAACACGCCATCGATGCCGCACTGGAGGCCGGGGTGTTGCAGGCCGTGGAAGCCCAGACCCTGCGTGATGCCGAAGCGGCGCGGCGCAAGGTGATCGATGTCGATGATTTCGACAAGGAGCAACTGAAACCGGCGGACGGCAAAATCCGCTGATCCCTTCAATCAGTGAAAAACGGGCGCAGGGGCTTTATACTCCCGCGCCCGTTTTGCTCTTGAGGACTTATCTCGTGTCCAACGTCGTTGCCGATCATCTGGTTTTGCTCGACCACCTGCGCAGTATCCTGGTCGCCGTAGGTGAGGCCGATCAGGTTCCCGAAGAAAGCCATGCCCTGTTCCTGGAGCGTTTCGACGAACTGCTGGCATCCCTGCCGATCGAGCCGATCGAAAGCCAATACCTGGGCCAGGACATCCTGACTCAAGTGATTACCCGTTACCCGCAAATTGCCCACCTGATCCCGCGGGATCTGCTGTGGTTCTTCGCCGGCGACTGCCTGCATTACCTGTCCGACGAAGAAATCGACATGTATCAGGCGCTGGAAGAACGCCGCTACGAAGCCGAACAGAACGACGAGCCGTTCGACTGGAACCAGGAAAAACAGCTGCTGGCGATGTCCGCCCAGGACAGCAAGCACTGATTTTCGCCCGATAAAAAAAGGCCCGCACGGTGATCCATGCGGGCCTTTTTTTATCAGGTCAAAGCAACCCTTCACTCTCGGGCAATTCGTACTCGGCCAACGGTTTTGCACCGCCAGACTTTCCCGGTTTGCTCAGGGTCGGCTCTTTCTCCAGGCACTCCACCAGATAGTCAATGAACACCCGCAGCTTCGGCGGCAGATAGCGCGTCGGCGAGTGCAGCAACCACAATCCGCCGTGGTACGAGGCCAGGAATGTCCATTCCGGCAGCACCTGCACGATCAGCCCCTGCTCAAGCGCATAACGCGCGGTGAAATACGGCAGGCTGCCGATACCGATGTGCTGCAACACCGCACCCAGACGCACGCCGGTGTGATTGGCGGCATACCGCCCGCGCACGCCGACAGTGACGGCTTTCGTGCCTTTCTTGAATTTCCAGCGCGCATCGCTCGGGGTTTCGCCCAGGTAAATGCAACTGTGGTTAAGCAAGTCATGGGGATGAGTCGGCGTCCCGTGTTCGGCCAGATACTGCGGCGTCGCGCAGAGCAAATGGTCGATGGTCAACAGTTGTCGTCCCACCAGTCCAGCCGGTGGACGGTCCGTGATGCGAATGGCCAGGTCGACATGGTCGTCGATAAGATCGACCTGGCGGTCCTCCAGCAACAGCTCCACGTCGACCTTCGGATAGCGCCGCAGAAACTCCGGCATGTGCGGATGAATCACGAAGCGCCCAACCGCTTTCGGCACGCTGACCCGCACCAGCCCCTCGGCTTCGTGGGTGAACTGGCCGCTGATCTCCATCACCGACTTCGCCGCGCTGACCATTTCCTGACAGCGTTTGAACACCTCTTCCCCGCCATCGCTCAAGCGCAGTTTGCGCGTGGTGCGTTGCAGCAGCCGCGTGGCCAGCGCCTTCTCCAGCCGGGAAATGCTGCGGCTGACTGCCGATGGCGATGAGCCCAATTGGCGAGCGGCTTCGGAGAAGCTTCCGGTCTCTACGACCTTGACGAAAATCGCCATTTCACCGAGCAGCGGCAGTGGAAGATTTATGCTCACAGCGCAACAGTCCTTTGATGTTTGAACGGATTATCACGTTATTGCACGATTCATATAATTAAAAAAGAAACTTTAATAAGGGCATGGAATATGACGCTTCGCCTCTTTTTCCATAGTGATGACCTCAAGGCCAATGTGGAAGTCCTCGACTGCACGCCCCAAGAGAACGAATTCGCCGTTGTGTTGCGCGCCACACTTTTTCATCCCCAGGGCGGTGGCCAACCCTGTGATACCGGCTGGATTGGCGACAGCCAGGTTCTGCGCGTCGTTCAGGAACCGGACCGGATCATTCATTTCGTCGATCAACCGGTGCCACTGGGCATGACCCAGATTCGCGTCGACGAAGCACGCCGCCGCTTCAACACCCGCATGCACTCTGCCGGGCATTTGATCGGCCACTTTGTCCAGGCCATGGGCTGGATGCCGATCAAGGCCCATCACTGGCCGGACGAGGGCCGGGTGCAATTCAAGCCCGGAGATTCGGCTCAGGAAGTCGATGCACAAGTCGTTCAATACGGCATCGGGCAATGGATCGAACACGATCTGCCACGCCTGACGTCCCTGCGCGAAGGCGCACGGGAAATCGGTTTCGGTGAACTGCCAGCCTATGGCTGCGGTGGCACCCATGTACGCAGCCTGAAGGATCTGGGCACAGTCACGATCGCGTCCCTTTCGCAGAAGAAAGGCACGTTGTCCGTCCACTACAGCGTGGATTGAGGATTTCGGGCGCTGCCAGATGCAGCGTCCGACGCCGGGGGAACCGCGTTCGCCGGTTCCGTTGACTATTCGATAGATGGACCTGAAACCATGATGCTTGACGTCGAGCGTCTCGATGAGACGTGCATAAAAAAACTGGCCAACGAAGAAGTCCTCGCCATCCGCGTCAAGGGCTTTCTGCCCCAGGCGCAGGCGATCCAGATTGGCGACAAGATCCTCGCGCCCGGCTTCGAGGGCTACATCAACGCGCCCAGCATCGGTCGCATCGGCATGGCGTTCTACGAGGCGGAAAACCAGCCGCTGCTGATCGAAGACTACTTCGAGCGCGCCACCAGCAACATCGCCGAACTGCGCAACCGCTGCGCGCCCTATTCGTCACCGGTCGACACCCTGCGTTGCATGCTCGACGAATCCTGGCCGGCGGGTGCCCACCTGGAAAACCTCTACGGTCGCAAGATGTACGTCGGCCTGTCCCGGGTAGTGAAACCGGGGGTGTGCTTCCTCGCCCATCACGACATCTTCGCCAAGGACGCCCCGGAGAGTTTTCAGGCCCGCAGCCTAGAGGCGCAGTTCGCCTGCAACGTCTACCTCAACATGCCAACCGAAGGCGGCGCATTGCAGATGTGGGAAGACGACATTTCCCCGGACCGCTTCGACGAAATGCGCGGCGACAGCTACGGCATCGACCCGGCGCTGCTCGGCCCTCCCGCCCTCGAAGTACGCCCGGAACCGGGGGATTTCATCATGTTCAATTCGCGTCGCATGCACTCGGTCACACCGGGCGTGGCCGATCCGCGCTTGAGCCTTTCGTTTTTTGTCGGCTATCGCGGCAATGCTTCACCCCTGACTTTCTGGAGCTGAAATGACATCGAATTACCTAGGCGAGTTTCTGGCGCTGGCCACCATCCACTTTCTGGCCGTGGTCGCTCCCGGACCGGACTTCGCCGTGACCATACGCCAGAGTGTGCGCTTCGGCCGACTGGTCGGCATCTGCACGGCATTGGGTATCGGCGCGGGAATTTCCGTGCACGTGCTGTACACCCTGCTGGGCGTCGGTGCCTTGATGCACACCACGCCCTGGCTGCTGACCGTCGCCAAAGTGATCGGCGGCGCTTACATTCTTTACCTGGGCGTCAGCCTGATCCGCAGCAAACCCAAGACGGCACTGGAAGGCGAAAAAACCAGCGACGATCCGCTGGTCGAGCAATCGCTGTTCAAGGCGTTCTCCACCGGTTTCCTGACCAACGCCACCAACCCCAAGGCCACGCTGTTTTTCCTGGCGATATTCACCACGATCATCAGCGCCAGCACGCCGCTGCAAATTCAGGCGCTGTACGGGTTGTGGATGTGCGGGGTGAATGCGTTGTGGTTCGTGATCGTCGCGCTGTTCTTTTCCAGCAGCAAAGTGCGCGTGCTGTTCATGCGCATGGGCCACTGGTTCGAGCGCAGCATGGGGGTGATTCTGATCCTGTTTGCCGGGCGCCTGGTGTTGTCGATGTAAGCAGGTTGATCGGAGAAGCCCGATCCAGACAGACCGGACGGGCTTTTTTCGATTCTGCGCCGCTTTTGCATTTCTGTGCGACGCATCCCACTTCGGGGGCTCCCCTATCACTTGCGGGTGGTGTTAGTTTGCGAAACCGTCTGACGCATCGATCAGACACTTCCTACTCACTGCCTGCAAAGGAATGCCCATAGCAATGGACTTTTCACTCAAGCAACTGGCCGCGTCGACGCTGATCCTGGCCAGCCTTTCGTCCGTGACACTGCCAGCCCACGCGAACCTTACCGAGCAGCAGAGCGCGACCATCCTCAAGACATTCAATGAGGCAAAGGTCAGTGACTTCAGAGCGTTTCTCGGTGATCTGGCCAAGAACGACCTGAGCAAGGCCGACGAACTGCGCCCAGCCATCAGCGCTTTCCTCGACAACAAGACGCTGACCGCCGAACAGCAGAACGAAATCCATCGCCTGCTCGGCCTCTACACTCGCGTGAAGTACGGCAAAGCCGCTTTGGAAACCCTGCGTGAACTGGTGGAAATCCCAACCTTCCGCAAGGACGGTGTCGATCAGCACAACAATCCCGAATTCATCAAGATCGCCGGCAAGATCAAGGATCTGGCCGAGTCTTTCGGCTTGAAGTATCGCAACATCGACAACCGCGTTTACGAAATCTCCCTCGACGGCAACGGCAAAGACGTCGTCGGCATCCATGCTCACGCCGACGTGGTGCCGGTAACGCCGGAAAACTGGGTGCTGAAGGACGGCACCAAACTCGACCCGTTCAAGGTCACGCTGATCGGCGACCGCATGTACGGCCGCGGCACCGAGGACGATAAAAACGGCATCGTTGTGACGCTGTACGCCATGAAGGTGATCAAGGAAGAGAAGCTGCCACTGGCGCGCAATTTCAAACTGCTGGTGGACACCACCGAAGAAACCACCGGTGACGCGATTCCCTACTACTTCGAACGCAACCCGACGCCCGAGTACAACCTGGCACTGGACGGCGGCTATCCCGTAGTGATCGCGGAAAAAGGTTACGGCACCGTCATGGCCAAGTTCGCCAAGCGCAACGCCGAGGGCAAAGGCGCGGAAATCACCTCGATGACCGGTGGCCTGGCGACCAACCAGATCCCTTCGGTTTCGGTCGTCACGCTGGTGACCGACAAACCCGCCGACCTGGCGGCCAGCCTGCAAAAGGCCGGCACCGAATACGCCAAGCGCAATGGCGGCGATTTCGAAGTGAACGCCAAGGTCGATGGCAAAGACGTCAAACTCAGCGTCACCGGTGTTTCCGCGCACTCGTCCGAGCCAGAGTCCGGCGTCAACCCGGTCGCCCGCATGCTCGACTTCATCCATAGCGTGGACGGCAAGATCGCCTTCAAGCACAACCACATCACCGACGCTGCGCACTACGCCGCCGACAACTGGGGCTTGGATTACAAGGGCGGCAAGCTGGGCGTCGGTTTCGCCGATGACTTCATGGGCCCGCTGACCACCTCCCTGACCTACGTCGGCATGGACGACAAAACCTTCAAACTCGCGGTCAACCTGCGCGTGCCGAAGGGCAAGTCGCCGGAAGTGCTCAAGAGCGAAATCGCCGACAAACTGGCGGCCTGGAGCAAGAAAAACCATGTCGCGGTGAACTTCGACTACTCGATTGCCGAACCGATGTATCGCAACCCGGAAGGCGAGTGGGTCAAGGCGCTGCTGGCCGTGGCCACCGAAAACCTCGGCATGAAACACGAATTCGGTACCTCGGCCGGCGCCACCTCGGTGCATGAACTGCCCAACGGTGTGCAGTTCGGCCTGGCACGACCTGAGGTCAAGTACACCGGTCACACCGACGGCGAGTTCAAGACCGTTGACCAGTTCCTGCTGGACCTGCAGATCGTCACCGAAATGATGGGACGCATCGGGCAGCTGCCGAAGCTCTGATCGCGTGTCGGGCCCGCCAGATTGGCGGGCCCACAAAAAAAGGACCGCGAGGTCCTTTTCTAGTGCCTGACAAAAAATGCACAAACAAAAACGCCGCTCATTACTGAACGGCGTTTTTGTGAATTTGGAGCGGGAAACGAGACTCGAACTCGCGACCCCGACCTTGGCAAGGTCGTGCT